>NZ_JAXMOD010000005.1:0-330160 GCF_034670085.1 Psychroserpens sp. | reverse complement strand
ATGAAAGTACAGCTTTAGGATCATGTTCAGGCGATTATACAATCACACGAACTTGGACAGCTACTGATGAATGTAATAATGAAACGGTTCACATTCAAACCATAACGGTTGAAGATAATGGTGATCCCATTTGGGATATTATACAAAGTGATCTCACTGTAAATTGTGGTATTGATTACCAAACAGCCTATGATTCTTGGTTAGATAGTTTTTCAGGAACTGATAATTGTAGTACTCCAATTGTAACCCATAATGCACCAGCAACTGTGTCTTGTCCTGATAGCGTAGAAGTAACTTTTGAATTGACAGATGCCTGTGGAAATACTTCAATAGCAATAGCCACGTTTACTGTAGAGGGAACATTACATATTTCAGACACTTTTGAGAATGACATTATACTGTTTCCAAATCCTACAGAAAAATACATTTATATTAAAGGACTGAAAGATGATACTAAAATGGAAGTCTATAATATTGCTGGTCAAAAAGTTTTAACAAGAAAAATTAGCAATGGAAAGCGTATTGACTTCAATTTAAATTCTGGTCTGTATATGGTAAAAATAATTTCAGGTTATAAAACAACGATTAAGAAATTAATAATTAGATAAATTATCCTGTAACATTTTTTGTTTTTCTACGTCCAATAGGTGTATTCAATCAAAATAATCAATGCATCATGAGACAAGATAATCAACTTATAGTTTTAACACATTTAAGTCAGTTATTGACCTTTATTACAGGGTTTGGCGGCTTATTAGTGCCATTAGTTATTTGGCTTACACAAAAAGAAAATGTGTATAAAATGGATGAGCAAGGGAAGCATATTTTAAACTTTCAAATTAGTATGCTTATTTATAGTTTAATATGTATTCCATTAATATTGGCATTAGGACTAGGCTTTTTAGGACTTATAATCTTATGTATTTTATCATTTATATATCCAATTATAAATGCAATTAGAGCAAGTCATGGTGAAACACCAAGATATCCTTTATCTCTTAATTTTATTAGTTAGTTATATTTTATATAGAGGTAAATAAAAACGCGCACCTAATAAGTGCGCGTTTTTTCTTTTATATGATTTATGTAGTATTAGTATTAGTTGTTCAACATTACTGGCATAACTAACATTGTAACTTGTTCACCTTCATCTAAACCATCAATAGGTGTTAAGATTCCAGCTCTGTTTGGTAAGCTCATTTCTAATTGAACTTGATCTGCATTTAAGTTATTAAGCATTTCTGTTAAGAAACGAGAGTTGAAACCAATTTGCATATCATCACCTTGATAATCACAAGTTAAACGTTCTTCAGCTTTATTTGAGTAATCAATATCTTCAGCAGAAATATTTAATTCTGAACCAGCTATTTTTAAACGAATTTGATGTGTTGTTTTATTAGAAAAAATACTAACACGACGTACTGAGTTTAAAAATTGAGTTCTGTCAATAGTAAGTCTATTAGGATTCTCCTTAGGAATAACAGCTTCGTAATTTGGATACTTCCCATCAATTAGGCGACAAACTAACACAGAATTTTCAAAAGTAAATTTCGCGTTAGAATCGTTATATTCAATTGTTAATGCATCATCACTTGTTGCTAAAATTCCTTTTAAAAGATTTAAAGGTTTTTTAGGCATTATAAATTCTGCCACTTGATCAGCTTTTATATCTTCACGAGTATACTTTACGAGTTTATGTGCATCTGTAGCAACGAAAGTTAAACCTTCAGTAGAAAACTGAAAAAACACACCACTCATCACAGGACGTAAATCATCATTCCCAGCAGCAAATATCGTTTTGCTTATCGCAGTTGCTAAAATATCTCCTGCAATTGTCGTAGTACTTGGATTATCAAGTTCTACTGCTTTTGGAAATTCATTACCATCAGCATAAGCTAACGCATACTTACCATGATTTGAACTAATTTCAACTGTGTTGTTATCTTCAACAACAAACGTTAAAGGTTGTTCAGGAAACGTTTTTAAAGTGTCTAAAAGTAAACGAGCAGGTAAGGCGATGCTTCCGTCTTCGTCACTTTCAACATCTAAAGTCGAAGACATTGTCGTTTCAAGATCACTAGCAGACACTGTAAGTTTCGAATTTTTTAATTCAAAAAGAAAGTTATCTAAAATTGGAAGCGTATTAGAATTATTAATAACACCACCTAATACTTGTAGTTGTTTAAGCAAATATGTACTGGATACTATAAATTTCATGTGTGATTTATATAATAGAATTGAACAACAAATATATTTTATTAAACTGATAATACTAAGTCTTATTTATACAATTTTATTAACACTTATGCTTGAAGGATTTAATTGTGTTTCTTTATTGAGATATATGTATTAGGTTAACAGTTGTTAGTTTATTTGTTTTAAATGAATTATTTTTAGAAAAAATTAAATTCTATGAAAAAAAGTACCCTAAAGGCACATCTTGTGCTTGCCTTGTGTTTGTGCATATCTTCTAATGTGTTTTCACAAACTCCAGATCAGAAAAAAGCCATTGCAGATACGTATGATCAAGAACTATTAGCACAATTAGCTCTAGAATATTCAAGAACGTTTAAAGAAGATTTTGAAGCTGCTAAAGCTTATGCAGCTGCAAATAATATTCCAGTGACTATTGAAAGAGAAAATGGAGGAATAGCAGTGTTACATAAAGTTTTAGCCGATGGTTCTTTATTGTATACCTCAACTACAAATGAAGGAGCAGGGATAACTGTTAGAGCAAATAGATTATATTCTGGACCAACAGGTACTTTAGACCTTGAAGTTGAAGGTGAAGGTATGGTTATTGGCGTTTGGGATGGTGGATTAGTTTTGGCAAATCATGAACTTCTAGAAAATAGAGTGCAACAAATAGATGGATCAACAGGTCTTAGTAGCCATGCCACTCACGTGTCTGGAACTATTATAGGTTCTGGAACTCCGGAAGGAGGAAATGCTATTGGAATGGCGCCAAAGGCGACAGTACTTGCAAGTGATTTTGATGATGCCATGGCCGAAATGACTCCACAAGCTGCAGCAGGCCTTTTAATATCTAATCATTCTTATGGTATTCCAGCAGGCAATGTAGATGTTTCCTTTTTAGGAAGTTATTCAAATGGAGCAAGAGCTCTAGATCAATTATTATATAATACACCATATTATACACCAGTGTTTTCTGCTGGTAATGATAGAAATACAGGAGCTAATTCAGCAGATGGAGGTTATGATCTTTTGACAGGAGATAAGAACGCAAAAAACAATATTGTAGTTGCTGCTGTCAATACGGTTGCAAATTATACTGGACCAAATAGTGTTGTTATGTCAAATTTTAGTAGTTGGGGACCTTCTGATGATGGAAGAATTAAGCCAGATATTTCCGCTAAAGGTGTGGCAACGTATTCTTCAGTTGCAAGTAGTAACGACGGTTACGAATTTTATTTTGGTACATCAATGGCTGCACCAAGTATTACAGGTGCATTAGCTTTATTACAAGAATTACATGGTGATATTCATGGCAATTTTATGAAATCTGCTACATTAAAAGCATTGATGATACAAACAGCTTTAGAAGCTGGTAGCTCTCCTGGACCAGATTATCGATTTGGTTGGGGATTATTAAACACTGAAGCTGCTGCACAAGCATTACTAGATGAAGGTTTTGAGTCATTAGTTGATGAAAACAATTTAGCAAATGGAGGTACATACACTAAAACAGTTACTTCTAATGGAGTTGATCCATTGATTGTGACAATTGCTTGGACAGATCCACCAGGAAATCCTTCATTTACTGAAGATGACCCGACGCCTAGATTAGTTAATGACTTAAATTTAGAATTAGAAGATGGAAGTGGTAATTTATTCTATCCTTGGAGATTTATTACAGGTATAAATACTATTCCTGCAAGTAGAGGTATTAATAATGTTGATAATGTTGAAAAAGTAGAAGTTGATGTGCCTGCTGGAGATTATATAATAAGAGTAACTCATAATGGAACTCTTCTCAATGGCTCTCAAGATTATTCTCTAATTGCTACTGGTATTTCGGAATCTGATTTTACGTATACAGCAGACAATATTAGAAAAGAAGTGTGTTCTGATCAAGTGGCTCAATATGCATTTAATTATGCTTCAAGTGCCAACTTTAATGGACCAACAACTTTATCAGTAACGGGTTTACCAGCTGGTACAGTTGCAACTTTTACACCTTCAGTAATTACTACTGACCAAGATTTTATACTTGAGATTTCAGGCTTAAATGCTATTAGTGCAGGATTATATCCTTTCACAGTTACTGCTACTGGTTCTACCTTAACTAAAGAAACAGATATGGAATTGCTAGTTAAAAGTGCTAATCCTTTAACTAATCCAGTTCTAGATTATCCTTCTAATGGAGAATTAGATGTGTTTATATATCCTACCTTAACTTGGGATACTGTTGCAAATGCCTTAGAATATGCTGTTGAAGTTTCTTTAGAATCCGATTTTTCTACAATTTTATTTCAAACGACAACAACTGAAACGAATGTTTCTGTTCCAGGTTTGGATAGTAATTCGGTTTACTATTGGAGAGTTAAAGCGGTTTCAGATTGTGTTGATGGTAATTTTTCTAATGGCTCTTCTTTCTCAACAGAGAGTTTAAATTGTATTAGTATTAAAACTGCACAAGACACACCTTTAAATATAACTACTGTACCAAATGAAGTGCAATCTACTTTAACGATTTTTCCTGCTGATAATGTATTAATAGGAGATATTAACGTGACGGTAAACTTGACTCATACCTGGTTAGCAGATATGACAATTAGTTTAATTAGTCCATCTGGAACTGAAGTTATTCTTATGGATGGCGCTTGTGATGATTCTGATAATATTGATGTTATATTTGATGATAGCGGAATGACTTTTCAATGTACTACAGGATTTCCTGCCGTAGGAGGAACAATGAAAGCTCAAAATTTACTATCGCCTTTTATTAATGAAAACTCTGTAGGAGATTGGACTCTAAAGGTTGTTGATGGATTTAATGGAGATGGTGGATCTTTAAATACGTTTGCTATTGTGTTTTGTGATACTGCTGGACCATTAAGTATCGATGAAAATGAGTTGGTTGGTTTTGAATTATTCCCAAATCCGGCAAAAGATTACTTTGAATTTTCATTACAAAATCAAAATAACACTATTAGACTTGGAGTTTATGATATTAATGGTAGAGCTTTAATATCTAAATCATTTAATAGTCAGGATAGAAAAATAGTTGATACGACTAGTTTATCTGCAGGAATTTATTTTGTAGAAATCAATAGTGGAAATCAAATAGGAGTAAAGAAGCTGATTATAAAATAGGTTTCGAACTTCTCAATTATAAAAAAAAGACCACTTTTAAAGTGGTCTTTTTTGTTAAGTATATTTTCTTTTACGAACATAGCTAAAAACAATACCGAAAAGTGCTAAAATTACTAGTGGTAAAGCAATATTAACGATTTGCCATTTTGTTTTTTCTTGCTCAATTTTCAAGGGATCTAAAAATTGAAGCGCAACTTCTTTTGTTCTTATATTGATGAGTCCATCATCATTCAATAAATAATTAACAGCATTTTCAAGAAATTCTGAATTACCAAACCTTCTCCCAGTCATACGATCAAAACCTAATTCTTGTGGTTTATTTTTAATGACATCATTTTTAATCACATCACCATCAGCAATCACAATCATTTTTGTAGATACACTAGTAGTTTTATCATCACTAAGCTGAAATGGTTTCACTCTATTTTTATAAACCGAAGTAAATTCGCCTTCCAATAATACGGCTAACGATTGATACGGATTTATATAAGTCTTTGGGTCAGGTTCTTGGGTGACAATTTCTAAATCTACCTCACTTGGTACACCTACTAATTTTGTTAGTTGTGAACTACGCAATAAAATTGTTTTATCAATATTGTTTTTCAACGTATCTATCTGACTGGCGAAATCAAATCGTACAGGATTGATATTAGTTGTAATTGGATGATTAGGATTATTGGCAGCCAAAGGCGAATATGGCCATTGTACAGGTTGAAATTGGGCATTACTACCTTCACCAATAGCCAATGTAATTGGAGCAGAGTAGAGATCGTTAACCATGACAGGATTAATACGAACACCATACTTAAAGAAAAAATCACTAAGATTAAGATCTTTCATGATGGCAATTGCTTTTCCAGAATTTCGATACAAACTATCCTGATCCATAATAATGGCTTCAGTAAGCCAAAGACTTTTTCCACCATGCATTGTGTATTGATCGAGAACATATTTTTCTTCTTCAGAAAAAGCTTCCATTGGTTTAGCCGAAATAATTAAATCGTACGCCTTTAGATCTTGTAATGTATTTTGCGCATTGCTAGCAACACTATCTAATGTGAAAGCTGCAAGCAAATAATGCTCACCAAGCTTTTGAAGAAAGTCAGCGACATAAGCATCTTTTAATTGTCCATTACCTCTTAAAACTGCTATTTTCTTTCCTTTTGGATTAACTAATTTTTTGAAAGCTTCAGCAAACACATATTCCAAATTCTGAATAGAACCATTAACTAGCTCCTGATCTGTTGCACCAATTTTATTTTTGATTAAAGGCACAATTACGGTTTGCTCATTATAACTAGCCAAAGCCCAAGGAATAACGACTTCCTGTGATGTTTTGCCATTGTCTTGAACGGTAATTTGAAACGGTTGCATGCCACGTTGTGCAAGCTGTTGAATGTTTTGCTGACGTGTAGATTCGTCTTCTAAAGGATTTATAAAATTGAATTTTAAATTGCCATTTGAAACCCCAAACTCTTCAAGAATTTGTTGAGTTTCATTTCGTAGTCGTCTGAATTCTGAAGGAAAATCACCTTCTAAAAACACATCAACAATCAAAGGAGCATTAACAGCCTCAATGGTTCGCTTGGCAGCTTCAGAAAGCGTGTAACGTTTGTCTTTAGTGAGGTCAAAACGTTTATAAACATGACTAGAAATCAAATTAATAACAATGATTACTATCAAGGTAATGACTAATACTATGATATGTTTCTTATGCTTAATCATCAAATTTTATTTGTTCTTGGTAAGGTTTTATGGTTACAACTTTATAGTTTTTAAAAACAACTTCAATACATTCTTTTTCAGTATTAAAGGCACCTGGCTCAATTCCTAAGCTGTAATTCCATTTATTATTATCGTGGTCTTTTTTTGTGTCGTCCCAACTTAGCCATTCATAAGACCCTAAAAGCGAACTGACTTCAGTTTTTGTTTTACCCATTAGAATTTCAGAAGCCATCATATCATCAGAAATTTCATAACGTAAAGCTGGTTTTTCAATCCATAATTCTGAAGCAAAATATTTCTTATGATGGTAATTGCTAAAAATATTAAGCATCGGGTATAAGGCATAAAAATAGACCATAGGTGTAATGACCAAGCTCACCAATAATGTCAACCATATCCGTTTATCAATTGTTTTCACAAATAGAAATACGAGCACAAATACAATGCACATAAAAATCACCAAAGGAACAGTAATTATCATTGATTTGCGCGTTTTATATTCAATGTTGTTCCTATTAAAAATAATGCTGTTATACTTAAAAAGTATATAATATCTCTGGTATCTAAAACTCCTCGACTCATACTTTTAAAATGCGATTCCATGCCTAAGTTTTCAATATAAAAAACATCTCCAAATAGATTATAATTGGATAAACCTTCAAACCCGAAATAGAAAAAGAAGCAAATAAAAACTGCAATTATAAATGCTACGATTTGATTATCAGATAGACTTGATGCAAATACACCAATAGCAGTATATGCCGCAACTAAAAATAACAATCCGAAATATGAACCCATAATACTTCCTAGGTCAAGATTCCCTTCAGGATTTCCTAATTTAGAAATGGTAAAGACATAAAGTAAGGTTGGTACTAAAGCCATAATGATTAATACTAAAGCCCCTAAATATTTACCAAAAACAATATTAAAATGACTTATTGGTTTTGTGAGTAAAAGTTCTAAAGTACCTTGCTTTTTTTCATCTGCAAAACTTCTCATAGTGACTGCTGGTACTAAGAAAATAAGAATCCAAGGTGCTAATAAAAAGAAGCTTGATAAATCGGCAAAGCCATTATCAAGAACATTAAATTCGCCTTTAAATAACCAGAGGAATAGTCCATTCAGTAATAAAAAGACTGCTATCACTAAATAACCAATAGGCGACGCAAAGAAGGTATTGATTTCTTTTTTAAGTATGGCTAGCATTTATTGTTCGTTTAACTGTTTTAAAAATTTTCTAAATCTAAAGATTTTTATGCCATAAAAGATAGTAAATGTTAAGCTATATACTGAAGCAAAAAGACTAACTGTTTGTGGCGTTGGCTTTTTGCTTCCTAATCTATTAAAAAGCACTGAAACAATTAACAATAAAACAAAAACAATAAACGGTGTGATTGTTCTTTTCCATGTTTTTTTTAGTTCGCTTTCAGTCATATAGTATTTATTTTAAAGTAGCAACCTTATCCACACTCCAGGCTTCTGGTTTTGTATTAAATAAGGGTTTTGTTTTTGCCCAAACACTTTTAAACAAATCTGAATGTCTATAATTTTCTAAATCAGATTCCGATTTCCAATAACTATACGTAAAAAAGATGTCTGTATTGTATTTATCACGATAGAGTTCTAAAAATTCACAACCTTCAAAAGCTCTTATTTTATGCTTTACAACTTCGAAGTCTGATAGAAACTCATCAATTTTTAAGGGATCAAACCCCATTTTTACAATTCGTACAAACATAGACTATCGTTCTAAAATTTCTTTACCTTTAGGAGTTACTGGAGTTGCCACAAAGTTAATTGTAACCGTATCTCTCAGCTTTAATCCCATTAAACTTGTAGCACTACCAACGGTGTTAGAATCACTTTTATAAACCGCGATTTCTAAATATCCGGATGAATTAAAAACGACCAACCCTTTACCTGCATCATAACGTTTTTCTTCAGGAATATCAAAGTTTATGGCATCACTATATTTATCATAGATTTTTTTAAACTTATAGTTACGAGCCGAGATTTCATATTTACGAGTCTTCTGAACTGATTCGAAAAAACCACGTTTAATATTGGTAACTACATTACCATAATTATCAATATAAATTACACTACCAATTATTTGATTTTTTTCATCATTTACAAACGGAATCAAATTTTTAATAGGTTTGATGGTTTCAATTACTTTTCCTATAACTTCTAGAGTGCCTCCACGAGCAATATGACAAGCGACATTTACAAAAACATCGAGAACTGGAAAACTTGTCGCAACACGATCATGTATATTAATTTCTACAATCTTTTGTGGCGCAATATCTCTACAGATCATACTCATAATACCATTATTGGCACAAATAAAGTAGTGATCATCTAATTGTACTGCAATATGTTTGTTTTCTGGATTAAGTTCAGAATCGATTCCAATGACATGAATAGTACCTTTTGGAAAACTGCTATAAGCATTCTGAATAATGTAAGCTGCTTCCGGAATATTAAATGGAGCGACAGAATGAGAGATATCAACAATTCTTACTTCTGGCAATTCAGAATAAATTGCACCTTTTATAGCACCAGCAAAGTGATCTTTTTCACCAAAATCGGTTGTTAATGTGATGATTGCCATAGATGATATGCAAAAATTATTTAATAGATATAAACCCTTGTTTAACGAATAACAAAACTGTTAAAAACTAATCAATATTTTAATCCTACAAAAACCAAATGAGTTAAATAGTTTAATTATTTTTGATAGAGATGTTATTAAATGAACTTCATTTTCTGTCATCACAAAACTAATAAAAGAAAACAGATTAATTTATAAATCGAATAGCTTTTGAATGAACTTATTTTAGAACTAGAAGAAATTACTCCCAAAGAGTTTTTTGGAGCTCAAAATGCCAATATCAAATTACTAAAAGAAAACTTTCCGAAACTTAAAATTGTTGCTAGAGGCAACAAAATAAAAGCCTATGGTGATGCAGATTTACTTGAAGAATTTGACCGTCGTATGACTATGCTCATGGTGCATTTTGGTAAGTATAATAAACTTGATGAAAATGTAATTGAACGCGTATTAACAAGTCAGAGTAGTGATGATTATAATACATCTGCTAAAAGTGGTGAAGTTATTGTTCATGGTGTAAATGGTAAAATGATTAAAGCGCAAACGGTAAACCAGCGCAAATTGGTTGAAAGTATGCGTAAAAATGATATGGTTTTTGCTATTGGACCTGCAGGTACAGGTAAAACTTATACAGGAGTAGCCTTGGCAGTACGAGCTTTAAAGAATAAAGAAGTAAAGCGAATTATATTAACACGTCCTGCTGTTGAAGCTGGTGAAAATTTAGGATTCCTTCCTGGTGATCTAAAGGAAAAATTAGATCCTTACATGCAACCATTATATGATGCACTTCGTGATATGATTCCAGCTGAAAAATTAGCAAGTTTTATAGAAAATGGAACCATTCAAATCGCTCCTTTGGCATTTATGCGTGGACGAACTTTAGATAACGCATTTGTCATTTTAGATGAAGGTCAAAATACAACACATGCTCAAATGAAAATGTTCTTAACAAGAATGGGTAAAAGCGCAAAGTTTTTATTGACTGGTGATCCTGGTCAGGTAGATTTACCGAGACGTTCTATTTCAGGATTGAAAGAAGCGTTATTAGTACTTAAAAATGTTGAAGGCATTGGAATGATTTATTTAGATGATAAAGATGTGATTCGTCATAAATTAGTTAAGAAAGTCATTGAAGCTTATAAGAGTATTGAGAATAGAGATTAATAAATAATGATAGTGTCACACTGAGCGCAGTCGAAGTGTCTTTTAAACAATAACATGTCAAATAATACCATAATAGAATCCAATTTCAAATTTCCGAAACAAAAAAGTGTTTACAAAGGAAAAGTTAGAGAAGTCTATAATATCAATGATGAAGAATTGGTTATGATTGCAACAGATAGATTGTCTGCTTTTGATGTTGTGATGCCAAAAGGAATTCCGTATAAAGGTCAAATTTTAAATCAGATTGCAACGAGCATGATGAAAGCTACCGAAGATGTAGTGCCAAATTGGTTGACGGCAACTCCAGATCCTAATGTGGCTGTCGGACATTTATGTGATCCGTTTAAAGTGGAAATGGTCATTCGTGGTTATATGTCTGGTCATGCAG
Source organism: Psychroserpens sp. (assembly GCF_034670085.1). Taxonomy (GTDB): domain Bacteria; phylum Bacteroidota; class Bacteroidia; order Flavobacteriales; family Flavobacteriaceae; genus Psychroserpens. Next base: position 318,932 of record NZ_JAXMOD010000005.1, on the reverse strand, counting down.
CTCGCGAATATAAAGCTGGACGACGACTGTTATGTGGTGTTGAAATGCCTGAAGGCATGAAAGAAAATGATAAATTTCCGGAACCAATTATTACACCTGCTACAAAAGCTGAAATGGGTGATCATGATGAAGATATTTCTAGAGAAGACATTTTGAAACGTGGTATTGTAGCGGAAGATGATTATATCGTTTTAGAAGATTACACGCGTAAATTATTTCAAAGAGGAACCGAAATTGCTGCTTCTAGAGGATTAATTTTAGTAGATACTAAATATGAATTCGGAAAAACTAAAGATGGGAAAATTGTCTTAATTGATGAAATTCATACTCCAGATTCTTCACGTTATTTCTATGCAGCAGGTTATCAAGAACGTCAAGATAATAATGAAACTCAAAAGCAATTATCGAAAGAGTTTGTGCGCCAATGGCTAATTTCAAATAATTTCCAAGGTCTCGAAGGACAAACTGTTCCTGAAATGAGTAATGATTATATTGAAACGGTTAGCGAACGCTATATTGAGCTCTATGAGAATATTATGGGAGAGAAATTTATTAAAGCCGATGTTTCAAATATTCACAGTAGGATAGAGGCTAATGTTTTGGCATATTTGAACCTTAAATAAAAGCATCCAGATTATTCTATTTTTACATACTTCGACAAACAAGGCTCAATACAAAGATAAGTGATGGTCAATGTTGAATTTTCTAAAGTAAAATCAATATTCAAATTTGGATTTATACAATCATCAGAATTGATAAATGATAGATTACTAGAATAAGTTCCAGAAGTTGGTGTTTCAGATTGAATTGACATATCACATAACGAACCATTTGAAGTAATTGTTCCATCACTATTAAAAGTGATTTGCTTATTGCTATCTACAGCTAAAAAAACACCACTACCATCACCTGGATCTGCCAAGTTTTCAACAAGTCTCCATGTTCCAATTAGGAATGTTTCATCAACGTTAGTATTGGTATTGTCATCTTTTCCACAGGATAAAACGAAACCGATTAAGGTTAAAACCAAGATTACCTTTTTCATAATGCAATTTTTAATTTTTCTTATCAACTAAGTTACTCATAAAATTTAAGTGTTACTATAATTTTTAACCACATTAATAAGTCGTCTTGCATTATTATAAATAAAGGTATTGGTCTTGACATAATGAAATGATATAAAACAAACCACAATCATAAATACTAATGCTCCAAGTATTGCTTCCGTAGGATGTAAAGATTTTGCTAAAAAATGCTTCAAACCCACTCCAGTAAAGCTTCCGAAAATGATAATAAAGTGAATGACATAAATCGATAAGGTTTTTTGTCCGATTTTACCAATAAGTAATCCTTTCAAAAAGGGTTCAGCTGCATAGAAAACACCAAATAATAAGAGCACGTTTCCAAAGCGCGTAAAGAGATAATTATAGTAAGCTGAAGATTTGAATAACTCAATATCAGTTAAATAGTGGAGTTTCATTAAGAACCAAGATGAATACTCGATGAGTAAGCTTCCGAAGGCAAAAAATGAAATCACAGTAATCAAACGGAATCTATTCCTATGCAAATGAGAATAAAATACAGTAGCTAAAAATCCACCAAAGGCGGTAAATCCAAACCAAGGCAAAATAGTGAAAATTGAACCATTACTTTTACTCAAATAATTGGCAAATAATTTCGGAATATGACTCAAATCTAGGTTTCTATACATAGGTTCAGTCAAAAAGCACAAACAGCCTAGAAAAAAAAGTAAAATAGATAAAAGCCTAATGTGTTTGCGAAGTAAAACGTAGCATCCAATAAGAATAATAAGTGAAAGTCCAATACATTGTAAGACATCTATAACCAAGACATGACTATTAAATTCACCACTTAGCCATCCAAAAACATTGATTCGTAACGCATAACCTATAATGATGAGAAGCAAACCTCTGTATAATCCTTTTTTAATTCTTGGTTTGTCATCGCCTTTATCTTTTGCTCGTAAAAGCAAGTATAAAAATACCAAGCCAGAAATCGTGAAAAATGTAGGAGCAGTAATACCTCTAAAGTAAGACCAAACCTGATAAACTACATTTGATTCATCTCTGTAAATCGGATTTAAAAGTGTATCGATAAAATGACCTTGAAGCATCATCAAAATGGCAAATGCACGTACAGCATCTATGAAGAAAAGGCGGTTGCTATTCAAAAAAATAGTTTTAAAATTTAAAGATACTTTAATTTTTAAGGATTGCTAAATCAAAAATAATATCTTAGGGGAGTATTTTGAATCTATACATGGAACAACTCAATGCTTTATCTGAAAAATTTTCATCCCTTGCTTGGGGAATTCCATTACTAGTTTTACTTATTGGAGGAGGCTTATATCTCCTCATTATGTCTCGATTTTTGCCATTTCGCTTTTTTGGTCATGCGATTCAGGTATTAAGAGGAAAGTATGATGATCCGAATGATCCAGGAGAAATAAGTCACTTTAAAGCTTTAACAACAGCATTATCATCCACTATTGGTATGGGAAACATTGCTGGAGTTGCACTAGCCATTTCTGTTGGTGGACCAGGAGCAATGTTTTGGATGTGGATAAGCGCTATTGTAGGTATGAGTACAAAATTTTTCACGTCTACTTTAGCTATTATGTATCGAGGAAAAGATAGCAATGGTGATTTGCAAGGAGGACCAATGTATTTTATTACTGAAGGTTTAGGAAAAAACTGGAAATTCCTTGCAATTATGTTTTCAGTCTTTGGGATGTTAGGTGCTTTACCAGTCGTTAATGTCAATCAGTTGAAACAAGCCATAAATGATATTATTTTAATCCCAAATGGTGTTGAAGTGAGTTTGAGTTCAAACCTATTGATTGCAGGTGTTTTGGTTGTACTAACTTCAGTTGTCATTTTAGGAGGTTTAAAGCGGATTAGTAACATTGCTTCTAAATTAGTGCCTTCAATGGTTATTCTTTATTTTATTTTAGTCTTGATTATTTTAGTGCTGAATTACACTGAAGTTCCAAAATATTTTCTGATGATATTTTCTGATGCTTTTGAGGCTGGACATATGAGTGATGAAAGTCATAAAGATGTCATAGGAGGCGTTTTAGGCGCATTAATTTTATTAGGAATAAAAAGAGGCGCATTTTCTAATGAAGCTGGTATTGGAACAGCTCCTATGGCTCATGGTGCTGCAAAAACAGATGAACCCGTTCGTGAAGGTTTAGTTGCCATGTTAGGTCCTGTAATTGATACATTAATAGTTTGTACGTTAACGGCATTGGCCATTTTAGTGACTGGTGTTTGGGAAAACACCGCAGATAACGGCGTAACTTTAACGGCTTCAGCTTTTCAAGATGCAATGCCAGGTTATGGACACTATTTGTTGATGATTTGTGTGTTTATTTTTAGTATGTCATCCTTGTTTTCTTATGCTTATTATGGCACAAAATGTATGTCTTTTTTAATTGGTGCTGATAAAAAACACTATTATAATTACCTCTATATTTTAAGTATTATTCTTGCCGCGACAACTTCGTTTAGCACGATGATTAATTTTATAGATGGCATATTTGCATTTATGGCTATACCTACAATGTTAGCAACAATTATACTCGCTCCAAAAGTTGTAAATGAAATAAAAGCCTATAGAACACGTATTAAATCTTAAAATAAGAGGATTTTTTTTCTAATAATTATTAAATTGAAGCTCAATTAAGTTTTCATGAGTAACTATCACATAAAGCACCTAGAGGAATATTATCAAGTGTATCGAAAATCGGTTCGGAATCCTGAAGTTTTTTGGGAAGAAATCGCAGAAGAACACTTTATGTGGCGTAAAAAATGGACCAATGTATTACGTTGGGATTTTTCAAAACCAGAAATCAAATGGTTTGAAGGTGCACAACTAAATATCACTGAAAATTGTATTGATAGACATTTACCTACAAGAGGGAACAAAACAGCAATCATCTTTGAACCTAATAGTCCAGATGAACCTGCCCAACATATTACTTATAAGCAATTACATGATAAAGTTTGCCGATTTGCCAATGTATTAAAGTCAAAAGGCATAGGGAAAGGCGATCGCGTTTGTATTTACTTGCCTATGATTCCTGAATTAGCAGTTTCTGTATTAGCATGTGCTAGAATTGGAGCAATCCATTCTGTGGTTTTTGCAGGATTTTCTTCTACTGCCTTATCAACTAGAATAAACGATTCAGATTGTAAAATGGTGATTACAAGTGATGGTTCTTTTAGAGGCGCAAAAACAATTGATTTAAAAGGTATTGTAGATGAAGCTCTTGAAGATTGTACGTGTGTAGCATCTGTCTTGGTGGCAAAACGTATCAGTTCTGATATTAAAATGAAAGATGGACGTGACCACTGGTTACAACCATTACTAGACAATGCTCCTGCAAATTGTCCTGCCGAAACAATGAATGCTGAAGATCCATTATTCATTTTGTATACGTCTGGTTCAACTGGAAAGCCGAAAGGTATGGTTCATACGACTGCTGGATACATGGTGTATACGGCGTATACGTTTAAAAATGTATTTCAGTATAGGGAAGAAGATGTGTATTGGTGTACTGCTGATATTGGTTGGATTACTGGCCATAGTTATATTGTGTATGGACCATTGTGCAACGGAGCAACAACGGTCATGTTTGAAGGTGTTCCGAGTTATCCAGATTTTGGACGGTTTTGGGATATTGTTGAGAAGCATAAAATAAATCAATTCTATACAGCTCCAACTGCCATCCGAGCTTTAGCTAAAGAAGGCATACAACATTTAGAAAATCGTGATTTATCTTCCATTAAGGTACTTGGAACTGTTGGAGAGCCTATTAATGAGGAAGCTTGGCATTGGTATGATGATAACGTCGGAAAGAGAAAAGCACCTATTGTCGATACGTGGTGGCAAACAGAAACAGGAGGCATCATGATTACACCTATTGCTTTTGCCACACCAACCAAACCAACTTATGCGACTTTACCTTTTATTGGGATTCAACCTGCTTTAATGGATGAAAACGGACAAGAAATCAAGGGCAATCAGGTGGATGGTCGCTTGTGTATAAAATTCCCTTGGCCTAGTATTGCAAGAACGATTTGGGGAAATCACCAACGTTATAAGAATACTTATTTTTCAGCATTTAAAAACATGTATTTCACAGGAGATGGTGCATTAAGAGATGAAGTAGGGTATTATAGAATTACTGGACGAGTAGATGATGTGATTATTGTGTCTGGACATAATTTAGGAACTGCACCAATTGAAGATGCTATTAACGAACATCCAGCTGTTGCAGAAAGTGCAATTGTAGGTTTTCCTCACGATATTAAAGGAAACGCGCTTTACGGTTATGTAACACTTAAAGATAGTGGTGAAGACCGAAATCAAGATAACTTGAGAAAAGAAATTAATCAAATTATTACTGAACAAATAGGTCCTATAGCTAAACTAGAAAAGATTCAGTTTACTAATGGATTACCCAAAACGCGTAGTGGAAAAATCATGCGTCGTATATTGCGAAAAATTGCTGGAAAAGACACTAGTAATTTGGGTGACACAAGTACACTTTTAAATCCTGAAGTTGTACAAGAAATTATTGATAATGCTTTATAATTTTAATTCATGACAAAAAAACTCGGTTATATAATTTTTGTAGCTTTCTGTATAGCAATTGGCTTTTATCCTGCCTTGTATTTTATAATGGACACTAAATTTGGGATTCTAAATTCTAAAAGTAATTTGTTATTAAATAATGGCATTTGGAATATTGCCTTTTATACACACATTTCACTTGGAGGACTTGCGCTTTTAATTGGGTGGACCCAGTTTAATAAAAGTTTAAGGAAAAAGAATATCAATCTACATCGAAATTTAGGTAAAGTGTATTTGATTTCTGTATTCTTTAGCGGATTTTCAGGTTTATATATTGCATATTTTGCAACAGGAGGAATGGCATCTACATTAGGTTTTTCTTGCCTTGCAATCATTTGGTTGTATACGTCTCTTCGAGCATTTTTAGAAATTAAAAATCGAAGTATCAGTAAGCACCAGAAATTTATGACCTATAGTTTTGCTGCTTGTTTTGCAGCAGTAACGCTTAGAATTTGGCTGCCAATATTAACTGGCTTTTTTAATGATTTTATAACGGCCTATAGAATAGTAGCTTGGTTGTGCTGGATCCCAAATATCATAGTTGCATACTATATGGTAAAGCACCAAGAACACTTAAGAACTAGGTAATTATTATAATTTCTTTAAAAGCACCTTTTCATTTGTGAATTGATTAGCTTCATCTAAAAAGGCAATCATTTTTGACCAATTACTATTGGGTTCGTAGTAGTTTTTGTAACGCTTAGATGTTGTAATAATTAACGTTCTGTCTTCTATTTTTGCAGTACTAATAAATGCACCAGTAGAATTATCTACATTTTTAATAAGATTATCTAAACCAGCTACAGAATAGCCTTCTGGAATATTAAACGTAACCTTATAGTTGAAAACTCTTGGGTGCGGTAAGTATACATTTTCTGTACGCTGACGCTCTTTTTCATCTAAGTCTATTTGTCCGCCAATTAGTTTTCCAATCTCCAATATATAATTTGGACCCGCTTTTTTAATTAAAGCATTTTTAGCAGTAAAACTTTCTGTAAATGTAAAATAGCTATCAAGAGAATATCTACCGTTTTCATTAATCAAATAGGTGTAATCTTCAACTTCATCAATACCATATTCCCCCTTGGCACTATTTTCAAATCGTTCTTTCTGACTTGTTTTTAGTTTTTCAATTAAGGCATCCATTTCTTTTTGAAATTTAATTTTGTTTTTCTTACCTCTCGTAACCTCAATCCAAGATTCAGTTCCATAGCGCTTATAATCTTCAAATACATAATCACTAAATGATAATCTGTCGTATTGTTGTTCACTTTTTTGATGTCCTTTAAAGCTATTAACCGCTGTAATAGATAATCCAGAAAAGTCATCATTTAAATTCAATATCATTTCTTTTTTAGTCTCATTATCTTCATAACTTGATGTTGGAAGCGTTCCTCTGTCAATCTTATCTATGATTCTTTTTGTTTTTTCTGAAGACAATAAAAGCACATCTGTACCTTCCATAAGAGGAGAGAATTCGTTGATGTTGGTGTGCGGACTAAAAAATTCTGCGTATAAAGGTTGCGACGTATTGACTTTGACCATGACATTGACATTACGTTCGATGAGTAATTCATCAATACTTCCGTCATAACGTTTTTTGCCAACAACGATACTATAATCTATTTTTTGCCGCTTTAAGAATTCAGTAAAGTGTCTAATAAATTGCTTTTGATTTTGAATAAACACCACATTATTTCCGTAAACCATAAAAGGATAACTTGAAATACTAGCTTCTTTAGCGTAAAAAGCTTCAACATATCGTGTTAAGTAAAAATGTCTCATATAATAGTATGCAGCTGTCACTTTTTCAGAATCATTTTTAAAAGTTTTGCTCTTAAAAAATGATTTTACATCACCTACATCACCATCTGGCTTAAATCTATTGTCGTATAAATCTAAAACTTCATCCTGCGACACACTAGTTTTAATGATGTCTTCTTTCTCAGGTAAAAAGGCTAAAGCGCGATTTTCAAATTTTCCAGAACGCGCAAAATAGACTTGAAACTTATAAGATGGTAATTCAACTAAAGGATAAAACCAACGTGTATATTCTCGCTTCGGAATATTGGTTTCAGTAAGTTCATAACGTCTCATGTTCTTTTTTTCTGTAGGTATTTCCTTTAAATCAGGAGCGCCATTAAAGGATTTGAAATTGATAAAGAAATCATTCTCTGTTTCAAAGAATAACTTAAAATCCATAATAGGATATTCTTCATTTAAACTTGTTTCTACAGGATTAAAACCAAATGCATACGTTGTTTTAAATGGTTCATTTTTATATGAATAGTAGTCAATAATATCGCCAACTTCAAGGTTAGAAATGGCTAATTTTGTTTCACCATCAACTTCTATAGCATCGTTTTCTACATCTATTTCTGTTACGCTTCCGTCTGGTTTTACGATTTTCACACCAACAAAGGTGTCACCTTTTTTTCGCCAAGAAAAGCGACCTTTAGAGGATCTAAAACGCTTGGTAAATGCGAATTCTGAAAATTCTTCAACAGCAGCTTTATCTAATAATTTAATTCGCTTTCTTATAGATGTCGTGTACGTTACATTTTTACCAAACTTGTGGAAATCATAATTTTCATTCTTATAAATGATAACAGCCGATTCATTTTCCCATTCAGTAGGAATATCATTAGCGTTTTTATATGCATCATTTGCTCCCCAAAAAAAATCTTTGGCTTCTAATTCTTCTTTAGTTTGAGAAAAAGAACTTGCAGTTATGGCTAGAATGAATAGTAGTAAATATTTAGAAGTCATATATTAATCTTTAGTAAGTATAATTTGTTCGTTGTATAAAGCGTCAAGTTTGTTGATGAAACCATTCCATTCTTCAAAATCTATGGTCTCAATTTTTGCATTGTTTATGCGGAATTGCTTTTTGTAAATAATAACATTGTTTTCTTTTGTAAAATTCACACTCATATTATAATTATCACTTGATACCGAAATATTTTCTGGTAAATGGGTAATATTATAGCCTTGAGGGATTTCTAAACGTGTTGTAGATTCTAGGTCTTTTTTGAAACTGAAAATGTAATCCGTTTTACGTTCTTCCATCATAAAGTTAGATAATTCTTTATCGAAATCTAGATCAATATACACTTGATTGTCAAAAGCAGAAACAGCATTCTTAACGTCAACATCATAGGCAATATTAATATTGCTATCTCGATTTTGTAAATCGGAAGTTTCGATATTAGAAACTTTTATATTACTATTTCCTTTGTTGAGATAGTACTCTAAAAACTCATCTTTTTTGTCATTTTTCAAACTATTGAAATAGTAAAGTAATCCTGATCTACTTTCGCCATTAAAGATTTTATCAACAGTTCCAGTTATATTATCTTCAGAAAGCTTTAAACTATAGGCGAATTGCTCTTTATTAAATTCGGCTTCAGAACTTGGCACGTATTCTAAAATATAATCCTCTCCGTTTTCAATTAAAACTTGTTTCCCTTGAATACGATCTGCATATTCTCCAAAAGCATTAAACTTTTCTGTACCATCTAAGAAAATAGTTTTTCCATCTTTAAAAAGTGTACATATCATATGGTTATCTACAGAAAGGTTAGGAGTAGAGTAATCATAAGCAATACGTTTGGTGCCTATCCATGTGAGACGAGCATCAAATCCTGCTTCAATCAACATTTGCTTGGTAAGATTCGCCATTCCTTTACAATCGCCATAACGTTTTGTAAATACATTTGAGGCTTCATCAGGTTTAAAACCAGCAATTCCATCTTCAAAGGCTATATAACGAATATTATCTTGAACCCAATAGTAGATGTTTTTTATTTTTTCTTCATCTGAAGTTGCATTTTCAGTGAGCTCTACCACTTTATCTTTTATTGGACTTACGTCGTTTTCTAAACTGTTAACTAAAGATTTGTACCAATTATATAAATCTTGTGTTTCTTTGAAAATATTTACAGTGTTTCCATTTAATGTATACGATTTTGGCAAAATAAGCACATGTGGATATATGTAAGTAGGTCCAGGTGAAGCATTGTCTTTATACATTGCTGGAGCATATTTTAAAGTATAGGTATGAATTTTTCCGTTAGCCTTTTGATTTGGTCTTACAGATTTTTCAATGTCGTAACCTTCAAAATTCATTTCTTTAAGTTCGATGTCTAACCAATTTGGAATTTCAATGCGTATGGTTTTCTTTACTGTTGGATATTCACCATTAAAATAGAGTTTTGTAAAATATTTAATGTCTTTATATTCTTTTTTAATAGAGGTTAGATAGCGATAGCCTTTTAAAGGAAAATCTACAGTTGCGTATTTAACTCGACTATCATTATGAAATAAATCATCGCTAGTATAAGCTTCATCTTTAACATAAAAGTTAGCTACTTTTTTGTTTTTAAATCGAATTTGAAATTCCTCAATGGTCGATTCGCCATCGTAAAAATTATAGATTTGAATATCCGCTCTAGAATCAATATTGATCATATTCTCACTAACATGATGCATTACCGTAACTTTTCCGTCGCGTTTATTCATTCCAAAAGTAACATCATCTTTACTCGAAACCAGTGCTACATTGTCATCTGGATATTGCTCTTTTAACGCATTTGCTAAAGTGATATCTTGAGTTTCAGGTTCAATTCTTTTTTGAGAAAATGAGGAAAAAGTCAGTGCTAAACATAAAATAGCACTTAAAGTATATTTAATCATAAGTTAATATTAAGAATGCAAGATATAATTTCAAGATATAAAGCAAAATTAAAACCGCTCTTTTTTGCGAAGAACTACAATCTTTTATCAGAAATAAAAAATTATGCATGCATAGTATTTTTTATATCTTTACAAAAAATCACAAGCATGACATCTACAAAACTCACGGAGCTTTTAAAAATTAAATATCCAATAATTCAGGCACCTATGTTTTTGGTTTCTAATGTAGAAATGGTTACAGAAGCAATGAATGCAGGTATTGCAGGTTGTATTCCAGCACTAAATTATAGAACACTTGACGAATTAAGAGCTGCTATTAAGGCATTAAAAGCGGCTAAAGTTGAAGGTGGTTCTTTTGGGTTTAATTTGATCGTTAATAAATCCAATATAAAATACAAAGGTCAATTAGAAGTGTTGTGTGAAGAAGGTTGCGACTTTATTATTACCTCTTTAGGAAGTCCAGAAGAAACCATAAGACAAGCTAGTGCTGTAGGAATAAAAGTGTTTTGTGATGTAACCGACTTAAAATTTGCTAAAAAGGTTGAACAATTGGGTGCAGATGCTGCAATTGCTGTAAATAACGAAGCTGGTGGACATAGAGGAAATCTCACTCCTGAAGAACTTACTAGTTTATTGAGTAAGGAATTACGTATTCCGGTTATATCTGCAGGAGGTGTTGGATGTAAAGCAGATATTGATAAGATGTTGAGTTATGGAGCCGAAGGTGTCTCCGTTGGAAGTCCGTTTATCGCTTCGATTGAAGCAGGAGTTACCGATGATTATAAACAAGCTTGTGTCGATTATGGCGCTAAAGATATTATAATGACTGAACGTATTTCGGGAACACCTTGTACAGTAATTAATACACCTTATGTTCAAAAAATAGGAACTAAAGCTACTTGGATTGAAAACCTGTTGAATAAAAACAAAAAACTTAAAAAATGGGTCAAAATGGTGCGGTTTTCAATAGGGATGAAAGCTACAGAAAAAGCAGCTACAAAAGCGACTTACAAAACCGTTTGGGTCGCTGGACCTAGTATAGAACATACCAAAGCCATTTTACCAGTAAAAGAAATTGTTGCGAAATTGGTGAATTAATCAAGATTAATTTTCCTTTAAACTGTAACATTCTTCACCACCAACTATCTTTAACATAACCATCAACTAGATAGATATGAAAACATCTTTAAGCTTATTTTTAGCCGTATTACTCATTTTTAGTTGCAATCAAGAACATAAAGAAGTTGAGAATAATGTGTTGAATCCCATTGAGTATTTAATGATTAATAATGCCAATTTGATTCTTGAAAACCAAGAAATTAATTCTATATCTATAGGAGTTTACAAAGACGGAAAAACATATACAGGTTATTTTGGTGAAATTGATAAGGGCAGAAATAACTTACCAAATGACAGTTCATTTTTTGAATTAGCTTCAGTAACTAAATCATTTACAGGAATTATTACAGCTCAAGCCGTTTTAGATGGTAAACTAAAACCTGAAGATGATATTAGAAATTACTTAGAGGATTCATATCCTAATCTAGTATATGAAAATCGACCAATTCAAATAAGAGATCTATTAACGCATTCTAGCGGAATTAGAAGAGATTTTTCTAAACCGTTAAATAAACTATTTGATTTGGACGCAACAGAAGAAGAGAAGGTCACTATTCAAAATTATGATAGAAAGGCTTTACTGAAAGATTTAATTTCTTATGAATTAGATACAATTCCTGGCACGAGATATGATTATTCACCTGTTATTGGTCCTGAAATTTTAGCCATGATTCTTGAAAAAGTATATGATAAATCGTATTCTGAATTGCTTACAGAGCTAGTTTTGTCTAAAGCTAATATGAATCAAACTAAAATGAGTTTGAATGAATTAGAAACCAATCATTTAATAAATACTTATACAGATGAAGGTCGATTTGCTGAGCAAATTGCGATTCCTATGTCTGGAGCAGGAGCTGGCTTAAAATCTACAATTCCAGATGTAATTAAATACATTAAGTATCTGCTTGAAAGTGATAGTCCAGTCATTACAAAAATGCAGAAACCTTTATTTAAAGATGAAGACGATGATATGTATGGCTATTTCTGGCAAATTAATGATGATGGTGAATTTATGCATAATGGAGGAACAAATGGAAGTACAAATTGGCTCGTAATTTTACCAGAACTCAATGCAGGCTTTACTGTCTTTTTCAACTCAAACGGTGATACTTCTGGAGTTCTAATTAATCGAATAGCCAATAGTATTATAAACGACATTGAACGATATCCTAAAAAGAATGTGTATTTCCATATTCGAAATGAAATTATTGAAAACACTGACAAAGGCATAGAGTTTTATAAAAATTCAAAATTGGAGAAAAGTAATGAGTTTGATTTTGAAGATTCAACAATGCTTAATAAAATTGGATATGAACTCCTAGGAGACGATCAAACTGAAAATGCAATTAAAGTATTTAAGTTATTAGTATCTGAATTTCCAAACGAAGGAAACCCTTATGACAGTCTTGGTGAAGCTTACTTTATAAATGAACAATATGATTTGTCATTAGAGCACTATAAAAAAGCACTTGAGCTTAATCCTGCAAATGGTAATGCAGAAAATATGATTCAAGAACTTAATAACATCACATCTCAAGAGTAGTTGTTGTATATATGTGATTGATTATTAGTGCATTTGTAACAAATGAAAAAGTTTTACGACGTATAAATCAAACAAGTCTAATTAAAAGAAAAACATTATGATTCATAAAGGAGCAATAGTATTAGGAGTATTAATAGGAGCAGCAGCTGGAGTGTTGTTAGCACCAGAAAAAGGCAGTACTACAAGAGATACTTTAAAAAAAGAAGGCAAGGATATAAAAGATCAAATAGCTAAAGATTTTGTAGAAGTTAAAGAAGATGTCTCTAAAGCAGCTAAATCTGGCACAGACAAACTAAAGGTCGAGCTAAAAAACATGGCTTCTAAGACAAGTTATAAAACTGAAAAAGCAATCACGTTTATAGAAAAACAATTAACCATATTAAAAGAAAAAAATAAAACGCTACAGAAGGCAGGTTAAAATTCTTTAAAAACTGTGGATTTAATAAATGGCCATTCTTCTTTTAAGATACCATAACAGCAGGTACTGCGTCTGAAACCGTTGTTCATAACGGTGTCTTTTCGCAAAAGACCTTCAAAAGTTACCCCTAATTTTTCAACAGCCTTTTTAGATTTTTGATTGCGATCATCTATTCTAAATTCTATTTTTTCAAACTCAAGTGTTTCAAAAGCATAATGAAGCATCAAAAATTTCATGTGTTTGTTTAATCCGCTACCTTGATAATCATGACCAATCCAAGTCCATCCAATATGTAAGGTTTTATGGTGCCAATTAATTAATCCAAATCTTGTGCTTCCAGCATAATCCTGTTGTTGTTTATCATATATAATAAAAGGCATGACGGTTTGGTTCTGAACTCCTTCCAGAGCAACTTCTACATAATTTCGTAGTTTTTCAGGAGAAGAAATATCACTTGGCGAATAATAAATTAAATCATTTTCTTGGGCAATTATTGTCAGTTGAAAATAATTATCCAATGTTAATGGCGATAGTTTTACGCGTTCATTTTCTAAGGTTGGTATGATCATAATTTTATACTAGGCTATTGATGAGCTCAACGTTAACAACATGTTTACCTTTAAACGGAAGAACGCTTAAATTATTACCAAATAGCGTTTCTGCTCTTTCTATTTCATAGGCAATACGTTCGTCATTTAAAAACTCATCTTGAGTGCCATAAATTAAGGTCACCTTAGGGTTAGTATGTTCAAATTCTTTAGGTGTTAATTCTTTTGGAATTCCTCCAGAATGCAATATGAGATGAGTACACTGTAATTTCCGCTTAGCAAGATATCGCATGGCTACGCTAACACCTTGTGAGTATCCAAAAACCATCAAATTTTTATCTTCAGGAATAGATTCCTTTTCAAATATGGCATCAAAATAGGTCATCACATTTTCGGTTTCGACTAAGGTATTCTCTTTAGTTAACCAGCTTGCTCCAACATGTTTAAACTTTGGAGCTTGATAATATTTGCTTTGTGCTTGAGGTGCAATAATATAGTTTTCTTGAGGATTGAGTTCTTTGAAATATTGAATAAAATATCGACTTAAATAGCCCATGCCATGACATACAAACCAAACATTTTTCGTGTTTTTAGTTAGTGTGTTCAAAGTTGAATAACTGTTGTTAATGGAATAAGAAATTTCAGTTTCGGTAGATTTCATTTTGTATTTTTGCTATCGACTTTAAAAATACAGTTTTCTATGCAATTATCTAAAGACGAAATAATGGCACAAGCCAATTTGGCAAGCAAAAACACTCTAATGGAAACCCTTTCTATTGAAATTATAGATTATGGTGTAGATTTCTTAGTTGCAAGAATGCCAGTTACACCAAAAGTGCATCAGCCAGATGGAGTCTTGCATGGAGGAGCAACAGTTGCTTTAGCTGAAAGTGTAGGTAGTTTTGCGTCTCATATTTTTATTGATACAGACCAGTTTTTTGTTCGCGGAATTGAAATTAATGCTAATCATTTAAAAAGTGTTACTGATGGATTTGTATATGCAAAAGCTACATTTTTGCACAAAGGTAGAACAACCCAGTTACAAGATATTCGAATCACAGATGATAATGATAGATTAATATCTGTTTGTAAGCTAACTACGATTACGCTTCCTAAAAAAAAATAAAGGATGCAATCAGACGATTTCTTTAAACATATTGAAAATCAGTTCCTCACAAACTTACCTTTTGTAGCCTACAGAAAGCCCAAGGATACTATTGCTAAAGCGTTGTTACAAAGTACTGAAGATTTATATTCGACACGTGTTTTTAATGAAAGTGGATTTGTGTTTTCTCCTTTTGATGATTCCAAACAAACCATTTTAATTCCTTTAGATAGTTCTAAATCTGTAACATGCGAATTAGGTACTTTACCCTTTAATGATTTACCACAGCATAACATTGATAGCAATCAAAACGAAAAAGAAGTTCATATAAATCTGGTTAAAAAAGGAATTAAATCCATTGAAACTGGACATTTACAAAAGGTTGTGCTTTCAAGATGTGAAGCAATTCCCTTTGCTGAAAACCAATTCATTTCGGTTTTTAAACAATTGCTTCATAATTATCCAAATGCATTTGTGTATTGTTGGTTTCATCCTAAAGTTGGACTTTGGCATGGAGCAACACCAGAAACATTAATTAGTGTTTCAGGAAATCGTTTTAAAACAATGGCTTTGGCAGGTACGCAATCGTATAAAAATTCAATTGAGGTCACTTGGCGAACTAAGGAGCGAGAAGAACAACAATTTGTTTCAGATTATATTAAGGACAGATTAAAATCTTCAGTAGACAGTTTTACAATTTCTGAACCCAAAACAGTACGAGCTGGAAACCTATTGCATTTGCAGTCTAATATTAGTGGAATACTTAACACCGAATTGCACACCATTTTGAAACAATTACATCCAACTCCAGCAGTTTGTGGGTTGCCAGTAAAAGAAGCCAAGGCGTTTATTCTTGAAAACGAATTGTATAATCGTGAGTTTTATACAGGGTTTTTGGGTGAGCTCAATTTAAAAGAGACCACGTCAAGAAACACGAACAGACGTAATGTTGAAAATAATGCCTATAACTCTGTCAAAACAGTGAGCCATTTGTATGTTAATCTGCGATGCATGCAAATCAAGAATAGTCAAGCCCTAATTTATGTTGGAGGAGGAATTACTAAAGATTCTAATCCAGAACAAGAATGGGAAGAAACAGTCTTTAAGAGTGAAACTATAAAAACATATATAGTTTAATAGGATTCTAACTCTGTTACAAAAAAGCCTGCATCTTCTTTTATTTGCCCAACTTGGTCATCCCAAAAGACATAGGTCGTATTTATAGTTCCAGAATCTTGATATGAAATTACTTTACATGTAAAAGTTCCAGCAGGAACAGTAATTGTAGAATCAACAGATATAACTTCACGAGTTACAATATCTCCACTTGGTTGTGTATATGTCCAAGTATCACCTAAAGCAGCATTTTGCTTATAGGTTACAGAAAAATAATCGCCATCATTATTAGAATCAATTTCTAAAAAATCACCATTTTGTCGGTAAAGATCAGTACCCATAAGTCCACCAAATGATCTATCAATATAGTAACCATTTGCATCACAATTTCCAAATTCCAATACAGCACCAGCACTATTACCATTAACGGCATAAGTCATTACTCTACCAGTTTGCAAAAATGGTATTGTAGTGTCACAACCACCAACAGCTGGATCTTGCTGATCACCATTACCGTTACCATCATCACTTGAACAAGTGAAAAATAATGATGAGACAATTAAACTGAATACAATATACTGACGTTTCATATGCTTTACTTTTTAAAATAAAAAAGTAAAACTAATTATTTTATGTAAATAAATTCTGATTAAAATAACATTATTTATTTTTTTAGTTTTCTATATGACAATATTGGCTATTTTTGAATAAGATATAGTTGATTCTTCATGAAACACCCTAAAATCCCATTGGCACAAACTGTAATTCAGTTATGCAAACTTAAACAGATCAAGCATATTGTTATTTCTCCAGGAAGCAGAAATGCGCCTCTTACAATAGGTTTTACTAGTGATAATTATTTCACCTGTTATAGTATTGTAGATGAGCGTTGTGCCGCTTTTTTTGCCTTAGGAATTGCACAACAAATTAAAGAAACTGTGGCTGTAATTTGCACGTCTGGTAGTGCGTTGTTAAATTATTATCCTGCAATTTCCGAAGCGTTTTATAGTGATATTCCTATAGCAATTTTGTCGGCAGATCGACCAAAACATTTGATTAATATTGGTGATGGGCAAACCATTAATCAGAAAAATGTATTTGAAAATCATATTGTGTATTCAGCGAATTTAAAACTAGATATTAAAGATGAAATCAATGTTCCTCATAATGAGGAATTGCCAATTTTTAAAAGTTTAGAAAATAAATTAGAACGCATATTAGGTTTGCAACAAGGCATTCAATCTTTTAATGAAGCTGAAATAAACATGGCTTTAAATTTAGCCAAGGTAAAAAAAGGACCTGTTCATATAAATATTCCTTTAGATGAACCACTTTATGAACTTACTGAAGCATTGTCAGTGAATCCTAAGTCAGAATCGTTGGACATAAAACCAATTAAAATTGATGAAGCAGAATTAGAAGATTGCATTGATGAATGGTATGTTGCAAAACGAAAAATGATTTTGGTTGGTGTTCTAGAACCAAACGCAATTGAACAGCAACTTTTAGACGAATTAGCTGATGATAGCAGTGTCATCGTGTTTACTGAAACCACTTCTAATTTGCATCATCCAAACTTTTTTCCAAGTATAGATAAATTGATTGCACCTCTATCTGAAGCCGAGTTAATAACTCTACAACCAGATATTTTAGTCACATTTGGTGGCATGATTGTGTCTAAGAAGATAAAAGCGTTTTTGCGTAAACACAAGCCTAAACAACATTGGCATATTGATAAGAAGAAAGCCTATGATACTTTTTTCTGCATAACTAAGCACATTGAAGCATCTCCAAATCAATTTTTCTCTGAGTTTTTATCAAAAGTTACTCACGTGACTAAGAGCAATTATTTTGATATATGGTTATCCACAAAAAAGCATCGAAGTAAAAAACATTTAGAATATATAAAAGAGATTCCGTTTTCAGATTTTAAAGTGTTTAGTCAAATTCTAAAAGCCCTTCCGAATAAAACGATACTTCAACTTGGAAATAGTTCTGCTGTGCGATATGCTCAATTATTTAATTTGAATCCATCTTTAGAGGTATTTTGTAACAGAGGAACTAGTGGTATCGATGGTAGCACTTCAACAGCAATAGGATGTGCTGTGGCTAAACCCAATAAAAAAACAACATGTATTACAGGAGATTTGAGTTTCTTTTATGATAGCAATGCTTTATGGAATAATTATATTCCAACTAGCTTCAGAATTATTGTCATTAACAATCAAGGAGGTGGTATTTTTAGAATTTTACCAGGTCATAAGAATACAGATAATTTTGATAATTTTTTTGAAACTACGCACCATTTGTCGGCTCAACATTTGTGCAAAATGTATAAATTTGAATATATCAAAGCATCTGATGAAACCGAACTATCCGAATCCCTAAAATCGTTTTTCACGACATCTAAAACACCAAAATTACTTGAGATTTTTACGCCACGAACAGAAAATGATAGTATTCTTTTAGAATATTTCAAATTTATTAAATAATTAATATTTGTGACTTATCCATAATTTATGTGTCTTAAAAATGACTATCTTTATATAGCTTTTAAAACACAAAAATTAATTAAAATGAGTAAAAGAGACGATTTAATTGTAAAGTATGCCGCAGACTTAAAAGATAAATGTGGTATAAATCCAGATATGGATTTATTGACAAAAGTAACTATTGGATGTGGACCATCAATCTATAATGCCGATTCTGCAACAGTTTCAGGATCTGATGATTCGGAATTAGCAACTGTAAAAAACAATTTTTTAATCAAAAAATTAGGATTAAAAGATAATGCAGATTTAGACAAGGGTATTGATGCAGTAATGGAAACTTACGGAAAGTCAAACCGTAACAAATACAGAGCAGTAGTTTATTATTTACTGACTAAACATTTTAAGAAGGAGTCAGTTTATTAAAAACTAACTTTTATAAGTGTAAAAAGTGTTGTGGTTCTATTAGAATTGTAACGCTTTTTTTATTTCTATTATGTAATATCTGTATCTTTGCCGCATGATAAAAATTGGAGAATATAATACGCTAGATATCATTCGTGAAAGTGAACAAGGATTATACCTTGCCGATGCTGATGGAAATGAGGTACTATTGCCAAATAGATATGTCCCTGAGGAATTTAAAATTTGGGAACCAATAGATGTTTTTGTGTATTTGGATAATGAAGAAAGACCAGTTGCAGTAACTGATGAACCTTTTGTAACTGTCGATAATTTTGCAGTATTACGTTGTAATCAAGTCACAGATCATGGTGCCTTTTTAGATTGGGGAATGGTTAAGGAATTGTTTTGTCCTTTTAGAGAGCAAGCCTTTAAAATGAAAGCTGGTGGTTGGTATTTAATATTCTGCTATTTAGATAAAGAATCGGGTAGGTTAGTAGCGTCAAGTAAAACCAATAGCTTTTTAGATAATAAAGATTTAACAGTTCAACAATTTGACGAGGTAGATCTTATTGTATCCCATCCTTCAGAACTAGGTATGAATGTGATAGTTAATAAACTTCATCAAGGATTAATTTTCAAAGATGATATTTATAAAGAATTAAGTGTAGGCGATCAACTTAAAGGTATTGTGAAAAAAGTACGTCCAGATAATAAATTAGACATTACTTTAGGTCAAATAGGATATCGTAATATAGAGCCTAATGCTGAAAAAATTCTTCACACACTAGAAGATAGCGAAGGGTTTTTACCTTTAACTGATAAATCTAATCCAGATCAGATTAAAGACGAACTTGAAATGAGTAAAAAGAGCTTCAAAAAAGCAATTGGTACCCTTTATAAACAACGATTGATTACTATCGATTCTGATGGAATTCGATTAGTTTAGAGACATCATGATTTTATCTTGTACTCGTTTATTAACAGTATCTAAAGCTTCGTATAAATTGTCATAACTGATATTGTCTGAAGAACAAAAGCTACTTTCAATAATTGCATTCATTCGTCCAGCTTCATTATGACTAACAATGCCATATGCTACCATATTTGGAAAGATTGATTTTACTTCGGGAGTTTCTAACAATGAAATAGAGTAGGAATTCACTCGGTTTGCTATTAATCCAAATGGTTTTGTGTTTCCGAAGAAATTCATTAAATCATTAATAGTTTTTCTGCCTGAATTTAAATCTAAATGTAAGCCTTCGTTAAATTCAACCACTGCAATATGGTTGAAAAAATGAAGCATTCCTGCATCAGATTGTTCTTGTTTAATAATTTGTGAAGTAACGTTTGAATCTACAATTGTCATATCCCTAATTTTGAATTTGTTTAACTAATTAAATTGCATTTTAAGTGTAATCATAAATGATGCCATAGCTTTAGACACGACTTTTTTTAATTAGTCACATAAAAATAGTCATGAATCTATTGTACGTTTTCATTTACAGTTTTGGATGTTTTAGTACTTACATATTATAGATAAAAGCATTATTTTTGTGCTAAACAGATTTAAGTATGGATAAAGCAAAATGGGTTACAGTTAAAACCTATGAAGATATAACCTATAAAAAATGCAATGGTGTTGCTAGAATAGCATTTAATCGCCCAGATATTAGGAATGCTTTTAGACCAAAAACAACTAGCGAACTTTATGATGCGTTTTACGATGCTAACGAAGATGTAAACATTGGAGTTGTATTGTTATCTGCTGAAGGTCCTTCAACAAAAGATGGTATTTGGAGTTTTTGTTCTGGTGGTGATCAAAAGGCTAGAGGTCATCAAGGTTACGTAGGAGAAGATGGTTACCATCGCTTAAATATTCTTGAAGTGCAACGTTTAATCCGTTTCATGCCAAAAGCAGTCATTGCTGTTGTTCCTGGTTGGGCCGTTGGTGGTGGTCATAGTTTACATGTGGTATGTGATTTGACTTTAGCGAGTAAAGAACACGCTATTTTTAAGCAAACTGATGCAGATGTCACTAGTTTTGATGGTGGTTATGGTTCAGCATATTTGGCAAAAATGGTCGGACAAAAGAGAGCGCGTGAAATATTTTTCCTCGGAAGAAATTATTCAGCACAAGATGCTTATGATATGGGAATGGTAAATGCTGTTATTCCTCATGATGACTTAGAAGATACTGCCTACGAATGGGCTCAAGACATATTAGCCAAATCACCTACATCGATTAAGATGCTTAAGTTCGCAATGAATCTAACCGATGACGGAATGGTCGGACAACAAGTTTTTGCAGGTGAAGCAACGCGATTGGCATATATGACAGATGAAGCAAAAGAAGGTCGTGATGCATTTTTAGAAAAACGTAAGCCTAATTTCGACAAAAAATGGATTCCATAAATAGATCGCTATTGTATGTTTAAAAAAATTAAGCCTTGGATTTCCGCATTTCGTTTAAGAACCTTACCCTTGTCCGTTTCTGGAATTATAATTGGAGCTTGTCTTGCCGAACACAATGGTGCATTTAATATTTTTGTGTTTATCATCGCTATTTTATTGACCATCAGTTTACAAATACTGTCCAATCTTGCCAATGATTATGGTGACGGAGTCAAAGGAACAGATAATGAAAATAGAGTTGGTCCAGAACGCGCAATTCAAAGTGGTGCGATAAGTGAGCATGAAATGATGCATGGCATCAAAAACAATATCTTAATAGTTGTTGGTTTAGCTGTTGCTCTTATTTATACATCATTTGGTGTAAGTCACTTATTGCTTTCGCTCTTGTTCTTCCTACTGGCTGGTTTATCCATTTATGCAGCAATTAGCTATACTGTAGGAGAATCTGCTTATGGTTATAGAGGATTAGGAGATATATTTGTTTTTATATTCTTCGGTTTAGTTAGTGTTGGTGGTAGTTATTTGTTGTTTGTCAAAGGACTGGACCATCATGTTTTTTTACCTGCAGTCTCTCTTGGGTTATTAAGTACAGGTGTACTAAATCTAAACAATATGCGAGATTTAGATTCAGATAAGGTGTCTAATAAGATAACTTTTGCTGTTAAACTCGGAAAGAAAAAAGCGAAGCAATACCATATGTTTTTAATTGGTTCTGCTATTGTTGTTTCATTTATTTTTGGATTGCTTTATTTTTCATCGTTTTATAATTTACTTTTTTTCATTGCTTATGTACCGTTATGTATTCATATGATTAAAATTAATAAAGCTAAGGCACCTAATGATTTTGATTCTCAATTAAAAGTGTTAGCCTTAACTACTTTCTTATTTTCTGTTCTTTTGGGAGTAGGTTATATTTTATAATTTTTTTAACACAATTGTTTGGTTTTCAAATAATTAATCCTTATATTTAATACAGAAATTTTGTAGGTTAACATTGTTTGCTATTATGTTAACAATAAAATTTGGGGCTTTAAAACTCAGACACATTATCTTTAATCTGTCTGAGTTTTTTCGTATTTTACAATGCTTAAATTATCCATTCAAATTCTCTTCATATGCAAATTACATTTTACGGTCACGCAAGCTTGGGTATTAAAATCGCCGATGTTCATATTCTTGTTGACCCTTTTATATCTGGAAACCCCAAAGCTTCAACAATTAATATCGAAAATCTTAAAGCCGATTACATTTTAGTAACGCATGCACATCAAGATCATATTTTAGATGTTGAAGCCATTGCTAAGCTAACAGGAGCTGTTGTTGTGTCTAATTTTGAAATCGCTACACATTACGATAAACTAGGAATAGAAAACCATCCCATGAACCATGGTGGTCAATGGGATTTTGAATTTGGAGTTGTGAAATATGTAAATGCCATTCATACATCATCGTTTCCAGATGGTAGTTATGGTGGACAACCAGGAGGTTTTGTTATTGAAGGCGAACATAAGAATATTTACATAGCAGGAGATACAGCTTTAACCATGGATATGAAATTGATTCCTTTGCGTACTAAACTTGATTTAGCAATTTTACCCATTGGAGATAATTTTACCATGGGAATTGACGATGCTATATTAGCTAGCGATTTTGTACAATGTGATAAAGTCCTAGGATATCACTTTGATACATTTGGTTATATCGAAATTGATCATGAAGCTGCAAAACGCAAATTCTTTGATAAGGATAAAGATTTAATGCTACTAGAAATAGGTGAAAGTATTGAGTTGTAATGCTTTTAATTTTTCTTGAGCCATTCAGCTCTTAGGTCATCACTAACGGTTCCAGTACCATCGTGTTTCCAACCTGGAGGTTTGATTAAATAAAGCATTCTGTTTTTTATCGATTTTTGACCTGAAAACGCATCCTTAAACATTTGAATCCATTCAATAAAAGCAATCTTTATTGGGTTATAAGTGTTAATATTCTTTACCAATCCATATACGACTTTTTCATTGTCTAATTCTGGTTGAAAAGTCCCGAAGAGTTTATCCCAAATAATTAAAATACCTGCATGGTTTCTGTCTAAATATAATGGGTTACTTCCATGGTGTACACGATGATGTGATGGAGTATTAAAAATAGCTTCAATCCAACGTGGTAATTTGTGTATAGTTTCTGTATGAATCCAAAATTGATACAAAAGACTTATAGACATTTGAAGCATAATTAAAGCAGGATGAAAGCCTAATAACGGTAGCCATAACCAAAATATAAAGGTGTAAAATCCTCCAGACCAAGTCTGACGTAACGCTGTACTAAGATTATAGTGTTGAGAAGAATGATGCACCACATGAGAAGCCCAAAATATGCGACATTCATGAGACACACGATGAAACCAATAATAAGCAAAGTCATCAGCAAAGACTATTAAAATAAAACACCACCAGGTAATAGGAATCGTGAATAGCCTAAAGTTTTCATAGATATAAAAAAAGGATAGTAGTACTAATGCTTTGCTGAAAAAACCCAAAAAAACATTCCCTAATCCCATAGCAATGGAGGAAAATGCATCTTTTGGCTCATAAGTTTTGATCCCTTGCTTTATAGTTACAAACAGCTCTAAGAGCATTGCGAATATGAAAAATGGAATGGCATATAATATGATATTTGGGAAATTAGGATCTTCCATTTAAGACAAAGGTTTTTGCTAAAGTACGAAATCCTTAAAAATCTTTACTTTTGCATAAAAATTTAAGTTATGAAACTCAAACTATTTCTATTAAGTTCAATGTTTTTTGTAGGCAATGCCTTTTCTCAAGTTGAATCTGGTAAAACAGGAGCTTGGTATATGTATTTCTTTAACCACCAATTTAAAGAGAGTCAATTTGGTTTTCAAGGTGATATCCAGTATCGTAATTGGAATTTAGGAGGCGATTTAGAACAATTGCTAATTAGAGCAGGAGCAACGTATACTCCTAAAAATTCAAATGTAATGTTAACGCTTGGTTATGGTCATATAACCTCTGGAGAATTTGGTGACGGAAATGCAACATCTGTTGAAAGTAGAATTTACCAAGAAGTCTTAATTCCTCAGAAATTAGGAAAGAGATTGCACTTTACGCATCGCTTTAGGTATGAGCAGCGATTTGTTGAAAATCAAGACTTTAGAACTCGATATCGTTATAACTTATTTTTAAATGTTCCGTTTAATAATACGGCGTTAGAAAAAGGAACATATTATGCAGCTTTGTATAATGAGTTGTTTGTTAACGGACAAAAAGATATTGGAGATGGAAGAGAAGTAGAGTTCTTTGATCGTAATCGAACCTATTTAGGTTTAGGCTATGTTTTGAAGCCAGGTATGCGTTTTCAATTGGGTTGGATGAATCAAAAAACAAATGCAATTGGAAAAGCACAACTGCAATTAAGTTTTCATCACAAATTCTAATTTTAGAACCTTTATTTTTGCCCTATAATGACTGCAACTTTTCATCGATACATCCTTAATTTTAAAAATGCCAGTGGTACGTCTCGAGGGATTTTGAAAACCAAGGAAACCTGGTTCATCATTATCACTGATAATAACAAAACTGGTATTGGTGAATGTGGCTTATTCAGAGGCTTGAGTGTTGATGATCGCCCTGATTATGAGGAAACATTGCAATGGGCTTGCAATCATATTCATCTAGGTTTAGCTAAATTGCTTGACAAATTAATTGAATTTCCAAGTATTCAGTTTGGCTTAGAACAAGCCTTTAAATCTATTGCATCTCAATCTTCATTCGAATTATTTCCTTCAGACTTCACAACTGGTAAAGCGTCAATACCTATTAATGGTTTGATATGGATGGGAAGTGAAGCCTTTATGAAAGACCAAATAAAAGATAAATTAAAAGCTGGTTTCACTTGTATCAAAATGAAAATTGGTGCTATAGATTTTGAAACCGAATTGGCACTTCTTAAATCTATTAGACAAGAATTTTCAGCTAATGATATTGAATTACGCGTTGATGCCAATGGTGCATTTGCTCCTAAACACGCGTTAGAAAAGCTTAAACGCTTATCTGATTACGATTTACATTCCATAGAACAACCAATTAAACAAGGACAGTTTGAAGCCATGGCAACGCTTTGTAAACAATCACCTTTACCAATTGCATTAGATGAAGAACTAATAGGCGTGTTTTCTGTAACAAAACAAACCGAAGTACTACAAATGATTAAGCCGCATTACATCATTTTAAAACCAAGTTTAATAGGTGGATGGCAAGGAAGCCAACAATGGATTGATATTGCTGAAGATAACGATATTGGATGGTGGATTACAAGTGCATTAGAAAGTAACGTTGGCTTAAATGCTATTGCGCAATGGACGTTTACCCTTAATAGTAAGTTACCACAAGGCCTAGGAACAGGGAGTTTGTTCACAAACAATATTGAAAGTCCGTTATTAGTAAAAAATGGTACATTGCGGCACGATAATAACCAAGATTGGAATATCACCAATCTTAATATATAATTTGAGACTATGTTTATAAAACAAGCATTTAAAGTAGAACATGATTTTTGGAGATATTT
The DNA here is from genome assembly GCF_034670085.1 of Psychroserpens sp. Lineage (GTDB taxonomy): Bacteria > Bacteroidota > Bacteroidia > Flavobacteriales > Flavobacteriaceae > Psychroserpens. The sequence goes on along the minus strand of NZ_JAXMOD010000005.1, from coordinate 292,840 downwards.
AATTGGATCTGTAGTTGTTCTTATAGCCGCTTTAATTGGGCAAATGCCTCTTTTAGTAGCTATTATTTGGAAAGGCATTCAAGATGGAGGTCAAGGATTAGAAAGTATTACTGAGGAATCTATGTATACAATGTTAGATTCAAATTTATTTCTATTCCTAATGTTAATTTCATTTTTAGCGGCATTTGTAGGACTTTATTTTGTAGTAAAATATATCCATAAGCAAACCATGACATCTATAGCTACAGCTCGACCTAAATTAGATTGGAGACGAATTTGGTTTGCATTCATATTTTGGGGCATTCTATCTTCAGGTTTGGTATTACTGGATTATTTTTATTTAGCACCAGAAAATTATGAATTCAATTTTGAATGGCAACGTTTCGCTATACTAGCAGTAATTGCCATAGCACTGATTCCTTTTCAAACAAGTTTAGAAGAGTACCTTTTTAGAGGCTATTTAATGCAAGGCTTTGGAACAGCAACAAAGGATAAGTACTTTCCATTTGCATTTATATATTCCATGCTATTTATTCCATTGTTTGTAGTCGCAAATATTCTTACTGACATTAATCTTTTAACCAATCTGGCACTAGGTTCTGGAGCTATAATATTCGGGATAATAGTTTTTCAAGCCCTAAAAAAGTTTGATTTTTTTACTTCTAAAACTAATGAAAGCTTAAGGAATGTTTGTAAAAGAAATTGGACACCAATTTTAATTACGTCTATTATTTTTGGTGGACTTCATATGGCAAATCCTGAAGTTGGAAAATTGGGATACACTATCATGATTTATTACATAGGTACTGGATTATTTTGGGGAATAATGACAATTATGGATGACGGATTAGAACTGGCTTTAGGCTTCCATGCTGCAAACAATTTATTTACAGCTTTACTAGTAACAACAGATTGGACGGTGTTCCAAACACATTCAATTTTGAAAGACACGTCAGAGCCTGAACTAGCTATGATTGATATGATTGTACCAGTCTTTATCATCTATCCTATACTACTATTTATATTCTCCAAAGTCTATAAATGGACGAATTGGAAAGATAAAATATTTGGACGCATAGATGAGCCACCAAAAGATGATTATAAGATTATTGTATAATAAAAAAAGCGACTTTATAGTCGCTTTTTTTATGGTTTACTAAAAGGTTATTATTCTACTGCTTTAAATAAAATAGCAGCTTTATTAAAATCTGATGCGGCATTAATAACCTGTCTGAATTCTTCATACTTGTTAAGATTAAACTCATGTGTTTTATAGAATTCTTCAATTGTTATTATAATTTTGTTTTTTTCTAATTTATAATTGGACTCAAATTTCGCAGTTTCCTTTCCATTAACAGCAACATATCTCTTATCAATCATTAAAGATTCTAAACCTTCTACAGTATGACCTTCAGGAATAGTAACTATAATTTCATAATTATAGCGGTTTGGATAAATCATTTCAATTGGATTGATACGTTCGGTTTCTTGGTATAACTCGCTTTGCGTACCAATTACCAATCCTATTTGAAAAATGTAACTATCACCAACATCTTCCAATAATACTTCAGAAGAAATCGTTGTTTTAACTTTAAAAGGCACATTATATTCTAATTGATTCATATCTGTGTTGAAGGTCTCATAGCTCAAAATCTCTTTATCTTCTATCCCTGAACCCGTTAAATAATCTTTGTACTCTGTAATACCTTGTTCTGTAGAAAGGTTTAAAACAGCTCTACTTGTTTCAGACCAATGCCCATAATACTCTTGATCTTGTTCAATGGTGACACTTTCAAAGTTGTTTTTAAATGAAATGTTCATATCCCTTCTAATTCGGCTATAATCTGGATCTTCTTGTATGATTTTTGAAAAGTAATGCTTGAAATCTGAAGAGATAAACAAACCATAATTACCTAAAATATTAAAAGGCGCTTCACCAATTCTTGCTTCAAAGCGATCTGGTGCTATATATTTTCTCTCAGAAGGAATATAGATTAAGAAATCTCTAAGCATTCCTGGCACAAAGAATTCAGGATCAAATTTATTCAAAAAACGATTGGAAGTAATTACAATTTCGAATTCAACATCAAGTGCTGTTAAATATTGTGCATAGACTTTTAGAATTCCGTAATCACTAGATGAGCGATTTGTAAGGATATAATTTAAGTCGGAAAGTTCCTGATTATTATTCTTTACAATCGTGTAATTAGATTTGATAAAAATATCAACAAGAGCAGCCTTCTTAAAATTGTTAAGATCAGTTATTCCTGCTACAATTGTATTAACATCTTCTTTAGCTTTACTGACCACAGTCTCCGGGAAAAATTGTCGCCCAATATTATTTGAAACGTTTCTCCAAAAATTGTTTTGAGTAATACTTTGTCCTTTAAGAAAGCACTGATATACAACTGCAATATTATTTGCCTTTGGTGTTGCATATTCTTCATCTACCATTGCAGGAATATCTTTAATAGTTAAAAGCTTAGCTTTATCGCCATTAATTCTATGGGGTTCGAAAGTTTCAAGTGTTCTGTAAGCTTTTACATTAGATTGCAGTTTGCCAGTTATAAATAAGAACTGAGCTTCTTTTATTTTGTAATTCGATTGAATAGTTTCAGAACCATAAATTTCGAATTCTCTTTCAACAGTGTATAGGACTTCTATTTCAGAATTAGATTCAGCACCTTCAATGGCGAATATTTTAAAATCCCCATATTCTTCAACATTACTAACATCCTTAATGTTGTCTTCATTAAGTAAAACTACTTTTCCAGAAGGACTAATGGTTCTAGCTTTAACATCAATAAGCTGTTTTACATCATACATTGGTATGTAAACGGTATTATGCTGTGCAATTCCTAAATCATCATTAACTCGAATAATGGTATGTTTCGTTTCATAAACTCTAGGTTCAGGTGAATTTTCTTCAACGTCATACTCAACAATAACCTTCTTTAAAATAGCTACAGACGATGCCTTTTTTTCGTCATCGGTTAATTCGTGTAGTTTTGGCTTTTTCTCCCAATCATAAGTCTTGTAATGTTGAGCAAAACTTGAAGTACTTGTAATTAATAAGGCTATAAGTGCAATTTTCTTAATCATTATATGTGTTCTAATATTATACTTTTTTTGTAGGCTTTTTGTAAGCTTTTTATAAAACTATTCCAGTGTATGAAATCGTCTTTTTTGATACTTAAGGTTTTAACATAAATAAACTTGGTTTGGGTGATGATATTGTCTTTCAATTCATAACTAATGTTAAAACCGTAATTTGGGTTGTCAAAAGATAATTCATCAGGAATATAACTCGCTTTATAACCTTCAGGAACTTCGAAATTAGTCGTAAACTGTTTTTCAAATTGATAATCTATTTTTTTACTATACTTACGATCTTTAATGTCTAAATCACTACCAGATAGTGAGCGATCAATATTCAAATTGATATAAATTTTATCACCAATATTTCTTGTATAGCTGTCAATGTCTAAATTGTATTCTAAAATTAGTGGCAAACTTTTGTTATCAAAATTTATTTTAGAAATGTTGGTGTATTTTGTTTTATTATTTCCAAGTGCAAGCGTTGTATTAAGATATTCTTCTTCAGTTTTACTGTCTTTTTTATAGATGTAATCTGAAACGAATTCAACTTTATCATAGCCTTTCAATGAACGTTTTTCTGAAACTTTTACAGTTTCATTTTCTAAAGTCATATTTGAAATAACATTGGTTATACTTTGACTTGATTTTTGTGCAGGAACTTTAACGATTTTAAAATTATCTTTATCAATGCCTATAAGAGCTTCTTTGTTTTGTATAAAAGAACTTGGCATTCCAAAAGGAACATAACTACTAGTTGCATCAAGAAAGATTGTATCATTTTCAATAATTGTGGTTGTAATGACATGATCATCCACATAGACAGAAGGCAACTCAAAGTAGGAGTATGGCTTGTTTCTTGAACCAATCCAAGTTCTGTAAGCTTCTATGTCAACATGATTAAGCATTTCATAGAGTAAGTTTGACATGGCCTTACAGTCGCCATAACGAGTTTTACATGTTGAAGCTGCACTAGCTGGAATAAATCCACCATAACCATCACCAAAGGCAATATAATTGATATTGTCTTGAACCCAATCAAAAATAGCTTTTGCTTTTTCTGCTTTTGAGGTTAAACCTTTGGTAACTTCATCTGCAATTTGATGAACTTTATTTAAATCACTTTCATCAATTTTTTCTGTCAAACTAAAATACCATTTGTATAAATTTTCTAAAGTTCCTGAAACACCAATTTTTTCATTTTTATATTGATAATTTTTTATATAAAAAATAATATGAGGCAAATAATATGTAATAGCTTCGCTATCATCTTCTCCTTCAAATCCTTCAGTATTATTGGCACTCCAAGTATAGATGTAGCTTGAATCTGTTTCTTCTTTAATAAATTCTACATTTATTGATTCAGTATTGAATTGCGTGTAGCCCAATTCTACAGTTTTGGGAAATTCTACAGAAAGTTTGGCGCTTTTCGTTGGCACATAACTAGCAAATTGAAAATCGCCAAGAAAATGAGGTTCTACAATTAATCGCTCATAATTTACATGTGTTTCAGCACCTTTTTTTACAGCAGGAAATATGAAGCTTTTATACTCATCATCACTATAAAACACCATATTGTCAAATTGTTGTTGTGTTTCAATATAATCAACCTTAATTTTTTTATCTGTTTCCGGAATATATGTGTAGGCATCAATATTCCTAAATTGCATAAAATTATTATTATATGGAATGGTTACATTGGCATAAAATAAATTTTTTGAGCTTAAGAATTTTCCTTGCTCTGAAATATTTTGAACAATATTAAATTTGTCGTCATTCAGACTTATTTTAATATGTTCGTGTCGTTTGAGATAGATATAATCTTCATCTGAAAAATCTTGTGACCAACATAAACAAGGTACAAGCAAGAAAAAGAAAAAATATTTAGGCATTGTTAGGGGTTTTAATTCAAATATAGACTATTTATCTTTAACTTAGTTGTGTTAAAAATAGTATATAAACGTATAGCTAATATCATACCAAAATGACTCCGACATTTGATAAAATTCACTTAAAATTTAAGTTTAATGGCATTACTTTTAATCATGATGAGCTCCAAGAAGTCGCTTACAGCCTAGTAAAAGAAGGTGAGGCATTTGAAAAAGTTGCAGGCAATTTTCTTCTGGATTGGTTGGATTCAAAAGACTATGTTTTGGTAAGTACTTCGGGTACAACAGGACTACCAAAGATGATAAAACTGAAGAAAAAGCACATGGTCAATTCTGCAATTATGACAGGAAATTATTTCAAAATAAATCCAGGAGATACAGCTTTACATTGTTTACCAAGTCGTTATATTTCTGGAAAAATGATGTTAGTTCGTGCTATGATTTTAGGTTTAGAATTAGATATGGTGGCACCAACGCTTTATCCAGCTTACGACGATCAAAAACATTACGATTTTAGTGCTATGATTCCGTTGCAACTAAAAAACTCAATAAGTAGAATTGATAATATTAAAACACTTATTGTTGGTGGAGCAAGTGTTTCTAAACCATTAATTGAGACCATACAAAAATTGAAAACCCAAGTTTATGAAACCTTTGGTATGACAGAAACCATTAGTCATATTGCAGCAAAAAAACTAAATCATAATACGTCTAATAGTAAAGCTTTTGAAGTGCTTCCAAATGTGCGTATTTCAAAAAATGACAATGATTGCTTAGTTATTGAAGCTCCAAAATTGAGTCCGACTACTGTTATCACAAATGATTTAATTGATTTAATTTCTGAAAGCCAATTTGAAATTTTAGGACGATATGACAATATGATTAATTCTGGAGGTGTGAAAGTGTTTCCGGAGTTAATAGAGTTAAAACTTCAAGATTTAATAGAGCCTCGTTTCTTTGTGGCATCAGAAAATGATAGCGATTTAGGTCAGAAAGTAATTCTTGTATTGGAATCTGAAACCACTGAAATTGATAAAGAGGTTTTTTCACTTTTAGAGAAACATGAAGCACCGAAAGTTATTTATAATATTCCAAAATTTATTGAAACTGAAACAGGAAAACTTCAACGTAAAAAAATCCTAGATGTAGTTTTGAGTTAGTTTACTCATTGAAATCATTAGTACACTCATTATTCATTTTATATATAATGATTTGGTTATAAGTTTGTTATGAATTTAAAAACCAAGCAAATGAAACATCTTACAATCACATTCTCAGTAGTGCTTTTTTCTAGTATAGTTACAAGTCAAGAGTTAAATATTGACACAAAATCGGTTTCAATAGATAATTTAATCACATTTATTGTAGATACCATTGATCGCAAAACTGAAGATTCAGATATGCCTTCAGAAAACATTACATTTTTAATTCAAACACCAGTTAATGATTTACGCACAGAACATATAGTGATTTTGAATCAAGCATTCAAACTGGTTTCAAAACGATTAAGTGAAGATGACTCTATTTCAATTATAACCTATTCAGGTTTTAGCGGAATTGCCCTAAACCAATCCTCTCCTAAAGATTTGAAAGCAATTTTATATGCTATAGAAAATTTAAAACCAAGCGTTAAAGAATTTCATGACGATGGAATAGAACTTGCTTATGAATTTACAAAAGAAAACTTTATGGAAGATTCAGTTAATTCTGTCATTATGATTAGAAATCCAAAAGGATCGCGTGATGAAGAAGAAATTGTTCAACATGTAAAAGCAACAAAGAAGAGAACTAATGTAGTTTTAATAACAGCAATGGCATTATTGCCTGAGATAATTTCTGTAATTAAAGATTAAGATTTTGGCATTTTATATAAAAAATAAGCAGCTATAAATCCAACCAAAGAAAAGCCTGCCATTATCGCAAACACAATTTGATGTCCGACTTCTGCATTGTAAGCATCTAAAAAATAACCATTAATTAAACCTGTAAAAATATCTGGAGTATAACCTATAATAGAGATAAAACCTACAGCTGTACCTGTAACTGTTAAAGGTATTTTAGCCTCTTCTAAGGTAGCAAAATAGAGGACTCTAGCAGAATAAACTCCAACAGCCATTGTACCTATTGATAAAATAAACAATAAAGGAGTTGAATCAATTATAATACCTGAAGCAAAAACTAAACTTGTTAAAGTCATTAAAAAGAATCCTATAATAATCCAAAGACTGGCTTTTGTTCTATCTGCTAAAAGACCTATGACAATTCCAATAACAGGTCTCATGTATAGTAAGTAAGTTCCAACTTTAGCAGCTTCAATTTTATCGTAATACATGATTTGTTCTGCATACTGACTAAAAAGATTAGTCATTTTATAACCATAATAGGCGCATAAAATAATAATCATTAACAACCATACAGTCTTAAATTTCAATACTATTTTAAAATTTTCAATTGTGATGAGTTTTGAAGCTTTTTCTGATTTAATAACTTGTTCTGTCTTTAGTTTTAAAAAGAAAAACACAATAATCCCAACTGTAATAACAGCAAGAGAAGTGTAAGTTATGACCTCCTTAAAAGCAAAACGTCGTTCTTCAACTGAAGTTAATTCTATGTCCTTAGAAATAAACCATGAAAAAATAAGGACTCCAACAGAACCAAAAAGTGCAGCTACCAGTCCACGACCTCCATCTAAAAAACCAAAGGCAATACCTTGTTTGTCAGTTCCTCCCCAAATCCTTGTTGCCTTAATCATGGCTGCCCAAAACAAGAAAATAGTTGTAAAACCCCAAAACCCATAAAGTATATGTAGATTGAAAAGACTAGGGTAAGTGGCTAAGTAGCAACCACCTAAACCTGTAAGAATTAATGCAACTGACATTAATACATTTGGTTTAAAACGATCAGCGAGAGGGCCTCCAAATACATAAGAAAATAATGCTACAATACCATAAATTGAAAAACAACTTCCCAGTTCAGTCTGACTAATAGAAAAGGATTCTAAGAAAGTAGTTCTGAAAATACGTTGCAAAACAAAAGGCAATATAAAAACAGCTTCACCAGCTAAAATGAGTAAGATGATGACATAGGCTGGCGAACTGGTGTTTTTAAAGTTCATTATACCTGTAAAACGCCCATATTAAATGGCTTTTCGATAGGAGCATGGTCGGCAGCTTCAATTCCCATGCTAATCCAAGTTCTTGTATCTAACGGATTTATGACTGCATCTGTCCAAATACGAGCAGCTGCATAATATGGTGATACTTGATTATCGTATCTGTTTTTAATTTTATCGAATAACTCTTTTTCCTTTTCTTCAGTGATTTTCTCACCCTTCTTAAGAAGCGATGCTTTTTCAATTTGTAGCAGTACTTTGGCAGCAGAATTGCCACTCATCACTGCAAGTTCTGCACTTGGCCAAGCCACAATTAATCTTGGGTCATATGCTTTTCCGCACATAGCATAATTTCCAGCGCCATAACTATTCCCAATAACAATGGTAAATTTTGGTACAACAGAATTACTTACGGCATTCACCATTTTTGCACCATCTTTAATAATACCTCCATGTTCAGATTTACTACCAACCATAAAGCCGGTAACATCTTGTAAAAAGACTAACGGTATTTTTTTCTGATTACAATTGGCAATAAATCGAGTAGCTTTGTCTGCGCTATCATTGTAAATAACACCTCCAAATTGCATTTCTCCTTTTTTGGTTTTAACCAATTTTCGCTGATTAGCAACGATTCCAACAGCCCAACCATCAATTCGTGCATAAGCGGTTATGATTGTTTGTCCGTAACCTTCCTTGTATTCATCAAATTCAGAATTATCAACTAAACGTTTAATGATTTCTCGCATATCGTATTGATCAGCCCGTGAACGCGGTAAAATTCCGAACATGTCTTCAGGGTTTTCTTTTGGTTTTTTAGAAGCAACCTTATTAAAACCTGCCTTATCGTAATCACCAATTTTATCAATTAAACGCTGAATTGTTTCTAAAGCATCTTTATCATCTTTAGCTTTATAATCTGTTACACCAGAAATCTCACAATGTGTTGTAGCACCTCCTAAAGTTTCATTATCAATGGTTTCTCCTATGGCAGCTTTAACTAAATAACTTCCAGCTAGGAAAATACTACCTGTTTTATCTACAATTAAAGCCTCATCACTCATAATTGGTAAGTAAGCACCACCAGCAACACAACTTCCCATAACTGCGGCAATTTGAGTAATTCCCATACTACTCATAACTGCATTATTTCTAAAAATTCGTCCGAAATGTTCTTTATCCGGAAAAATTTCATCTTGCATTGGTAAATAAACTCCAGCAGAATCAACTAAATATATAATTGGTAATCTGTTTTCAATTGCAATTTCTTGAGCCCGTAAATTCTTTTTTCCAGTAATTGGAAACCAAGCTCCAGCTTTAACTGTAGCATCATTTGCAACAACAATACATTGTTTCCCTTTTACATATCCCATTTTCACTACAACTCCTCCTGAAGGACAACCACCATGTTCTTCATACATGTCTTCTCCTGCAAAAGCTCCTATTTCTACGGATGATTTTTTTGAATCTAATAGATAATCAACGCGTTCTCTCGCTGTCATTTTGCCTTTAGCATGATGCTTTTCTATTCGTTTTGCACCACCACCAAGCTTTACTTTAGCTAAGCGTTTTTTTAAATCGGAAAGGAGTAATTTATTATGATCTTCGTTTTTATTGAAGTTGATATCCATAGTATAGTTTATTTCGTACGAATTTACGAAACCCTTAACGGATTAAAAAGTGAATAATTTGTTAAAATTAATAACATGGAATTATTTTCCTAGGAATATATAAATTTATTATTGTATATTTGTGCCAACAATCATAAAAATCAATACACATGAAACGTGACAAAATTATTTTTTATACTGCAACAACGTTACTAACATTATTAATGTTATTTTCTGTAGGTATGTACTTTTTCAAACATGAAGATGTATCGGTAATGTTTACTAGTTTTGGTTATCCTACATATATTATATATCCATATGCCATAGCAAAATTATTAGGATTAATTGCACTTTGGAATCCAAATTTCAAGGTCCTTAAAGAGTGGGCTTACGCTGGTTTCTTTTTTGCTTTCATACTAGCGTTTTTCGCACACGTTATGATTAGTGATGGCGAGCAGGCTGGAGCTTTAATCGCTTTAATCCTATTAATAATATCATATATTTTTAACAAAAGAATTAACAAGTAATACTTATGAAACACATTATAGCATTCGCAGGATCTAATAGTAAGAATTCAATAAACAAGCAACTAGCAATATATGCTTCAACTTTGGTGAAAGATGTCGAAGTGAACATATTAGACTTAAATGATTTTGACTTACCTATTTACGGCATTGATTACGAAATAAAACATGGTATACCAGATAATGCACATAAATTTTTAGAACACATTAAATCTAGCGATGGCATCATTCTGTCTTTAGCAGAACACAATGGAGCCTATGCTACAGTTTTTAAAAATATTTTTGATTGGATGTCTAGAATCAATGGAAAATTATGGAGTGATAAGCCAATGTTATTAATGGCTTCATCTCCTGGTGGTAGAGGAGGAACTACTGTTTTAGATATAGCTAAAGGTCGTTTCCCTTATATGGGCGGAAATATTGTTGCAGATTTTTCATTACCTTCATTTAACGAGAATTTTTCAGAAGGAAAGATTATAAACTCAGAATTAAATGATCAACTTATGAAACAAGTTGTAATGTTTAATAAAAACGTATAGAATTCATGTCTTACTTAAAAACTAAAGAAAATGATGCTGATGTCATAGCTTTTATAAACACTATAGAAAATCCAGTAAAAAAAGCTGATTGTTTTACATTAATTGAAATGCTTGAACAAATAACTGGATTTAAAGCTAAAATGTGGGGAGGAAAAAAGGTTGGTTTTGGTAGTTACGTGTACAAAACCAAAGCAGGTAAAGAAGGCGAATGGTTTCTAATTGGATTTTCACCTACAAAAGCCAATATTTCTTTGCATTTGATGTTTGGATTGGAAGATGAGACGGAGTTGTTGTCAAAACTAGGAAAGCATAAGATTAGTAAGGGCTGTTTATATATTAACAAACTTTCTGATGTTGATTCTAATTATCTAAATGAGCTTATGAACAATACATTTATTCATATGAAAAAAAACAGTCTATAATGGGAAACATTTCTAAAGACATAAATTCAACATTTCCAAATCAAAGAGTAAAAGCATTGCTCAATATCATCTATACAGCCAATTGGATAACCAGCTGTCAGAATGAGTTTTTTAAAGATTATGGAATCTCTCCGCAGCAATACAATATTTTAAGAATTTTAAAAGGCGCTGGTGAAGCATTAAACGTTCAAACTATTAAAGATCGCATGCTTGAACGTTCTCCAAATGCAACGCGTTTAATGGATAAATTGTGTGCTAAACAATGTATAGAGCGTTTGCCATCCGAAGAGGATAGACGTGTTGTAAAGATTGCTATTACAAAGGAAGGCTTGAATTTATTAGAGTCAATACCTAATGATTTTAATAGAAGCTTACTAAAAAACTTAAATGAGAATGAAGCAGAACAACTGAGTAATCTGCTAGATAAAATGCGATAATAATCGTGTTTTTTTAATCAAATATTTTCCATGGAAAATATTATAATAAAAGAGTAAATATTATGAAACTAAATACAATAAAAAGAGCAGGACGAAGTCATTTCGTAAATATGGGACCAATTAGATTACGTCAACCATTTCCAACTCAACATATCGAAATGATTGATCCATTTGTATTATTACATCATTATGGTCCTTACGAGATTTCAGAAAATAATAACCCTTTCGATTTAGGTCCACATCCTCACAGAGGTTTTGAACCTGTTACATTTCTAGTTCAAGGTGAGCAATTACATCGTGATTCATTGGGTAATGAAAGTATTGTAAAAGCAGGAGATGTGCAATGGACAACCGCTGGACGTGGTATCATTCATGCTGAAGGTCCAACAAAAGATTTAGTCAAAAAAGGTGGAACGATTGAAGGAATTCAACTGTGGCTTAATTTACCTTCAGAAAAGAAAATGATTGAGGCCAATTATCAACATGCAAAGCATGAAGAGTTTAATGTGATTACTTCCGAAGATAATAAAATAGAAACCAGAATTATAGCTGGTGAACTTAATAACACCTTCGGAAGGATTAGTACACAAACAGCTGTCAATGCTTTTATGATTGAAGCCAAAACTGGTGGTGAGCAATCCATATCGTATTCCAATTCACATCATGGTTTGCTTTATTTGTTAAAAGGAAAAGTAACTGTGAATGGAATAGAAGTAATAGAATTGGATAAAAATCAACTCATGGAATTTAATACAGATGGAGATGGTTTTTCTATAAAAGCAGATAAAGATAGTACGCTTTTATTTTTATCTGGTGAGCCAATTGATGAACCAGTAGCAACTTATGGACCGTATGTGATGAACTCACAAACAGAACTTTTAGAAGCTATGCGAGATTATCAAATGGGTAAAATGGGATTTCTTCCATCAAATTAAAACAGTCAAAAACTAAAAGAAACAGAAATTATGAAAACAATAATTCATAAATCAAACACTAGAGGCTTCGCTAACCATGGTTGGTTAAAATCATATCACACCTTTAGTTTTGCAAGTTATCAAAATGAAGAACGCATGAATTTTGGAGCACTTCGTGTATTAAACGATGACGTTGTACTCCCAAAAATGGGCTTCGGAACCCATCCACATCAGAATATGGAAATCATTTCAATTCCATTGCAAGGTGCATTATCTCATAAAGATAATATGGGAAACAAACGTGCTATTGAAGTAGGTGAGGTTCAGGTTATGACAGCTGGAACAGGTGTAACACATTCTGAATTTAACGATAGTAAAACAGACGAAGTTAATTTTCTTCAATTATGGATTCTTCCTGAAGAATTAGGTGTTGAACCAAATTATGAACAACGTCAATTTCCATCAGAAGGGAAACAAAATAAGTTACAAACTGTTGTTGCTCCTAAAGATAAGTTAGAAGGAGATGCTTTACCAATAAACCAGCAGGCTTATATTTATAGAGTGAGTTTAGATAAAGAGAACACTATAAATTTAAAGACGAAAGCAGCACAAAATGGGCTCTATGTTTTCGTTGTTGATGGCGAAATAGAAGTCGCTAGCTCAATTTTAGGGAGACGAGATGCCTTAGGTGTTTCCGAAACTGAAAGTCTTGAAATTAAAGCAAATCAACATTCTAATTTGGTAATCATTGAAGTTCCAATGAACTAAATCTATAAAATAATTGATAACAAAAAAGCATCTTAAATTGGATGCTTTTTTTAGTTTAAAAATGCGATATTTGTAGTTCCCTTAAAAAAATTAATATGGCAATGAATAAAAATACTGTGCTAGCTTGGGCTACCACAATTATGATAATAGTAGGATTAGGTTTAATTGCATTAGGTGCCTTCAGATATGATGATGTAGCGGGTTGGGGATTTGCAGCCGTTGGAATTGGATTTTTTGCTATTGCTTGGGTGTTTAACGCTTTAAAAGGTAGAGTATAATGAGTGATGATAAAAAAGTAATTTTTTCAATGTCTGGTTTGACTAAGACATTTCAAAGTGCACAAACTCCAGTTTTAAAGAATATTTATTTGAGCTTTTTTTATGGCGCAAAAATTGGAATCTTAGGTCTAAATGGATCTGGAAAATCGACATTATTAAAGATTATTGCAGGTGTTGATAAAAACTATCAAGGTGATGTTGTTTTTTCTCCTGGCTATACCGTAGGTTATTTAGAACAAGAGCCTAAATTAGATGAAGACAAAACAGTCATGGAAACTGTACGAGAAGGTGCTGCGGAAACTGTAGCCATTCTCGATGAATATAATAGTATCAATGATCAATTTGGTTTAGAAGAAGTGTATAGCAATCCTGATAAAATGGAAAAGCTAATGAATCGTCAAGCCGAACTTCAAGATCAAATCGATGCCTCAAATGCTTGGGAGTTAGATACGAAACTAGAAATTGCTATGGATGCGCTTCGTACGCCAGATGGTGATAAAAAAATATCTGTACTATCAGGAGGAGAAAGACGAAGAGTTGCTCTTTGTCGTTTATTACTTCAAGAACCAGATGTATTATTGCTTGATGAGCCTACTAACCATTTAGATGCAGAATCTGTACATTGGTTAGAACACCATTTAGCACAATATAAAGGAACAGTAATTGCGGTAACACACGATAGATACTTTTTAGACAATGTTGCTGGATGGATTTTAGAACTTGATAGAGGTGAAGGGATTCCATGGAAAGGGAATTACTCGTCATGGCTTGATCAAAAATCTAAACGTATGGCTCAAGAGAGCAAAACCGCTTCTAAGCGTCAAAAAACCTTAGAACGAGAGTTAGAATGGGTTCGTCAAGGTGCTAAAGGTCGTCAAACGAAACAAAAAGCGCGTTTGAAGAATTATGACAAATTAATGAGTCAAGACCAGAAACAATTGGATGAAAAGTTAGAAATCTATATTCCTAATGGTCCACGCTTAGGTACGAATGTTATCGAAGCAATAGGTGTTAGCAAAGGCTATGACGATAAATTGTTATATGAAGATTTAAATTTCAATCTACCACAAGCTGGAATTGTTGGTGTTATTGGTCCGAATGGAGCTGGAAAGACTACCATTTTTAGAATGATAATGGGAGAAGAAACTCCAGATAAAGGTGAATTCAAAGTTGGTGATACAGCAAAACTCGCCTATGTAGATCAAAAACACTCCAATATTGATCCTGAAAAGTCGATTTGGCAAAATTTTAGTGATGAACAAGAGTTGATCATGATGGGAGGAAAACAAGTTAATTCTAGAGCCTATTTAAGTCGTTTTAATTTTTCAGGAAGTGAACAAAATAAAGCAGTTAAATTATTGTCTGGAGGAGAACGTAACCGCTTACATTTAGCAATGACACTCAAAGAAGAAGGTAATGTATTACTTTTAGATGAGCCAACCAATGACCTTGATGTCAATACGTTAAGAGCTTTAGAAGAAGGCCTTGAGAATTTTGCTGGATGTGCAGTGGTGATTAGTCACGATAGATGGTTTTTAGATCGAATCTGTACACATATATTAGCTTTTGAAGGTAATAGTCAAGTGTATTTCTTCGAAGGAAGTTTCTCAGATTATGAAGAGAATAAAAAGAAACGTTTAGGTGGTGATTTAATACCGAAGCGTATTAAGTATAAAAAACTAGTGAGATAGTTTAGAATTTCTACATTACAAAAACAAAAAAGCCAGCAAATTGCTGGCTTTTTGTTTATGTTTTTGTTACTCTAAACTTCAAAGAATAGAATTAATCTTTAGTATCATACAAATGACTATCTGTGAAATCTGTGTATTCTTTCTCTACATCAGATTTATATTTACTTTTATCCATCAAACGTTTATTTTCAGCTTTAAGTTTATACATTTTAATGACAGCAATGCCAATAAAGACTGCAAATATTATGGCAGTTATTATGAGTACAATAGTGAGCTGAGTAGTGCTTACGAGGGAATGAGTCCTTACGAAGTTAGCTAACATATTTTATAAGTTTAATTAGATTTGGTTCATCAAATATACAATTTTATTCCAAATGCCAACTAATTAGTTATAAAAAAGTTACATTTTAACACTTACACTTCATCGGATTTTTTATACCATTCAACCTATAGCTCTTCTGTACAGCTATTTGACTTATTTTTTGATGGAAATTTATTTTTTCAATTTAATTAATCAGTTTATTTTTTTTCGTGATTAATCGCTCTTTTTAGATTTATATGGTAACGCCTTTTGAAAATATTAGTCCAATGGATAATCATAAAACAAGACTAAAGAAAGTTTGTAACAAAATATTCAAATTTACTACTGATATTTTAAGCACATTAAGTTTTTAAAATCATATTTTTTGACGAAATTGCTTATCCGAAACTTTGTTCAACTTAAAACACTATACATAACATGTCTGACGATTTTGATTTATTAGAAACGAATACTAACGAGAAAAGTGAGAAAGTAGATGTTAATTGGGGAAAAGCCATTGACACTATGAAATCTAAACTTGCACAAGAAGATGATCCAGAAAGTCGCCAGAAGATTCTTAATGCTACTCTTGATGATGTTGTTCATATGGCAGAGCAAGATAGAACCACACTTCTTGATGCTATTAAAGATCTTACAGACTATCAGGATGAAGTTGGGATTATATTTGAAAAATTTTCTTCGCTTAATGCAGATGAACAAAAAATTATTGATGATGCCATCAAACGTTTAGAACGGGCAAAAGTTGAATTAGAAGATGCTGAAGCAAAACCAGATACATGGTGGAATAACCTTTGGGGAAGAAAAAGCAAGATTAAAGATGCTCAGGATGAATTAAAAGTTGCTCAAAAAGATAGAGATGCAGCAGATAATAAAGCTAAGGCAATGTTTCAAACGCGTATTGAAAGTGCAGACATTCAAACGTTACTGAGCGAATTAAGCTATAAGTCTCAAGCCGCAGTGACGCGATTAAAAAATCGTGAGGTTGAAATAAAAGAAGTTGAAGATAAATTGCAAACTGCCATTGTTGAAGCGACTAAAAATCACACTAAAGCTTTAGAGAAAAAGAAAGAAGTAGAAGCTAAACTTGAAGAAAAATATGCGGCTTTAAAACAAGCACGTCAGGCTTTAGAAGAGATTGTTGATAAGCAATCTGCTGAGTATGCACAAGCTATAGGTGATGTCACAACATTAGAACAGAAAGTTGAAGAATTAGAAGGCCTTAAAAATGCGTATACAACCTTAGCGGCTTCTAAAGATAGTTTCGTTCACAAACATAATTTAACCATCAAAGTATTAACCTCTTTACGCAGTAACCTGCAAACGCATCGTGCTAAATTAAAAAGTGATACTGAAGAACGTTTAAAGTATTATGATGGTTACGTGGTGGCCTTAAAAGCAAGAACAGATCAAGAGTTTGCTGCCATTTTAGAACATTTAGGTGTAAAAACCGATGAGCATATTGGTGAAACTTTAGCGTCTATGCATACTGCAAGTGCTAAAGCACGTCAAGAAATGATGGATAATATTCCTGTTCACGAAAAAGTAATGCAAGGTGTGTATAGCAGTTATGCAGAGGCTTTGCAAGAAATTAGAGCAAAGGATATTGATATTCAAAAGAATTTTGCTGAGCGCTATGGTATCGATATGAAAGAGATTTTCGAAGATTACTATAAAGCAGATCCTAATGCACCTGCTGGAGATGATGGAAAACCAGATGGAACTCCTAAGCCAGAAGGTGGTACTGACGATTTGTTAAGCTAATAAAAATAATGATGGCGTTTCCTACTTCTGCTTTTAACGGCATAAGTAGGTCAGGCTTTCATTACTCGCTCTCTTCGAGGAGCTCAAATAGACCATTCAATCCTTAACGCAAACCATCAAAGAAACTTATGTCTAAGTAGATTATGATTGTAACGCCATTAGATTCCGCAGTACTAGATTCTAAAGAACAATACATCTTTTATCATAAAAAAGTAGATTTTGTACTTAAAGAACTTATTGTTAGTGTTCAAAAGGAAAATTTGTGCACATCAAAAGAGTTGGTCTTTTTTAAACAGTATTGTGACTTATTATTGTATTCAATTGAAGCTATGCGTGTAAAATACATGTATGACGAGGAAGATAATATGAAAGTCGATCTAACAGATTCTGGCTTCCCAAATTATTTAGAGTTTAGATATTTATTCAATGATTTGTCATTAAAAGATAATTATGTTGCTAAACTTAGAGATGTAAGTGAATTACAAGAAGAATTTCTTGATCAATTACTTCGAAAAAAACAACCCGTTAGAAAAGACAAATTATTTCAAGCAGCTTCAATAGTCTATTATACCTCAGTAGAACAGAAATATATTTTCAATCGTTTTGTACAGGGAAAAATTATTGATGCTCCAGAAACAGCTTCAGCACAATACATGACAAGTTGGAGTTTTTATGATGTAGCTCACAATCGTCCATTTATTTGCTTTATGTATTTTGATTATGATGGTCGAAATATTGAAAGTTATAAAGACAAAATTTATGAGGTTTTAAAAAGTACTGCAGATCGTGAGATGAATTTAGACACGATGGCTTATGGCATCGATAGAAAATTACCAGACCTAAGACCTAAGCATATTAAACGTATTGATTTAGGACCATTTCATAATGTGTTTGCTAAAGATGAAAATGAAATAACACATACCATTCTTAAAAGTATTGCGAGTAAAGAAATTCCTTTAGAGTCTTACGCATTATCCTTTAAAATTCATGAAGTGTTTTCAGGTAGTGAATTTGAAGAGGGCGGCTATTTCAGTAAACAAGTATTTCAAAAGTGGAGTGACATCGTAAAACAAGATTATGTATTTGCACCACATCGAATTATACAATTACTGTATAATAAAACACCAGAAATTATGAATTTGTTGGCAAAACCACCAATAGAAGTAGCGAATTTAATTATTAAAAAATAGAACTATGAAATCAAATATTCTAATCTGCTTACTGTGTTTTTCAATAACGGGACTGGTGTCTGCTCAAGACAAACCTCAAGATCTTGTTGACAATTTTTTTAAGAATTTTGAAACTAAAGGAGCAACATTTGCTTTAGATGAGCTATATCGTGGTAATACATGGATTTCAAGAAATAATGATGCAGTTGAAAAACTAAAAACTCAGATGGAAGGACTTAATGAAAATTTTGTTGGAAAGTACTATGGTAAAGAGGTCATTCTTGAAAAAAAATTATCAGATAGTTTTGTACTTATTAGCTATTTAGTAAAATATGATCGTCAACCTTTGCGATTTACTTTTCAATTTTACAGACCAGACGATACATGGAGAATACAAAGTTTTAGCTATGATGGTGATTTAGATGACGAAATTGAAGAAGCTGCAAAATTGTATCGATATCGACTAAATTAAAAATGAATTAATATGTTTTGTCATTCTGCGCTAAGACGCAGAATCCAAAATAAATGACAGTATAAATTTTAATTATAAAAATGGAACACAACTCAACATTTCCTATAAAACAAAATGAACTTGATATGCTTCGAGATGAAGCAACCTCCTATATTAAAAGTGTACAATGGGAACAAGGTCAGCGTGCAAAAAACAAAGATAAAGATGCAAAAGATGAATCGATTCTTTTGTATTTATCACGCGCCAAAGGAAATGGTGGAGCAGAAGTAACTTCAGTTTCTAAGACGATTTTAGAACTTAAAAAACGGTTGTTACCTGAGTCCATTGCCATTCCTATTCACTTAAATCAAACCCTTTATGCTGTTCAGGAAGGAATTACTTTAGGCATCTGGATTAAAGACAGTTATTACGATGCCTCAGGTTTATCTAGCTTATCTGAAAACAAATCTGCTTTAGATAATTCAGGCAAACGTGAATATGAAAGTAAAATGCAAACAGCCACAGCTTTTATGTTGTTTTCTGTAGCCTATAAGATTTTGCATGATTTGCAAACTATTGCTTCAGATGATTTAAGTGTCATGAAAAATAAGTTTGCTGGTATTCCAGAAGTATCATTAATGTCGCCTTTAAAAGGTATTTCATGTGCCTTATTTTACTATGATAAATACTTAGGTCATCCTGAGATTGTTAAAACCGATAAAGATGTCATCGACTTCACTGTGGTATATTTCGAAGCCTTAATTGCGGAAATTCAAATGCGTAAAAGTAGTTTGGAATACACCGAAACTATAGTTGATAGAACCTACAAACTAGAGCATTCTGAGTTTGCAGTGTCAGGTTGGGAAAATGTGTTTCAAGGCACTGCGAAAAGTATTGAGTTTAATAAAATTCAGTTTGAACAAATTGTAGGTAATAGAGATGCAAAACACTTTGCTAGACGATTAACTGAACGCATGCTGAGTTATGATTTTACGGCCAAAAAGAATCCGTTTCAAGAACTTGGAGGTTTTATGCCTGTGTTTATGGGTTACGGAATTCCAGGAACCGGAAAAAGTATGCTAATTGCTGCCATAGCAACGCGACTAAAAGAACATTGTGATAACTTAGATATTCCATTTTTATTTCATCCAATGCCAGACACATTGATTTCTACATTTCAAGGTGGTTCAGCAGAAAAGATGGTAGAATGGATGAAACCTTTGCAGGATCCTTCAAAATTAATTTTTGCACCTATTGATGATGCTGAAAACAATTTACAAGAACGAACTGCTCAAGGCGTGTCTGCTGGTGTTAAAGAAGTGATAGGTGTGTTTTTAAGGTATACTGAAGGTGCTTATGCTGTTAATTATGGTAATAGTTCTATTGGTTTATTTACCAATCTCCCAGAGATGCTAGATAAAGCCGTTATTTCTCGTGTACAAGGTCGTTTTAAAATTGATGGTGCACGTACAGAGCATGACTTTTTAGATCAAGACCATTTATGGTGGAGAAAACTTGATGATACAATGCCAGATTTTGTAAACATGCAAGGTCCAGAAAACTATAGTTACCTGCAAGATCAAGGATTGGCTAAAAACATGGGTGAAATTTTAAAAGTTTCAGATAAACCAACTGAAGAGCGAGTTTTAGAGGCATATGATAAAATAGAAGGCAGTTTTAAAACTAATCAACATTTGTTTTATGCCAATTTATATAAAGAAATTCAGAAGATTTTTCCATTTTTCTCATCACGTGATGTAAGAAATATTCAAAGCGCAGTCTCCTTACGATTAACCGATTTCGATTTGGAAGAAGATTGGTTTGAAAACCCAGATTTATATTTCAAAAAAGATTACGAATCAAAATTCAATATGTTACAAGAGTTAATGCGTTCTAACATGAAAGGTTTAGACTTTTCTGAAATTAGACGTCAAGAAGTTGTGCGTTATTTAGATAATGTCGCTACGATTGCAGATACAGACTTTAAACGAAAAGTAGACGCGAGAGTGAATCAACTAAAGATTGATACAGAAGCTCGTGAACAATTTGGAAGAAATGATTAATATTAATCAATTGTCATTCCGACAGTGCAAATCGACGAGGAATCTCAATAACCAATTAAAATAGATTGCTGCCTTCATAGGAATGAATAAATGAAACAAATCAAAAACATAACACACAACGTTCTTTCTAAAGCTTGGGCAACACTTTATAGAATTGACTATGATTATCAATTTAAAAATGGAGAATATAAACGTTTAAAACGCGAGTGTTATAATCGTGGAAATGGTGCTGCTGTATTATTATACAATACTAAAAAACGTACAGTGATTTTAACGAAACAATTTAGAATGCCAATATTTGAAAATGATAGAAGTGAAGGCATGTCTATTGAAGTTTGTGCTGGCGCAATAGATAAAAATGAATCTCCTAAATGGACAATTATAAGAGAGATTGAAGAAGAAGTTGGGTTTAAAATCGATGATGCAACATGTGTTATGGAAGCATATATGTCTCCAGGTGCATTGACTGAAAAATTGTATCTTTTTACTGCTGAATATTCAGAGGATATGAAAGTTAATGATGGAGGAGGATTAGCTTCCGAAGATGAAGAAATAGAGGTCCTGGAAATTTCTTTTAACAAAGCAATTGAAATGATTAAAACAAAAGCTATTATTGATGCAAAAACAATTATGTTATTGCAATATGCTCAGATAAATATATTAGTGTAATGCAAAAATTAAAAGCTGAAAACCTATATAGAAGTGAACTCATTCCAGTTTCTGGGAAATTAGTTGAGCGTTATAATCAATGCTTAAAAAAAATGGGGTTTAGTGAAACTAAACTGACAAAGTTCTCTATTGATGGAATTGGCTGGAGTCCCGAAATTGCTGAAGAAAAGGGCGAACAATATTATTTGGGTAATGGCGAATCAAATCCACATGGCATTATAATTTCTCCGTTACAAAATCAAAAACCTGTGTATTTGCCCTATCATACGTTTGATAGAGATATGATGCAATTAGTGTTTAAAACTCATAGTGATAAAATAAACGATATTACAAGAGATTCAGCCATTTGTATTGACTTTGATCAAGGTATTGATACATTTTATGAGCCTTTTGATCTTTTAAGATATCAACGGATTACAATAAGGTTTCATCTTATCAATAATTTAGATAATGTAAGACAGGAACAATTAGATCTCATCGAAAAATTTAAATTTGGAAACAATTTTATAGATGAAGACATTCATAATCAGTTGCTAGAATCTGCAACAAAATATGGTGATTTAAGAGAGCGAGATTTAAATCTAAGATCTATTAGTTTTGTGACCGATTCTTTTTATACAAGATCATTTGGAGGTGTTTATGTGCTGAGGGATTTTATCACACCTATACTCGTTTTTGAAGATAAGAAATGGTATAAAGAAGCTATTAAAGACACCGTTCACGATGTTATTATATTTCATATTTCTCAACCAGAGCTTATGGAAAAACTTCGTGATCATATCATTATTACATATGATTTAGAAGAGGTTATTAAAACGAAACGCTATGAAAGGATAAAGAAATTTGAGTTTGCACAACACTTAAAAGACACGCAACATCCTGTCAAAAACATTTTAAATGACCCTTTATTATTTAAGAGTTATTTGAATAAAATTGATATTGATACTCGTAAAAAAATAATGAGCGTTGAACGTTACTTAGAAAAATTAGAAACAAGTAATCAATATAAAATATCAGATATTGTTGATGAGGATTTATTCGATGCTCTGCACGAACCACATTCAAGTTTAGATCCAAAACACCAAGATTTAATATGGAAACTATTAGTTAATATTTCACCTAAGGATATTCTATTTATATATTGGTATGATAAACAAGAGTTTTATAAACTATATGAAACTTGGGATGAGTCATTACAAGATTGGGTAATTGAAACTATTAGTAACAATATCTAACAAAATTAGACTAACTTTATAAAGGCTTCAAACTAAAAATCAACAACTATGGGATTAGAACTAGTCATATTTATTGCTGCAATACTTTTTGGTATATTTTTATACTGGAGAGAATCTAATGGAAATGGTGTCTATCGCTTTTTAAATAAAATAGTCAATAGTAAAGAATTACAAATGGCTCCAGACAGTAAAAAAGGATTCATTTATCAACGTGCATTTATTCCACGGTTGATTTTTATTATTACAAGTATGCTTATCATAGGACTAATCATTCAATTTTTAACACCTGTAGAAGTTTTCACTAATTATTTTGTACTCTCTGGGTTTGCATCTTTTGCAACAGGCACTTTAATTGGAACGTACCTTGCCAATTTTGTACTTAAATCTTCAAAAGTTATTGAAGAACAGAGTGAAACTTTAGAAGATAAATTTGATAGTGTAGTCGAAAAAGGTAAAGATCTTATCGATGATTTTAAAAATAAAGACAAAGAAGTCTTAGAAGATACTAAAGAAGCTATTAAACCTGAAACAAGTCCTGATCAAAAATCGGCACGAGAACGTTTAAAAGATAAAGGGTTGATGTAAAACAACTGTCATTCCGCAATTGATGCGGAATCCATACATATTAAATTGATTCTGCGTCGCAGCGCAGAATGACAAAAATCAAAGAATGATCAAATCATATTGGAATAAAGGAAAAAAACAAAAAGTCATAACTATTATAGTAAGCCTCATATTGCTTATCGCTCTTTTTGTGCTGCGTGACGATTATCAACCTGGATTATTATTTATCAGAAAATACATCTTTATCATCATTTTAAGTCTGATAGTATTGCTATTCGGACTTAAAAAATTTAGAAGTTCGGCCAGTACAGGAAAGCGTTTAGGAATTCTTGTGGCTTTAATTGCCTTTTATGGTTTAATATATCTTGCAGGATGGCATCTAAAATTATATGATTATATGAAGACGTATAACGTTTTCAATGATATAAATAAGGTTGAAATTAACGAATTACCTTTTACACAAAATGAACGGATTCAACCGTTACAGAATATTTTCACCATGGCTAACGAAAGTGTAGGAGAGACCAAAGATGTTTCACTTCCGCATTTAGTTCGAGTGGATAATGAAAATAAATGGACCATGGCCATTCAGCCTTCTGAAAACTATACCTTTCAACAAATAAGTGATAATACAGAAGAGGTCTTTGCCGTTTCTAGTACAACGCCATTTCCTCGTTTTTCAAATGAAAATAGAATTCCTGTGACCTTTTCAATAGGTGAAACATTGAAATTTAGCCGCAATACGTATAACGCAGTGGTACAACGATTCAACCCTTGGATGTTGGTGAACTACGAACCTAGTGATACGTTTTATATGAAAGATGATAATGGAGAATGGGTACAAGTCGTGAGTTTAATTAAGTGGAAAGGCTTTTTCTTTCCATATCCAAGTTTTGGTGGTGTCATGGTTATTGAAAATGGTGAACATGATTTTAATGATTATATGGAACGTATAACCATTGGAAAAGGAACTTATATTGCTCCTGATGAGATGAAAAACTTTCCATACCTCAATAAACAAAACACCTTGGCAGAAAAGGTATCTCGTTTACAAGCAGAATCTTTAAAATTCTTAGGAGGTTTTAGTGATCCTTTACCATGGAATATGTTGACAGCAGTTAAAATCCCAAAAATGCCAAAAGATCAGAATCAACAACCATATGTCACCGATTTTGATTTTGCTGGCTCAGAAAGTGATGCCTATAGTGGTTTATATCATTGGTTTGGTTTAGAACCTATTGGTGATGAACGAACTAGTTTAAGCTATAGCGTATTTATTCCTGCAGATGGAACAGATAAATTATATTATTACGATCATGCAGCAAAAAAACAAGGTTATGCTGGAGTGTCTGCAATGCCTCAAAAGGTGAAAGAATCTAAAAAAGAAATCGATTGGACAGCAAATACACCTGTAGAGTTTAGACCATATATTAAAGATATTGCAGGTAGAAAGCGAATGTTTTTTCTAGGAACAATTTCTGCTATTAGTAATGTCAACGATCAACAATTTGATGGTTCTGCAACACCAGATTTGGTTTTGATTGATAGTGAATATCGCGATGTAGTATGGATAGATGTAAAACATCCAAGTACTTGGGATAAGGAAGTGTATGACCAATTAGGAGAGGCTTGGAGATCAAGTGAAGGCATCGGTTATTTCTACCAAGAAGAACTCATAGATGAAGATCTTATAATTCAGCAAGCAGTTGATTCTATTATGGCGATGCCTAAAATCGATGAAAAGACCAAAGAAATTGAAGCCTTGCAACGCAAAATTGATTCATTGAAGGCAACTGGAGAGCATTAGAATGTCTATTTACATTTAGAATTTCATTATAAAAGGGCTACCTTTAAAAGATTTTGATTCTTTAAAACATGAGACTATTATTTGCCTTACTTCTTTGTGCACAAATTTGTAATTCGCAAACAGCATGTTTTGATATCGTACTTAGTGGTTATAATGTGAGTTCAGTAACAGATGACAACCAATTTATTTGGTTAGGCACTTACAATAATGGACTAATTTCATATGATAAAATAACTGAAGACTTTCAGATATATACAACTTCTAATAGCACTATTTCAAGCAATTCAATAAAGTCGGTTCTAAACATTAATGGACGATTGTATGTAAGTACAGACTTATCCTTAATGCAACTATCAAATGATAATTTTCAAGAAATAAGCACTACTATTCAAGGCGTAATGACAACTACACCTAATGATAATTTAGCAATTGCTGCTCAATATGAATTCAATATTTTAAATGCCAGTAATCAAATTATTTACACTCAAGATTTACAAACATTAGTTACACCGTCATGTTGTGGGATGACCACGTCTATGGATTATGATGACAACGGAAATCTCTGGTTATCTAATTATGCCTTTTATGAATATGATATATTAACCTTTGATGGCATCAACTGGAATGTGTATGATGTCACAAATTCTATATTACCTATTGAGTCTTTTAATTTTCTGAATGGCATTACAGCACATTCAGATATTGTATATGCTACAAACTGGTATGGCTTATTAAAATTTGAAAATGACAATTGGTTAATTGAGCACAATGAAAACACACCTACAATTTTCAATGACATGGACAACATTAGCGGTTTAGTTGCTAATGCTGTTAAATTTGATTCCCAAGGGTATTTATGGATAGGAGCAGGTGAGCCTGAGAATACAGGAGATGGAAAAATTGCTTTCAAAGGTCAAAATGATTGGGAATTCTTGGATAATAATTCCCAAACGCTTCCAGGTGTTAATCTTTTTGAAGAATCTCAATATGATTCAGAAACGATTTATGCAGCTTCAAATGATGGTTTAATCATTATTAATACAAGTTGTTTATCATTATCAACTAACGATTACGAGTATGATTCAAATGCTGTAACTATGTATCCAAACCCAACGACTGGAATTTTGAATATTACTTTTAAAAACAACAAACCTTTCGCTTTTCAGCTTATAAATAGTTTTGGACAAGTTGTACAGTCTAAAGCAAACTTTTTAAACCAAACTATAGATTTGTCAACCTATGCTTCAGGTGTTTATACCTTATTAATTCAGCTAGATGATAAAATTATTAATACGAAAATTTTGAAGTTTAATAAATAAACTTTAATTCCATTTTAATATCACTTCGCACATACGGACTGTTTTTTTCAAGTTCTAGTTCTACAAAGCCATATTTCCTATACAAATAAATAGCGTTTTCCAGTTTTGTTGCCGAATAGAGCATTAATGCTTCCAATTGAATTGATTTGGCAAAATCTATACAATGTTGCAGTAGCTGTTGACCAATTTTTTGTCCTCGTAAATCAGGTAGAACAGCCATTTTAGTCAATTCGAATACTTTAGGGTCGTTTGTAGGCATTAGTGCCACTGTTCCCAGTATGAAGTCATCACATTTCGCAAAAAAGATATGACCTCCTTTATTAATGATGTGTGTTTTTGGTTGACCTAAGACATCTTCATCAAACGGTTCTACGTAAAAGTACGTTTTTAACCATTCTATGTTTAATTTATAGAAATCGTTCGCATATTGATTATCGAAAGGTATGATTTCAATGGCCTTCATGTGCTCTAATAAAATCTGTTATAAGATAAGCAATAAGTTTTCCAACTTGAGTTTCATTTTCAGGAGTAGGTGCTGCTTCACAAATATGCAAATAGGATGCATTTTCATGTGCTCCAAAATAATGTACAAACTGACGTGCTTCATTAGCAGAAAAACCACTAGGAGTCATTGCACTACTTGGTGTGTTCTGAATAGCATCACAATCTATTTCTATTCCAAAGTGCTTTTTTTCAATGTGATTTAAACCTAATTCCATTTCAGATGTAAAATCAGTGTTTTGCGTTATTTTTATAGTTTCAAACGTATTATACTGAATAGATTTTAACTTATTTATGGTTTTAAAAATAGTATCAGAAGTATAGTTTTCATGCAGTCCGAAAATGAAATAATTTTTTAGAAAACCTTCAGCATACACATAACTAAATCCATTCCCACTATGTCGTCCTTCTTCTGCTCTAAAATCATGATGCGCATCAAAATTTATAGTATTAATAGGCTTTTTAAGTG
Source organism: Psychroserpens sp. (assembly GCF_034670085.1). GTDB lineage: Bacteria > Bacteroidota > Bacteroidia > Flavobacteriales > Flavobacteriaceae > Psychroserpens. The sequence continues at coordinate 265,230 of NZ_JAXMOD010000005.1, read as the reverse complement.
CTAAAGACGTTCCTTTTATATTACCATAAGCATTATTATGACCACCACCTATAATGATAGGGATTTTACCTGCACTTACAATTTGTGACACTAAATAGGTCACGCTTTCATCAATTTTTGATACTAATTTTCTAGCTTTCTGAATGTCTTTTTTCTTATTCTGATCAAGTGTCTCAAGCTTATTTTGATACTTTTCAAAGTCTAAACAACCTAAAACGGCAACTTTCTTAGCATGTGTATTCACATTACTTTGGATATTTAGCAAAACTTTTATAGTCGCGTCCCAAGCTTCACAAGCACCTGTGTTTCCGTAATTTGCAAAAACTCCAACATCTTCTTTTATACCAAAAAGAACATAGGAGACGTCCATTTTTAACAATTGTTCGTATATATTGTCAAAGTCTGGAAGTAACATAATATGTTCTCCGAATTTGGTTTCTTTAGGGCGCTTTTTCAGAATTGTAGATAATTCTGAAGTTGTAAAAAGTTTTAAGTATTCCATCAACAAAATTGATTAATTTTGACGTATTAAAAGTACAGTTTTTTATTTTCAGCTTTGCAAAAAATTAAAAGAATTAACGTTTTAAAATAACAAATAAACAAAAGTAAATTATGGAAAATTCAAACAGTAAGGGTATTGGGTTAAAAATTGCTTTAGGTATCTTATTGGCTTTATTTTTAGGTACTGCATTTTACACTTCTAAATTGTATAATGAGAAAAAAGAAAATGAAGCGACATTAACCAAAGAGAAAAATCAGGTTATGGCTGATTTAAGTTCTATGGCAAAACAATATGATATTGCTATTGGTGAAAATGAAGTTGCAAATCAGAATCTTGTTGAAGCCAGAGATCGTATTCAAGGTTTAATGGATTCTTTAAAAATTTCTCAAAATAGTGTAAATAGTTTATGGAGATATAAAAAGAAATTCATGGCACTTCAAGAGGAAATGGATGTATTGTTAACAGAAAACGATAAACTCAAAATAGAAAATGAATTATTGGCAACATCGCTAGATAGTACAAATATGCAGTTGGCAGAACGCACAGTATTTACAGATTCATTATTAGTTCAAAACACACAACTTTCTGAGGTCGTGGAAAACGCAGCAGTATTACAAACTGTTAGTTTAAAAGGCTTTGGAGTTATTGAAAGAAGTTCTGGCAAACTAATTCCTACAGAAAGAGCAAAACGTAGTGATAAGATTAGAGTATGTTATACAGTTGCCAAAAACGCATTAGTTGGTGCAGGAGATAAAGAATTATACGTTCAGGTTTTAGATCCTAAAAACAATGTATTAGGTGCTAATGAACAAATTCAATTTGAACAGACGATATTAAATTACAGCATCATAAGTAAATTTAATTACGAGAATAAAAGCTTAGATATTTGCGAGTTTATTCCTCCAAATGAAGATTTTAATTCTGGACGTTATGTGGTCAATGTTTTTAACAAAAATGAATTGGTCTCTACTTCTGAGTTTACTTTGAAATAGTTTCAAAATGATATACATCTGAAATCCGAAAGTTCAATGAGCTTTCGGATTTTTTTTGGTAAAATAATCCTAGAATTTCTGACCATTAATAATTACAGTATCTATATGGTTATCACCAAAGGCATAGGCTAAATAGTGATAACTCGGAATAGCTTTAGTAATTATAATATTTGCTTTCTTGCCTCGACAAATGCTTCCATACATATTAGAAATATTCATAGCATAAGCACCATTAATCGTTGCAGCATTGATGGCTTCTTCTGGTGTCATTTTCATTTTAATACAGGATGCAGAAACCACAAAATTCATATTTCCGCTTGGTGTTGATCCTGGATTATAATCGGTTGCTATTGCCAAAGGCAGACCAGCATCAATAAGTTGTCTGGCTGGTGTATAAGGTATACTCAAAAAATAGGAGCAACCAGGTAAGGCAACAGGAATCGTATGAGATTGTTTTAATGCATCTACATCTTCTGAATTTAATTCTTCAAGATGATCTACTGATAATGCCTTATGTTTCACACCTAAAGCTACACCTCCAAAGGCATTAAATTGATTCACATGTATTTTTGGCGTCAATCCATGTTTAGTGCCAGCTTCAAGAACACGCTCTGTATCTTCCAAATCAAAATAACCCTTTTCACAAAATACATCTATGTATTCTGCTAGATGTTCTTTTGCTACAGCAGGAATTAATTCATTAATTACTACATCGATGAACCCTTTTTTATTGTCTTTAAATTCCTTTGGAATCGCGTGAGCAGCGAGCAATGTTGGTTTTACTTTAATAGGAAAGTCTTTCTTTAACCGTTTAATAACGCGAAGCATTTTTAGTTCTGCTTCGACAGTTAATCCATAGCCCGATTTAATCTCAATAGCTCCAGTACCAAGTTTAATAACTTCTTTTAGTCGATTTGCTGCTTGTTGATAAAGGTCGTCTTCTGAAGTGTTTTGTAACTTTTCGGCTGAATTTAAAATTCCACCACCTCGATTGGCAATATCTTCATAGGATAAACCATTTATTCGATCTACAAACTCTTGAGTTCTATCACCTGCATAAACAATATGTGTATGCGAATCACACCAAGTAGGCAAAACAGTCTTGCCAGTTGCATCTATTGTTTCATCAGCTTCAATGCCAGCTAGATCTTCCATACTTCCGTATTCTACAATAGTATCATGATCTATAAATAAGTAGGCATTTTCAATTGTAGGTAAAAGTCTCATGTCTTTACCTTTTACAATGGTGACATTAGTTTCTCTTACTTGAACGAGTTCTTTAATATTGATAATTAATATTGACATATAATTAAGATAAAACCCTAAATTTAACAAAATTTAATCCTCATGACTAAAGTTGAACGTGATAAAATTTGCAAAACATGTAAAAATCATATTATAGATGAGCGATATGGAATTTTATGTGGTTTAACAAACAATATTCCTAACTTTCAAGATCAATGTAAAGACTTTAATAAAGTAGTTGAAATCACTCCTGTTTTTCGAAAAACCTCAAGATCTATTCACAAAAAGAATGAAAAGAAAGGTTTTAAATCATTTTTAGGAGCAGGTATTTCATTATGGTTGATCTTTAAACTTATTATGTTGCTTATTAAATTCTTCAACAAATAAAAACGCCAGCGAAATGCTAGCGTTTTAAAATTTATTTCTTAGTTGTAAAAGCTATTCTTTTACGAATTTCAATACACTATCATTGTCCTTAAACTTTATTAAATATGTGCCATTCTCAAGATTTGACACATCTAAAGTTAATGATGCATCAATTTTAGTTGTTAGGATTTCTTTTCCTAAAATATCAAAAATAGAAACATCAATCACTACGGAATCCAAGCCCTTAAAATTTAAGATTGAAGACGTTGGGTTAGGGTAGAAGCTTATAGTTTGCTGAACTTCATTATTCAGTCCTAAAGTAATGAGTTCGTTTTCAAACCAATTTAAATCATCATCATTGTAAGCAATGTTAGCTATATCGATATCACCATCATTTTCAAAATCGTTCAAAGTAAACGCGTAGGTTTGACTCTGAGTATCATCAATAATCATTTCAGAACCAAAAGTCCCAGTCATTGTACTTCTAAACCAAACGATATCAGTTCCTGCTCCTGAGCCTCCAGAACTTAAAAGAATATCGTTGTACGTGTCGTTATCTAAATCTACGACTTTTGCAGTTGCAGGATTAGCTATGGTCGTAGTAATAATAGTTTCCGTAAATGTACCGTCTAATTCCTTTTGATACCAACCTAAACCAGAAGCACCACCAAAAAGATCTACCACAACTATATCTAGATCACTATCATCATCAACATCACCAAAGCTAACATCAAATGGATATACTTCACCAGAAGTCACAGTATTTACATCTTTAATAAAACTAACAGTTCCGCCAGGAATTAAATCATTATAATAAAGTTCGACAGTGCCAATATTAGAATTCATTAGCACAATATCATTATCACCATCACCATCAAAATCGGCAAGATCTAAATTACCAGGACCACTTCCAGGTATCGACTCTATGGTATTAGGACCAGTAAATACACCAGAGCCGTTATTTGAAAACCAAACAGTATCTCCAGAATTAAAACCAACAACTCCAACGTCTACTGTTGTACCACCATCAATAAATCCTGCAATAATTCCGCTAGAACCATCTATGGAACTTGAAATTATTTGCTCAGGCTCAAAATTACCAGTTCCATCATTTTCAAACCAGACTAATTTATCATCTCCAAAATTAGAAGCGATTACATCATTAAATCCATCACTATTGAGATCTGCTATAGTTACACCTCCACATTGTGTGACGTCATTAGCTATTAACGGTTGTAATGTAAACGTGCCATCACCATTATTTTTATACCATTCTACTGTGTCTCCAAGATTTGTGCCTATTACGATATCTGGAAATGCGTCTGCATCTAAATTACCCGAATCAATTACAAAAGGCGCATTATCTGTATTGGTATTAATTGGCTGTTTTGCGCTAAAAGTCGTTTGAGAATTTATACTCAAGTTTATACTTACACAAATAAGTATCGTTAGTAAAGTTGTTTTCATAGTATTTAATTTTATTTATTTTAGTGAACCAACCATATTTTCTGGTTTAACCCATTCATCATATTCTTCAGCAGTTACATAACCAAGGTTAATAGCTTCTACTTTTAAAGTCGTACCATTTTTATGTGCAGTATTGGCAATTTCTGCGGCTTTATAATAACCAATTTTAGTGTTTAAGGCCGTAACGAGCATTAACGAGTTATTTAAAAGTTGCTTTATAACATCATGATTTGGTTCAATTCCAGAAGCGCAATGCTCTTCAAAACTTACACATGCATCACCAATTAATTGCGCAGATTGCAATACGTTAGCTGCCATCATAGGTTTAAATACATTTAACTCATAATGACCTTGAGTTCCTCCAACTGTAACTGCAACATCATTACCCATAACTTGAGCGCATACCATGGTAAGTGCTTCACATTGTGTAGGATTAACTTTTCCAGGCATAATTGAACTACCTGGTTCATTAGCAGGAATAATAATTTCACCAATGCCACTTCTAGGTCCAGAAGCCATCATTCGGATATCGTTTGCAATTTTATTTAGAGAAACCGCTAATTGTTTTAATGCTCCATGAGTTTCAACTAGAGCATCATGAGCTGCAAGCGCTTCAAATTTATTATCTGCCGAAACAAAAGGCAATCCGGTGAATTTTGCAATATAGTCAGCAACTAATTCACTATACCCATCTGGTGTGTTTAAACCTGTTCCTACTGCAGTTCCACCAAGTGCCAATTCGGATAGATGAGGAAGCGTGTTTTCTAAAGCGATCAAACCATGGTCTAATTGGGACACATAACCTGAAAATTCTTGTCCAAGTGTTAAAGGTGTTGCATCCATTAAGTGTGTGCGACCAATTTTTACAACATCCATATATTTCAACGATTTCTCATGTAGCGTATTTCTTAATTGTATAACTCCAGAGATAGTTGTTTCAACTACTTTTTTATAAATAGCAATATGCATTCCTGTTGGAAATGTATCGTTAGAAGATTGTGATTTGTTCACATCATCATTGGGTTGAATAGTTTTATCACCTTCACCAATAACTTTACCTGCAATTTGATGCGCCCTATTAGCAATGACCTCATTCACATTCATATTACTTTGTGTACCAGAACCTGTTTGCCAAATAACCAATGGAAACTGATCGTCATGTTGACCTTGCAAAATTTCATCACAAACTTTACCTATTAAATCACGCTTATCAGTGTCTAAAACACCTAAATCAGCATTAGTATAAGCAGCAGCTTTTTTAAGATAAGCAAAGCCGTAAACAATTTCTAACGGCATAGATGCTGGAGCACCAATTTTAAAGTTATTTCGAGAGCGTTCAGTTTGTGCTCCCCAAAGTTTATCAGCAGGTACATTTACATTACCCATTGTGTCTTTTTCTATTCTAAATTTCATGAGATATTTTGTCATTTTATAGTAAAACAAAGTTAAGATTTTGGGGAATAATTGCTTAGTGATTATAACTTTAATTTTTCATTATATATTAACAAATTCAACTTTACCAATGGTATTTATCTTATTGTGTTCAATTCATGAATTGTTTAAACCTGAGGTCTATTTCGATTTCTTTTAATATCCTGTTAATAAAACCCAAATAAACTATTGTAAAACAATTCGGATTATTATATCTTTGCCTTAACAAAAAAAAACCACATGTTTGAATTTGACCAATATTTAGGATTTTTAGCGTTTTTAACCATTTTAACTATAGGTTTTTGGTTAATGATATTTTTAATCACATTTGTAGTTCCTTATTGGATTGGCGGATCGTTAATGGAGCGATTAAAAGAAATGAAAGAAGAAAAGAAAGCTAAACGTGCTGCTAACAGCTAGACTTTAGTTTAAAAAGATAAAAAAAAAGGAAACCATTTTAGGTTTCCTTTTTTTATTTGTAATCGTTTGATTCTTATTCCTTAGCCTTCAAAATCAAAATCATCACCATTTCCTCTGCCAGAACGATCATTCTTTTTCTTTTGATTGAAACGGTAAGTAAACGATAGATTAAATGTACGTTCTCTCCATTGAAATTCACTATCAGAAATAAAAGTTGGAGTAGTAGTTTTACTTATTCTTTTTCTAGAATTAAACAAATCACTTACATTAATCGCAATTGAAGCACGATCTTTAAATACATCTTTACTGAATGCCAAATCTGTTGAAAAGATGCCTTGACTTTTATTTTGCGCATCTACTCTTGGTCCTCTGTAATTCATTCGCGTTTGCCAGTCTATATTTCCAGGAAGTGTGTATTTGTTATTTAAGCGTACAAACCAGCTAAAGTTTTCGGCACCAAAATCTGTGCCTTCATATATACCTTCTGTAATAGATTGAAACATATTAAAGTTTCCGTTTATATTCCATTTTTTTGTAGGTCTATACGTAAGAGTGAATTCAAAACCATATCGATCGTTTATTGCTAAATTAATAGGTGATCGTTGTAAAATCTGAACCAAAAATTCTTCTTGTGCAGCAAATTCAGGGTCGTTTACATTAATAATCTCATTGGTATCAAAATTGAAATAATTATCAGTTCCAATATTAATAATATTAAACGCATCTGTTGTTCGTTGGAAATATATGGATGTGTTTAATGTTACTTTTTTACTGAATCTTCTATAGTAACCTAAATCAAATGTATTTGAAAAACTCGGATCTAAATCCGGATTCCCTTGAAATAAACTCGTTGCAGAACTACGTGAAGGAAACGGATTTATAAAACGTGAACGAGGTCTTCTAATACGACGGTTATATCCAAGCGTAATATTTTCATCTTCACTAAGCTCGTAAGACAAATTTACAGTCGGGAAGAAGTTTACATAATCTTTTTTAGCAAATTGATTTGTTGTTTGTTGATCAATACTGATTCTAGTATCTTCAAATCGCAATCCTAAAAGGTAGCTAAACTTAGATTTAATTTTGCTTCCAAATTGGGTGTAGAAGCCATTAACATATTCTCTATAAAGTAAATTGTTACTTAAACCTGTACTAAGTTCAAACAAACCTGTATCATTGTCTCTCAAAAATATTTCATAATCTGTATCTAGATTAAGGAAACGTCCTTGGTATCCAAATTCAAATTGACTAACTTCTCCTATTGGCAAAACATAATCACTTTGTAAAAAAATACGATCTTGATTTTCATCTGTAGTAACATCCTCAACTTCAATCGCATCCTGTTGAATTACCGATGCTTCTAACTCAGAACTCGATTCATATTGAAAATTGGCGGTAAACCGATGGTCTGAATTATCACCAAATTGTTTGTCAAAATTTACCGAATACTGAATAGTTCTATCATCTTCAAATTCTGGATCAAAACGACTTCTAAAGGTTGTTGTATTGGTAGAATTTTCAAACTCTACAATTCTATTAGTGCTTTCTTGCTCGTTATTGCTATCACGAAATTGAATTGAAGTAGTCAATGAAGCCGAATCATTAATATACCATTCAACACCAAAATTTGTACTGATACCTTTTCGCTGACGATCAAATTTTCTTGTTTCCTCTAGTCTGTCACCAGAAGGAATAAATTCAGAATTTGCATAAGCATTTCCTGGAACTGATCGATAATTATAACTCGTTGTATTAAAAAAGTTAAAATCACCAGTCCTATAGTTAACGTTTCCAGAAATACCTGCTTGAGTGGGATATCCAGCATTAACAGTTATGGCTCCATTAAGGCCTTGTAGTTTACTTCGTCTTAAAATAATGTTTAATATACCAGCTGTTCCTTCAGCATCGTATCTAGCTGAAGGAGACGTTATCACTTCAACACGCTCAATCGCATCTGCAGGCAACTGACGTAAAGCTTCAGTGGAATTTAAACCAACCAATCCTGAAGGTTTACCATTAATTAATATTCTAACATCATCATTACCACGTAAGGCCACATTTCCTTCAACATCAACCGAAACAGAAGGTACATTATCTAAAACATCACTAACAGTTCCGCCACGAACCGTCAAATCTTTACCAATGGTATATACTTTTTTATCAAGCTTAATCTCAGCCGTTGTTCGTTCTGCTATAATTTCTACAGCATCTAGGGCTTCAAGATTTAGAGACATACTTACGGTTCCCAAGTCCATTGTTTTATCAAGTAACTTATCAGAATATGTTTTTGTTTTATACGATAAGTACTCAATTTTAACATCATAAGTTCCTATAGGGACTTCAATTTCGAACTTTCCATCAATATCAGTAATACCACCTGTTACAATGGTGTTTTCTGCTTTATTAATAAAAGAAATGGTTGCGTATTCTAAAGGAAAATTTTCATCCGCATCAATAACTTTACCTGTAATTGAAATTTGGTTTTGAGCAAAACTAAAGATGGTAATTAGAAAGAGGAGTAGAGTCAGTTTTATTTTCATGGTAACCTAAATGTGATGGTTTGCAATTTTAGATGTGCAAAAATAAAACTACTTGCGGTTGGTTACGGTTAATCTTTTGTTAAACAAATTAAATAGAATCAATCTATACAATTCAGTTCAATAAATCATTGACAAAAAGACTTAGTTGTCTCCTTTCTTTCGTTTCTTTTTTTTCTTCTTCTTTTTTTGAGCTGAATTGTCTTTTCCTTTAGCTTTCTCTAATAGTTTGTCGATAAATTCGCGACCTAACATTTCTTCAAAATCTTTAAAATGACTATAATCTAAGTCATTTATTAAGGTTGCTTTTTCAAATGATTGAATGTTCAAAACATTTATTTTTAAAAGCTCATCATAATAAGAATGTAGTCGCTGTTTAAGAATATGTCTTTGAAAATCATCTAACTCAAAAAAACTAGCGACAATATTGGTAATGAATTCTGTTTTTTGTTCTTCAATTTTGCGTTCCATTCTAATCCTTTCATTTTCTTCTTTAGTTTGTGATTGAGCCACAACATTAAAACTAAAAAGGATAAGGGTAAGTCCTAAAAAAAAATAAGTTTTCATACTAGTGTTATAATTATTCGATGAGCGATTTTATGTTGTCTACTGGTCTACCAATCACAGCCTTTTTATTAGCAACAACTATAGGACGTTCAATAAGTTTTGGATGTTTTACCATCGCAGAAATGATGTTGTCATCTACCAAATCTTTTCCTTTATACTCAGATTTCCAAATGGCTTCATTTTTTCTGACTAATTCTATTGGTTTAATTCCTAATAAATTTATAATCTCTTTTAGTGTTGCTTCTGAAATTGGTTCATCTAGATATTTAACAATCTCAAAATTCTTGCCAGAATCTTCCAAAACCTGAAGACCTTCTCTAGATTTACTGCATCGTGGATTGTGATATATTGTAATCATAATTTTTATAATTGATTTAAATCTTCTTCTTTTTGTCCCATCATCATTAAATATGCCTTCAAAAATGGTTCTAAATCACCATCCATGACAGCATCTACATTTCCTGTTTCGTGAGCAGACCTTACATCTTTTACTAATTTATAAGGGTGCATGACATAGTTTCTTATTTGACTTCCCCATTCAATCTTCATTTTTCCAGCTTCAATATCATCACGCTGTGCCATTTGTTTTTGCAATTCAATTTCGTATAACTGAGATTTAAGCATTTGCAAGGCACGAGAACGGTTGTCATGTTGTGATCGTGTTTCGGAACATGAAATTTGTATTCCTGAAGGCTTATGTGTCAACTGGACTTTTGTTTCAACCTTATTCACATTTTGTCCACCAGCACCACTTGAACGAGCTGTTGTGATTTCAATATCTGCAGGATTGATATCAATTTCTATAGTATCATCAACTAATGGGTACACATAAACTGAAGCAAAACTTGTATGTCGTTTGGCATTACTATCAAATGGAGAAATTCTAACCAAACGATGTACTCCGTTTTCACCTTTAAGCCAACCAAAGGCGTAATCTCCTTCAATTTCTAAGGTCACCGTTTTTATTCCAGCGACATCACCTTCTTGAAAGTTGAGTTCTTTAACTTTAAATCCGCTCTTTTCAGCATACATTAAATACATTCGCATTAGCATACTTGCCCAATCGCAAGATTCAGTACCTCCAGCTCCTGCAGTAATTTGAAGTACAGCACTCAAACTATCACCTTCATCAGACAACATATTTTTGAACTCTAATTTTTCAATTAGAAGTAATGCTTTTTGATACCTGTTTTCAACATCCACTGCTGTTGCTTCTTCCTCTTTATAAAACTCGTAAATGACTTCAAGATCTTCTAGTAAGGTAACACCAGATTTATAATCTTCAACCCAACTCTTTTTTTCGCGAATTGATTTCATAATCAATTCTGCTTGCTTTGAATCGTTCCAGAAATTAGGATCAAAAGTTTGCTCTTCCTCGTTAGAAATTTCAATTAATTTGGCATCTATGTCAAAGATAGTGCCTTAGTTTATCAAGGCGTGTATTGAGATCTTTAATTTGATCTGAAGTAATCATAGTTTGAAATTTTAAACGAAAATAAGATATATATCAATTAGAAAAAACTAAAACGGAATTATGTTTTAATTGACTCCAAATATTTTTTTTCAAGCGAATCTGTCATTTGAATAAAAGACACTTTTCTACTAAATAGAAACCAGACCTCAATTCTTATACAATAAGGGCTAAAACCAATTCTATTAAATCCCTTAAGGCTTGATATATTTCGTTCATTAACAAAAGCTATAACTCTTTTAATATTCTTGTATTGCTGTTGTTTTATTATTTTAGGCATAGCCTTAGACATAATACGCAATCCTCTATAATCTGGATGTGTAAAAACACCTTCAATTATTGCTTCGTTTTTGTCTAATTCAGGGAAAACTGGACCAAAATAATTGATAACTTGTTGTTGAGATTTATGAGTAAACAACCATTGTCTGTACACGGTTTTCTTTTTTTTGTTGGTAGCTACATAACATCTTGGAATTTGCTCTTCAACCAAACGAGAGTGTCTAAATTTTTCATTGAGAGCATTGATATCAGAAGTTTCAAAGGGTCTTATTGCTATATCGATGGATGAATCTGAAACCTTTAATTTATGAGGGGAAGCTTCTAAACCAATGAAATTTGTTTTGGAATATAGTCGTGTTAGAAATCCATCTAAAATTGGTTTCAAATTTCCACTTCCGATAAAAATCAAAGCTATCTTAAATCTTTTAAAAAAGGATTTCAGGATTTACAGGGATTAATGCAAACTAAAATTCATCACTTAATTTACACGTTACTTAATTATTAGACACATTTTATTTCTTAGTGTCACAATTATCAATTCGTATAAATTATGTAGTTTTATACACTAATTATTCAAAATGAAAAAACAGCTACTTTACATCGTTTTATGTCTTTCAATTTCACCATTATTCTCACAAGTATTAGACACTAAGGAACTCGAAAGTTTTAAGGGACTTTTTGATTTTTATTATGAGGAAGCTCAGGATAAAATTTATCTAGAGGTGAAAGATTTAAACAAAGAATTCTTATATGTTAATTCTTTAGCCACAGGAGTTGGCTCTAACGATATCGGCTTAGATAGAGGTCAATTAGGGAGAGAACGCATTGTGAAATTCCAAAAAGCAGGACATAAATTATTACTGATTCAACCTAATCAAAATTATAGAGCTATTACAGACAACGCACTTGAAAAGAAAAGTATTGAACAGGCTTTTGCTAAATCGGTTTTGTTCGGATTCAATATTGTTGAAGAAAGCAATGGAAATTATATTATTGATTTAACACCGTTTTTGTTAGAAGATGCACATGGTGTAGCAACAACATTAAAACGAAGCAAAGAAGGAAATTATAAATTAGATGCTTCTAAAAGTGCATTATCACTTGAACAGACAAAAGCGTTTCCTAAAAATGTTGAGTTTGAAGCGTTATTGACTTTTAGTGGACAACCAACTGGTAGAAATATTAGAACTGTAGTTCCTACAGCGTCTTTAGTGAGTGTAATTCAGCACCATAGTTTTATTGAATTACCAGATGATGGCTACAACATGCGTGAGTTTGATGTACGAAGTGGAGCAATTTCAATGTCGTTTTTAGATTATGCAACACCAATACAAGAACCAATTAGAAAGCGTTATATCATTCGTCATCGCTTAGAAAAGAAAAATCCTAACGCTAAAGTTAGTGAAGCTAAAGAACCAATCATTTATTATCTCGACCCAGGAACTCCGGAGCCTGTTCGTTCTGCGCTTTTAGAAGGAGCGCGATGGTGGAATCAAGCTTACGAAGCAATCGGATTTAAAGATGCTTATCAGGTGAAAATGTTGCCTGCAGATGCTGATCCTATGGATTGTCGTTATAATGTCATTCAATGGGTACATCGCTCTACAAGAGGATGGAGTTATGGTGGAAGTGTTATCGATCCTAGAACAGGAGAAATCATTAAAGGTCATGTGAGTTTAGGTAGTTTGAGAATTCGTCAAGATTTTATGATTGCTCAGGCATTATTAAACAAACCTTTTGCAGAGCGCGATGACAATTATAAACCTATGTTAGACATGGCTTTAGCTCGAATTCGCCAGCTAAGTGCTCACGAAGTTGGTCATACTATTGGTTTTGCACATAATTTTGCAGCAAGTACCAACGGAAGAGCTTCTGTTATGGATTATCCGCATCCATTAGTAAAACTCACAAATGGTCAAATTGATTTGAGTGATGCTTATGCTGTAGGGATTGGTAGTTGGGACAAAGTTACAGTCGCTTATAGTTATTCTGAATTTGATAAAAGCGCAACTGAAAAAGACGAGCTAAATAAGATTCTAAAGGCTGCAACAATTGCTGGTCATCGGTTTATTTCTGATTCTGATGCAAGAGCGACTGGAGGAGCTCATGCTTTAGCACATTTATGGGATAACGGTAAATCGGCTTCAGAAGAATTAAATTCTGTTTTGGCAGTGCGACAAAAAGCCATTTCAAATTTTTCAAAAGATAATATTAGAGAAGATGAACCATTTTCTGTCTTAGAAGATGTGTTTGTGCCTCTTTATTTTTTCCATAGATTCCAAACGGAAGCTGCGGCCAAAGTTGTTGGTGGATTAGATTATAATTATGCTGTTAAAGGTGATGGACAAACCATAGTAGAGTCAATTGATGCTCAAACACAACGAGATGCCTTAACTGTAATTCTTAAAACAATTTCGGCTGATGCATTGGCAATTCCAAAAGAAAAATTAGACCTTTTTCCACCAAGAGCTTTTGAATATTATAGAAATCGTGAGTCCTTTTCAAGTCAAACAGGTGTTGCTTTTGATCCTTTAAGTGCGGCTGCAACAGCTAGCGATATGACCTTAGGTTTATTGTTACATCCAGAGCGCGCAAATAGGATGGTTCAACAAAAGAGTTTAGATCCTAATCAATTGACATTAGAAAATGTTTTACAACAAGTTATAACTAATTCTTTTGGAAAAACTTTTACCGATGCTTACAAAAATGAAGTACAACAACTCATTAATGAACGTGTCCTGATTCATTTGATGAATTTGGCTTCAAGTTCTAAATCATTTTTACAAGTTAAAGTAAAAGCAAACAATGCAATTAATTCTTTATTGACTGATAAACGACTGTCAACACCATATAGTTCGCATTTTGAAATGATGATTTCTGAATTTAAAGAACACCCAGAAAAATTCAAAATTGAAAAAACTCCAAAAATCCCTGATGGTTCTCCAATAGGAAGTGATATATGTCATTATAATTCTAATTAGATTATGATTATTGATTTAAGAAGCGATACCGTTACCAAACCAACAAAAGGCATGTTAGATGCAATGATGTCTGCTGAAGTTGGTGATGATGTGTTTAAAGAAGATCCCACTGTGAACGCTCTAGAAGAGCGACTTGCAGAAATGTTTGGCAAACCTAGAGCCTTATTTTTCCCTTCTGGAAGTATGGCAAATCAAACCGCCTTAAAATTGCATACGAATCCTGGAGAACAAGTAATTTGTGATAAATATGCACATATTTATAATTATGAAGCTGGTGGTGCATCTTTTAATAGTGGAATTTCATGCCATTTAATTGATGGCAAAAGAGGTATGTTTACTGCCTCTCAAGTTAAAGAAGCAATTAATCCTGATGCCTTTTATTACAGTCAAACGACATTAGTTGAAGTTGAAAACACAACCAACAAAGGAGGAGGAGCTTGTTGGGATTTTGAAGAATTAAAAAAAATAAAAACCATTTGTGATGATAATAATTTAGGTTATCATCTCGATGGCGCAAGGCTTTGGAACGCCTTAGTTGCTAAGAATGAGTCAGCTAAGCAATATGGCGATCTTTTCGATACCATATCTGTCTGTTTGAGTAAAGGCTTAGGTTGCCCAATTGGTTCTGTGCTAATTGGTGATGATGCTATAATGCAAAATGCTATAAGAGTACGAAAAATTCTAGGTGGCAATATGCGTCAAATCGGTTATGTAGCTGCAGCTGGTATTTATGCTTTAGATCACAATATTAATCGATTAGCAGAAGACCATAAAAAAGCTAAGGAAATTGGTGCAGTATTAGCAGATTTATCAATAATTTCTAAAGTTGAACTTATTGAAACCAATATTGTCATTTTTGAATTGGAATCTCATGTTGATGAAGCAGAATTTCTTCAGCAGTTATCAGATAAAGACATTCATATAATTGGCATGGGAAGCAATAAACTTAGAATGGTAACCCATTTAGATTATACTGATGCTATGCATAGACGTCTATTAGATGTTTTGAATGACTTCTAGAACTGTACTATCTGAAAATCTAAATAGTCTAACTGTCTAAATTATTTAAACATATCCATTCCAGGAATGTTGGGCATTCCAGCTTTAGCAACTGCAGCGACTTCAGTTTCATGAACCGTTGTTGCACGCTCAATAGCTTTGTTTAAAGTAAGAATAAGGTAGTCTTCAAGCATGTCTTTGTCTTGAAGTAATTCATCATCTATTGCAATAGATTTTATAGTTCTATTAGCAGTAATTGTCACCTTTAGTTTATTGTCACTACTATTTTCATCAATTAAAACACTGTGAAGACGTTCTTTTGTGTCTTCAACTTTTTTCTGGGTCTCTTTAAGTTTACCCATCATTCCCATCATATCTCCAAACATATTGTTAAGTATTAAAATTATAGTTGCAAAATTACTAAATTGCCTGACTTTTAAAAAGAAAAATGAAGACGACTATCAAAGCGCCTATTGCTAGACAAATTCCTAAAGAATTAGAAATTCATAAAGACATCAGAATTGATAATTATTTCTGGTTGAATCAACGAGAAGATCAAAATGTATTAGATTATCTAAATGCTGAAAACGAATACTATGAGCAAGAAACTGCGCATACAAAGGAATTTGAAAAGCAGCTTTTTGAGGAAATGAAAGCAAGGATAAAAGAAGACGATGCTTCAGTGCCCTATAAATACAATGGGTATTGGTATATCGTTCGTTACGAAAAAGGTAAAGATTATCCAATATATACGCGTAAAAAAGAAAACTTAAACGCTAAAGAAGAATTGCTTTTTGATTGTAATGTCATGGCTAAAGGTCATGGCTATTTCAGATTAGTAGGCTTAAGCGTCAGTCCAGATAATACCATGATTTCCTTTGGTATTGATACTATTGGTAGACGTCAATATAGTCTTCAAATAAAGAGTTTAATTACGAACGAAATATTTTCAGATATCATTGAAAATACAACAGGTTCATCAACTTGGGCAAATGATAATTGCACCATTTTTTACACTAAAAAAGATGAACAAACCCTTAGAGCGAATGAAATTTATAAGCATAAAATTGGTGATTCTGAAGATGAAGATGTTATAGTTTTTACTGAAGATGATGATACATTCGGAGTTACAGTTTATAAGTCTAAATCTAGAAAATATCTCATTATTGCTTGTTATAGTACACTTACCAATGAATTTCATATCCTCAATGCAGACACACCTGATGACGAGTTCAAAGTATTTCAAAAACGTATTCGTGGCTTAGAATATAGCATTTCACATTTTGAAGATCATTTTTATGTGGTTACTAATAAAGATGATGCAACCAACTTCAAACTCATGAAAACACCTGAAAATGCTACGAAACTTGATAATTGGGTTGACGTTTTATCTCATCGAAAAGATGTGCTTATTGAAGACATTGATATTTTCAAAGATTACCTTGTCGTTAGTGAACGTACTAATGGTTTGAATCAAATCAGAATAAAACGATGGGATAATTCTGATGATTACTATTTGCCCTTTGATAACGAAACTTATACCGTAAATGTTGGTACTAACGTCGATTTTAATACGGAAACATTAAGGTATGTATATAATTCGTTGACAAATCCATCTTCTGTGATTGACTTCAATATGAGAACTAAAGCAAAAGAAGTTAAAAAGGAGCAGGAAATTTTAGATCCTAATTTTAATAAAAACAACTATACTTCAGAACGTATTTGGGCAACGGCTAAAGATGGTACTAAAATTCCGATGTCAATTGTTAGAAGAAAAGACACCAAACTTGGTGTAGAAACTCCTGTTTTGCAATATGCCTATGGAAGTTATGGTTCTACCGTAGATCCATATTTCTCAACCATAAGATTGAGTTTATTAGATCGTGGTTTCATTTATGTAATTGCACATGTTAGAGGCAGTGAATATCTAGGTAGGCATTGGTATGAAGATGGAAAACTTCTAAAAAAGAAAAATACCTTTACTGATTTTATTGATTGTTCAAAACATTTAATTACTGAAGGTTATACTTCAAAATCACATTTGTATGCGATGGGAGGAAGTGCAGGTGGCTTATTAATGGCAGTGATTATTAATGATGCACCTGAGCTTTATAATGGTGTTATTGCTGCTGTTCCTTTTGTAGATGTTGTTACCACAATGTTAGACGATACCATTCCTTTAACTACAGGTGAATATGATGAATGGGGAAATCCGAAAGACAAGAGTTACTACGATTATATCAAAAGTTATTCACCTTATGATAATATAAAAAAGCAACATTATCCAAATCTACTGGTTACTACGGGATTACATGACTCTCAAGTACAATACTGGGAACCTGCAAAGTGGGTTTCTAAGCTCAGAACTTATAAACAAGATACTAACAAATTATTTCTAATTACCAACATGGAAGCGGGTCATGGTGGAGCTTCCGGACGTTTTGAAGCTCTTAAAGAAGATGCAAGGGAATACGCTTTTTTACTAGACTTAGAAGGAAATACTAGCTATTTCGAAAAAAAATAGTAATTTTGCAAGGTTTTACGTTTCAATTTTAAATGACATTGAAACTGATAAATTTGCGTTTATGAAACAAGACAATAATGTATTTGATAATGTTTTACAATTAATAGGTAAAACACCACTTATCAAATTAAATAAAATGACAGAAGGCTTTGAAGGTGATTTCTTTGCTAAAGTAGAAGCTTTCAATCCAGGTCATTCGTCAAAAGACAGAATAGCACTTCATATTATTGAGGAAGCCGAAAGACAAGGCATTTTAACTCCAGGAGACACAATCATTGAAACAACGTCAGGTAATACAGGATTTAGTATTGCTATGGTTAGTATCATTAAAGGTTACGAGTGTATCTTAGCTGTGAGTTCAAAATCTTCAGCAGATAAAATTGATATGTTAAAATCAATGGGAGCACAAGTTTATGTGTGTCCTGCTAATGTTAGTGCTGACGATTCTCGCTCATACTATCAGGTAGCAAAGCGTTTACATAATGAAATAAAAGGTTCTATTTATATTAATCAATATTTTAATCAACTAAATATTGATGCACATTATAATTCTACTGGTCCAGAAATCTGGAATCAAACTGACGGAGAAATTACTCATTTAGTTGCTTGTAGTGGGACTGGTGGTACTATTTCTGGAATTTCTAAATACTTAAAAGAGCAAAATCCATACGTAAAAGTCATTGGTGTTGATGCTTTTGGTTCTGTACTAAAGAAATACCATGAAACACGTGAATTTGATGATAAAGAAATTTATCCTTACCGGATTGAAGGATTAGGTAAAAACTTAATTCCTACGGCAACTGACTTCGATTTGATTGATAAATTTATTAAGGTTACTGATGAAGAAAGTGCACACACTGCTAGAGAAATAGCAAAAACTGAAGGTTTATTTGTTGGTTATACTAGTGGAGCTGCAATGCAAGCTTTAAAACAACTAAGCGAAGAAGGTGAATTTAAAAAAGGAGATAAAGTTGTGGTCATATTTCCAGACCATGGATCTCGATACATGAGCAAAGTATATAGCGATAAATGGATGGGAGAACAAGGTTTCTTTGATAGTAAAACTGAAGTTTCTGAAAGTATTCAGTATATAAAATAATTGACTTAAATATAATAAGATCCTATTGCATTTAATTGTGATAGGATTTTTTGTGTGTTAAAGCATATAAACATTGCCCTTAAAATATTATGTCATCATAATATAATTGACTAATTTTGTCCCGATTATATCTTGATTTTCGCTTAAAAATTTCATTAAGATGTACTCAATTAAATAACTTGACTAAAATTAATAGCTATAAATGAAGGATTTATTTGAAAAGATTTATAAAGATAAAGGACCATTAGGGAAATGGGCTTCGCAAGCCGAAGGTTATTTCGTTTTTCCTAAGTTAGAAGGTCAAATATCTAATAGAATGAAGTTTCAAGGTAAAGACGTAATTACATGGAGTATTAACGATTATCTTGGTCTTGCTAACCATCCTGAGGTTAGAAAGGTTGATGCGGAAGCTGCAGCAGAATATGGTTCAGCTTATCCAATGGGAGCTCGAATGATGTCTGGTCATACAGATCTTCATGAACAACTTCAAAATGAACTTGCAGAGTTTGTAAAGAAAGAAGCAACATATTTATTAAATTTTGGTTACCAAGGCATGGTCTCTACTGTAGATGCTTTGGTTTCTAAGGATGATATAATTGTATATGACGTTGATGCTCATGCTTGTATTATTGATGGTGTTCGTTTACACATGGGAAAACGTTTCACTTATAAGCATAATGACGTTGAAAGTCTTGAGAAAAACTTAGAAAGAGCCACAAAAATGGCTGAACAAACTGGAGGAGGAATTTTAGTGATTTCAGAAGGTGTGTTTGGAATGCGTGGTGAACAAGGACGTTTAAAGGAAATTGTAGCTTTAAAAAAGAAATTCAATTTCAGATTATTTGTTGATGATGCACATGGTTTTGGAACCTTAGGAAAAACTGGCGCTGGTGCTGGAGAAGAACAAGGTGTTCAAGATGATATCGATGTGTATTTCGCTACGTTTGCTAAATCTATGGCAAGTACTGGAGCCTTTATTGCTGCCGATCAAGAAATAATAGATTACTTAAAATATAACCTACGTTCACAGATGTTTGCTAAATCACTACAAATGCAACTTGTAGTTGGTGCACGTAAGCGTTTGCAAATGCTAAAAACAATGCCAGAGTTGAAAGAAAATCTTTGGAAAATTGTTGACGCATTGCAATCTGGATTAAAGAAACGTGGATTTGATATCGGAACTACTCAAAGTTGTGTAACTCCAGTGTATTTAAAAGGGAGTATTCCTGAAGCCATGGCATTAGTTCGTGATCTACGTGAAAACTACGGTATTTTCTGTTCTATTGTAGTGTATCCTGTTATTCCTAAGGGATTAATACTATTAAGAATGATACCAACTGCTACACATACCATTGAAGATGTAAACGAAACTCTTGATGCTTTTGATGCTATTAGAGAGCGTTTAGTAAATGGAACTTATAAACGTTTGTCTGCAGCGTTGATTGCTGCAATGGGCGAATAAATAATATTAATTATTATAAAAAAATCCGATGAGCAATCATCGGATTTTTTTATTTACTTACAAGTTGACTACTAAGATATTAAGGATCGTGTGCTAAAGTTATAATTCATTAATAAAAGCTATAGAATGACAAGCAACAATAGCTGCTGTTTCTGTTCTTAATCGAGTATTTCCTAATGTAACAGGTACAAAATTAGACTGTATGGCTAGTTCTATTTCATTGGTACTAAAATCGCCTTCTGGTCCAATTAAAATGGTAATATCTTGATTGGCTTTTAATTCTTGTTTAAGTGATTTCCTATTAGTGTCCTCACAATGTGCAATAAACAATGAACCCTCATGATTTTGACTCATGAAATCCTTAAAATTAAGGGCATCATTTAGTTTTGGTAAATAACAATTAAGAGACTGTTTCATCGCAGATAGAAGAATTTTTTCATAGCGTTCTGCTTTAATTATTCGTCGCTCACTATTCTCACAAAAAATAGGAGTGATGCTATCAATTCCAATCTCTGTGGCTTTTTCTAAGAACCATTCATAACGATCATTCATTTTGGTTGGGGCTACTGCTAAATGAAGATTGTATGTTCTTTTTGGTTTTACTTCAGAAGAAATAATATGGGCAATACAATTCTTTTGATCTGCTGAGATTAATTCAGAAGTGAATAAAACACCTTTACCATTAGTGATATATAGAATATCACCAATTGATTTTCTCAAAACCTTAACAATATGCTTACTTTCTTCTTTAGAAAATTGTATTTGGTCATTATCTTGAGATAATTCCGAAATAAAAAATAACTGCATTATTTAACAGGTTCTGTGACTTTAAGTACTTTTATTTCTTCTATGTACTTGGTGTCTTCGGTTTTCACAACGACATAATACCACTGTTGATCTGGTATATCAACTGTAAAAATATCATTCACTTGATGCGTATTATCTAAAACTTGGGCTTCAAAATCTGGATGCAAATCGCCTTGCGTTACCCAACCCAAATCACCTCCACGATTTGCATTACTATCCATAGAATAGTGCTTTGCTAAATCTTCAAAACGAAAGCCATTTCGATATTTTGCAACGATATTTTGTCTAAGGATGTTAATTTCTTCCATAGATTTCTTTTTACCATCTAAGAAGATATAGCTGAGTTTTTGATACGGAATTTCATTTTTATCGACCACTTTATAATAGGTTTTGGTCATATCCGTTTTATAAACCTTTTTTGAGCCTTTACCTAAACTAAAAAGCTCGTCAGCAATTTTTGTATGGTGTTTCTCCTTATTAAAGGTAATCACTTTCCCTTTTAGGGATTTGTTTTTTTGAACGTATATTTTGGCTTCATCGAGAGTTTGTATCGAATCTATCTCACTTTCAAAATCATTTTGAGAAAAGCAAATTGACGTAATTGAACAAACGAGTAATACTAGTAAATTTTTAAGCATAGTTTGGGCTGATTAGTTATTATAGCCAAATTTAAAGCGAAAGACAAATCATTATACAGAAGTCTAATGAAGTTTTTAAGAATTGATTGTTTATAACTTAGGTTTAAAGCTCAATACGACCATCAACCATTGTCAATTTACGGTCTGCCATATCAGCTAATTCCTGATTATGAGTCACTATTACGAATGTTTGACCAAACTCATCCCTAAGTTTAAAAAAGAGGTTGTGAAGATTTTCTGCAGATTCACTATCTAAATTTCCAGAAGGTTCGTCAGCAAATATAAGTTCAGGATCATTTATGAGAGCTCTTGCAACTGCAACTCGTTGTTGTTCACCTCCTGACAGTTCATTAGGTTTATGATGGTATCGTTCTTTGAGTCCAAGAAAATCTAAAAGCTCTTTTGCTCTCTTTTCAGCAATAGCTTGATTCTTTCCATTTATAAAAGCTGGAATACATACATTTTCTAATGCCGTAAATTCTGGTAATAATTGATGAAACTGAAAAATGAAGCCAATATGATTGTTTCTAAATTTGGCAAGTGACTTGTCATTTAATCCAGATACATCGATATCGTTTATCAATAAAGTTTTATCATTTTTATGATCTAACGTATCTAAAGTTCCTAAAATATGAAGTAGGGTAGTTTTTCCAGCACCTGAAGCTCCAACGATAGATACAATTTCTCCTTTCTTAATTTCGAGATTTACACCTTTTAAAACGTGAAGATCACCATAGTATTTATGAATATTTTTTGCTTTTATCATTCTATTAAAATGTACTTCGAAAATACTACTTTAATATGAATAATGATAATTAAAGAATATGCACATTCGGATTTAAGTTTCGTGATAGTCTACTTAATTTTTCTGCATTTTTATTTTTCTTTTTGAAGATACTACGAATACCTCCATAATCAATGAAATATTGTAATCGTATAGAAAGTATATGTTGCATATCTTGATCTAGTAAGTTATTTAAACTATCAAAAAACCGTTCTTCTGCCATTGAATTAGAATTAAATAACTGGTTTCGATAAAGTGCGGTTAAAAAGCTTCCAGGAGCAAACTGCCAAGAATAGCTTAAATCTATATTCCAAGTACTAAAATTAACATCAGAATTCCCTAAACCTAGTTGTTCAAAGGTATCTGCAGATTTAATTAAACGACCATTTTCTTGTAAAAAATAAGGATTATCATCATAATTCACGGTTGTCCAATAATTTCTGAAAGTAAAGTTCAATGAATTAAACGGATTAAAATTATACCCAGCAGATACACTATTTACAATGGTTTTCTGATTACGCTCTCCAAAAATTATTTCATCTGCTAAACCGTTGGAATTATTTGCATAACCTCTGTCACCAAATTCATTTTGAAAATTGAAATTATAAGACACTAAAAATTTATCACTTAATTGAATTCTAGGGCTAAAGCCAAACCAATATTGAGAATAATCACGACCATCTTCAAACATTAATGCTCCACCAATATTGGTATCTACAGCGAATGAATTATTGTAATTGGTAGAAATCCAAACATCACCATTTATACGGTCTTCATAAATAAAGAAGCGTTTGTTCTCAAAATCACGAGGTTCAAAAAAATCAAATTGCTTACCCATTTGATAATTGATGCTTCCACCAAAATCCATCAATTCTTTTTTAGTTTTGCCATAGACATTTATACCTGCGTTTTGATTAGTAAATGTGCTAGGTCTGTATAATCGTCTGTAATTATACCAAGTGTTTATACTGAAATTGTTCAGTTTTTCAGTTGGCTCAAAAATTCGGTAAGAAGCATCAACGCCAAAATTATTGAAATTGTTTCTAAAGTTGAGTCCTAAATCATTGATATCATAATTTTCATTTGCGAAACTATGATCAAAACTATATCTAAATTTACCATGCGATTTACGAATAAAGAAAAATGAACTTAAACCGGTTTCTATTCCAGTATCCAAATTTCTATTACTCATTTTTATATCACCTCTTATATTATAAGTGTTTCGTTTATTAAAAATATTTGCAACTAAAGCCGTAACATTAGCATCTCTAAAATGACCTTCTCGTGTCACATTTGTATTAACAATAGCAAGAGATGAATTACCATTGAATTGCTTATCTAAAACAAAAATATTATAGTTTGTAAAAGGCTCTACAGTTTCTGATCTGGTTTCACCAGTTTCTGTATTTAATATTTTTGCATCTGTTTTTTCAGTAATAGCATTAAAAAAGCCAATACCAAGACCATTTTTTGTTCGTCCAGATATTTTTACTGCATTTAAAACTTTAACTTCATCTGGATAGTCAGCAAGTTCTTCATTATTTGCTAAATTGACACTACCTATAGGACTATTTCCCACTCGTCTAGAAAAGAATAAATTTCCTTTACTAAATAAATCGACTCCTTCAGTAAAAAACTGTCGTTGATCATTGAATGTCTGTTCGAAAGGTCCAAGGTTAAGACTCAAATTATCAAATCCAGCTTGGCTAAAATCGGGAATTAATGTGGCATCTAAAGTTATATTTTCAGTGATTCCATACTTAATATCCATTCCAAGATTAAAATCTGGTTTATCCATATTATCAAATACAGTAGAAGCAAACGGATAAATATTTAACCTTACAGGAGGTTCAATATTTGTAATACCATTTAGTTCACCGTGATATAGACCAATATTACCTTTAGTTGGATCTAGAGGATTCCATGTATATTGTGAATTGTCTCTTTGAAATCGTCTATGAAATTGTAATCCCCAAGTTTCAACATCTGGCGAGAAACGCAAAGCACGATATGGAATTTTCATTTCAACAACCCAACCATCATCATTTATTTTAACTGCACTATCCCAAACAGCGTTCCATCCAAAATCTTCTCCATTACTAGGATTGGCAACTGCATCGGCTTGTGTTCCTGAGGTGAACACAAAAAATTCAGTGTCATTTTGAGCATCGTTATTTGGATTTAATACAACTAGGAAAAAATCGGACTGCCCAAAATTATCTCGACTTGTAAATTGTTTAGAAATCAATTTGGGATCGTCGTACATGTAAGCAGCTACATAAATACCTGAATCATCATAAGCCATTTTTACGATGGTCTTTTTGTCTTCAGTTGCCGACTTACCCATATCTGGTCTAAACTGTGTAAAACCTGAAGCTATACTGGCATCTTGCCATACAACATCATCTAAAACTCCATCAATTTTTGGAGCAAAAGAAGTACGTGCAATTTGTAGTTGTTTCTTATCTAAAACGG
Source organism: Psychroserpens sp. (assembly GCF_034670085.1). Taxonomy (GTDB): domain Bacteria; phylum Bacteroidota; class Bacteroidia; order Flavobacteriales; family Flavobacteriaceae; genus Psychroserpens. The sequence goes on along the minus strand of NZ_JAXMOD010000005.1, from coordinate 240,184 downwards.
TTTGAATACTATCTGTATCCTGTGCAAAAACGGAAATACACGATAATATAAATGTAGAGAATGTTAAACGGAAATTCATTTTAGTTTGATTGATGATTAGTTACTAACAATAATAATGACACTAAAAATTATAGATTGTTACAGTTAGTCTTACAAATCTAGTTAGGCCAACTAATCAATTTTCATAAGAGAACGTTAAAAACATTGATGTTGTGTTAATGTTTTGATAAGACCTAATCTATTTTAATATTATAATTTTTACTTACTTTTAGTGAAATTAATATTTATGTACAATGCCATATAACAAGTTTGAAGAGTATAATATTCAAGTTACTGATGACGTAAAAGCTCGCTATAAGAGCATTATTGAAGATTTAGGAGAAGATACCAATCGTGATGGACTTTTAAAAACGCCAGAACGTGCTTCTAAAGCAATGCAATTTTTAACACAAGGTTATCATCAGGATGCTGCCGAAATCTTAAAAAGCGCGATGTTCAAAGAGTCTTATAATGAAATGGTTATTGTAAAAGACATTGAAGTTTATTCACTTTGTGAGCATCATATTTTACCGTTTTTCGGAAAAGCACACATCGCTTATATTCCCAATGGCCATATCGTTGGTTTGAGTAAAATACCAAGAATTGTTGATGTATTTGCAAGGCGACTTCAAGTACAAGAGCGTTTAACTGAGCAAATTTTAAATTGTATTAATAATACCCTTAAACCTGAAGGTGTAGCAGTTGTCATTGAAGCTTCACATATGTGTATGATGATGAGAGGTGTTCAAAAGCAGAATTCTACAACAACGACTTCAGGATTTAGAGGAGCTTTTAAAAATATTGAAACGAGATCAGAATTTTTAAAATTGATAAGTGAAAATTTGTCGTAGTTCGTATTTTGGAATGCTATTTGCTTATTATTAAGTAAATTACAAAACATATGACGTTACAAAATCTATCTAAAAACAAAAAGCTTCTTGTAGGACTTCTATTTGATGCTTTTGGTTATATCTCTTTTATTTTTCCACCTTTTGATTTCATTTGGGCTCCAGCTTCTGCTTGGTTAATGACCAAATTATACAAAGGAAAAAAAGGTAAAATAGCTGCAGCTATATCTTTTGTAGAAGAGGCATTACCGTTTTTAGATGTTGTTCCAACTTTTACCTTAATGTGGCTATATACATTTGTGTTTTCTTCGGAAAATAAACCTAAAGAAACCATCATTGACATCGATTAATAAAACTGTCTTATCGATCGCAGTCGAGAACTATTGAGACATCTCGACTGCGCTCGATGAGACAGCAGTTATATATTACAGTGTATAATTCAAGCCAAAACTAATATTACGTCCGATATTTAATATTCCATCTGGTTTTAAACGAGATAAATGATTTGTAAACCGTTCATCTGTTAAATTATTAGCTGCTATGCTGATATCTAGATTTTTTTCGAATAATTTTACAGTGGCTCCAAATCCAGCACTTAATAGGTTAAATCCTTTAGTTGTGCTTTCAAAATCACTCACTTTTTTCTGATTAAAAGTAGAACTGTATTTTACATAAGCATAACCTTCTTTGAACCAATTTCTTTCAAATTCAACTCTTATTGTATTATTCAGTGTGTTGGCCGGAATTAGAGGTAAATAACTATCATCATCTAATTGACCAGTTACCGTTTCAAAACTTGATTCCACATGCAACCAATCTATAGGATGTGGATGAAAATGAAAACCGAATTCTCCACCATAAAGTCTTGCATTATCTTGTTGATAAAGAAAAACTGGATTTTCATCTATAAATTCACCATTAGGATTTAAGAAAATATAATCGTTGATACTATTATAAAATGCATTAGCAAATATCTCAACATGTTCATTGGTATATTCTAAAGCAAAATCTATTTGAAAATTCTGCTCATTATTTAAATCAATATTACCGATTTCATATCGATTTGTGCCTTCATGAGTCCCATCAGATGCTAATTCAGATAAATTGGGCGCTCTAAATCCTGTTGCCAAATTTAAACGTGCAGTAACTTTTTTAAACAGATCTGTTTTTATTCCAAAAGCACCGTTAAAACTATTAAAGTCTTTAGTTATTGCATTATTTATATCTATAGTTCTATTATCAAAACGAGCTCCAAGTTGAATATCTACAGTTTTAAAATGAATATGAGAAGTTGCCAGAATTCCAATATCATTGGTTATAGCATTCGGAATTAAAATTTCTTCTCCATAGTTTGTGTTTACTTGATTCATTCCTTGTACACCAACAATAGTTTCAAAACGACCAAATTTTGGAAGATTATATTTAATATTATAATTGAAAGTTTTCAATTTCATGTGAAGCGCTGCTTCTTCGTCTTCCTCATGCTCCTCATCCTCATGTTCTTCTTCGTTTTCCTCAAGATCTTCTTCATGATGATGATCTTCAAATTCTTTTCTATCATTATACGTAAAGCCAAATGTAAAGTCTAAACTAGAATTATTAAAAAACACGGTAGATTTAGAACTAAATATGTGATTCGTGATTTCCTGAAAGGGTTCTAAAGGTGTTCTGTTTGTGCTTTGCTCTCCAATGTCTTCAGGTATCCCAAGTTTTGCATTATTAAGGTTATACCGCAATTCTGTTTTGAAATTATTCTTTTGATATCCTAAACCAGCTTTAAAATCTTGTTCTCTAAATCTAGTGTTGGTAACCCTATAATCTGGCGTTTCATAATCTGAATGTTCGGAAAGGCTACCTCTAAAAAGAAATTTAAATTCTGACCCAGAGGCTTTAAAACCTGCACTAGAATTGTAACCCTGAGTATTAGTAAAAAATCGTGTTTGCAAGTTTCCTTCTGATGAGTTTTCATCTGCAAAACGCTCTGGATTCAAATATAAAACACCTCCAAGCGCATCACTTCCATAGAGTAGAGAAGCAGGTCCTTTTATCACTTCAACACTTTCAATTCCAGCATCGTTTATCCCTAAACCGTGTTCATCACCATATTGTTGATTTTCTAATCGAACACCTTGAGTATACACCAAAACTCTATTCGAGCTCAAACCTCTAATGACAGGCTTACCAATGCTTATTCCTGTACTCACATTATTTACTCCAGCGATATTACTAATGCCATCAATAAGGTTAACTGCACCTTGCACTCGTAATTCCTTAACGTCTTTTCGCTCAACCTTCATTACATTTTCGCTTTGGAGTTTATGAAAAGGTGTAGAAATTATGATTTCTTCCATTTCAATTGCTGAATGCGTTAATGTGATAGATAAGTTTTCTGTGGTTGGAAAACTTAGTGTTTGCGAATAGGTTTCATAGCCTACAAACGATACTATAATTTTATAGTTCCCATTTGGAATATTGTATAGTTCGAAAGTACCATTTTCATTAGTAACGGTTCCTTTTTCTAGTTCAGGAAGATAGATGTTTACGTAAACTAATGCTGCATTTGAGTCTGCATCTGTTACTTTTCCTTGTAATGTATTTTGTGACCATAAGGTTTGTATTACCAAAAATAGTAATACAAAAACATAATTTGTTTTCATTGTATATTGAATTTTAATAGTTAAAAATTGACTGATAATTAAGTGTTATCAGTAGCAGAAAAATATTAACTATTAAAAGGTGGACCTCGAAGTGAAAAATGAAGTTTCTGAAAAGTGCTTAAAAATAAATATTTAGAAGCAATGAGGTTTTGACTTTCATCAGCTTCAAATGGACTGAAACTAAAATAGGTTAATGTTGTTTGATGGTTAACATTGAACTTATAAAATTCACAATCTGAATCAATTTCATGAAAATGTGATTGATTTTCAACAAGACAAACGTCATGCTCATGATTGCTAAATGCATGTGACATCTTAACAACGGTAGGCAATACCAAACAAAGTACAATAAAAACTGTAGCTATTCTAAAAGCGATATGTTGTTTGTAGTTATTCACTAATTAATCCATTTACCTAAACCAAATCGGTTGAGCATTTTCTTTTCAAATTCCCAGAAGAATTTAAATTGACCAAAAAGCCAACCAAACATAACTAAAAGTATTTGGTAGAAAATTAGTCCAATAATAATGAATAATACCCAATAAAGAATAGGGTTTAAGTTTTCTTTAGTAATTCCTATGAGCTTCATTATTGGTCTTCCTACAAATAGCGAAGATGATCCCGTTACTGCAAATACGATAAAGACTCGTATCATTTCCCATTTATAATCTAAAATCCATTTGTGTTCTAGTTTCTTGAAAATATATAAGGTTAATTTTAAGAGTATAAACAACAACAAAACTGCTGTAGCAATTGTAAAGATTATAGAATAGGCATTAGTAAGTCTTACTGCAAGTTTCCACGCACTATATCCCAATCCTGACAAACCAAGTATAGGAAACAAAAGTTGCCAATTTTCTTGGATTTCCCATCGTAATTTAAATTTCTCTAACATAATCTAAAATGATTTTGCAAAGGTAATCTAAATTCTTGGTTGGATTGGACCTAATTTTTGATTATGTTTTAGTTGAAAGTAAATAAAATAGTTATATAATTTGTAGTTCACATCATAACCGTAATCTATATTTGGGTTGTAATCTATTTGAAATTCGTATAGACCAGAATCAAATCTATTAACCTGCATAACTCTATTATTCCATTCTTGTACATAAATTCTATTCCTTGTTTCCATGTAGGATTGCGAATAGTAACCTTCTGGCCTTGCAGTAGAATTTAGCCAGCTATTAAAACCAGGTTCAATAATGATAATTTCATATTCTATTTTATCATTAGCAATTCTAACAATATCGTCTTCTGGTATCTCTGCCTCTTGACTTGTATCAACAACACTTTGTGCACTGTTACAACTTGTAAGTAACAGAATCACCAAACAAAATTTAATAAAAGTTTTCATAACGATTTTTATTTATAAAGTTACAAAATTCTTCAGTTGTATTTAATTCACAAACAGAGTAGAAGCAAAAAAGCCAGACCTAAGTCCAGCTTTTTAATATGTAATAAAAAAGTGTGTTAATTCTTTCCTCCAAAAAGACCTCCTAAAAGTCCTCCAAGTCCACCTTTCTTTTTATCTCCTCCAAGAACCATTCCTGCAACATCATCAATAATACTTCCGTCTCCATCGGCATCTAACATCGATTCTAAAAAGCTTTGCTCTTGTTGTTGCGAATTTCCGCTTAACAAACCTCCTAAAAGACCACCTAAGTCATTTGGAGAGCTCACGTTATTTTGACGAGATTGCTTTCCTAAAACACCCATTAAAATTGGAGCAGCAACTTTTAAAATTTGAGCAACTGAACTTGCATCCATTCCAGCCTTTGCACCTAAATTTTGCTCAACTCTTTGTTGTTTATTACCTAATACGTGTCCAAGAATTTTACTTCCATCATTCATTACGTTATCATCAACACCACCACCAAATAAACCACTAAGGTTATCTAGAATACTTCCATCGTGTTTACTATTTAAAGCTCCCATTAATCCTTGGGCACCTTCAGGAGTTGAAGCATTACGCTTCATTGCTTGCATTAATACAGGCAAAGCCATGGTTAATACATCCTGAGTTTTGTTTTGAGGTTGATTGGTTTGACCAGAGACACCACTAATAATAGTTTTCCCTAAGTCACTGTTTAATAAGTCTAAAATTCCTGACATAATATATTTATAAGATTAATTTAATTGGACTTTCAAGATACAAAAAAGTCCTAACATTTATTAGGACTCATTTTTTTTGTTTAGGTCACATTTTTAATGACTTATTTTAATAGACTTATAATTTGATCTGCCAATTCAGTACCAATTCTATCTTGTGCTTCATTTGTTGCTGCACCTGTGTGAGGTGTTAGTGATAAAGCAGGATTCATTAGTAGTTGAATTTCTGGTTTAGGTTCTTTTTCAAAAACATCTAATGCAGCTCTAGATACTTTACCGCTTTCGATAGCTTTAACAAGTGCGACTTCATTTATAACACCACCACGTGCTGCATTAGCGATTATAACACCATTTTTCATTTGATTGAATTCAGCTTCATCAATAACATAATCTTTTTGAGCAGGCACATGTAATGTTAGAAAGTCGGCTTGTTTTAATACCTCTTCTTTAGAAGACATTGTAATCTCGAAATTTACTTTTTGTCCATCAAAAAATTCTAACTCTAAATTTGCTTTCTCCATAAAAGGGTCAAATGCAACTACTTTCATTCCTGCACCAATGGCAACTTTTGCTGTAGCTTGACCTATGCGTCCAAAGCCTAAAACTCCAAGAGTTTTTCCTTTTAGTTCAGTGCCTTTAGCATAAGATTTCTTTAAGCCTTTAAAATTTGCATCGCCTTCTAATGGCATATCGCGATTTGAATTGTGTAAAAAACGTGCTAATCCATAGAAATGACCAAATACCAATTCTGCCACTGAATGAGAAGAAGCAGCAGGTGTGTTGATTACATGAAGTCCTTTACTTCTCGCATAGTCTACATCAATATTGTCCATACCAACTCCACCACGACCAATTATTTTCAGGCTAGGGCAGTTGTCTATTATATTTTTTCTAACCGTTGTCGCACTTCTAACTAATAAAACGGTAATATTATTATCGTTTATATAGTTTTCTAATTGTTCTTGTGCAACAGTTGTTGTTATTACTTCAAAACCTGCATTTTCTAAGGCATCTATTCCGCTTTGCGAAACACCATCGTTTGCTAATACTTTCATTTAAAAATGTTTTATTTCCTCGATATAGGAAATCTTATTAGTTTATTTATTTTGATTGCGTAAGCACTATTTAAAACAAAGTATATTATGCTTTACGTTCTAATTCACTCATGACATCGACGAGAACACCAACACTTTCTAGTGATAATGCGTTATACATTGAAGCTCTATAGCCACCAACACTTCTATGTCCATTTAACCCATTAATACCAGCTTCTTTAATCATTGTCTCAAATGTTTCTTTCAAGTCTTCGTTAGCCAAAGTAAAGGTTGCATTCATAGTTGAACGATCTGCTTTTGTAGAATACCCTTTAAACAACGGGTTAAGATCTATTTCTGAATAAATCAATTGTGCTTTCTTATCGTTTTCCTTTTCGATGGCCTTTATACCGCCTAAATTTTTCAACCATTGTAAAGTTAACATAGAAACATATACTGGAAATACAGGAGGTGTATTAAACATACTGCTTTTGCTGATGTGAACTTTATAATCCATCATAGACGGAATCTTACGCGATACTTTTCCCAAGATATCTTCTTTAACAACCACTAGTGTTGCACCTGCAGGTCCCATGTTTTTTTGTGCTCCTGCATAAATTAAATCAAACTTTGAAAAATCTAACTCTCGTGAAAAAATATCACTACTCATATCGCAAACCATTGGAATAGGTGACTTTGGAAACTCTTTCATTTGTGTACCAAAAATGGTATTGTTTGAAGTACAGTGAAAGTAATCGTATTCTGAAGGGATATCATATCCTTTAGGAATATAATTAAAGTTAGCTTCTTTTGAAGAAGCAACTTCATAGACATCATCAAAAATCCTTGCTTCTTTTATAGCCTTATCACTCCAAGTTCCTGTATTTAAATATCCAGCTCTTTTTTCTAATAAATTTAGTGCCACCATTAAAAACTGAGTACTTGCTCCTCCTTGTAGAAATAAAGCTTTGTAGCCTTTTCCTTCAAGTCCTAATAACTCTAATGCTAAAGCTCTTGCGTTTTCCATAACATCTACAAAAGGTTTACTTCTGTGCGATATTTCTAAAAGTGAAAGTCCGTTGTCAAAATTAATTACGGCTTCTGAAGCTTTTTGTAGTACTTCACCAGGTAAAATACAAGGTCCTGCACTAAAATTATGTCTTTTCATTTATTTGATATTTAAGTTTCGATAAAACGGAGAATATATTATGATTTTACACTTACAAAGGTCATAAATTCTGATAAAATAAGTGGTAATAAACTGATTAATTATTAACAGATTGTCAACGAAAACGAAATAGTATCAACACCATCTGCATAATCCCAAAGGTTTGGAGATTGTGTTTGCCCAAATTTAATTTCATCATCAACAAAACCATTAGAAACAACACACTGTATTTGCTCCTTTTTCAATAGAAGCACTTCTTTTAATTCTTTTAAAGATTCATAATGTTCAAAAAAGATTGTTGCAATAGGTGAGGAGTAACTTTCATCTTCTTTAAGCATTAAAAAACCGTTTTCAAGCATCTTAAATTCACTCATCAAGTATACGGCTTTATTATAATCGTAATTATTGGCGTATTTATTTTCATGTATAATTGGATGCCACTCGTACATAGCTTTAAAAAAGCTATCAAAATCGTAACCTTTTGGCACAAATAATTTAGACACGTTTCTACAACCTAATCCATAATATCTAAAAATATCCTCTGATAATGCTTTTAACTCATCTTCTGACTCAGCACCAGTTAATACCGCAACTGAGTTTCTGTTTTTTCTAATGATTGAAGGTTTGTCTTTAAAATAATATTCGAAATAACGAGCTGTATTATCACTTCCTGTAGCAATAACGGCATCGAAATTTTCAAGCTTGGATTCTGTAAATTGAATTCGACCTTTAAATTCGGGTTCAACATGTTCTAAATACTTGGCTAAAAAGGGTAATAAGTGTTTGTCATTAGACGATTGCTTTACCAAAACATGATGTCCAGTAATTAAAACACTTAAAAAATCATGAAAACCTACTAATGGAATATTTCCTGCCATAATTATGGCAATTGTTTTTTGGTTTTCTTTTGTGAACTTATACTTATCCAACCATTGGCTAAGTTGCTTATTATTCAATTGATTAGACCAACCTTGTAAAGCGAAAAGAATATTGTCTTTTTTAAACCAACCATTATGTTCATGAGCCAGTATAATTTGATGCTGAAAGCCTTCAAAAAACAAATCATTAAAAGGAATATCCTCAATTTCTTGAATTCCTTCATTAGTAAATTGACTTAAAAAATCTCCTAATTTTACAAATGCGTTAATTCTTTGTTGTAAATCCATCTTGAGTTTGGTTATACGATGTTTTGGCTTTATTTTTGCAGTTGCAAATTTACGCAAACGAAAAAGAAATGTGCTAAAAGAAGAGAATATAATCTGACCTTATTTCAGCACTTATAATAACAAGATTAAAAATTACTATGGCAATTATAATAACAGACGAATGTATTAATTGTGGTGCCTGTGAACCAGAATGCCCAAATACTGCAATATACGAAGGTGCTGACGATTGGAGATATAAAGACGGAACGAGTTTAACCGGTAAAGTAGTATTGCCAAATGGAAAGGAAGTAGATGCTGATGAAACTCAAGAACCTATTAGTGATGAAGTATATTATATAGCGCCAGATAAATGTACTGAGTGTAAAGGTTTTCATGAAGAACCACAATGTGCAGCTGTATGTCCAGTAGACTGTTGTATTCCTGACGAAAATCATGTAGAAACAGAAGAAGTGCTTTTAGGAAAGCAACGTTTTATGCATCCCGAAGATTAAACGAAAAACACTATTTAAAACAAAAAAATCCCAAAGTATTAACTTGGGATTTTTTTTGTGTTATTCTAGTTTGTTATTGTAAATCAGACATTTCAAATACTAAAAACTGCATAATTCTTTCTACTTCGGTAACAACTTCAACATCATGATTTTCAGTATGAAAGGAAGAGTAAAAGACACCACCATCACCATGTAAGAATGTAAATGCTAAGTCTTTGTTTTCAGAGATATCTGTATTAGTATCATCCCAATACGTAACAGGACCATTTAGCCAAGACATTGTTGTTGCATTATCATAAGAATCAATGACTTGCCACGATGGTAGAAAATCATCAATTTCAACCGTGTCTTCAATTGAGATATTAAAATTAAGCAATAACCAAGCACTTAAATCACCATCCAAAATTGTGGCAACAGTTGATACTGATGAGCCACTTTTGGCAGGTGTATAAGGACTTAAGTATTCAGAACCCGAGTTTGTGATTGCATCTAAGTATCCAACAGCCCAATCAGTAGTATACAAAATACCTCCATCACTAACATAGGTATCTAATACACTCGAATTATTGACAAATTCTTCAGTTAAACCACAGTTTAAAAACACAATATCATAGGTACCTAAAATACCTTGATCACCCATAAGATCTTCAAAACTAAAGTCTACATTGGGTTGCAATTGAGGATTGGTTGAGCTCCTATGTAAAGCAGAATGTCCATGCGAATGTTTAGAATTTTGATTCAACGCATTTCTATCAAAACCATCATTACCATCTATAATATCAAATAAAGGCTCGCCAGTTATTGGATTAAAAAGTCCAATACTATATAAAACACTTTCTATATTATCGTATAAACCAGTAACTACAGCAATATTTGGAAGTGTTTCCACACTTAAAGTTTCTATAGCTAAATCATTTTCTAAACTAATGTTACGCTCTGTTTTAAATTTCCCTTTATTTAATACCAAGGTGTAGTCGCCTTTTGCAACAGATAAAGAATAATTTCCAGAAGCATCAGTTCTAGTCTCAGATTTTAATTCAGAGTTTAAATAAGCACCTACACGAGCATTAGAAATTGGATCAACACCGTTTGGTGCTAAGAATTGACCTGTAATATCAAATGTTTCATCTGTTGAATTGTTGTCGTCTTTACTACAAGCACATAAAGTTATAAATACTAGGAAAGATAATACGAGTGATTTCATAGTGGTTGGTTTTTAGAGTTTTAAGATTTAAAAGATACTATAATTTTACCTTTGATAGTAATAAAACAGGCTAATTCTTAAAAGTCCTACCTTAAATGAAAAAGCAATTATCTATTTCTTATTAACCTCAATGGTTTTTAGTTCTTTACAAATCACACCCTCAAATTCTAGAACTTGAATATTGAGAATAAAAAAAGAAGACAATAATAGACAAAATTGTACTTTCTGGACTGATGGCTTATAAAGTATTGACAAAACTTGATAAATATTGTTACAATATATAATGGTGTTTTTTTTCTTATTTTGCAGGAATGGAAGACCGTAAAAAAGAATACAATGGGTTTTGGAAATATTTAGGATGCACACTCTTTGCAATTGTAGGCTTAGTATTTGTTTGGATTATTTGGCAAATTATCAACCTCATGTTTTTTAAGTTTTAGTTCGTATGATTTCCAAGAGGAAAACCTATATTTGCACTCGCAAAAATCATTATTTATGAAAGCCGGAATAGTAGGATTACCAAACGTAGGAAAATCAACTTTATTTAATTGTTTATCGAATGCTAAAGCACAAAGTGCAAATTTCCCATTTTGTACTATTGAACCAAATATTGGTGTGGTAAATGTACCAGATCCAAGACTTCAGAAATTAGAGGCATTGGTAAATCCTGAACGTGTTTTACCAGCAACCGTTGAGATTGTTGATATCGCAGGTCTAGTAAAAGGTGCGAGTAAAGGTGAAGGTTTAGGCAATCAATTCTTAGGTAACATTCGTGAAACAGATGCAATTCTTCATGTATTGCGTTGTTTTGATAATGATAATATTGTTCATGTAGACGGAAGTGTAGATCCAATTCGTGATAAGGAAACTATCGACATGGAATTGCAGCTTAAAGATTTGGAAACCGTTGAAAAGAAACTGGACAAAGTCAAACGTGCTGCTAAAACCGGAAATAAAGACGCTCAAAAAGAAGAAGCTGTTTTAATCAAACTGAAACAAGGTTTAGAGGCTGGGAAATCGGTTAGAGCTCTAGAATTTAGTGATGAAGATCAAGAAGAATTTGTAAAACCAGCTCAATTGATCACAGCAAAACCTGTGATGTATGTTTGCAATGTTGATGAAGGTAGTGCTGTTTCAGGAAATTCTTATGTAGAACAAGTTAGAGAAGCTGTTAAAGATGAAAATGCAGAAGTATTAGTTCTTGCCGTTGGAACAGAAGCAGATATCAATGAATTAGACGATTACGAAGAACGACAACTGTTTCTTCAAGACATCGGACTTGATGAAGCGGGTTCAGCAAAACTAATTAGATCAGCTTACAAATTGTTAAATCAGCAAACGTATTTTACTGCAGGAGTAAAAGAAGTTCGAGCTTGGACTATCGATGTTGGTGCAACAGGACCTCAAGCTGCAGGTGTTATTCATACCGATTTTGAAAAAGGATTTATTAGAGCAGAAGTTATTGCCTATGATGATTATGTTCAATATGGTAGTGAAGCTAAAGTTAAAGAAGCGGGGAAAATGCGTGTTGAAGGAAAGAATTACGTCGTTAAAGATGGCGATGTGATGCATTTCTTGTTTAATGTATAACGTTTTGGCTATTTACTCATAACTGTCAGGTCGAGCGCAGTTGAGACCTAAATATTATTGAATGTCCTTAATAGAAATCAAAACACTAATTAATGCAGATATTCAAACCTGTTTTGATTTATCTCGAAATATTGATTTTCATACAGTATCTCTAATACATTCAAAAGAAAAAGCCATTGCTGGAAAAACATCGGGTGTAATCGAATTAGGAGAATGGGTAACTTGGGAAGCCCATCATTTCGGAATTAAACAACAATTAACCTCAAAAATCACTGAGTTTGAACGTCCGCATTACTTTGTTGACGAAATGGTTTCTGGTGCTTTTAAATCGTTTAAACACGAACATATTTTTAAAACCAAACAAAACCAAACCTTAATGGTCGATAAATTTCAATTCCAATCTCCTTTTGGGATCCTTGGCAAAATAGCCAATGTAGTGTTTCTTAAGCGTTACATGACCAAACTTTTAACAACTAGAAATGCTTTTTTAAAGCTAAAAGCAGAAGAATTATCTTAAATTCAATAAAACTTCAATGTTCTCAACAATATTGGGCTTTTATTGTTAATTACTTTGTGTAAATCGTATTTCATTTTTTGTAGGGTTATGTTATATTGCATCCTATTCTAATTTTTTCACTGATTTATGTCTCAAGAAACCAAATATACCGAAGATAACATACGCTCGCTTGACTGGAAAGAACACATCCGAATGCGACCAGGTATGTATATTGGTAAATTAGGTGATGGTTCATCTCCAGATGATGGCATTTATATTTTAGTAAAAGAAGTTTTAGACAATTCCATTGACGAATACGTTATGGGAGCAGGAAAAACAATAGAAATTTCTATACAAGGCAATAAAGTCATTGTTCGAGATTATGGTCGTGGGATTCCTCTAGGTAAAGTCGTTGATGTCGTTTCAAAAATGAATACTGGCGGAAAATATGATTCTCGCGCTTTTAAAAAGTCGGTTGGATTAAATGGTGTTGGTACAAAAGCGGTTAATGCACTTTCAAATTATTTTAGAGTTGAATCTACACGTGATGGAAAATCGGCTTCAGCAGAATTTGAACAAGGAAACCTTACGAATCAAGACCTGTTAGACGATACATCAAGAAGAAAAGGCACCAAAGTATCCTTTATTCCTGATGAAACTATTTTTAAAAATTATAAGTACCGTAATGAGTATGTTGCTAAAATGCTCAAAAATTACGTCTACCTAAATCCTGGTTTAACCATTGTTTTTAATGGAGAAAAATTTTATAGTGAAAACGGACTTAAAGATCTTTTAGCAGATAATATCACTGAAACAGATCGTCTTTATGATATTATTCATTTAAAGGGTGATGATATTGAAGTAGCTTTAACACATAGTAAAACGCAATACAGTGAAGAGTATCACAGTTTTGTTAACGGGCAAAACACGACGCAAGGTGGAACACATTTAGCTGCGTTTCGTGAAGCCTTAGTGAAAACAATACGTGAATTCTATGGGAAAAACTACGAAGCTTCAGATATTAGAAAATCTGTAGTTTCTGCCATTTCTATAAAAGTCATGGAGCCTGTTTTTGAAAGTCAAACAAAAACCAAATTAGGATCTACAGATATGGGAGGCGGTTTACCAACTGTTCGTACTTATATTAATGATTTCTTAAAGAAATACCTGGATAATTTTTTACATAAAAACCCAAATGCTGCTGAAAAAATACAACGAAAAATTCTCCAGGCTGAACGCGAACGAAAAGAGCTTTCAGGAATAAGAAAACTAGCGAAAGACAGAGCAAAAAAAGCAAATCTTCACAATAAAAAATTACGCGATTGCCGCGTGCATTTTGGTGACACTAAAAACGAACGCAACCTAGAAACGACCTTATTTATTACTGAGGGAGATTCGGCTTCTGGAAGTATTACTAAATCTAGAGATGTGAATACTCAAGCAGTGTTCAGCTTAAAAGGAAAACCTCTCAATTCATATGGATTAAGTAAAAAAATTGTTTATGAAAATGAAGAATTTAACCTGTTACAAGCAGCTTTAAATATTGAAGAATCTTTAGAAGACTTGCGCTATAATAATATTGTTATTGCTACAGATGCTGACGTTGATGGTATGCATATTAGATTGCTTCTAATTACATTCTTTCTGCAGTTTTTTCCTGAAGTAATTAAAGAAGGTCATCTGTATATTTTGCAAACGCCATTATTTCGAGTTCGTAATAAAAAAGAGACCATCTATTGTTATTCAGAAGAAGAGCGTCGGAATGCTATTGAAAAGCTAAAACCTAAGCCAGAAATTACACGTTTTAAAGGTCTTGGTGAAATTTCTCCTGATGAATTTGTGCATTTTATAGGTGAAGATATTAGATTAGATCCTGTTATGCTTGATAAAGATATGTCTATAGAAGAGTTATTGTCTTTTTATATGGGAAAAAACACGCCAACTCGTCAAGAGTTTATTATTGAAAATTTAAAAGTAGAATTAGATTTAGTTGAAGATAATGCTTAGAATGAAAAAAAGTAGTCAAATGTTATTTGTAGTCTTTAAAAGTGGTTTTTTGTCAACAACTGATACTCGAAGTAAATGCCTTAAATATTAATTAAAAACTACAAGAATACTTTATGCGTACCAATAATTCACACGTCAAGAAAATAATTACATCAATATATTTTGTTCTCCTAGTTTTAGCCATTGCGTTGCCTATTTTTATAAAATCACTAAGAATTTTCAGTGGCAATCCAACATTGAATTCTGTGATTTTTGCAGTTGTATTTGCTGGATTATTTTTTCTAGTCCATTTTATATGTAAGTTTTTTGAATATGACAGTGATGGCACAAAAGTCATTTTAACAAATAAAGGATTATTACTTTCTCAATATTTTAACTACAGACAACATGTGCTCGAATTTGAAAAGGAAAGTTTAATAGCCTACAGTTTTAAAAATTATATAATATATAGAACATTATCAATTTACATTAAAGATTCTAGAGGTAAAAAACGAAGAGAAACTTTCAATATTACTTTGGTCACAAGACGCAAACGCAGATATATAAGACAATCTTTGAAAAAAATTGTAAAAGCAAATAAAAAAGCTTCATAATTAATGAGTGATGATACTAACGATTTAGTCAACGAACAAGACGATAATAACGAAACTATTACCAAGGTTACTGGTATGTATAAAGATTGGTTTCTAGATTACGCATCGTATGTAATTTTAGAACGCGCTGTTCCAGCTATTGAAGATGGTTTTAAGCCAGTGCAACGTCGTATCATGCATTCCATGAAAGATTTGGATGATGGTCGATATAACAAAGTTGCAAACATAGTTGGTCATACCATGCAATACCATCCACATGGTGATGCAAGTATTGCAGATGCTATGGTTCAAATTGGTCAAAAAGATTTATTAATCGATACGCAAGGAAACTGGGGAAATATTCTCACGGGTGATCGTGCTGCAGCATCACGTTATATTGAAGCGCGATTATCAAAATTTGCATTAGACGTTGTTTACAACCCAAAAATTACAGAATGGCAATCGAGTTATGATGCACGTCGTAAAGAACCTGTAAATTTACCAGTAATGTTTCCTTTGTTATTGGCACAAGGTGGCGAGGGCATTGCTGTAGGACTTTCAACTAAAATATTACCTCATAATTTTATAGAACTCATTGATGCCTCAATAAAACATTTAAAAGGAAAACGATTTACCATTCTTCCAGATTTTCCAACAGCAGGTATTGCAGATTTTTCAAATTATAATGATGGATTAAGAGGCGGAAAGGTTAGAGTTAGAGCTAAAATCTCACAACTTGATAAAAACACCTTAGTTATTACTGAAATTCCTTTCGGAACAAATACGTCGTCATTAATTGATTCTATCCTAAAAGCGAATGATAAAGGAAAAATCAAGATTAAAAAAATTGAAGATAATACTGCTGCAGATGTTGAAATTTTAGTGCATTTACCTTCAGGAATTTCGCCAGATAAAACCATTGATGCTCTTTACGCTTTTACCAGTTGTGAAACTTCAATTTCTCCCTTAGGATGTGTAATTGAAGATAATAAACCATTTTTTGTCGGTGTTTCTGAAATGTTACGCCGTTCAACAGATAATACTGTTCAGCTTTTAAAAAGTAACTTAGAAATCAAGCTTAGTGAATTTGAAGAGCAATGGCATTTTGCTTCCTTAGAGCGTATTTTTATTGAAAAAAGAATCTATCGTGATATTGAAGAAGAGGAAACTTGGGATGGTGTAATTAGCGCTATAGATAAAGGATTAAAACCACATATTAAACATTTAAAACGTGCCATCACTGTTGAAGATATTACACGTTTAACAGAAATCCGAATCAAACGTATTTCAAAATTTGATATTGATAAAGCTCAACAAAAAATTGATGCGCTTGAAGATCAAATTGCAGAAGTGAAACATCACTTAGCAAACTTAATCGAGTATTCAATTACTTATTTTGAGCGTCTTAAAAAAGACTATGGTGAAGGTCGTGAACGTAAAACTGAAATCAGAACTTTTGAAGATGTAGATGCTGCAAAGGTGATTATTCGAAATACAAAGCTTTACGTCAATAGAGAGGAAGGCTTTATAGGTACTTCATTAAGACGTGATGAATACGTCTGTGATTGTAGTGATATTGATGATATTATTGTATTCACAAATGAAGGCAAAATGATGGTTACCAAAGTGGATAGCAAAACCTTTATCGGTAAAGATATTATTCACGTTGCTGTCTTTAAGAAAAAAGATAAACGTACCATTTATAATATGATTTATCGGGATGGTAGTAAAGGTCCAACATATATCAAACGTTTTGCAGTGACCTCAGTAACTCGTGATCGCGAATACGATTTGACCAATGAAAATAAAGGTTCTAAAGTTTGGTACTTTTCAGCAAACCCAAATGGTGAAGCTGAAGTCATTACAATTCATCTGAGACAAGCTGGTAGTATTAAAAAATTAAAATGGGATATTGATTTTGCCGAAGTCCTTATTAAAGGTCGTGCATCTAAAGGAAATCGTGTTACCAAATATTCAGTTAAGAAAATTGAACTTAAAGAAAAAGGTGTTTCCACTTTAAAACCACGAAAAATATGGTTTGACGATACAGTTCAACGACTTAACGTTGATGGAAGAGGTGAATTGGTTGGTGAGTTTAGAGGTGAAGATCGTTTGCTAATCATTACACAATCTGGAATGGCTAAAACCATTTTACCAGAACTTACAACACATTTTGATAACGATATGATTGTCTTAGAAAAATGGATTCCTAAAAAACCAATTTCTGTTATCTATTTTAATGGCGAAAAAGAAATGTATTACGTAAAGCGTTTCTTAATTGAAAATGAAGGAAAAGAAGATTCGTTTATCTCTGAGCATCCTAACTCCCAATTGGAAATCGTTTCTACCGACTGGAAACCAATGGCAGAAATTGAATTCACCAAAGAAAGAGGTAAAGACCGAAAGGATAATGAAATTGTCAATCTTGAAGAATTCATAGCTATAAAAGGAATATCTGCGCTTGGTAATCAATTGACTAAAGACAAAGTGAATCAAGTAAACATCTTAGAACCTTTACCATACGAAGCGCCAGAAGAAGTACATGCCGTAGATATTGAGGTTGTTGATGAAATAATTGAACCGACTTCAGATGCAACTAAAGAACCAGAAGACACTCCTCAAGTTAAAGATGATGACTTAGATGTGGATGAGAAAGGTCAAGGGAAGTTGTTTTAATACTTTAAATAGACACTTTACAATCTAACAGTTCAAGTAGCTCTTTTTGATAGTACTTATAGATATCAGGAATATGAAGAACTTTAATCTTACTATTAAATATCCTATTGCTGTGCTTGTTTATGATTTTTCTGTGCTTTTCTTCCATAGTATAAACCAAATCAGCCCAAACTAAATCATTTTCTGTAATAAAATTTGTGCCTTCTTTATTACAAATTTTCTGGTTAGTACCTACAGAGTGAAAATTGTGGTTAAGATTTTTGGAAGAAAAATAATCTTCAGCAGTTTTTGACCTTTGCTTATTGGCAGAACAAACAAATAAAATGTTCATGATGTTTTCTTCTTCTTTCGATTAGCCGACTTATAATTCAAGAACTCTACAAATAAAGAGAATGCTATTGCAAAATACAGGTAACCTTTTGGAATGGCGCCAACCGTGTTTCCAAAGAATTCGGTATGCGATAAATGTGCGGCTTCAGTAATAAGCATGAACCCAATTAAGATTAAGAACGCCAATCCTAACATTTGAATACTCGGATTTATCTCAATAAACTTGCGTATTGGATTAGCAAAAACAATCATTATAACAATTGAAATCATAACAGCAATAATCATCAATACTAAAGTGTAATTATGATTTGGATGCAAATTATTAGTCATTCCAACTGCGGTTAAAATGGAATCAATTGAAAAAATAAAATCAATAATCAAAATTTGAGTCAAGGCTTGCGACAAGGATTTAATTTTTTTGCCTTTTATATTGTCTTCATCATGTTCTGGATCTGTTACCTTCTCTCTTATTTCAGAAGTGCTTTTATAAATTAAAAACAACCCACCAGCTAATAGTATAATCGCTTGCCAACTTATATGAACCTCAAACCAAGAAGTTTCTAAAGAATAAAACGGTTTTGAAAGTCCGACTAAAAAGGATACAAAAAATAGCAATATAATACGTTGGACCATTGCCAATATTAAACCAATATTTGTTGCTTTAGAGCGCTGGTTTTCAGGCAATTTGTTTGCGGCTATGGAAATAAATACAATATTATCTATTCCTAGAATAATCTCTAAAAACGTTAAGGTTAACAATGCCATAATCGCATCACTGGTCAATAAAAAATCTAACATAATTAGTCTATTTTTTTTGCTGTACCTTTTTCAATTCGTGGCTTATTATAAGGCTCTTTTACCGCTAATTGATATTCAAAAGTATAGGTGTCTTTTGCAGTGCTCAAAATTTTAAAATGAATAGCTTTCTCTTCGGCCATAGATTTAGGATGCAACGATTTTTGTATAAACTCACAATCGTTAATCCATCGCACACTTGCTGAATCTATTTTATTATCAAAATAATCAATATTCATGGTTTCTGTCCTAACAAATTTACTAGTCTTTTCAATACCATCAACTACATAAGTGAACTCAAACGTTCCGGTTTTAAATTCAGAACAATTCCGTTCAATGTTATAGCAGCTAGTACAAAGTAAACAACAGGCTAATATTAGGGTAATCCTCATGAATTGTATTTTTTACAAAATTACAAAATGACAATTAATTAATGAGATATATTGAAGGATTCATGAGCACATTAATTTTGGATCAAAAGCACCTATAATAGCGTATTTGAAAAAATAAAACGAAACGTTACGAATTTTCGAAATTTTGAAAACTACCATCCTTATAAAATATAACAATACGATCTATAGATTTATCATTAGAGTTTTCAATTTGAGGAATACTTGTCTTCGGAAATACATCCGATTCTTTTTCTGGAGAATGAGTCCCATGTTTTACTTCAATCGGAAATTTACCTTTACCATTCATTAACCAATACAATTCAACTTCAGGAAAGGAGGAAAGTACCTTTAGAACAAAATCTAGACTAGGTTTATTTCGACCAGAAAGAATATGTGAAATGCTAGAGCGTTGCACTCCAATTTTTTCAGCAAAAGATGATGCAGATTCACCGTAGTAATCCATCACTTTTTGCAGTCTATTTGTAAAATCTTCAGTGTTTATCATTGTAAACAATAGCAATTGATTTATGAACGTTACAAATGTAAACTTATTTTATGAAATAACAATATTCGCCATACTTTCTTCAAATTTCATCTAATCTATTGCATTAAGTTAGTATTAATAAAATATTGATTTATAATTATTTAAATGCAATATCTATATTAAGGAATAAATCTTTATTCCTTTTAAACAAAACAGAATCAAAACTAAAGGTACTTGTTTACTAATGTAATCTGATTTGGCTCAAAACAGTGTTTACAATTGTAAAAAGTCATTTGATTACCTTTGTTACAATCAATACGATTTTATGCAGACAGAACTTTTAAAATCCCTTTACAAAACCCATAAAGAATTATCGCTTTCTGGACGCTATATTCATACTGAAACAATTTTAAATTTATTAGAAAACTCTAGAATAAATCCGTTAGTAGCTTTAATCGGACATTCAGTTAATAATGAAAACATCTATAGCATAACAATTGGAAAAGGTTCTAAAAAAATTCTCATGTGGTCACAAATGCATGGAAACGAAAGCACAACAACTAAGGCCATTTTTGACATGCTTAATGTTTTATTGGCTTCAGAATCGATTTCAAAATCTATTTTAGCGTCTTGTACCATTAGAATTATACCCATTTTAAATCCAGATGGTGCAAAAGCCTATACTCGGCTAAATGCCAATGAGATTGATCTAAACAGAGATGCGCAAGACCTTTCACAACCAGAAAGCAAAGTCTTAAAGAAGGTTTTTGATTCATTTAAGCCAAATTATTGTTTTAATCTTCATGGTCAGCGCACACTATTTAGTGCAGGAAACTCAAATAATCCTGCAACCGTGTCATTTCTTGCTCCAGCTCAAGATGAAAATTGCACAATTACATCAACAAGAAAAATTGCTATGGAGATCATTTCAGAAATGAATTCTTATTTACAACAGCAAATTCCTAATCAGATCGGTATTTATGACGATGCTTTTAATATTAATTGTGTTGGTGATACATTTCAAAATCATAACATTCCTACCATGTTATTCGAAGCGGGACATTTTCCTAACGATTATCATAGAGACATTACACGTGAGTATATTTTCCAATCCTTGTTCATTGCTTTACACTACATTTCAGACCATACTATTTCTGGAAATAACCATAAAACTTATTTTAAAATTCCAGAAAACCAGAAGTTATTTTATGACATTATAATTAGAAATACATCCAATAAAGATATTGGCATACAGTTTCATGAAGAATTGATAGAAAATTCTATTCATTTTGCGCCTAAAATTGAAAAAATCTCAGACTTAAGCTCTTTTTTTGCACATAAAGAGATTGATGCTAGAGGACAAGAGGTATTTGCAGCTAACAACGAACCAATTGCTGAAGGAAGCGAAAACGATTTCGTATGGATAAATAATGAGAAATATTCATTGAAAATGAAAAATATCTAGCATTTAGTACATTATCTTCAGTCTTTTTGCGTTATTTTTGTATAAAATTTAAAGAAACTGAATAATGGCAAAGTACAAATTAGATGAAATTGATCATCAAATTTTAGATATGTTAATCGATAATACGAGAATTCCTTTCACTGATATTGCAAAAAAATTAGTGATTTCTGCAGGAACTGTTCATGTAAGAGTGAAGAAAATGGAAGAAGCAGGAATTATTCAAGGATCATCATTAACCTTAGATTATAAAAAACTTGGGTATTCATTTATTGCATACGTTGGTGTGTTTTTAAATAATACGTCTCAAACCAAATTTGTTTTAGAGCGTATTAGCGAAATACCATATGTAACTGTCGCTCATATTACGACTGGAAAATTTAATATATTTTGTAAAGTAAGAGCAAAGGATACATCACATGCAAAAGATATTATCTTTATGTTAGATGATATCGAAGGCATTTACAGAACTGAAACTATGATTTCTCTTGAAGAAAGTATAAACGACAAAAAACGTTTAATGCATACTATTTTCAACGAATTGTAAAGCTTAACCTAATAATTATCTTAACTAGGATTAATCCCTTTATCTTTGAAAGATAGAGGGGTTTTTCGTTATTTTATACACTAAATATTTAAAAATGACAAGACATCAACTCAGTTCCAAGGAATGTATTCCTTACTATCAAACTTATATTGATCAAGCAGGTGAATTAGGTTTGATGGAAGGCTTAAAACAAAATGGAGAAACTATTATTTCATTTTTAGAATCTCTAACTGAAGAACAATTTAGTTATGCGTATGCTGATGACAAATGGACGATCAAAGAGCTTGTTCAGCATATTATGGATACAGAACGTATTTTTACTTATAGAGCTTTGTGTTTTGCTAGAAAAGACAAAACGCCATTACCAGGTTATGATCAAGATAAATACGCAAACGCTTGTGAGGCTAATATACGCACAAAGGAAAGTTTACTAAAAGAATACAAAGCATTACGATTAGCTACAGTTTCCCTTTTTGAAAGTTTTTCCGACGATATGTTACTCCAATTTGGGAATGCAAGTCAATCTGACATCTCAGTAAGGGCATTAGGTTTTATATTAATTGGACATGAAAACCATCATTGTAAAGTCATAAAAGAACGTTATATATAAATAAAAAAACCACCTTTAATTAAGGTGGTTTTTAACTAGTATTTTAAATTGGTTTAGAATTGATACCTAATACCTAAAGCAATATCAAAATCAATATCATCTCTAAAATCCCCAAATCCTAATTCTGGTCTAAAATCTAAAGACAGTAATAATGGGATATCAAAATTATATTCAATACCTATATCACCAGCAACAAAAACGAAGGTTTCGCTACTATCAAAACCTGGAACTACATTGTCAAAGCTATAAGATCCAATTCCTCCACCAGCACCAGCGTACCAGTTAAATCCTCCATCAATGTTCCAAACCCACTGGTATAAACCAGAAAGTTTAAATCCATCATAACCGCTTCCTGATCTCCAACCAAGATCAAATTCTAAACGATTATTGTCACTCAATCCTCTTTGGTAAGATATTTCTGCACCAAAACCATCACTGTCACCTAAACGAAGTCCAAGTGCGTTTTCTGCAATCTCTTGAGCGTTAACTGTTGTAAAACCAATAAATGCAATTGCTACTAAAAATAATTTTTTCATAAGATTTAATTTTTGTTTTTATTAATTAAGATTGATGTAGACTTAAAAAAGTCTAATAATTTATATTTCGTTTACTTTTACAAAAATAACGCCAAAAACTATTTTTTATTAATTTTCTTTATAGTTTTATAAACATACTTATACATAATTATGGTTACTAATTCTCAATTACAAATCTTGTCATCTCAATTGGCTGGTGAGTTGTATTTTGATGAATTAATGAAAACCCTCTATGCAACAGACGCTTCAGTTTATAGAATGTTACCAACAGCAGTAGCAATTCCTAAAACTAAAACTGACATAAAGACTCTCATTCAATTTGCGAATACTCATAAAACGTCGTTAATTCCGAGGGCCGCAGGAACATCACTAGCTGGACAATGTGTTGGAAAAGGAATTGTTGTAGATATATCGAAATACTTTACCAAGATATTAGACATCAATGAAAAAACACAAACAGTAACTGTACAACCAGGCGTTGTTAGAGATGAACTTAATAATTATTTAAAGCCATTTGGCTTATTTTTTGGTCCGAATACGTCTACATCAAATCGCTGCATGATAGGAGGTATGGTTGGAAATAATTCTTCAGGAACCACATCTATTCAATATGGTGTGACCAGAGATAAAGTTTTAGAATTACACACTATTTTAAGTGATGGTTCTGAAGCTGTTTTTTCTGAAATATCTACTGAAGCGTTTCATGAGAAAACACAACTTAATACAATTGAAGGCGCCATCTATAAACAAATTTTTGATGAGTTATCTTCAAAAGTCGTACAACAACAGATTAGAGACAACTTTCCAAAACCAGAAATTCATCGAAGAAATACTGGTTATGCTATTGATGAATTAATTAAAGCAAATGTGTTTTCAGAATCTACTAATAAATTCAACATGTGCAAACTGCTTTCCGGTAGTGAAGGCACATTGGCATTTACTACACAAATTACACTTCAATTAGATAAAATACCACCTTCAGAATCTATAATGATTGCTGCGCATTTTAAAAGCATTCAAAATTGCTTAAATGCTGTTGAACCTGTTATGAATCACAATTTATTCACCTGTGAAATGATGGATAAAACAATTCTAGATTTAACGAAACATAACAAAATACAACAAGAAAACAGAACCTTTATAATTGATGATCCTCAAGCCATTTTAATGTGTGAAGTTAAAGCAAACACGATTCAAGAAGTTGAAGAAAAAGCTCAAGACGTTGTAAAAACTTTGGCGTTATCAAAATTAAGCTATGCTAATCCTATGCTTGTAGGAAATGATATAAGCAAAGCAAATGAGCTCAGAAAAGCGGGATTAGGATTACTGGGCAATATGATTGGCGACAAGAAAACTGCTGCATGCATTGAAGACACTGCTGTTTCTATTTCTGATTTATCAAATTATATTGAAGCGTTTACTAGCTTAATGAAAAAACACGGACAAAAAGCCGTGTATTATGCACATGCTGGAGCTGGTGAGTTGCATTTGCGTCCGATTTTAAACTTAAAAAAAAGGGCAGATGTTAAATTATTCAGAGAAATAACAACTGATGTTGCACATTTAGTCAAGAAGTATAAAGGCTCAATGAGTGGTGAACATGGTGATGGTATTGTTAGAGCAGAATTTATTCCATTAATGATTGGAACAAATAATTACGAAATCCTCAAACGAATTAAATCAGTATTTGATCCTAATAATATTTTTAATCCTGGAAAAATCATTAATGCTTTTCCAATGGATGAATCACTTCGTTATGAAGCAGATAGACAAGAACCAGAGATTGAAACAATATTAGATTTCAGTAGCTCTCAAGGTATTTTACGTGAAGCTGAAAAATGCAATGGTTCTGGAGATTGCAGAAAACTGCCTGAGTTTGGTGGCACTATGTGTCCGAGTTATAGAGCAACACGAAATGAAAAGGATACGACCAGAGCAAGAGCAAATGCTTTACGTGAATTCTTAACGCAATCAGACAAACCAAACAAATTCAATCATAAAGAACTAAAAGAGGTATTCGATTTATGTTTAAGCTGTAAGGCATGTGCTAGTGAATGTCCGAGTAGTGTTGATGTGGCTAGTTTAAAAGCAGAATTACAGTATCAATATCAAAAGGCAAATGGCTTTAAATTTAAAGATCGGTTTTTCGCCAATTCTACGCGATATAATAAGATGGCTTCAAAGAGTCCTAAGTTTTTTAATGCTCTTTTTCAAGGAAAGTTTACGTCATCAATTATTAAAAACATTTTAGGGATACATCCCAAGAGAAGCTTACCTGTTGTATCGAAGTCATATTCAAGTTTGGCAAATTTTTCGGATTGGATTGGTGATGAGAATTATACTCAAAAGCCCATAAAAACTGTGCATATATATGTTGATGAGTTTACAAATTATCTTGAATCTGAAATAGCTAATGATGTTCAAGTTTTACTTGAATCATTAAATTACAAAGTAATATATATTAACCACTTAGAAAGTGGTAGATCATATTTGTCAAAGGGTTTTCTTGACGAAGCTAAAAGGATTGCAAATAAGAATATCAACTATTTTAAGACTCTTGTAGATGATGATTTTTATTTGCTAGGAATAGAACCTTCAGCAATTCTAACGTTCAAAGATGAATACATCAAACTAGCAGATGACAAAGCTTCAGCAGAGACTATTGCAAAACACGCCTTCTTAATCGAAGAATTCCTTCAGCAAGAAATAGAATTAGGAAACATTACATCTGAACAATTTACTTCAGAGCTTAAAACCATTAAGTTTCATGGCCATTGTCATCAAAAAGCTTTAGCAAACCAATCGTCTAGTTTTGCTGTATTAAATTTACCTAAAAATTATAAGGTTACTATAATTCCTAGTGGTTGCTGTGGAATGGCAGGAAGTTTTGGATACGAAAAAAAACATTACGATATCAGTATGCAAATTGGTGAACAAACTTTGTTTCCAGCGGTTAGAAATGCTACAGACGAGGTGATAATTTCGGCAAATGGAACTAGTTGCAGACATCAAATAAAAGACGGTACACAACGTGAAGCGATACATCCAGTAACCATTTTGAGGAATGCATTAATTAAAAAAGAATAGTATTAACTTGTTTCATTATTACCAATGTATCAATTAACTTAGCACAAAAACTACTTTATGGCAGGAAATACCTTCGGAAAAATTTTCAAACTCACCACATTTGGAGAGTCGCATGGCGTTGCTATTGGAGGAATCATTGATGGTTGTCCTGCTGGTTTAAAACTTGATTTTGAAGCTATTCAAGACGACTTAAATCGTAGAAAACCTGGTCAATCTGCAATAGTTACACAGCGTAAAGAGCCTGATACCGTTGAATTCCTTTCGGGACTATTTGAAGGTCAAACTACTGGAACTCCAATTGGATTCGTCATTAAAAACACGAATCAGAAATCTAAAGATTATTCGCATATCAAAGATGTATATCGACCCAGTCATGCGGATTATACCTACGAAAAAAAGTATGGCATCAGAGATTATAGAGGTGGAGGACGAAGTTCTGCTCGCGAAACAGCTTGTCGAGTTGTTGCTGGTTCAATTGCCAAACAAGTGATTAACACTGTTAAGATAAATGCATATACGTCTTCAGTAGGTGCTATTTTTCTGGAGAAGCCATATCAGGATTTAGATTTTTCTAAAACTGAAAGTAATGATGTGCGTTGTCCAGATCAGGATACAGCAGAACGCATGATAAATAGAATAAAAGCCATTAAAAAGGAAGGGGATACCATTGGAGGCACCATTACCTGTGTGCTTCAGAATGTACCTATTGGACTTGGAGAACCTGTATTTGACAAACTTCATGCCGACCTTGGTAAAGCAATGCTAAGCATTAATGCCGTAAAAGGTTTTGAGTTTGGAAGTGGATTTTGTGGTGCTCGAATGAAAGGAAGTGAACACAATGATTTATTCAACAAAGATGGTTCGACAAAAACTAATTTATCTGGTGGAATTCAAGGCGGAATAAGCAACGGAATGGATATATATTTTAGAGTTGCATTTAAACCTGTTGCAACAATTATTCAGAAACAAGACACCATAGATAGCTCAGGAAATATTGTCGAAATGCAAGGTAAAGGACGTCATGATCCTTGCGTTGTTCCAAGAGCAATTCCTATTGTTGAAGCTATGGCAGCTTTGGTATTAGCAGATTTTTACTTGCTAAATAAAATGTATCAATAATTATCTTGAATTTGGCTGAAGAAGAGAAGAATGATTCAATCGCACGGTTTTTATAAAAGCTTAAACAAGCCAAGAAAACTAGATGATATGGATTTTTATTTTATTTTGGTCTAGCTATTTTAGTTGCTGTAATCATTAGGTATTAAAACAAGTACAAAAACATTTTTAATTTAAACTTCAATACGATATATGAAAAAACTAGCACTACATTGGAAAATTTTAATCGGAATGCTATTAGGTTTAGTATTTGGCTTTGTTATGCTTAAGGTTGGAGGAAGAGAGTTTACTGAAGATTGGATTAAACCTATAGGTTCCATTTTTGTTAAATTACTAAAGTTGATTGCTATTCCTTTAATATTAGCCTCATTAATTAAAGGGATTTCAGATTTAAAAGATATTTCTAAGTTTAAAAACATAGGATTAAAAACCATAGGAATATATATAATTACAACTGTAATTGCCATTTCAATTGGATTAATGCTTGTAAACATTATGCAACCTGGAGATGGTGTGTCTGAAGAAACTATTGCCAAACTTACTGAAACGTATTCAGAAAATAGTAGTGTTAAAGCAAAAATAGAAGAGGCCTCAAAGCAAATGAATACAGGACCATTACAGTTTTTAGAAGATATGGTTCCAGATAATGCCTTTAATGCTTTAAGTAATAATAAGCTAATGCTTCAGGTGATATTCTTCTCCATATTTTTAGGTATTTCGATGCTTCTGATAGGAGAAAAACAAGCTGAACCAATGAAGAAATTATTTGATTCGTTAAATGATATTGTTCTAAAAATGGTGGACTTAATTATGTTGAGTGCTCCAATCGCTGTATTCGCATTATTGGCAAATGTCGTCGTTTCTTCAGACGACCCAGATATCCTTTATGCTTTATTGAAATATGCTGGTGTAGTAGTTTTAGGTTTAGTTTTAATGATTGTATTCTATTGCATTCTTGTTGCTACCATTACAAAGAAAAATCCATTTTGGTTTTTAAAAGAAATAAGTCCTGCTCAGCTTCTAGCATTTTCAACAAGTTCTAGTGCAGCAACCCTTCCTGTTACTATGGAACGCGTTGAAGAACACATTGGTGTAGACAAAGAAGTATCTAGTTTTGTATTACCAGTTGGAGCAACAATCAACATGGATGGAACAAGTTTATACCAAGCTGTTGCTGCAGTATTTATATTTCAAGCACTCGGATTAGATTTAACTTTCGCAGATCAAATTACTATCGTGTTAACAGCTTTGTTAGCTTCTATAGGAAGTGCAGCCGTACCTGGAGCAGGAATGGTGATGCTTGTGATTGTACTAGAATCTGTTGGTCTTCCACCAGAACTATTACCAATAGGATTAGCATTAATATTTGCAGTCGATAGACCTTTAGATATGTGTCGTACAGTCGTAAACGTTACAGGAGATGCAACTGTGTCTATGATAGTAGCTAAATCTGTAGGCAAACTTGGTGAACCAAAAGTGAAGAATTGGGACGACAACTATGAAGAAGTAAAATAAAATTTCTAAATTTAAATGCGATTAATCAACCAAAATTATTGACTATGAATATATGTTTTATAATGTATCCTTGGAAAGACATAGATCCTGAAAACGATACAAGTTTAGCATTAATTAAAGAATGTGTAAAACGTCATCATGGTGTTGCCATGTGTACACCAGCAAACCTAACTATTAGAGACAGTGTGACTAATGCGTTTTGTACTGTAATTAGTCGTATGGACAAAGTACCTTCTACGCTTAAAGCATTTTATAATAAATCTGTACTTAGAGAAGAAATGTTGCCTCTTGCTGGTTTTGATGCTATTTTCTTTAGAGCAAATCCACCGTTAGATCCAATCATGCTAAATTTTTTAGATTCGGTAAAAGATGATGTATTTATTGTCAATTCGCTCCAAGGAATGCGTGAAGCTAACAATAAGCTGTACACAGCTGCATTTGGAGATGCACATAGCAATATAATTCCAAATACACATGTGTCTAAAAACAAAGAATATCTAGTAAAACAAATTAAAGAATCAAAAGCTGACAAAATGATTTTAAAACCACTCAATGGATTTGGTGGTTCTGGCGTTATTTTAATAGAAAAATCGGCAATGAGTAATATCAATTCGTTATTAGATTTTTATATAACTAGTGGTGAAAATGACTCTAATTATGTCATACTTCAAGATTATATTGAAGGAGCAGATCAAGGTGATGTTAGAATATTGTTGTTAAATGGCGAACCCGTTGGTGCGATGAAACGTGTTCCAGGATCTGATGATCATCGATCAAATGTTTCCGCAGGTGGTTCAGTTCAAAAACATTCACTTTCAAAAGCAGAAAAAGCCCTTTGTAAGCAAATTGGTCCGAAATTGGTTAAAGACGGACTCTATTTTGTTGGCATCGATGTAATTGGTGGCAAATTAGTTGAAGTCAATGTGATGTCACCAGGAGGAATCACATATATCAATAAAGTTTATAAATCAAAAACTAAAGTAGAAGAACGTGTCATCGATTTTGTTGAGAGTAAAGTTATAGATAAGCTCCAAGCCTTTGATAGAAGAGTACGATTACGTAAAACTGTTGAAGATGCCTAATGATGGTCAATTCGAGTCAACCATTGTTAGTTGCAAATGGTTAAATGACAATCGACATTTAGATCAATTAATTATTTTAGATGCCAGTGTAAAAACAGATAGCTCTTCTTTTAAAGACTATATTCCAAATTCAAGATTTTTCGATTTAAAAGAAAAATTTAGTGAAAGAACTGCTGAGTTCCCTAATACGATTCCTTCACTACAACAGTTTCAGGATGAAGCTCGATTACTCGGTATTAATAATGATTCAATTCTTGTAATATACGATGATAAAGGAGTGTATTGGAGCCCAAGAGTTTGGTGGTTATTTAAAACCTTCGGATTTAAAAACATAGCAGTATTAGATGGAGGATTACCTGAATGGAAAAAATTAGGCTTTATAACATCAACATCATTATGTCCTTTCAATTTTAAAACTGGAAATTTTACAGCGGTTTATGACGCCTCCAAAATGTGTTTTTTTGATGATATTTTAAAATCATCTAAAAATGAAACTATAAAAATTATAGATGCACGTTCCGAAGATCGTTTTACAAGTCGTGTTCCTGAACCTAGGAAAGGTCTTAGAAGCGGAACAATTCCAAATTCTGCAAACCTTCCTTACACCAAGTTGTTAACCGGAAATTGTTTAAAACCAAAACAGGAATTACAAACAGTTTTTGATACTTTTATAATCGGAGAGAAATCACTAACTTTTTCCTGTGGCTCTGGAATTACTGCTTGTATTTTAGCTTTAGCGGCCGAAATTTTAGACTACAAACAAATTACTGTTTATGATGGTTCATGGACAGAATATGGATCTTTAACAACGTAATTATGGCAAACACTAACTGGACAAAACAAGAATTAGTAGCTTATATTTTATTATATGTTGCTCATTCTGATTTACAAGAAACAAAAAAAGAACATGAGTATATTTTGTCTCGTGTTGATGCCGAAACCTATAAGCATATTAAGGTAGAATTTGATGCTGATAATGATTATCAAAGCATCACTAAAATTGTTGACGCTGTAAATACCGAACCAACTTACAGTAATAATCCTGATGCGCTTTTTGCCGATATTAAACTCATGGCATTTGCAGATGGTCATATGGATCAAATGGAACATGCCATTTATAATAGCTTAAAAAAAATATTGAGTTAGTCCTATGGAAAGATTATCAGTTGATCAAATTATTGATAAAATAAACGCTGAAGAACTATTTCATGCGGTTTCTGAAGATTACTCTTTCACCTTAAAAATTGAAAAGTATGTGCATTATGCTTGTGGAGCAGTGCATGATGGACATCAATTCAGGAAAGAACTTTGGGAGAATTGTTTGCATACAGCATACGAACGATGGTATGAGGAAGATCCTGAAACTAAAAACATGATTAATTCACATCCCATTGTGATAGCTGGTTGTGATTCACGATTTGAATATGATTTAAATAGAACTCCAGAAGAAGCCGTGTTTGAAACTGCTTGGGGAAAACAATTATGGAAACAGCCTTTACCAGCAGATCAAAAACAAAAAAGTAAAAACAAGCATGCTAATTTTTATAAAGTAGTAAATGCGCTTATTTCGAAACTTGAAGAAAAATTTGGGGTTTGCATCGTTTATGATATGCATAGCTATAATTGGAAACGTTGGGATAGGGAAGTACCAACATGGAATTTAGGAACATCAAATGTAGATAATGATAGATTTGGCGCAGATATAGAAGCATGGAGACA
Source organism: Psychroserpens sp. (assembly GCF_034670085.1). Lineage (GTDB taxonomy): Bacteria > Bacteroidota > Bacteroidia > Flavobacteriales > Flavobacteriaceae > Psychroserpens. The sequence continues at coordinate 208,452 of NZ_JAXMOD010000005.1, read as the reverse complement.
GCGCTTATCTGAAATGAAATTTCCTCTTGACATTAAGTCAACTTCAAAGATAAATGACACCTTTCAAGGTAATGGATATTTCTTAAAATTTATTACCAATAACTTCAAAAATACTTTAGTTTTGGCAACTGAAATTGCAAAGGTGTATTGTGATGAGTACGATTACATTTTATTTCCTGAAGTTGTTGCAGCTGTCGAAAAGCAACTTCGTGTACAATTACCAGAACATGCAGCCAATTTCTACAAAAAACATAAATTATAATGTCTCAAATTCCAAGTACATCTGAATATCAAGACTTATTTGATATTGATGGAAATATCGATAGATTGGTCAAAAAAATTGAAGTTCTCAATTATATCAATCCATTAAATATTATACGAGAAAAGAAACAGTTCTTTTCTTCAAAGTTTACCTATGATCCAGTCTTTAATTATCCGAAAATTAAATTCAATGGTTATAAACTGCATCGTTTATTTTTCTCTCAACGCTTAGAGCGTATTGAAGATGATGACATTAGACAGTTATATGAAGATGTTATTTATGAATATTCAGGACTTATTGAATGTATTCAAACCATAAATCAAGGACGAAAATTCTACTTTAATAGTTTAAAAAGTTTTGGTACGCCTACAGAAATTGACATTGATAATGCAAAATTTATTCTTCGCTTTGATGACAGTGATTTTGACGAAGAATTCTTACCAATGTATTCTTCAGATGATGCTGTAGATTATTTTAAGGACTATTCAACACGTTATGATTTTGAGTACAACATTAAGTTGTCTACAAATCTTTCCGCAGCAGCAATGGTATTGAATAACACCCAAACCTTAGTCTTACATAAGAATCATAAGTTTAGTTTAAATCAGTTAAAAGTATTAACCAATCATGAAATTGGAGTTCATATGGTGACTACCTTTAATGGCTTATCTCAACCGCTCAAGGTATTTTCAAACGGATTACCAAATAATGTAGAAACTCAAGAAGGCTTAGCTGTATATTCAGAATACATGTCAGGTTGTTTAACTATGAAACGCTTAAAAGAATTGGCCTATCGTGTGATTGCAGTTGACACTTTAAATAAGGGTTATAGTTTTGCAGACACATTTGATTTATTACACAACCAATATAAATTGGGTAGAAATGAAGCTTTTACTATTACCTTAAGAGTACATAGAGGTGGTGGATTCACAAAAGATCATTTATATTTAAGAGGAATCAATCAAGTTTATAATTTTGCTAAATCTGGAGGCGACTTAAATCCTTTATTAACAGGAAAAGTAAGCCTAGAATATTTAGGTACTATAAAAAAGCTTCAAGATTTAGGTTTAGCAATTCCATCAAAATTCTACACAGATTCCTATGTTAATAATGATAATTCTAACACCAATTTAGATTTCATTTTAAAAAGTTTAAAGTAAAAAAGCCTTAAAGGCAAAAGTGTCTTTTTCAGAAGTTACTCTGAAACTCATCATGCGTTAGACTTACACAAGATAAGAACTTGAGTCGTTCCCAACTAACAGAAGTTGGGCTCAAACTGACTGTTTTGCTTTAAGGCTTTAAGCTATTATTACCTCAATGTATGTTCTATTTTTACGAATACAAATTCAAAGTGAGTTAAGCCTATTTATGACTGAGTAAACTCCTTTTTTTGATTAGCAAAGTCATTTTATACTTTAAAAACGAAGACTTAGTATGAATAGTGCATCTTATAGATGATTTTTGCAGTTCCAATTTTTTTATCAATTATTTACCGCTTTATATCGATAAAATAGCTTGATTTTAAGGATGTTGCGTATGTTTACAGTATCAAAATAAATGTGCTATTAATCATTACATATATTAGATAATCCCTCAAATGTTAATGATAATTTTTAGAGTAAATTAGTTTTAATTAGTTGTTAGTTATTAAAGTCCTTTTGAAGAAAAGGACTTTTTTATTTTAAAAACTTTGAGGTTAACTCTGGTGTCGGTATCATACAAGCATCTTTCTTGCCATACCATTTATATCTATTTCTCGCCACAAAATCATATACCCAATTTCTTATAAATGTCGGGATAATAAAAAACACGGTCATTAAGTTTCTTGGAAAGCCTAAATGTTTAGCAATATGCAATGCAGCACTTGACTTAATGGATAAACCTTTTTCTGAAGAATAGAGAAGAATAGAATCTGTTTTAGATGTATCTATATTAAATTTTTCAATGATTTGTTTTCCAGCCGCACTTTGTAGAGGTGCAAACATAAAACGCTCATCTTGGTCATGTTTAATCACATACAATACAGAAGAGTTGCATAAATTGCAAACACCATCAAAAAGAATCAATTGTTTATGTTTTGGTAAATGGTCTATCACTCTGCAAAAATACGTGTTAGATTTTATAACCCATTTAAAAATTGAGTTAAATCATCATCCTTATCAAGTTGCATTTTTTTCTTGAGTCTATATTTTGATTTTAAAACACTATCTGGCAGTACATTTAACATGGAAGCTATTTCTTTAGTAGATAAATTCATCCTTAAAAAGGAAGCCAATCGTATTTCCTTTTCTGTAATGTCTTCTGCAATGGCTTTAATTTTATGATCAAAGTTATTGTGTACTTCTGAAAAGTAGGATTTAAAGACTTCCCAATCTTTATCTTCAGCACTTTCTTTTTTTAAGAGCATAACTAGGCGTCTGAATTCTACTTTGAATAACTCTGGCGATTTTTTAATTTTTTCTAAATTCTCTTTTAATTCTTGGATAAAGGTGCTTTTCTGTACCAAGTGCAAAGTTTGAGAGGCTAATTCTTTCTTTTTAAATTCTATTTCCTGTATGAAGATTGCTTCTTGTTTTTCGCGTTCAATTTTGTTCTTCTTCATGCGCTGTGTAAATCCGAAGTAGAGTAGTCCTGCAACTGCTATAAACGAAAACATCCCAATTCCATACAGAGTTTTTTGTGTGCGACTCAAGGACACATCTTTTTCCAGTAATTCAATTTGTGCTTCTCTTTTCTCGGCTTCATAAAGTTCTCGCATATTAGCAATTTCTTTTTCTTTATCCTTAGTAAAGATGGAATCTTTAGTCGTTATGTAATCTTTATAAACAGCAACAGCCTCTGTATTCTTTTCATTTAGTGTCAAGGCTTCAGCATGCAACTTTAAAGCACTCAAATACGCATCAGATATGCCTCTTAATTTTTCATTTTTATAGACTTTATTGGTTTCATTCAAAGCCAATTCAGGTTTACTTGTATCCAAATAAGCTTGCGCAAGATGTTTTCTATTTAAATTTTCTAAAATTTTATTGTCAACTCTTACAGATTCTTCGATACAGTCTTTAAAAATACGTATAGCTTTATCTATATTTTTATCGAGATAATGTGCATGACCTAATTGTGTTTTAGCATATAATATACTATTAGGGTCTTTTTCTTCGAAAACTTTTATAGCCTTTGGAAGTTTATCAAGAGCAAGTTTATGTTTTCCAATATCATTAGCAACTATCGATAAATTAACTAAAGAAGCTGCATACATTCTATCATCATCAGCTTCTAAAAACCCTTTTGCAGCTTGTTCATAATTGGTAATAGCCAATTCATCATCATAATTAGCACTGTAGGCATTTGCCAGAGTAAAAAGCAAACCACTTTCTCGATGAATATCTTTGCTTGCCTTCACATAAACTCTTGTGTCTAATAAGAGTTCAATAGATTTTTTAATGTTACCAAGTCTTTTGTATGAGCTTGCTAGCCGAATTCTACTAATAGCAATTTCACTACTATCATTTGCATACTCAGCCCAATAAATTGCTGATTCGTAAATAGGAATCAGACTATCAACTTTACCAGACCTTGAAAATGCATAACCTAGTTCTCTGAGTAATCTATTTGTTACTAACGGATGATTTTTACCATCTAACTTAAGTCCGCGTTTAGCATAAATGATATGATCTTCACTGCTGCCTGCAAAATCTAAAGCATTACAAATTTCAAAATAAGTTTGCGCTAGAATTGTATCGTTTTTAATTTCCTTAGAAACATTTAAAGCTTTTTCAAAATATTAGTTGCAATCTTTTTGTTTCTCTTTTAAACATTTATATCCATTGTCAATTAACCCTCGTTGTTCATTTGGCAATATATAAATAGGATCCTGAGCATGTAATAAATTGCTTGTAAATGCAATTAAAAAAATAACAATCAAATGATGTTTCATAATATGTATTTTGGAGATACTAAGATAATTAATTATAGACATAAATAACTTGATTAGTCCTGACGCCAAATTACAGAGTCTAGAGTTTGTCCATGTCAACTATCATGTTTTATATTTATAAACATTTATTTCTCAACAAGTTAATCTCAAAATACTACATTAGATTTTAGTATGAATATATACATTTAAATGTGTCTTGTCCATACTTTGTCCATACCAAATAATAGTTTTTATAGAAAGTCAACTCTAAATTTGATTCGTCATTACTAAATGATGACATAAATATTTTGTGGTGTCTTGCGCTGGAATGGCTGCAGACTTTTCCAGTTGTGAGTCGCTACAAAAATTAAAACCACAAAATCTTTATAATAATGAAAACACAATTTATTTATCAATTATGCTTTTATTTCTCTATTGCACTTTTAGTATCGTGTAGTTCGGAAGATGATGGCAATTCAAACGAACCTTCAGACAATGTAATTACAATAAACATTGATGAATATCCTTCAAGTGGTGATTTAATCACAACAATAAATTCTAATTTAGAAGGAAATCTTAATTATTCAATAGCATTTGAAACATCCTCTCAAGCTGCTATTTTAAATGGAAATGAATTACGAGTAGGTGATTGGTTAGCTTTCGACTATGAAACCAACGAAAACTTATTTGTGACTATTGACGTTAGTAATGGTTCAGAAACAGAAGTTTTAGAATATAAAATTGCTATTCAAGATGTCGACGATATTTGGGCGTTTTTAAATGGAAATACAAGAACTGCGTATGAAGATGCTTCACCAGGTGAATGGGTTTGGATTACTGAAAGCGAGTACAATAATCTTTTTAATTATCTGGCAGAAACATCTAAAAGTGGTGCTTCAGATACTCAATTATTCAATAATAATTCTGTACAACAGGTGACAGGAGGTAAGACCTTTGCTAATGCCAATGGTAATAGCATGCCAATGGATCATTACTTCTTTGCATTTAAATATTATTCATGGTCAAGCAATGCCGCTAGTAACCGTGTAAAATTATCAGAAACATCTGCAGAATCTTCATTTTCTAGTGTTGGCGAAATATTGCCTGACCATGATGATGGTTTTAATCATTTTGTTTTAAAAGGAGCAGATACAAAAACTATGTCTGAGGCTTTCCTAGGTTTATATGCATCATTGAAAATTGGAGCTAAAAATGACAACTCTAGTAGCTATAATCTTGGAGGAGGAAATACAGCTACTTTGGACGATACAGTTTTAGGCAAGGTATTACTTCAACAAGGTTTGAGTACCTCTTTAAAGCAATGGGATTAATTTTTTTTAATTAAACAATAAAATCATGAAAACAATAAAACAAAATACTGTAAAATATAATTTAAAATTCTGCCTATTATTTGCCTTAGCATTGGTAGCATTAAATTGTAGCAAACCAGAGGATGATGATACAGTAGACGAGAACCCATTTGCCGCTAGTATAAACGAATATCTACTTGGATTGAGTTATGATGGAAATACACTTTTAGATGTAAAAGACACAGGAGGAGAGCCAAGTAGAAGAACACCCACTTATGAATTTGATGGGTTTACGGATCCTGTAAACGGACAAACATCTGAATGCTCAATTGTTGATTACTCATTAGATTCCAATTTTGATGATGTTGCCATTTTGCGACCAAATTTGGATGCCATTTATCCAGGAGCTCTTGTAGCAGCAAATGATAGAATGTTAGATGGTAATCCTGATCCTTTATCTATTGAAAAAGGAAGTTATACAATTCGAGTTGATTTGCCAGGAATTGGTCAGAATGGTGTATTAAATATACAAAATCCTACTAAATCTGTTGTAGACACCAAAATAGATAATGCGTTACAATGGTGGTATAATAATGCGAATGGAAATGAAATTCCAGCAAATTTTATTTATTCTTCATCAACATTATATTCATCATCTCAATTGAGCATGGATATCGGTTTAAACTTAGCTTGGGCAGATAACAATGTAGCTTCTCAACTTCAGTTTACAAATAATACAGAACGCAGAGTAGCTACGATGTCATTTAAACAAGTATTTTTTACCGTATCAATGGATACACCTCAATCTCCTGCCGATATGTTAGGAAATACATTAACCTTGGATGATGTTAGAGCTAGAATTACTGATGAACAACCTGCTGCTTATGTAAGTTCAGTATCCTATGGTAGAATAATTGTGTTACGTATGGAAACCGAATATAGTGAAGAGACAGCTAATATTGATTTAAGTGCGGTTTTAGATTATAGTGTAAATGCAGATGCCAATTTCAATTCTGATTATGAATCTGTGCTTCAAACATCAACTTTTAAGTTAATGACCATTGGAGGTAATGCCGAAGTTGGAGTTAGTCCTCTTAGCAACTCTGAATTCAGTTCTGGACCAGGAGGAATAAATGATGTCCTAACAGGATCTAATGCACTATTGAGTGCAGATAACCCAGGAGTTCCTATTGCTTATACGATGCGCTTTCTAAAAAATAATTCTTTAGCTAAAATGGGATACAACACAGATTATACAGTTGAACAATGTGATCCAAGTGTGAATTTTGTTCATGAAGATGTTAATGTCGTTAATAACTCATTTCATGACACAAGATTTTACTTTAAATACAAACCAGCTGGAGGCAATTTCTATTTAACTGGACCAAAATTTGAATTAAACCAAGGGTCTCAACATACAACCTCTCCACCAAATGGAGCATATGATGTTGAAATAATCTTTGAGAGTCAAATTGGGTGGTTTGGAGATTGGGAACAAATAAGAGATATAGATTTAAACCATGTAACATCTGAAAAATGTTATAAATTTTCTGGAGGAGATTCTAACGATCATGGTACTGTGACTACCGTATCATGTAATTAATTTTTTTTAGCCTCAACCAATTCTAATAAGTCTGTATTGACGTTAGTTGTGAAAATGCCATAGTTTACTATGGCTTTTCCTTTTTCTAAAGAATCGATAGTTCCTATAGCTTTACCATCAAACATACGCACACGATCTCCAACTTTTAAATTCGGTTTAGGCTTTTCTATTTTTATTTCTTTTGCTTTAGCAGATTTCTTTTTCTTTCTAATAACAGCTACCTTTTTCTCAGCTTCTTGCTTTACTTGTTTCTCTTTATGCTTCTCGGCACGTTTTTGTTTTGCTGACACTTTTTTTCGTTTAGAATTTTCAATTTGAACGAGTCTAAACAACTCTGCCATAAGCTCACGTTTCTTTTTGTCTTCAAAGTATTTTTCTGAAATGTCGTTTACCTTTTGTCCAAGATAAATTAAGCGTTGGTTACTATCGTATAATTCTTGAAAGTTTTCTAATTTCTTCTGAACTTTTGCATTAACTTCTTCAAGTTTGTCAGCTTCAGTTTGCTTTTTCCTTTCGTTTTCTTTTAATGATCGCTCTGTTTTTTCAAGCTTACTGCGTTCTTTCTGAAGTTTAGCAATAGTAGCATCAAATCTTACTTTGCCTCGTTCAATCTTCTTTTTTGCACGATTAATTAAGCTAAAAGGAATCCCGTTTTTTTGAGCGACTTCAAATGTAAATGAACTACCAGCTTGACCTAATGCCAATTTGAACATGGGCTCTAAAGTTTTTTCATCAAACATCATATTAGCATTTTGCATAAATGGCAATTCGTTTGCTAAAACTTTTAAGTTTGAGTAGTGGGTTGTAATAATTCCGTAGGCTTCGCGATGATAAAATTCTTCAAGAAAGGTTTCAGCTAAAGCTCCACCAAGCTCTGGATCACTACCGGTTCCAAATTCATCAATTAAAAACAAGGTGTTTTTATTACATTTTTTAAGAAAGTAATTCATTTGCTTTAATCGGTAACTGTAGGTACTCAAATGGTTTTCTATAGACTGATTGTCACCAATATCACTGATAATCCGATCAAACAGACAGATATTACTTTTCTCATGAACAGGAATTAATAATCCGCATTGAATCATCACTTGTAATAATCCTATAGTTTTTAATGTAATACTTTTTCCTCCAGCATTTGGACCAGAAATAACTATGATTCTATTTTCAGGATGAAGCACTATAGATTGTGGAAATGTGACCTTTCCCTGATTTTTATTTGACAAATAAAGCAACGGATGAAAGGCTTCTTTAGCTTCATAAACTTTATCTTCATTTATCTCTGGAAGTATACCGTTTATTGATTGTGCATATTTGGCCTTAGCATAAATTACATCAAGAGAAGTTAAAAAGATCTGATAGGCTTCTAAAGCTTGCGTATAAGGTCTTATATATTCGGTAAGATTACGTAAAATTTTATCAACTTCTTCTGATTCTTCAAATTCAAGATTATTAAGTTCTCTGGCATACTGAAAGGTTGTTTCTGGTTGTATATAAACTATGCTACCAGTTTTACTACTTCCCATAATACTACCTTTGACTTTTCGTCTGTACATCGCTTTTACGGCCAGTACACGCTTATTTTCGACCACAGATTCTCTTATATCATCTAAATAATCCAAGTTGTGATACGTGTTTAAAGCTGAAGTAAAACTTTGATTGATTTTTCCTCTAACCAAATTTATGGACTGACGTATCTGATATAAATCATCAGTTGCGTTGTCTTTCACGTCTCCGAAGCGATCAATAATGGCATCTATTTCAGAAACTAGATTAGGGATTATAGTAATTGAAGAAGACGAATTATATAGTGTTGGATAATACTCTTCAAAGGACTTTAAAAACTTGAGTATATTAGTAATTGCAAGTGTTATTGATGCAATCTTTTGAAAGCTTTTAGTTTCTAAATATGAGTTTTCAATTTTTAAAAGTTTAAGCTCTTTCGTTATAGGTTCAAAACCGTGATTAGGTATGCGATTATCGTTATAAAAAGAGGATACAAATTCATTGGTAAACTGTAAGGATTGTAAAACCTGTTCTTTTGAAGAAAAAGGCCTAATTTTTAACGTTTCTACTCGCCCTAAATCTGTGATACACAATTCTGACACTTGTTGTAAAACCGTGTAAAACTCAATATCTTGCAATGTTTTGTCGTGAATACTAATCATTAATTATTTGGCCAAACTTATAAAGCAGCAAAGGTACTTATTAATGATTAAGTAATAAAGTGAATTGTATGGCCAATTACAATTAACGTCTAACGCGTTTCCCTTCATCATTTACATAATGACAAACACAATCTTTAGAACCGAATAAACCAACACTATGCAGGTTACGTTTAATAAGCTCTGAAGTTTTCATTTTAAAATTGTCAATTGGAGTAAAGGCAAAGTTATTTGAACTAATTGAAATGTCTAAACCATAGACACAATGCCACCAAGTTTGCGGAATAAAAAGCATTTCACCAGGATTAATAATGGTATACTGCACATTCACATCTTTAAACCTAGCATGTTTAGAGGCATCAAAATCCTCCATATTTACATCACTTAAACGTGAACCTGGTTCATATTTTTCACTAGGATACATATCATCTGAATCTTTTGGATTTACCAAAAAGACTAATTTTCGTCCCTCAATCAATGCTAAAATATTATTTGCTAGTCGATCCGTATGCCATCCCGTTAAAGTACCAGGAGGTCCAATCCAAAGTGATGTTGAATTTCTAACTGTATTTTTCGAAATCAATGAAAAATCTACATGATCTAAAAGTTCAGGGAACATTTTTGCAATTGGCATATTTCCTAAATACGTGTCTGTTTTAGTATTCCTAATTTCATTTAAATAATCCTGAAAAGCACCAAATTGCCAATTGGTATCATTTTGTCTAATATTTCCTTTATAGGTATATGTTTCTTTATCCTTTCCTATCTTCTCAAAGTAATCTAATGACCAAAGTTCTGTAGCCTTCCAATGTTCCATCATTTTAGTGATTTTAACTGGAGTATTCTTTTTCAAATAATCTTTAAAAAAGTCATCATGAGAAATTGTCTCTATTGTTTTAATATCCTGTAGAGGTGAATTTAAAATATTCTGTACTCTTTCTATAATTGCTTTTTCCATGATTTGTAGGTTTTACAAAAAACGAATATAGTATATTTGTTTATACAATTTTATGACATTATTCATATTTTAGATAATAGGATTCTTTTTTAGATAAAATGAACTTAAACCTACACGAAAGCTGGAGAAATTTGCTTGTTGACGAATTCAACAAACCGTATTTTGAAACTCTAATGGCTTTTTTAACATCTGAATACACTCATCATCAATGTTATCCAGTAGAATCTAAAATCTTTTCTGCCTTCAATTTTTGTCATTTTGATAATGTAAAAATAGTTATTATTGGCCAAGATCCTTATCATGGCATTAATCAAGCTAACGGACTTTCGTTTTCAGTAAATGACGGTATTTCGCATCCACCTTCACTAATTAATATTTTTAAGGAAATTGAAAATGACTTAAATTCAGATTATCCAGAATCTGGTAATCTAGAACGTTGGGCTAAACAAGGAGTATTGTTATTAAATGCCACATTAACAGTAAGAGCTCATCATGCTGGAAGTCATCAAAAAAAAGGTTGGGAAAGTTTTACTGATACCGTAATAAAAACCATCAGTTATAAAAAAAGCAATGTTGTCTTTTTACTTTGGGGTGGATTTGCAAAACGAAAGGCAAAGCTTATTAACGATCAAAATCATCAAATTTTCACTTCAGGTCATCCGTCACCATTAAGTGCTAATAGAGGCTATTGGTTTGGAAATAAACACTTCAGTAAAACGAATTCGTATTTAATTGAAAAGGGGATTGACCCTATTAATTGGTAAGTCTAAAAATTAATATATTAACTTCCTGTTGGCGCTAATTGCGTTTGTGGTTGAGTTCGAGCAATATGCTGAGTAGTTGCTGGCACCTTTTCAGCAGTTTTAGTCGTTTTGTACATTACAGGACTCTCATTTGTAATTCTCTTTGAAGTTTTGTTACAACTGAATATAAGAAGTAAGAAATTTAATGCAACTAAAGTACCTAGAATTAGAGTAATTATCATTATCATATGCTTCAAGTTTGTTAAGTTAATAGACTGTTGGGATACTAACAAATGTAACTAAATTTTTGAAAAATAGAAACTTATGAGAAGAAAACATTAATGTTATGTTAATATTTATACGTCTTTATTGGAACCACTTTTCATTACTATAACAACTAAAGGGGCGAAATTCCTACCTTGAAACTTATTTTATATGGTGAATCAATTCTGAATAAGGAACCGCTTTTGGTATAATATCCAGTTCTAAAAGTTTTTGTTGAATATTCATAATTGTCGATTCGTTTATAACATCTTGTGACCATTCTGTTAATGACAACCATTCTTGTACGTCTTCAAGTTTCTGATCGTACCTATTAGCAATTGTGACATCAATACTTGGAATAGACTTAAACTCTTTAGTAGTCTTATTAATAATGTTTAGTATGGTTTTTACATCGTCTTCATTATGCTCTAAAAATTCACAATTTACAGCAATCACAAAACAAGGCCAAGGTGTTGGGCAATTAGCAATTCGTCTAAAAACACCATCATCGACAATTGGCTTGGTCGTAAATTTTTCCCACATAAAATAATCGGCAACACCATTGGTTAAGCCTTCAACAGCGCCATCTAGATTCTTTATGACTTCAAAATTGAGATCTTCATCGAGATTCCAATTATTATTTTCTGCATTAATAAATGCCATCAAATGAGAACCAGATCCATAACGACTTATAGCTGCTTTTGTTCCTTTTAAATCATCAATGTTTTTAAAACTAGAATCATGAGCAACGTGAATACCCCAAATTAAAGGCGATTGCACAAATGTTTGCACAATTTTACTAGGATTACCATCTATAATATCTTTAATTATTCCTTCAGTAAGAATAACTGCCATATCAATTTCACCTTCACGTAAACCTTTATTCATAGCGCCAGTTCCACCAAAGTAATCTTTCCATCTTAAATTGATGCCTTCTTCTTTAAACTCTCCATTTTTGAGCGCTAAATACCAAGCCAAATTAAAATGCTCTGGAACACCACCAATATTTATTCTTTTCATACGATATTGATTACAAACTTACAATGCGTTCTAAAGCATAATTTATTAAATTCTCGACAGTCTGTTTAGGGTCTTTACTGAAGTCTCCATTTGGTCGATTTGCAATAATGGCGTTTAATGACAAAGCTTCATGACCAAGTAATTTTGACAAACCATAAATAACTGAAGTTTCCATTTCAAAATTGGTAATTCTAAAATCTTTATATGAAAACAGATCCAATTTAGAGTTTAAAGAGGGATCTTGCAAAGGCAATCTAAGTACTCTACCTTGAGGTCCATAAAAACCTCCTGCTGTTCCTGTCATTCCTTTAAAAATTTGGTCACTATCAAAATGAGTCTCTAAATCTTTACTATTATCAATAATGATTGGTCTTGCTTTATTTTTATCCCAATTGGTATGAGCAATAAAAGCATTTTCCACTTCAGGATTACTGATGTCATCGACTTGATAAAAATGTAACATACCATTAATATCTAAGCCATGAGTGCTAATTACAAATGCGTCTACAGGAATATCTTTTTGAAGTGATCCTGAGGTTCCAATCCTAATAATTTTTAAACTAGTTAAATTTGTTTTTGGTTTACGCGTTTCTAAATCGATGTTCACTAAAGCATCAAGTTCATTTAATACAATATCAATATTGTCTGGCCCAATACCAGTTGAAATTACTGTAATGCGTTTACCACGATAATGACCTGTTTGGGTTTTAAATTCTCTCTTTTGCGTTGTAAACTCAATACTATCAAAATGTTTCGTTATTTTTTCAACACGATCTTGATCTCCTACAAAAATGATAGTATCAGCAATGTTCTCTGGTTTGAGGTTTAAGTGGTAAATACTACCATCAGGATTAAGTATTAATTCAGAATTTTTAATGGACATTAATATTCGTTTTTACAAGTTTGTTTTCGTTTTTGTTAAATTGGTAGTCTAACCGATTTAATCCTCCATAAATCATATTATTATTAATCTCAATAGAGAAATTATGAATTTTCACTAAGGCTTCATGACCTTTTCTATTTAGTTTTAGTTGGTCCTCTTGTTCATCAAAAAACAACGATAATTGTTGAATCATACGTTCTAACTGCAAATCACCAAAGCCATAATATCCTTGATAATTTAATACATAACCTAATAAATGATGTTTAGATTTAATATCGTTATCTCTTACAATTTCTAATGTGTTTTTTTCTAAAACACTTAAACCCGTTTTTGAATCTGGAAAGCGTCTCAAATGTGCTTTTAAACAATTACTGAGGTATTTAAATGATGATTTTTGTACAATATAAGGCTTGAATAAATTATGGTCTTTACCACAATAAGTTCGCCAAAGTGAAATGGCTAAATCTCTATCTTCATCAGTTAACTCAATGCGCTCTTCATAATGTTTGTAAAGTTGTTGAGGTGTAAGTTCTGAAAGGCCTTTAAGGTTTTTTTCGCCTTCAATCCTTCCGCTACAAACTAAATATAGTGGTAGATTAATTCCTTTTTGATGTAATAAACTCATTACACCTAGCATATTTATATGACAAAATAAATCGTACTCAAACCATAAAACTATTTCAGTATAGTCGCTGACATCATTTAATTTATTTAATTCTTTTTTTAATTCATCAACATTGATTTCAATATTATAAAAATCACTTAAAAACTGTTGTCTAACTTTAATAAAATCTTCAGAATCAATATGAGCAATTGTTGGACCTTCACAAAGCATTTCTTGCCAAGTTAAGATGTCTCCCTTAATTTCGAGCTCTTTAAGAACGTTGGTAAACGCGTTACCATTTGTAATGTGAAGTATTGTATTCATAATTATCCACCAACACGTTTAACTGCAAATCCTTTTTCTTTAAGAATCTGCATAATTTTATCTCTATAATCACCTTGAATAATGATTTTATCATCCTTAAAACTGCCTCCAACACTTAATTTTTGTTTGAGTTCTTTTGCAAGTTTTTTGAAATCCTCAACAGCTCCAGTATAACCTTCAAGAATGGTTATTGGTTTTCCTTTACGCTTTTCATATTTACAAATAATTGGATCATCTTGTAACCAAATACCTTGACTTTCCAAATCATTTTCTTCGGAAACGTCCTCTTTAACGTGGTCTGGAAACAGGTTTTTTAATTGATCTTCTAAATCCATAAATTAACAGGAAATGACACATCGAACGCAGTCGAGATGTTTATATTTTAGTTCTCGACTGCGCTCGAACAGACATATTTTTTATTTCTTAAGTCCTAGTTCTATTAAACGTTCGTTTAAAAATTCACCAGCTGTAATATCATCAAATTGCTTTGGGTTTTCATCATCAATACAACTCTCTAAAACATCTAATTTCATTTCACTTATGGGATGCATGAAAAATGGAATAGAATAACGAGATGTTCCCCAAAGTTCTCTAGGTGGATTTACAACGCGATGAATAGTAGATTTTAATTTATTATTGGTATGTCTTGATAGCATATCACCAACATTAATCATTAATTCGTCAGGCTCAGCAATAGCATCAAGCCATTCGCCATCATGGTTTTGGACTTGTAAACCACGTCCTTGCGCACCCATTAATAAGGTTATTAAATTGATATCACCATGCGCAGCAGCACGTACCGCATTTTCTGGTTCTGATGTAATAGGAGGATAATGAATTGGTCTTAAAATAGAATTTCCATTATGAATATATTTATCAAAATAGGTTTCTTCTAAATCGAGATGTAAAGCTAAAGCTCTTAAAACATACTTAGCTGTTTTTTCAAGCATGCTAAATGTATCTTTTCCAATCTTATTGAATTCTGGTAATTCTTCAACGTTAACATTCTCTGGATATTCTTTAGCACGTTCTGGATCATCTTCAACATATTGACCAAAATGCCAAAATTCTTTTAAATCGCCTTCTTTTTTACCTTTTGCACTTTCTTTTCCAAATGAAATATAACCACGTTGTCCAGAAATACCTTCAATTTCATATTTACGTTTAGTTTCTACTGGTAAGCTAAAAAAGTTCTTGACTTCGCCATAAAGATTATCAACCAAACTATCGTCTAAGAAATGACCTTTTAATGCGACAAAACCAATTTCCTCATAGGCTTTTCCAATTTCATTAATAAACTTTTGCTTTCTATTTGGGTCACCTGAAATAAAATCTTCAAGGTTTACACTAGGTATTCTATCCATGATTTAAATATTATGTTATTACTGCAATACTACAAAAATAACGAAAACATCGGTAAAATCATATAGGTTTTATGTGCTAAAAAAAATAAGGTTTAAATACTTTTCAATCAATTTTTAATTACATTTGATTTTTAAATACAATCCAAATTACTATGTTAACTTCAACAAGAGGTGTAATAACTTTTGACAAAAAGAACCTAGACGATCGCACGCTTTTAAAACTTTATAAAAGCATGCTTAAACCTAGGCTAATAGAGGAAAAAATGCTCATTCTATTGCGTCAAGGAAAAATATCAAAATGGTTTTCTGGTATAGGTCAAGAAGCTATTTCTGTTGGAGTAACATTGGCTCTAGATTCTGAAGAATACATCCTTCCTATGCATAGAAATTTAGGTGTTTTTACATCTAGAAATATTCCGTTACACAGATTATTTAGTCAATGGCAAGGTAAGGCAAATGGCTTTACAAAAGGTCGTGATCGCTCTTTTCATTTCGGAACTCAAGAATTTAATATTGTTGGAATGATTTCACATCTTGGTCCACAATTAGGTGTTGCAGATGGTATTGCTTTAGCTAGCTTGTTGAAAAACAAAAATCAAGTAACAGCTGTATTTACAGGAGAAGGAGGCACAAGTGAAGGTGATTTTCATGAAGCTTTGAATGTCGCATCAGTATGGCAATTGCCAGTTTTATTTTGTGTTGAAAATAACGGTTACGGACTTTCAACACCAACTAGTGAACAATATAGATGCAAAGACATCGCAGATCGTGGAAAAGGTTATGGCATGGAATCTTTTATACTCGACGGTAATAATGTTGTTGAAGTCTATTCTAAAATAAAAAAACTAGCTCAGAGTATTCGAAAACGACCAAGACCAATTCTAGTTGAGTTCAAAACCTTTAGAATGCGCGGTCATGAAGAGGCTAGTGGCACTAAATATGTGCCTAAAGCATTAATGCAAGAATGGGCAAAAAAAGATCCCGTTGAAAATTTTCAAGCCTATTTAATAAACCAAAAGATTTTAACCGAAAAACAAGAGGTTGCCATCAAAGAAGGAATTGTACATGAAATTAATGAGAATTTACAAATTGCTTTTGATGAAGCTCCAATTGAAGCAGATTTAACGACTGAGTTAAATGATGTCTACAAACCATTTGAATATAAGGATGTTAGTCCGAAACCAAAAACTGAAGAACTTCGCTTAATTGATGCTATTTCTTTAGGGTTAAAACAATCGATGCAACAACATAAAGACCTGGTAATTATGGGTCAAGATATTGCAGAATATGGAGGTGTTTTTAAAATTACTGATGGTTTTGTAAAGGAGTTTGGAAAAGAGCGTGTAAGAAATACACCGATTTGCGAATCTGCTATTGTAGAAGCTGCAATGGGATTATCTATAGCTGGCATAAAATCTGTTGTTGAAATGCAATTTGCAGATTTTGTGACTTCTGGATTTAATCCTGTGGTAAATTATTTGGCAAAATCTCATTACCGTTGGAATCAAGAAGCTGATGTCGTTTTACGAATGCCATGTGGAGGTGGTGTTGCGGCAGGACCATTTCACTCGCAAACTAATGAAGCTTGGTTTACTAAAACACCAGGTTTAAAAGTTGTATATCCTGCGTTTCCTTATGATGCCAAAGGTTTATTAGCGACAGCAATTAATGATCCAAATCCTGTGTTATTTTTTGAACACAAAGCCTTATACAGAAGTATTCGTCAAGATGTACCAACAGATTACTACACTTTACCATTTGGAAAAGCAGCATTGCTTAGAGAAGGAAATGATGTAACGGTTATTTCTTATGGAGCAGGTGTACATTGGGCTATGGAAACATTGGATAATAATTCGGATATTAATGCTGATGTAATCGATTTAAGAACACTACAGCCTTTAGATACCGAAGCTATTTACAACTCAGTTCGAAAGACAGGAAAGGTTATTATTTTACAAGAAGATTCCCTATTTGGAGGAATTGCTAGCGATATTTCGGCGTTAATCATGGAAAATTGTTTTGAACATTTAGATGCACCAGTGAAGCGTGTAGCAAGTTTAGAAACACCAATTCCGTTTATTAATCAGTTAGAAGATCAATATATCGCAAAAGGTCGATTTGAAGAGACATTGAAAGACCTGTTAAGCTATTAATATAAAATTCATATTATATAAACTAACCACCAAGCGCATGCAAAATTTTTTAAAAGCGACACTGTTATTATTTTTAATAATTGGTGTTACAAAGACAACTCATTCTCAACAATTAAATGAAGATACTTTTAAAGGCTTGAAATTTAGGAGTCTAGGGCCATCGTTAACCTCTGGTAGAATTGCAGATATAGCTATTCATCCTGAAAATGAAAACATTTGGTATATAGCTGTTGGCTCTGGAGGTGTTTGGAAAACTATGAATTCTGGTACGACATGGACTCCAATTTTCGACGAGCAAACAACGTATTCAATAGGCTGCGTTACAATAGATCCTAATAACTCTCATACTATTTGGGTGGGCACAGGAGAAAATGTAGGCGGAAGACACGTTGGTTTTGGAGACGGAATTTATGTAAGTCATGACGATGGTGGCACCTGGAAACATATGGGTTTAAAAACGTCTGAGCATATTTCAAAAATAATAGTACACCCTGAAAACCCAAACATCATTTGGGTAGCATCTCAAGGTCCTTTATGGAGTAGTGGAGGAGAACGAGGTGTTTTTAAATCTATCGATGGCGGAAAAAACTGGAAGAGGACACTTGGTGACACTCAATGGGTTGGTGCTACAGACCTTTTAATTGATCCTTCAAATCCAGATCTGCTTTATGCGGCAACATGGCAACGACAAAGATCTGTAGCTGCATACTTAGGCGGTGGACCTGGATCTGGTTTACATAAAAGTTCTGATGGTGGTGAAACATGGACAGAACTTAAAAATGGCATTCCTGAATCAAATTTGGGAAAGATAGGTTTAGCTATGTCTCCGTTTAATTCAGATATAATTTATGCAGCAATTGAATTGGATCGAAAAAAAGGAGGCCTTTTTGTATCCAAAAACAAAGGTGCTTCATGGGAGAAACAATCTGACGCAGTTTCAGGTGGAACTGGACCTCACTACTATCAAGAATTATATGCATCTCCTCACCATGAAGGAACACTTTTTTTAATGAGTAATGTTGTTCAAGTTTCTCATGATCATGGTAAAACATTCGCCTTTATGAATGAGGATAAAAAGCATGTTGATAGCCATGCGCTTGCATTCAAAAAAACAGATGAAAATTATTTGCTTTTTGGCACTGATGGAGGACTTTATGAAACTTTCGATCTTACAAAAAATTGGTCTTTTATAAGTAATTTACCACTCACACAATATTATAAAATTGCAGTTGATGATTCTGTTCCTTTTTATAATATATATGGTGGTACTCAAGACAATGGTTCTCATGGTGGACCGTCTAGAACCATAAGTAAAACAGGAATTACTAATGATGATTGGTGGATTACTTTGAGTGCAGATGGACATCAGTCAGCAGTAGAACCAGGTAACCCAAATATAACCTATGGTGAGTTTCAACAGGGTTGGTTATTTAGAATTGATCAAACTACAGGTGAAACTGTATTTATTCAGCCTCAACCAAAAAAAGGTGAACCTTTTGAACGATATAATTGGGATGCACCAATATTGGTTAGCCCACATAATCCTAAACGTTTATATTTTGCCTCACAACGTGTTTGGCGTTCAGAAAACAGAGGAGATGAATGGACCGCTGTTTCTCGAGATCTAACTCGTAATCAAAATCGAATTGAACTCCCTATGATGGGTAAACAACAAAGTTGGGACAATGCTTGGGACATTGCAGCTATGTCAAATTATAACACCATAACATCTCTAGCTGAGTCTCCAATCCAAGAAGGTTTGCTTTATGCAGGTACAGATGATGGTATAATTCAGGTTTCAGAAAATGATGGTAATAGTTGGACCAAAATTGAAGTTGGTTCTATTAAAGGAATTCCTTCTACTGCATTTGTAAATGATATTAGAGCTGATCTTTATGATGCTTCAACAGTTTATGCTGCATTAGACAATCATAAATATGGTGATTATAATCCCTATATTATAAAAAGCACAAACAAAGGTAAATCTTGGATTTCTATAAATGGTGATTTACCAAAATCATTAATTACTTGGAGATTGGTACAAGATCATGTAAAGAAAGAATTATTATTTGCGGCTACAGAATATGGTGTTTATTTCACATCCAATGGTGGCACTAATTGGATTAAATTAAAAGGTGGAGCACCAACAATTTCTATGAGAGATATTGTAATCCAAAGAAGAGAGGATGATTTAGTGGCTGGTTCATTTGGGAGAGGGATTTATGTTTTAGATGATTTGAGTCCTATACGAGATTTTAATCAATCTGTTGCAAAAGCAGATGCCACTTTGTTTAAAGTTAAACCAGCATATTGGTATATTCAAAGAGATGAAATTTACGGACAAGGAAATGCAAAATATGCTGCTGAAAATCCACCTTTCGGAGCCGTTTTCACCTATTATTTATCTGAAAAGTTAAAGTCATTGAAAACAGTACGTCAGGAATCTGAAAAGAAACAAGAAAAGCAAAACGCTGAAATTAAATTTCCAGGATGGAATTCATTGGAAAAAGAAAAATTTCAAGAAGAACCTGTTTTAATTCTAACAGTGAAAGATGATCAAGGTCGTATTATAAATAGAGTTACTGGAACCAATAATAAAGGCTTTAACCGAGTGAGTTGGGATCTTAGTTATCCAGAACGTGATATTATAAAACTTAAGGATAAGAAAGTTGTTGATCCTTGGACAAATAATACTGTTTTAGCGACTCCAGGAAGGTATAAAGTAACATTATCAAAACGTATTGATGGTAAGATTACACAACTTGGAGAGCCTCAAGAATTTCAAGTGATACCATTAAAAAAAGGAGCTTTGGAAGGACGTTCATATGCTGAACAAAAAAGCTTTATAGAAACTCATCATTTGTTTCAGCAAAAGCTTTCAGCGACATCTTCAACTTTAGCTCAACAGTTAATTGTTGTCGATGCCATGAAAAGAGCTGCAGATAAAGCTGTAAATACTTCAGATAATCTGTATACCAAAATTTATAATGCAAAGCAGAAATTATTGGCGCTTGATAAAGAGTTAAATGGAGATAGAACAAAGTCTGAAATAGGAGAGAAGTCTAATCCAACACCATTTGATGGTGGCTATTTAGGTATCATGGCTTCTCAAAACACTTATGGTCCTACCGAAAATCTTAAATCTGCGATTCAACGTTCAAAAGATCAACTTAATGATATTACCTCAAAGTTGGATGGATTAATACTAAATGATTTGAAAGCAATTGCAAGTGAACTTAAAGCGTCTGGAGCTCCTTGGATTGAAGGACAAGGTTTATTAAAAAATTAAATTGAGTATGGATAAGTCAATAAATTCAAAGAAAGCATTCAGGTCAGCACTCACTAGTATTGTCCTGATTTTATGTTTTATCATTTTAAAATCTTTAGCTAATTCTGAAATTGTTGGTATAAATTTCTATTCAGTAGTTAGTGGAATCCTAATACTACTCATATTCTTCATGACTATTGTAGGATTTGTTTTTGCTTTAAAAACCAAAAATGAGCCTAAAACGAAACAAAAAATTCTAGCCTTAGTGCTCAATTCAATTTTGATGGCTTTACTCGTTGTTTCGGTTATCAATATTGGTATTGAACTCATTAATTATTATAAATCACATTGATATAATCAACGACTTTAATCTCATCTAAAAATCTTATATTTAGATATGATTACTACAGCCAATAGACGGTACTTTATTCTAATACTCATTAGTTTATCCCTTCTCAATTGCAAAGATGAAGCGTCAAATGAATTTGAATGGAAAACCATTAACGTCACAGCCACTGCATATAACTCTTTAGTTAGTCAAACTGATAGTGATCCCTTTATTGCTGCTTTTGGAGACAGTTTAAAGCCAGGCTTAAAATATATAGCGGTTTCCAGAGATCTTTTAAAATTAGGATTACAACACAACACCTTAGTCAAAGTCGAAGGATTAGAAGGCACCTACTTGGTGAAAGACAAAATGCATTCTCGTTGGAAAAATAAAATTGATATTTATATGGGAACTGATGTTAAAGCTGCAAAAAAATGGGGCAAGCGCAAGGTTAACATCAGCTATAGAGATCTAAAATCTAAAAACTAAATTATTGTAATTCAGTTTCGGACATTTTAAAAGGATACGCCTTTTGAACTTCAGCCAATTCATCTTTATTTAATTCGTTAGTCGTTTTATTGAAAATAGTCCGTGCGTAATCCGATCTAAGTTCATAATATGCTTTTGTGAGTTCATCTTGAATTTTAATATAAAACTCATAGGACGTTAGTTTATCATTTTGTAAAGAAATAACAGCTTCTTTAGGGTTATCTGAGGATGAAAGCGCGTTTGTTCCATTGCAATAATCACAAGAATTATCTCCATTATTATCTAAAAATGCTTTGACATTTGACTTTAAATCTTCTATAACAATAATTTTATTTTCTACAAAAAGTTCATTGCTTGAGTTCACGCTTATTTCAAGCATGTTTCGCTTATTAATTTGAGTATCACATATTTCTCCTAGCGGACAAGGTTCTGGTAAGGTTCTTTTTATACCTTTATCTTTTGGTATCATAGCAGTAACTAAAAAGAAAATAAGCAATAAAAATGCGATGTCTGCCATTGAGCCTGCATTTACTTGAGGCATTGAATGTCTTGAGTTTTTCATGAGTATAGTTTTTATGATTCTCTAAAAACTCTCAATAATAATACCATACTTTAAAATGCAAAAAAGGCACTTAAGAAGCTGTATTCTTATGTGCCTTTTCTAATTTAAAACTAACTCAAATGTGTTTTACTTTACGGTGTTTAAATCGTCGTTAACCGTATGCGACGTATTGATAATTCTAGTTAATACTTTCATGGTAGATTGATTTTGATTGATGAATTGTTACAGTAAAATTATCTGTAACGTCTTTTTTGATTCCAAGTAAATGTTTTAGTTTCTGTTCTAGTACTTGTTAATTGATTGTTGTTTAAAGTTCTCATGATAATTGATTTTTAATTTGATTGTTTGTTTTTTAATTGATGTTTATACTTAATAGACGACACTATTTCAAAAATGTTACAGTACTATGTATTACAAAGTAGTTATTTAACATTATTTAACAATTGATAGATGCATTTATAAGTTCTACATATGATAAATAGAGTAGTTGTAGCACTATTAAAAAAATAGGAATGTTTTTTTCATTTGTTTTTAACAATATGCCTTGATAACCTTATAAAAGGTTAATTTTGTAAGAATTTTTTTTTCAGAAGCTATTAATTATATGTCCACGACCTTAGAATTAGAAAACCAAAAAATTGTCAAAAAGAGTCTATATGACTATCAAATTGCTGATCTTAATCGCATTTTTGATGTTTTAGAGAATGCTCCCGATAATTATAATTTATTATATCAACTTCCTACAGGTGGAGGAAAAACAGTTATATTTTCTGAAATTGTTAGACGATACATTAAGAAACATAAGAAAAAGGTAGTTATTCTAACACATCGCATTGAGTTGTGCAAACAAACTTCCAAAGTATTGCATGGCTTTGAGGTCAATAATAAAATCATTAATAGTAAGGTAAAAGAACTTCCCGATCAAGATCAATACGAATGTTTCGTCGCTATGGTTGAAACCTTAAACAACCGACTTAATGATGAGAAACTCAAGTTAGAAGATATTGGTTTAGTTATAATTGATGAAGCACATTATAATTCATTCAGAAAACTATTCAAGTTTTTTGATAAATGTTTTATTCTTGGTGTTACTGCAACACCTTTAAGTAGCAATATTAAATTACCAATGAAGGATAATTATAAAGAACTCATTGTTGGTGATGATATTTCTACATTGATAAAAAATGGATTTTTAGCTACTGCAGATGTCTATAATTATGATGTTTCGCTTAATAGTTTAAAAATTGGTATTAATGGCGATTATACTGTCAAATCTTCAGAAGCTCTTTATACTAATGCCTCAATGCAAGGTAAATTACTATTTGCATATGAAGAATTGTCTAAAGGCAAAAAAACCTTAATCTTTAATAATGGCATTAATACGTCTAAAGAAGTGTATTATACGTTTAAACGTGCTGGTTATAATATTAGACATTTGGACAATACGTCTTCAAAGCAAGACCGTAAGGACATTTTAAAATGGTTTAAGAATACACCTGATGGTATATTAACTTCTGTAAGTATTTTGACAACTGGTTTTGATGAACCTTCTGTAGACTCCATTATTCTCAATAGAGCTACACGATCTTTAACCTTATATTTCCAGATGATTGGTAGAGGATCTAGAATCCATAAGAAAAAATCAACCTTCAAAGTTATAGATTTAGGAAACAATGTGATTCGTTTCGGACCATGGAGTCAGCCAGTAGATTGGCAACATATTTTTAAGAATCCTGATTATTATTTAGAGAATCTTAGACTCGATGAAGATATTGAACGTGATTTTGTTTATGAAATGCCAGATTCGTTGCGAAAACGATTTAAAAAGAATCCTAATGATACGTTTGACATTAAGGAAGAATATAAAAAAGTAACTCGTGAAGGCCATAAATCAATGAAGGCTATTGAGAATTCAATTGCTCAACATTCAGAATTAGTGATTGCCAATAGTGAAGATGTATTTGAAGCTAGAGAACTTGCAAAATTATTGCATGATGATATTTGCTACCGCATAAAACAATATTGTTACTGTATTATGAATAGCACAAAAAACTATAAAGATTGGTTATTAGAAGAGTACACACGTAAACTTAGGTTGAGTTTTAACGGCAAATTTTAATTGCTGAATACAGCTTAACAAAATTATAACGACCTAATAAACTGTTAATATTGAAATTTTTCAAACGGAAAGCCGTTATTTTGAATTAAGGAACGGTTTTTGATTTTCGATAGCCTCAACTTATAACTTAGATGAAACTTAAAGTATTATTTGTATTATTCTTAGGCTTGACCTTTTTTGTTAGCGGACAACCAAATCCGGATAACGAGAAAAAATCTATTAAAATTCCTGCTAAGGAAACTAAAGAAAAAGATTCAACACCTACACAGTTTAAAATCAAACCAAATTCAAAACTTGAAATCACTAAAACTGATGAAAACATAAGTGGTATTCCCGTTAAGATTAGAGAATTAAAACCTCAAAAAAAGGAGTTTTCTATGTTTGATGATAACAACTTGAGAAATCCTGGTGAAATTTATGAAAAACGTTATAATGCTAAACTCGAAGAGCAAGGTTTAAAAATAAAGACCATGTCTGATATGTTTTTAGGTGATGTAAGAATTAATAGTGAGTTTGCAAATATCCGTTGTAGAGATCATGAGTTTCCTGATGGTGATTTAGTGCAAGTTATTGTAAATGATGAAATATTTATTCCTAGTCTTTTACTAACTGCCAATTATAAATCGTTTAATATTCCTTTAAAGGAAGGCATTAATACAGTTGTATTTATGGCTTTGAATCAAGGCGAATCTGGTCCTAATACCGCAGAATTTTTAGTCTATGATGACAATGAAGTTCTTGTGTCATCAAAACGATGGAATTTACTTACAGGTGTAAAAGCCAAAATTCTAGTCATTAAGAGTAACGACTTTCCAAAAACAAAACAAGAAGTGGAAGAAGCAAAAGAAAAACAAGAAAAAGACAATTAACTAATCTACAAGTTTCCTAAATCTTTTGCTAAACTATTAAACAATTTGGCTTTAGCTTTCAAATATTTGTTCTGTAACTCGATAGCCTTCAATTGTGAGTCAATTAAACTTTTCTCACGAGAATTGATTAAAAATAGTGAGCTTTCTCCAAAACTAAACTTGCGCTCTTCAGCATTTAACATGGTTGTATAATCATTGACAATCTCAGTTATTAACTGATTTTGAGTTTCAAAAGATTCTAATTCTCTATAAATAGCCAACACTTTATTCTGAATTGTAATGCGTTCATTAGCTATGTCAAACTTTACATCTTGAAGCTTAAACTTTGCTAGTTTTAAATCTCCACGCTCTTTACGAAGAAATAGAGGGAATGCAATATTCAAACCGCCTTTATACGTATTACTATTAAACGATCGTACTATATCTGGATCTTGAGATAAAAAATTATACTGAATATCAACAATAGGTAACAACTTATTTGCTTTTAACCGTTTATCGACCTGCAAACCTTCGTACTTTAAATTTAAAGATTTTAACTTCGGATGGTTTTCTATAACAAAATCAGTTAATGGTAATCCAGAAATCTCTAACACATCATCAATAGTGGTTTCAATTCCAGTATCTGGGACAACATTATCTTGAATTTCAACTGGTATATTATCATTCAACCATAAATACGTGGACAAATCTAAAGCTGCTTTCATCAATTTAACTTTAGCTTGTTCTAATCCTAATGTTCTATTTTTAACAGTAATATTTGCTTCAGTAATATCGATTTTTGCTTTATCTCCAGCGTCAACACTACGTTCAACACCTTTAGCTCGTGTACTTGCATTTTCTAAAAAACGCTCATATGTTTTTACTTCCGTATAAGCTTGCAACCAATTAAAATAAGAAATTGAAGCATCGTATAAAATTTGATTGACTAATAGTTCGCGGTCAGCAAGAGTCTGCTCTCTAAAGAATTTAGCTTTCTTTACATCTGCCATTCTTTGGTTTATAAATAATCCTTGACCAAGAGAAGCCGAAATCCCAGCACTATACAAGCCATCTTCTGGAACAAAAGCTTGAGGATTTAAAAAATCACCTTCATTTTGCTCAAAATTCCCCTTAAGTTCAATACCATACCATGTTGGAATTTTAAATGTGGCACTAAGTTGATCGTAATACGCCGTATTCTTGAATTTTTTTCGATTGTGATCAACTTCAAGTTTAGGGTCAAATCCACCACGAGCTTTCATTAAGTTCGCTTGTCCAATCTGAATTGTCAATTCAGCTTGTTTTGCAATTGGGTGGAATTTCTTAACATAACCTAAGTATTCACTAAAACTAAAGATAATGGAATCATTTACTTGAGTTTGCTCTTGAGAAAAGGCAAATGATGTTATAAAAAGGAATAATATGCTTAGATATTTAATCATGTCTACTATTATTTTTTATCAGATTTTGAATCACCAGAGTTTACGGGTTGGTAATAGTTAGGAGGAAAGCCGTTCAGTTTTCGCCATAATTCAAACCAAATAGGTACATCTTCAAGAAGAGCTATGGTCATTGCTCCAGAACCAACTCTAATAGCTTCAGGCCATTCGTGGTCGTTTTCATCTGGTGCAAGTAAAATTCGAAACTTACCATTCGGACTTATAAAATTTTCAATAGCAACAACTTTAGCACCATAAGTTCCGTAAGAAATATTAGGCCATCCGCTAAATACAATTGCTGGCCAACCATCAAACTGAACTCTTACATTTTCACCAATATGAACCAACGGCAAATCGATAGGATCTACAAACATTTCAACTGCTAAATCATAATTAGCTGGCATAATACCAACCAATTGCTCACCTTCTTTAAAGGTTTCTCCAATACCACCTTTAATCGCCTTATTTATAAAACCATCCTGTGGAGCTTTAATATAATATAGGTCATTGCGAATTTCATAATTTGTAAAATCACTTTCTAATTTTGTCACTTGTGCTTCGGCATCAAACCCATTAGATTGTGCAGTGAATTTATCACTTTCGGCTTTCGAAATTTTATCTATATATTCAGCACCAATACGATTGAGTTCAATCTGAGCATTGATAACTTCATTTTTAGACGCCAAGAATTTATTCTCCTGAGATATCAATTTAGCTTGTTTCTCTTGGAATTTCGAACGCTTTTCTTCCAATTCTGTCAACGATTTTAAACCTTCATCATACAAGTTTTGAATCGCACCAATTTGGCGTTCAGCAATTTTTAAATCAATTTTTACCGCTTCAAAATCAATACTATCGCTTTTTACTTTTAGTTTAGATTGCATTAATTTATTTTCTGCTTGTTGCAACTTTAATTTACGCTCATTACGCAAAGCTCCAATTTGGTTATTCAAAGCATTTACTTTTGAACCATAAGAGCTAACCGAAGCTTCTTTAGCCTTAATTTGTTGTCCAGTTCTATTAACAAGGTTTGGATCAAAATATTCATTTTTAATTTCAGAAATAAACAATATAGTATCACCTTTTTTAACGCGATCTCCTTCTTTTACAAACCATTTTTCAATGCGTCCAGGTATTGGAGACTGAATAGTTTGTGGTCGTTGGTCAGGTGTGAGTGTAGTGACATTACCACGACTATTAATGTTTTGTGTCCAAGGCAAAAACATGATTACGATTACTGTAAATGCAAAAGCCAATAAAAAGCGATTAAAGTGCTTATAATGTCTTTTATGAAATACTTTTCGAGCAGACTTATATGATGATAAGTCTACTTTTTTATTCAATTTGTTATGAGAAATATTAAGCATGAACTTATGAGTTTGATATTAGTTTACCGCCTTCTAAATTTAGAATTTTGGAGCAGTTTTCTTTCCAATCCATATTGTAGCTAACCACAACTAAAGCCCATGGATTACTTTTTTCTACTAAGAATTTCATAATGCTTTTAGCTTCATGTGTTTCAAATTGATCTAAAGGATCTTTTAGTAATAATAATTTCGGTTTCTTTAAAATACTTCTAGCCAATACAATCTTTTTAGATACTGTTGTTGATAAGCGTTGGCCTTCAGGATATAGAATGGTTCGCAATCCTTTTGGTTGAGCTTTTACAAAATCTACTAACATTATTTTCTGTAAAACAAAGTTGATTTCGTCGTCAGTAATAGATGGATCTCCAAACGTTAGATTCTCACGAATTGTACCTTCAAAAGGTGATTCTTCAGGTAGAGATTGTCCAATAAGTGCTCTGTAATCATTAATTTTAATTCCACTAAGTGAAATGTCATTAATGTAAATACCGCCTTTAGATTGCGCATTTATACCAGCAATGAGTTTTAATAAACTTGACTTTCCGGAACCATGCGATCCATGAATAAGGATTCTATCTTTTGGTTCTATAGCTAACGAAATATCTTCTAGTATTGGACGTGCTCTATCAGGAACCGAATAGCCAACTTTGTCTAGCTCGATTTTTATTGCTCTGTTTTCAGAACTAATGGCATCACCTTCTTGAGATTCTAATTCCTTATCGACGACCTGTCCGAGTTTTTCAATTGATGTCAATACATCATAAAAAGATTCTAAACCGAGAATCAATTTTTCAACTGAGCTTATCACCAAAAGAATAATGATTTCAGCAGCTACAAACTGTCCGATATTCATTTTTTGGTTCAATACTAAAAATCCTCCAATGACAAGTAAACCAGCCGTAACAAGAATTTTAAAACCAATTAGTTTAATAAACTGTTGAATTAATACTTTAAAGTGACTTTCTCTGGCATCTAAATAATCAGAAACTAAACTATCATTTTTGGTAAGTGCTAAGCTTGTTTTTCCAGATAATTTAAAACTTAAAATAGAGCGTGCAACTTCTTGCAACCAATGTGCAACCTTATATTTTTGCTTTGACTCATCCAAACTTGTATCTAATCCACGTTGTGCCGAAAATTTAAAGACCACATATATCAAAAGAATTAGTAAAATTCCATAAATGATAAAAAATGGATGATAAAAAGATAGAAGCATTAATCCGAAAATAATTTGAAGGATGGCAGCAGGAAAATCGACAAGTATTTTAGACAATCCTTTTTGAACGGTTAAAGTGTCAAAAAAACGATTGGCTAATTCTGGCGGATAATAATGTCTTAACTCACTCATTTTAATTTTCGGAAAACGATAGGCAAATTCAAAAGAAGATCTCGTAAATATTTTTTGCTGTACGTTTTCAATGATTCGCATTTGCATCAATTGAAGCAAGCCTACAAATGCAACTCCCAAAGTCACTAAAATGACCAAGACGATCCAAGAAC
This sequence comes from Psychroserpens sp., assembly GCF_034670085.1. Lineage (GTDB taxonomy): Bacteria > Bacteroidota > Bacteroidia > Flavobacteriales > Flavobacteriaceae > Psychroserpens. The sequence goes on along the minus strand of NZ_JAXMOD010000005.1, from coordinate 178,969 downwards.
TGCTAATTTGAGCACCTTGAATTAAATTTATTATGGCCTGAATTCCTAAAGGAAGAGAAAGGTTAACGACTCCAGCAAAAATTGCATAATAAAACACTTGCTTAATGTCTTTACGATCTAATTTTAATAGACCAATTAAGCGTTGCCAAGCTGTTAAAATTGTTTTTGTCATGTGTTTGAATCTATAGCATTAAAAACTAAATGTTTGAAATAATCTGAAGGCTGAACTTTATGATCACAATCTGTAAGTGATTTGAAATGATCTTTTAAAAAATGTTGGTGTAATGCGCCTTCTAAAACAGTACTTGCCAAGCTATGTGGAAACTTATAACTAGGATTCACTTCAATAATCATGTCATGTAATCTGGTTACCAACCGCTTGTAAATTGAAAAATAGCCGTCTTTATTTTCGTCATCGACTTCTTTAGTTAGGTACGATTTTGAATACTCATTAATCACAACGCGACTTAATATGACTTCATCGATATGCTCGAAAGTGGAATCAGATTCGATGGTTCTTGTCAAAATATCAATTGCTTTTTCTAATTTTTCATTTGAGTTAGACATATTAGTTGTAGAGAATACTAATTGGTATTCTAACCAAGCCCAATACCACGACGTCAAATAGAGAAGCAGTTTATGTTTACCATCAAAGTAGCGATAAATAGAACTTTCGTTTGAACCAATAATAACACCTAACTTTTTAAATGTAAAGCTATCAAAACCAATATCATCAATAAGCTTGATGCTATGCTCAATAATTTTTTTACCAAGAGTTGATGATTCTGGATCTTTTAAATAGATCTTCTCATTGATGTCTATTTTTAAATTTGAAAGTAAATATTTCATTTTAATATAAATTACACGCAAATATAATAGTAATACTATTAGTTTATTAATGTTTAACTTTTGATTAACTAAATAGCATATTTTTTTAAAAATTCAATAATTACAGTTATCTTTACGTTTAATGCTGTATTGTACAGTAAAAAATTAAAATATTTAAGAGTAAAGAATGGCAAAGTCGCAACAGACCTTCAACAAAAGTGAAAAAGAAAAAAAACGTTTAAAAAAGCGCGAAGATAAACGTAAGAAAATGGAAGCGCGCAAGCTTGAAAAAGAAGGAAATGGAGGTGCAGAAAGCATCCCTTTTGCTTATGTAGATCAGTTTGGGAATTTAACAGACACTCCACCAGATCCATCAGAAAAAATTAAAGTGAAGGCTAAAAATATTGTCATTGGTATCCCTAAGAAAGAAGAAGGAGACGAAGAAGAATATGATCCGATCCGTAAAGGAAAAGTGTCATTCTTTGATAATTCTAAAGGTTTTGGATTTATTATTGATACTGAAGACCAAGAAAAATACTTTTGTCATGTAAGTGGTTTAATTGATGAAATTCAAGAAAACGACAAGGTGCAATTTGAACTAGAAAAAGGACAACGTGGCATGAACGCAGTTCGTGTGAAACTGATTTAAATTTTAGTCCTATTTATTTATAAAAAGCCAGTGATAACTCATTGGCTTTTCTATTTGATAGCATTTAATTCCATTACATCTCCCATTTTTAACCCTTCCAAAGTCATCGTGCCAACACGAATTCGCACCAATCTCAATGTTGGAAATCCAACACACGCAGTCATTTTTCGAACTTGCCTGAATTTCCCTTCATTTATGGTTATTGAAATCCAAGATGTTTTTCCATGACGATCATCACGAATTTTTTTTGCTCTTTCAGGGAAATTAGGAGTTTGCATTATTCGAAATACCTTACAAGGTTTTGTGATGTACGTTTCACTTTGATGACTAATTGCAACACCTTGCTCTATTTGCAAAATTGCTTCCTCTGTAATTTCACCATCTACTTGTACATAATATTCTTTATCTGTTTTAGAACTTGTGATGTCAAAACTAACTTTTCCGTCTGTTGTAAGTAGGAGCAAGCCTTCTGAGTCTTTATCTAATCGTCCTATTGCCATTGTTCCTTCTGGAAAATCATACAAATCTCCCAAGAACTTTTTGTTGATTTCGTGTTTGGCATTGGTTTGAAACTGACTTAAATAGCCATAAGGTTTGAAGAGTTTAAAATGACAATGTTCCATATTAAACAGCACCTTTTAAAATGGCATAAACAAGATCTTTTGTGAGTTGTTTGTCTTTAGCTTTAGACCGAATAGCATCAAATGACATTTTGAAATCACATCCAGAATTATAAGCACTACAACCATAAGCAGTTTTACCTCGTATAATAGTTCCTTTATTACATTTCGGACAATTGATTGTGTCTTTATTTTTTACTTCTGAAACTTTAGCCAGTTGCTTTTTCGGTTCTAACACCAATTTAAATGCATCATCAAATCGCAACAATCCTTCAGTTGTTCCTTGTTTAGAAGTAAAGCCTTTCAAGTTCACTGTCGACCCTTTTTGAAGTAAACGTATCAATTGTTTTTCTGAAATCTTTTTTCCGTAGACTTTAAAAGGCATTACAAAATCACATCCAGATTTAAACTGACTACAACCATAAGCCGATTTTCCCTTCAAAAGATGGCCTTTTTTGCATTTCGGACAAGCTTCAGAGGTCATACCTGCAGCTTTCGTTTTCTTAACTTTCGCTTGACGTTCTTTAACAACAGATGCTTGTGAAATATTTGCGCGTTTGGTTTCACTTCTAACTTCATACACCAATTCATCTACCATTTTTTTCATGTTCTGAATAAACAAACTTGCACTGTATTCACCTTTTTCAATATCCTTAAGTTGCTTTTCCCAAAGACCTGTAAGTTCTGCAGACTTTAATAGTTCATTTTGAATGGTATCAATTAAAGCTACACCAGTAACTGTTGGAAGAATTTGCTTTTTATTACGTTTAATATACTGACGTTTAAACAAAGTCTCTATGATATTTGCACGAGTTGAAGGTCGACCTATCCCGTTTTCTTTCATTAAGTCTCGAAGCTCGTCATCATCAATTTGTTTACCAGCTGTTTCCATAGCACGTAGGAGAGAGGCTTCAGTAAATTGATTAGGAGGCTTGGTTTGCTTTTCTAAAAATGAAGGTTCATGCGGACCTTTTTCACCTTTAACAAATGTTGGCAATGTATCTTTATCTGTCACACTGAGCGCAGTCGAAGTGCTTTCTTTACCGAATTTAAAAACAACTTTCCAACCTTCTTTTAAAATCTCTTTTCCTGTGGTTTTAAAATTAACATCATCCGCTTTTCCTATTACTGTTGTATTTGAAACGTCACAGTCTGGATAAAACACAGCAATAAAACGCTTTACAATAATATCATAAACCTGTTGCTGATTGTATTGTAAGTTAATCTGAATTCCTGTTGGAATAATAGCATGGTGATCAGTAACTTTTTTATCATTGAAAACCTTAGCCGATTTCTTTATTTTCTTACCTAAAAGTGGTTGTGTTAATTCAGAATAATTTGTCAATTTTTGAAGAATACCATGCACTTTAGGATACACATCATTTGGCAAAAATGTCGTGTCAACTCTAGGATACGTTACCACTTTTTGTTCATATAACTTCTGAACGATTTTTAAAGTCTCATCTGCCGAAAACCCAAACTTGGTATTGCAATACACTTGTAATCCTGTTAAATCAAATAATTTTGGTGCGTATTCCTTTCCTTTCCTTTTAGTGGTTGACACAATTTCGAAATCTGATGCTTTTACTTTATTCGCCAATACTTCACCATCTTCCATTTTTAAAAAGCGACCTTCTTCATAAGCAAAAAGCGTATCGCGATACATCGTTTGTAACTCCCAATACGGCTGAGGAATAAAGTTTTCAATGGCTGTAAACCGATTTACGACCATTGCTAATGTTGGTGTTTGAACGCGACCAACAGAAAGCACTTGCTTGTAACCACCATGTTTTACGGTATATAAACGCGTAGCATTCATACCTAATAGCCAATCTCCAATAGCACGAGAAAATCCTGCATAATACAAATTGTCATACGCTTCAGAATCTTTAAGGCATTCAAAACCTTCTTTAATCGCTTCTGTAGTTAACGAAGAAATCCAAAGTCGCTGAACTTTTCCTTTATAATTTGCTTGATCTAAAACCCAACGCTGAATCAATTCTCCTTCTTGTCCAGCATCACCACAGTTTATTACAAGTTCTGCTTTATCAAATAAGGATTTAACAATATTAAACTGTTTTTTAATTCCAGAATTACTAACCACCTTAGTTTTAAATTTCTCTGGAAGCATGGGCAAATTATTCAAATCCCAACTTTTCCAGTATGGTTTGTAATCGTTTGGTTCCATAAGCGTACACAAATGTCCAAAAGTATAGGTCACTGCATAACCATTCCCTTCATAATAGCCGTCACGTTTTGAATTGGCGCCAAGTACTTGGGCAATTTCTCTTGCAACACTAGGTTTTTCAGCAATACAGACTTTCATTTATGTGAATAGTTTTAATTTACTCGGTAGTCAGCCAATAATCTACATCTATGAGCGAAATACTATTTAAAATAACATCTAAAGGCTCCTCTATTTCAAAAGCAAAAATACAGGTAGAATTGGCATCTATCGAAAAGCATGGTTCAATTGCGTTATTAATAAAAAAAGGTCCAGCTGAAATTTCCCCATTTGCTTCTATTGTAGTTATGGGTTTACCTTCAGCTATAAAATCATTAGAATTATTCAATTGTATTTCAAATTCTATACGTCGAGTGTTATTTCCAGTATCAGGAATAAATGTAAAATATAACACCTCATATGTGAAGTTTTCTAATGGATTTACATTAGTTCCAATTATTGGAATTCCTTCTTCATAATCGCAAGGAACTTCTTGAGTTACTTCAGGAATTACTGTCGTTCCTGAAGCATTTGTAACAACTTGTTGAGGTTCAGAAACAATAATTTTAGTACAATCTTCTACTATATTATCATCAGATCCACACCCTGAAATTAGAATTATTAATACTGTAAAAACCAAAAAATAATAACGTCTCATAAGATAGATTTAGTTAAAAAACAAAGATGAAATATTTATGTATTACCACCAAACCAAAAAACTCTTTAAAATAGTTCCATCTGGCATTTTAATCCAAATTAAGGGTGATTTAGACTGTTTTAGAAACGCTTCAGTTTTGATTTTAAATGTTTCCATATCTACCCAATCAACTGAATTATCAACTTCTAAAAACCAATCGAGTTTTGAAGGCACATAAAATTCAGAAGTGTTGAATTCTACTAATTGTTGTTTATTGAGGTAAAATCCACAAACACAATCTTTATTCAACAAATTAAACTCAACAGATTGCTGATATGGAATAAACAGTTGAGCTTTAAATAAGACGCATTGTTGGAAGTCTTTATTATGTACATTGAATTCTTCTAAGGTAGATTTACATTCAGAAGAATGGAGTAGTGGCAATTGCTTAGTTTTAAGCTTCGTGATTTTTTCAATTAAACTATCGTTTCTATTAGGACCAATCCATTGTTCAATTTCAGATTTACCTAAGGATGCATCATATAAATAGAATTTATAAATGATTTCAAGATGAATTCGATTATTACCTATTTCCAATAAGGCATCCAGCTCTCCCAGCGTTTGTTTTTCTTTTTGAATCTGAATATTTTCAGCTAAAATTTCACAATCCCTTAGATTTTCTATTTGGTTGAATGCAAATTGTTCTGCGAGTTGACCCAAACGAAGTGTTCTATGTAGTAATCTTTTAAATTCAATAAATTCATCATCTGGCAAATGAAGTTGATCTAATCCCAACACAGAACTTGAATTCCACAGTAAAGGTGTATTCAAATAACCTTGATATAAACGTTTCAGTTGGTCCGTTTTTAAATGCATTAAATAGTGTTATATGTCTTTAAGTTAATAAAAATAGCATTTAGACGCTTTATTAAGTGAAAAAACCAATATATTTCTATCAAATTTAAAATGATGAAAAACGCCATACTAATTATTCTAATTGTATTTTTAAACTTCAACTGTCAAAATGCTGCAAATGCTCAAGCACCTGAAGAAGTCAAGCAAACATTTCAGGCAAAATATCCTGGCGAAAATGATCCAGATTGGCACAAAGATTCTAATGGTAATTATGAAGCAAATTTTAAAATTGATGGTATTAAGTATCGTGCAGATTTTGCTCCCAATGGAAAATGGATAGAAACCGAAAGTAGTATCGATAAAAATGAATTACCACAAGCTATTAAAGATGTCATAAAGGCAAAATTTAGTGATGAAGATATCACAGAAATTGAAAAAGTAGAACACCATTCAAAAGGTTTATTCTACGATGTTGAGTTCAAAAGAGATGGCAAAAACAAGGATGTAGAATTTAAACCTAATGGTGAAATCATTTAATTCTCATTAAAATAAGACGCTATTAAAACCTCATAATTAAATTATAAATTTTGAGGTTTTTTTATTGGGAGCAACTTCTATTTGCTATATTTGAAAACCAACTATTTTAACACAATCATTCATGAAATTATTAGAAGGAAAAACAGCAATTATCACTGGCGCAAGCCGAGGGATTGGTAAAGGTATAGCTGAAGTTTTTGCGCAACATGGTGCAAACATAGCTTTCACATATAGCTCTTCTGTAGAAGCAGCAAACGAATTAGAAAACGAATTAAATGCATTAGGAATTAAAGCAAAAGGCTATCAAAGTAATGCTGCAGATTTTGATGAATCTCAAAAACTAGCTGAAGATGTATTGGCTGAATTTGGAAGCATTGATGTTTTGGTAAATAATGCAGGCATCACTAAAGATAATTTGTTAATGCGAATGGGTGAAGAGGACTTCGATAAAGTGATTGAAGTCAACTTGAAGTCGGTTTTTAATATGACTAAAGCTGTTCAACGTACAATGTTAAAACAACGTAAAGGTTCAATCATTAATATGAGTTCTGTTGTTGGTGTAAAAGGAAATGCTGGTCAGACGAATTATGCAGCTTCAAAAGCAGGAATTATTGGTTTTTCAAAGTCAGTGGCTTTAGAATTGGGTTCTAGAAATATAAGAAGTAACGTGATTGCTCCTGGTTTTATCGAAACTGAGATGACAGCCAAACTTGATGAAGAAACCGTAAAAGGATGGCGTAATGCTATTCCGCTAAAACGTGGAGGAACTCCTGAGGATATTGCTAACGCTTGTGTATTTTTAGCTAGTGATATGAGTGCTTATGTCACTGGACAAACGCTCAATGTAGATGGCGGAATGCTAACATAGAAAACATATAATTAGAATGTCACCTTAAGCGCAGTCGAAAGGTCTTTAAATGCAAACAGACACGATAACATACATTATTATATCTGGAATATTAGCGCTAGTACTAGCGCTTTTTCAGTATATTTTTAAATCTAAAAAAACGACCAAAATCTATTGGCTTCTTGCGTTTTTAAGGTTTGTTAGTATATTTTCCATTTTGTTGCTTTTAATCAATCCAAAGTTTGATAAACTCTCGTTTTATGATGAAAAGCCAAACTTGATTGTTGCTATAGATAATTCAGAATCTATTAACTATCTCAAACAATCACAGAACACGAGTGATTTAATTGAGTCACTAAAACAAAACCAAGAACTTAAAGCTAATTTCAATTTAGAGTTTTACACCTTTGGGAAGTCTGTAAACCAAAGTGATTCTTTAGGTTTTAATGAAAAGCAATCAAACATTGCTCAAGTGTTTGGTCGTTTGTCTGAAGTTTATAATAATTCTGTCTCTCCAACTGTACTTATTACAGATGGAAATCAAACCTATGGTTATGATTATGAGTTCATGACCAAACGTTATAAACAAGCCATTTTTCCAGTTATTCTTGGTGATACCACGACATATACTGATATAAAAATTCAACAGTTAAACGTCAATAGATATGCCTATTTAAAAAATAAGTTTCCTGTTGAAATTATTGCCACTTACAATGGTAACACTGCTGTAACTTCCCAATTAAAAATTACATCAGGCAATTCTACCGTATTTACACAACCTATTAGATTTAGTAAAAGTCAAACCTCACAAATAGTAAATGTGAACTTACCAGCAAATAGAGTAGGTGTTGGAAGTTATAAAGCGGAAATCGTTCCACTGGATAACGAAAAAAACAGGATTAATAACGTTAAGAATTTTGCTGTAGAAGTTATTGATCAAAAAACAAATGTTGCCATTGTATCCGACATTAGTCATCCTGATTTAGGCGCACTTAAGAAATCGATCGAAAGTAACGAACAGCGAAAAGCTAGCATCTTAAGTACTACTGATTTTTTAAAACAATCTGAAGATTTTCAACTAGTTATCGCCTATCAACCAACTAATAACTTTAGGTCATTGTTCAATGAGATTGATAGATTAAAACTGAATAAAATAGTTATAGCTGGTACGAAAACCAATTGGTCACTTTTAAATCAATTACAAAATAATTACAGTCAACAGTTCACTAATCAAACTGAAAACTTTCAGCCTTCTGTAAACCAAAACTATAGTACGTTTATTATAGATGATTTAAATTTTGATGAATTTCCTCCACTTCAATCTGAATTTGGAGAAACACAATTTACAGTGCCTTTTGAAACCATCCTTTTTAAAACCATTAATGGTACACAAATAGATGAACCACTTTTGGCTACTTTCGAAATTAATGAGAAAAGAGAGGCTTTACTTTTAGGAGAAGGTATCTGGAGATGGAGAGCCCAAAGTTTTTTAGACGAAAAGTCATTCAATACGTTTGATAATTTTATTGGAAAATTAGTGCAGTATTTAAGTTCTAAACAAAGACGCTCCAGATTAAACGTCAATTATGAATCTTTTTATAACGGAAATGACAATGTAAAAATTATAGCGCAATACTTCAATAAAAATTATGAGTTTGATGCTAATGAGAATATCAATATTATTCTAAAAAACAAAGATACAGACGACACTAAAACCTTACCTTTTGTTTTGAAAAACACAAACTATCAAGTCGATTTAAGTGGATTAGATGCAGGTGATTATAGTTTTACGGTAAGAACCTCAAACGGAACTGTGTCAAAATCTGGAGAATTTAAAATCTTAGATTACAATGTTGAGCAACAATTTCTTAATGCCAATGTAACAAAACTTGAAAGCTTAGCTACTAATAGTGATGGGAAGTCCTATTTTATTGATAATACGAGTACAATTATTAATGATTTATTATCCGATTCTAGATTCGCTACTATCCAGAAAAGCAGTAAAAAAGTCGTACCTTTGATAGATTGGAAATACCTTCTTGCACTCATTGTTTTAAGTCTAGCAACTGAGTGGTTCATTAGAAAATATAACGGACTAATTTAAAAAACTAAAATCATGGAAAAATTACCAAAAGTTGCATTACCAGTTATTTTTGTGGCTGTCGTATTAATAATATTGTTAGCAAAATCTGCAGTAACAATAGGATCTGGTGAAGCAGGCGTTTTATATAAAACATTTGATAATGGTGTCGTTACAGATGCACCTCCTTTGGGCGAAGGGTTTCACATAATTGCGCCATGGAACAAAGTCATTGTTTATGAAGTGAGACAACAAGAATTATTTGAAAAGATGAAAGTTTTATCATCTAACGGATTAGAAATTCAAATTGATGCTTCTGCTTGGTATGAACCAGTGTACAAAGACCTTGGAAATCTACACCAATCTTTAGGTGAAAACTATTTACAGCGAGTAATTCAACCAGCAATTCGCAGTGCTGCACGTAGTGTAGTTGGTCGTTATACACCAGAGCAATTGTATTCTAGTAAGCGTGATGCTATTCAAGATGAAATTTTTGAAGAAACTAAAGTTATTTTGAGTAAACAATTTGTGCAATTAAATGAGGTTTTGGTTCGTGATGTCACTTTGCCTAATACTATTAAAGATGCTATCGAGCGTAAGTTGAAACAAGAGCAAGAATCACTAGAATATGAATTTAGATTGGTTACAGCGGCTAAAGAAGCTGAAAAAGTAATCATTGAAGCACAAGGTAAAGCGGAATCAAATAGAATTTTAAGTGCATCCTTAACTGACAAAATACTTCAAGATAAAGGTATCGACGCTACAATAAAACTATCGGAATCACCTAATACAAAGGTTATTGTTATTGGGTCTGGAGATTCAGGATTACCACTAATTTTAGGTAATCAGTAGTATATTGTGAAAGTCACTGTACTTTTTTTTCTATGCTGTTTTAGCATGTCTGCTCAAGACAAAACAGAAATACATTACAAAGATTTAGTGGAGTCTTATTATGATAAACGTAGTAAGACTCCATTATTTATTTATGATAGTTTCAATGGAAAGATTATAGATACTCTGTATAACGTTGAAGATAAAAAGTCATGGTATAAGATAGCAATAACAGACAGTGAATACGGTTGGTTTAAAATTAAGAATATTCAAAGATTACCTAATGCGTATATAAACTATGGTTACGAAAACCGTTGGGTAAAAACAACTAATTTTTTAATCACAGTAGATGATTTTGATGAGAGCCATAACATTTATCTTTATGATCAACCAACAATAGAATCAAATAAAATCCATAAAGTTGATTCTAATCAAACAGCAAAAATAATTGAGACATCAGGTTTATGGGTTAAAATCAGGTTCAAAGTAGATAAGAAATTTGTTGAAGGTTGGTTAAGTTTCAAAAATCAATGTGCTCATCCTTGGACAACTTGCCCAGAAACTGATTAATTCTTTAATTGGAGTATAAATACTAATAATATCATAAAAATTATTTAAGATTTGGAATTGTAGATTATAATTTGCAACCTTTGTTTATCAAAAACAACAAATGACTTTTATTCAACTACATCATCATTTTCATACTAGCGCTCAAGCGAGGTGAGAATGTATTGAATAAAATCAACATATTTTAAAAACCGTTTGAGTAAATCAAACGGTTTTTTGTTTTATTACATTCTGCCAAAAAGATTTACTCAATCAAGAAAACAAAAAAAGAAAAATGAGTAAATTAAAAATTGCTGTTCAAAAATCTGGAAGACTTCACGATGACTCCATGAAACTTTTAAAAGATATTGGTATATCTATTGATAATGGAAAAGATCAGCTAAAAGCTTCAGCCAAAAACTTTCCTTTAGAAGTGTTCTATCTAAGAAATGGAGATATTCCTCAGTATTTAAAAGATGGAGTAGTCGATGCTGCCATTATAGGAGAAAACGTTTTAATTGAAAAAGGAAACGGAATATCAGTGATAGAAAAACTAGGATTCTCTTCATGTAAAGTATCTGTAGCCATTCCTAAATCATTAGAATATCAATCTATCAAAGATTTAGAAGGAAAACGGATTGCAACATCTTATCCAAATACCGTTAACCAATTTTTAAAACAAAATAATGTAAATGCCAATTTGCATATCATTAACGGTTCGGTTGAAATCGCTCCAAATATTGGATTAGCTGATGCCATAGTAGATATAGTGTCTAGCGGAAGTACGTTATTTAAAAACGGATTAAAAGAAGTTGATGTGTTATTAAAATCTCAAGCGGTTTTAGCGGTTTCACCTTTAATCATTGCTGAGAATAAAGCTATTTTGAACAGACTTCAATTTAGGCTGCAATCTGTTTTAAGAGGTAGGCGTAATAAGTATGTATTACTTAATACTCCTAATGAAAAATTAGATGCCATTATAAATATTTTGCCAGGAATGAACAGTCCAACCATTTTACCCTTAGCTAAAAAGGGTTGGAGCTCATTGCATTCTGTAATTAATAAGAATGAGTTTTGGGAGGTCATTGATGAATTGAAACAGAATGGAGCCGAAGGCATATTAGTTTGTCCAATTGAAAACATGGTATTGTAATGAAAAAAATATTAAATCCAAATAGAAAATTGTGGTCAGATATTTTAAAACGACCTACACAAACTGTTGAAAATATTGAAGATACTGTAAACGAAATCTTCAATGATGTACAACGAAGAAGAGATAAAGCTATATCAAAGTACACAGAGTTGTTTGATGGCGTATCTTTAAATGTTACAGAAGTTACTTCGGAAGAACTAGAAGAGGCGTCTAAGTTTATCTCTAATGATTTGAAAAATGCAATTCAAACAGCCAAATCAAATATTGAACGCTTTCATGCAGTTCAAAAAACAGATCGTATATCAGTTCAAACTTCGAAAGGAATCGAATGCTGGCAAGAGAAACGTCCGATACAAAAAGTTGGATTATATATTCCTGGCGGAACTGCACCATTGTTTTCTACGGTATTGATGCTTGCTGTTCCAGCTCAGATTGCAGGTTGTAAAGATATTGTTTTATGTTCTCCTCCAAATAACAAAGGAAGTATTGCAAACGAAATTTTATATGCAGCTCAGTTATGTGGAGTCACAAAAATCATAAAAGTAGGAGGTATACAAGCTATTGCAGGTTTGACATTTGGAACAGAAACTATTCCTCAAGTTTATAAAATTTTCGGACCAGGAAACCAATTTGTAACCGTTGCAAAACAATTGGCTACTAAGTATGGCGTTGCGATTGATATGCCTGCAGGTCCGAGTGAATTATTAATTGTTGCTGATGATTCTGCAAAAGCAAATTATGTAGCTTCAGATTTATTGAGCCAAGCTGAACATGGAGCAGATAGTCAAGTGATTTTGGTGTCCACATCCAAAGAGTTAATCGCTAGTGTTGAGATTGAAATTCAACAACAACTTAAAGAATTGCCAAGACTTGATATGGCTCAAAAGGCTATAGAAAACTCTAAACTTATTTATGTAGAAACTGATGACATTGCTTTAGAGATGATCAATGAATATGCACCTGAACACTTTATTATTTGTTCAAAAAATGAGGATTTCTACATTGATAACATTGAAAATGCAGGCTCTGTATTTATTGGTAATTATACACCTGAAAGTGCTGGAGATTATGCATCAGGAACAAATCATACTTTACCAACCAATGGATTTAGCAAGGCCTATTCTGGAGTGAACTTAGACAGTTTCACCAAGAGTATTACGTTTCAAAAAATTTCTAAAGAAGGTATTATAAATATTGGAAAAACTATAGAAATCATGGCAGAAGCTGAAGGTTTACAAGCACACAAAAATGCAGTTTCATTACGATTAATAGATTTAGAATTATGAAAAATTTTAACCTTAATACCTACGTAAGAACTAATGTTTTAAATCTAAAACCTTATTCATCAGCTCGTGACGAATACAAAGATATTTCAGGTGAAATGGTGTTTCTTGACGCTAATGAAAATCCTAACGAAAATGGAGTCAATCGCTATCCTGATCCACAACAGAAAGAACTTAAAACAAAATTAGGCGTTTTAAAAGAGGTTTCCGAAGAGCAGATCCTTTTAGGAAATGGAAGTGACGAGATATTAGATTTAATTTTCAGAGCCTTTTGTGAACCTAATATAGACCAAATCATCACCTTGCCACCAACGTATGGCATGTATGAAGTTTTGGCAAATCTTAATGCAATTGAGAGTATTAAAATTGAATTGAATTCTAACTTTCAACCGAAAGTAGATTCGATTTTAGAAGCTCAAAACAATCGCACAAAACTTTTGTTTTTGTGTTCTCCAAACAATCCAACATCTAATAGTTTTAATTCGGAAATGATTGAGAAATTAATTTCAAAATTTAATGGAATAGTAGTTATCGATGAAGCTTATATCGATTTTTCAAATGAGGATAGTTGGATTAAAAATCTATTTCGGTTTCCAAATTTAATAGTCACACAAACTCTATCAAAAGCTTATGGAATGGCTGGAATAAGATTAGGTATTTGTTATGCGTCAAAAGAAATTATATCAATTTTGAATAGTATCAAACCGCCTTACAATGTCAATGAATTAACTCAGCAAAAAGCATTGCTAAGGCTTTCTAATCTTGAAGACACTAAAAACGAAATCAACACTATTTTACAACAGCGCAAATGGCTTAAATCTGAACTAGAATCCATTCAATTTGTAGAAAGGATATTTCCTTCTGATGCTAATTTCCTATTGGTAAAAGTAGATAACGCAACCAGGCGATATAATGAATTGATAGTAAAGGGAATTGTTGTTAGAAATAGAACTAATCAACCATTATGTGAGAACTGTTTGAGATTAACAGTGGGCACAAAACAAGAAAACATAAAACTAATTACAGCACTAAAACAATTAAAATGAAACGTGTATTATTTATAGATAGAGACGGAACTCTTATTCAAGAGCCTGCAGATGAACAAATCGATTCGTTTGACAAATTAGAGTTTTATCCAAAGGTATTTCAATACTTAAGCAAAATAACTAAAGAGTTAGATTATGAAATCGTCATGATTACCAATCAAGATGGACTTGGAACAGATATTTATCCGGAAACTACGTTTTGGCCAGTACATAATTTTGTTATTAAAACTTTTGAGGCCGAAGGCATATGTTTTGAGGAACAATTCATAGACAGAACATTTGCTAAAGAGAATGCACCAACTAGAAAGCCTAATACAGGATTGTTAACCAAGTATTTTTCTTCCGATTATGATTTAGCCAATTCTTTTGTGATAGGTGATCGGTTAACAGATGTGGAACTTGCCAAGAATCTAGGTTCTAAAGGGATTTTCATCAACGACAATACCAAATTAGGTACTGATGAAATTACAGTAAAAAGAGAAGCTTTGAATAATTTTATTGCTTTAGAAAGTAACGATTGGGAAACCATTTATAAGTTTCTAAAGGCTGATGTAAGAACAGGCAGTGTTGAGAGAAATACAAACGAGACTAAAATAAAAATCAATTTAAATCTCGACGGAACAGGTCAAAGTAATATTGACACAGGTATTGCCTTTTTTGATCACATGTTAGACCAAATTGCTCGTCACGGTCAGTTAGATTTGGATATTAAAGTAATCGGTGATTTAGAAGTTGATGAGCATCACACAATAGAAGATACAGCTATTGCGTTGGGCGAAGTTTTTGCATCCACTTTAGGTAACAAACTAGGAATAGAGCGTTACGGATTTGCTTTGCCTATGGACGATTGCTTTGCCCAAGCAGCAATAGATTTTGGAGGTCGTAACTGGTTGGTATGGGAAACCGAGTTTAAACGCGAAATGATTGGAAAAATGCCAACTGAAATGTTTTATCACTTTTTCAAATCCTTTACAGATGGTGCAAAATGTAATTTAAACATTAAAGCTGAAGGCACTAACGAGCATCATAAAATTGAAGCCATATTTAAGGCTTTCGCAAAGGCTATAAAAATGGCAGTAAAAAGAGATATTGAAAAAATGATTTTACCATCAACAAAAGGCATGTTATAATGGATATAGTCATAATAGATTATGGAGCTGGAAATATTAAAAGCATACAATTTGCGTTTAAGCGATTAGGAATAGAAACTCAGTTTTCAAAAGAACCTGAAGTTATACAAGCTGCTGATAGAATTATTTTCCCAGGTGTTGGAGAAGCAAGTTCAGCTATGAAAATGTTGAATTTAAGTCAATTGGATAAACTTATCCCTAATTTAAAACAACCGGTTTTGGGGATTTGTTTAGGTATGCAACTTATGTGTAATCATTCGGAAGAGGGAAATACTAATGGACTCGGCATTTTTGATGTGAATGTAAAACGGTTTAATACAAATGTTAAGGTTCCTCAAATGGGATGGAATACGGTAAATAATTTAAAATCTGACTTATTTAAAGGCATTAATGAAGGCGATTACATGTATCTTGTGCATAGTTATTATGCTGAGAATTGCAAAGAAGCAATAGCCATTTCAGATTATGGGCTAAAATATGCCTCAGCCATAGAAAACAATAACTTTTATGGTGTTCAATTTCATCCTGAAAAAAGCAGTACAACGGGAGAACAACTATTAAAAAACTTTTTAAACTTATGAGAATAATTCCAGCAATAGATATCTTATACGGAAAATGCGTTCGTCTTACAAAAGGTGATTACAGTACAAAAAAGATATATAATGAAAATCCAATTGAGGTAGCTAAAGAATTCGAAGCAGCTGGCATGCAATACTTGCATTTAGTGGACTTGGATGGAGCAAAAGCAAATCATATTGTGAACTATAAAGTGCTTGAGCAAATCACTTCAAAAACTACTTTGAAAATTGATTTTGGAGGTGGTTTAAAAACTGATGAAGATTTGCATATCGCATTCAATTCAGGAGCCAAACAAATAACAGGTGGAAGTATTGCTGTTAAAGATCCTGAGGTATTCCAAGGTTGGCTTTCAAAATACGGAGGCATAAAGATTATGCTTGGTGCCGATTGTATAAATGAAAAAATTGCGATAAATGGTTGGCAAGAAGAAAGTGGCATGAATGTTATTCCTTTTATTCAATCCTACGAAAACAAAGGTATCAAATATGTGATTTGTACTGATATTGCAAAAGATGGAATGTTAGAAGGTCCATCATTTGATTTATATAAGCGCATTTTAAACGAATCTAGAGACATCAGACTGATAGCGTCTGGAGGTGTAACTTCTTTGGAGGATTTAAATGTATTAGAAGATTTAGGATGTGAAGGTGCAATAATAGGAAAAGCCCTTTATGAAGGCCATATTAGATTAAGAGATTTAGAAATCTACTCGTAAAGTATGCTAACAAAACGAATTATTCCTTGTTTAGATATAAAAAACGGAAGAACAGTTAAAGGTGTTAATTTTGTTGATCTTCGTGATGCTGGTAATCCTGTAGAACTTGCGAAACAATATGCAAGGCTTGGTGCAGATGAACTTGTGTTTCTAGATATTTCAGCAACATTAGAAGGCCGTAAAACGATGCACGACATGGTGTTAAAAGTAGCTGAACACGTCAATATTCCATTTACCGTTGGAGGTGGCATTTCTTCTATTGAAGACGTCGATGATTTATTGCATTGTGGAGCAGATAAAGTGTCTATAAATTCTAGTGCAATTAAACGGCCTGAACTCATAAATGAATTGTCAAACAAGTTTGGCAGTCAATGTGTTGTTGTAGCCATTGATGCGAAACTAATAGATGGTGAATGGATTGTTCATTTGGCAGGAGGAACGATTCCAACAGATTTGAGACTGTTTGAATGGGCAAAAGAAGTTGAGCAGCGAGGAGCGGGTGAAATTTTATTCACGTCCATGAATAATGATGGCACCAAAGCAGGTTTTGCCAACGATGCACTAGCTCAACTTTCACAAACTGTTAATACACCTATTATTGCTTCAGGTGGAGCAGGTACAATTCAACATTTCATAGACACCTTTAAAGTAGGAAAAGCGGATGCTGCATTGGCTGCAAGTGTATTTCATTTTGGAGAAATAGAAATTTCAGATTTAAAAAAAGAATTAAAGGACAATAGAATAGAAGTGAGATTATGAACATAGACTTCAATAAAAATAATGGGCTCGTTCCAGCTATCATTCAAGATGCATCAACTCACAATGTATTAATGTTAGGCTATATGAATGAAGATGCCGTAAAGAAAACAATAGACACTAATTTGGTTACTTTTTTTAGTCGTTCTAAACAACGTTTATGGACCAAAGGAGAAGAAAGTGGTAATGTTCTTAATCTAGTGAGCATAAAGCTAGATTGCGATAGTGATACACTTTTGATAAAAGTTAATCCAAATGGATCAACTTGTCATAAAGGATCTGATACATGTTGGAATGACAAGAACAAATCAAATTTCGGATTTATTTCAGAATTAGAAACTATTATTGAAAGTAGAAAGCGGAGAGCATCAAAAGATTCATCATATGTGGCTTCTCTATTTGAAAAAGGCATTAATAAAATCGCTCAGAAAGTTGGAGAAGAAGCTGTTGAGGTTGTGATTGAAGCTAAAGATTCTAATGATGACTTATTCCTAAATGAAAGTGCCGATTTGTTATTCCATTATCTCATTTTATTACAAGCCAAAGGCTACAAATTAAATGATGTGGTGAATGTATTACAAGAACGTCAGAAATAATAAGAATTATCTTACACTATTAGTTTTGGACAAAAATTTCTATGAGTGATTTGGATATTTGTTTTATATTTAACCTATAACCAAACTAGTATTCTCCACCATGACTTCTAAATCAGTTTTAATTTTTCTAGCGTTTATTTTTGTTTCTTTTTTTTCTTATTCACAGGAATGTGGATTTGACGAAGAACAAAACAGACTTAGCCAAAATCCAGATTTTCTCAGACAACAGGAACAATTTGAAGAAAAAATTCAGAATTTTATAGCTTCAGAAGACATGCAAAATAGAATGGGTGGCGTATTGACAATTCCAGTCGTAGTTCATGTTTTGCATTTAGGAGAAGCCGTTGGTTCTGGAACAAATATAGCAGATGCCCAAATACAAAGTAGTATAGATAATCTTAACGACTTCTATAGAGGTATAACACCTGGAAGTCCGTTAGATTTTGAAATTGAATTCACATTGGCACAACGTGATCCTAATTGTAATGCTACAACAGGAATTAATAGAATTGATGCTTCAGCGGTTCCAAATTATTCATCAGATGGTGTATCCTTTTTAGGTGCAGGAGCTGATGAAACCGTTTTAAAGGATTTAAGCCGTTGGCCAGAAACAGATTATTTTAATGTTTGGATCGTTACAGAAATTGATGGAAATAATGGTGGTGGAGGTTTTCAAGGCTATGCGAATTTTTTTAATGGTAACGCTTATGAAGGCTCAGTAATGATGCATTCTGTTTTTGGTTATGATCCAACCAATGCTAACCCTTCTTGGCCATTAAACTTTGCAAGAGACAACAGTACTGTAGTTCACGAAGCTGGACACTACTTTCATTTATACCATACATTTCAAGGCGATGATACTAACAATGATGGTATCTCTGATGCTTGTCCTGCAGATGTCACTGTTGGTGTAAATAGTGATGGTTGTGCTGATACAGTTCCACATCAAAGAGAAACAAGTACATGTCCTGCAAATAACGCGTGTACAAGCAACCCTTGGGTAGATGATAATACCATAAACAATATCATGAGTTATTATTGGTGTACCGATTTAATGACAAATGATCAAAAAACAAGAGTAAGAGCTGCAATGGAAGGGACTTCTTTAGTGAATTCTAAAGGGTCACAGCCAGTTGATCCATCTTATGCTGCTCCAGTTGCTGTGTGTTCTACAAATTCACCTGCTGCTAATAATTTTGCAGGAATTTATAGTGTAGAATTAAATGGTGTAACCTTTAGTTCTTCAACTACTGGTATTGATGGCGGTAATATCGATAATAGTGGTAATTGCTCTAATTATTTTGAAATTGATGCGTCAATTTCTAATACCTTAAATGTAGGTGTTGGAAATAATTTCAATCAAATTGGTGTTTGGATTGATTGGAATGACGATGGTGATTTTGATGATGATGCAGAACAACAACATTTTTCTCAGGATATTGCTGCATTTAGTATAGTTCCGATTGTATTAACATATCCAACAACAATTCCTTATAACGATTATGTAAGAGTTAGAATTATTGAAGATCTAGACGATAGATATACAGGCGTTGATCTTATAAATTCTTCTTGTTATTCATTTCTAGAATATGGACAATCAGAAGATTATGCCATTTACATTATGCCAGCAACTGGTCCTACAACCTATACCTATAATAACGGATGGTCACCAAGTGATCCAAATGGTGTTGCTACTGCTAGTGAAGATATTGTTATTGCTGTAGGAAATGCAACAATAAACTCAAATACAACGTGTAATAGTTTAACAGTAAATGCAGGAGCTGGACTAACTATTAATTCGGCAACTACGCTTACAGTTGCTAATGATTTAACTTTAGAATCGAGTTCAACAAGTTACTCGAGTTTAATACTTGATGGTTCCATAATTGGTACTATAAACTATGAACGTCATGTTAATATTAATGGTTCTGGCACAACTGGTAGTAATGATTTAATTTCTGCACCTGTAACTGGTCAAGCATTTAATGCGTTCGCTACTGCTAATCCAAACATTTTAAACAATGGAACATTATATCTATTCGGTCCTTTTGATAAAACTACTGGAACATATCTAACTTATGCAGGAACTGCCACAACAACTTTAGACCCAGGAGTTGGTTATAGAGCAGCATCTAGCGATAATGGTTCATTTACGTTTACTGGTACTGCTAATACTACACTTGTAAGCGTTGACATTTTAAACTCAGGACCTTCAGAACCTGCAGAACAAGAATGGAATCTTGTTGGAAATCCGTATCCTTCCTATTTAAACGTGCAAGCATTCCTGAATCATGAAGTTAGCACTGGTGTTAGCAATCTTAATTTAATGAATGCTGGAACAGCAGCAATTTACGGGTATGACGGAAATGCTTTAGATGATTGGACGATTTATAATTTAGCAAATACAACGGCTTCCACAGTAATTACACCTGGTCAAGGATTCTTTGTGAGTGCAGATGCAACCAACGCACCTCTATACGATTTAGAATTTACGCCTGCAATGCGTTCTACTGGAACAAGTGACGATTTTATTGTTGGTCGATCTGCAAATAATACAAATTCAATTTTAAGTACGTTGCAATTATCAAGTTCAACTAAAACCACTAATACAAGTATTTATTTTATTGAAGGTACTACTAGAGGTTTAGATCCAGGATATGATGCAGCTTCTTATCATCGTGCATCTGGAGAATTATCAATATTTACTAATTTAATTGAAGACAATGAAGGTTTAGATATTGCAATTCAATCTATACCTTATAATGACTTTAACGATGTTACTATTCCATTAGGAATAAAAGCTCCATCAGGTACATTATTATCTATTGGATTAGATGATAAATCATCCTTACCTGCAAATATTAAGGTCTATTTAGAAGATACTTTTAAAAATACATTAACCTTATTAAATGAATCTGATTATACATTTATACCATCAAATGATTTAGTTGGAACAGGACGATTCTATTTGAGGTATTCTGCAGAACACTTGTCTTTAGACACGAATGATGACCTTAATAACTTAATTATTTACATAAATGAAAATTACAAGGACATTATCATTAAAGGCAAATTAACTTCAGCCTCAAAAGTTGATTTGTATGATATTCAAGGACGATTAGTTTTAAGTTCAAATCTAGAAGAATCTAGTGTTACTAATTCCGTTGATGTATCCTCAATAAGTGCTGGTGTTTATATTATTCAGGTGTCTAATAGCAGTAACACGATAACTAAAAAGCTTATCATTAAATAAGTCATTTAATAAATCTATTACATCAGTCGTTGACTAAAATTGGCGGCTGTTTTTTTATGAATTAAGCCTTTTAAATTCCAATAAGAATCTCTTCTAAAATTTTGTAAAAACTCATAAAATGGCGTTCTTGCCAGCATGTTTAATAAAAAGCGCTATTACTATTTAATAAAGATTCAGTACTTAGGGTATCGATTTCACGGTTGGCAAAAACAACCAAAATTGAAAACGATTCATTTAATGATTGATAGAACGCTTAATTTTATTCTTGATGGCAAAGAATTTAAAACCTTAGGCTCTGGCCGAACTGATGCCATGGTATCCGCAAATGAGTCTGCTTTTGAATTATTTATATATGAAAAAATAGAAGATGAAACTGCCTTTTTAAACATGTTTAATCATAATCTTCCTCAAGACTTAAGAGCTTTAGCAATTGAAGAAGTTGATGCCGAATTTAACATCATTCAGCATTCAAAAATTAAAGAATATGTGTATCTCTTTACATTCGGAGAAAAATGCCATCCGTTTTGTGCACCCATAATGACGACCATCCTTGATGATTTAGACATTAACATAATGAAACAAGGTGCCAAATTATTTGAAGGCGAACATAATTTCAAACCGTATTGCTTTAGAGCAACAGATAAAGGTTTATACATCAGAGAAGTTGACAGTTGCAAATTAGTTGAAAACACCATGTTTACTGCAAATTTCTTTCCGAAGCAGACCTATACTCTCATCGTGAAAGGCAAAGGCTTTGGACGTAATCAAATTAGGTTAATGATGGGAACCCTCATCAAATTGGGTAGAGGAGAAGTGGACTTAAATTATATTGAAAATTCCTTGAAAACGGAGAGTACAGAGGTTATGGATTTTATTGCGCCTGCATCAGGATTGATATTAAATGCGGTAGAATTTGAATAAATTTATAATTTGATTTTAGCATGTTCTAATCCCAATTCTATAAAATGTAATAGATCTGTTTCAGTTGTAATGCCATCTTGGGATACGTATACAAATTCTTTCATTGGACGTTTAGTAAAATCCATTGGTCTAACAGTATCTTTTTCTAATTCAATGTCCATTTTATCAGAAACAATCCGTACTGCCAATTCCTCTTTAACAATACCAACTGTCATTTTTCCTTGATATAAGAATGATAATCCTCCAAACATTTTCTTTTCTGTAAAATCTTCTGGAAACAATTTTAATTGTTCACGTATTCTATTTGCAAGTTGTTCGTTGAATGCCATTACTTATAGTTTTAATCTTGCAGAAGCCATCACATTTTGCTTTGCATAATCACCTTCTAGATATTTAAGATGACCAACAATTGCAATCATAGCTGCATTATCTGTTGTGTATTCAAATTTTGGAATGTAAGTCGTCCAGCCAAATTTTTTCTCTCCATCTTTTAGGGCTTGTCGTATCCCTGAATTTGCAGAAACACCTCCACCAATGGCAATATGAGTAATACCAGTTTCTTTTGTAGCTAACTTCAGTTTATCAATTAAAATCCCGATAATAGTATATTGAATAGAGGCACAAATATCATTTAGGTTGGCTTCAATAAATTTAGAATTTGCCTTAACTTCTCTCTGAATAAAATATAGAATAGCTGTTTTTAATCCCGAAAAACTAAAATTCAAACCTGCAACTTTAGGTTTAGTAAACTGAAATGCTTTCGGATTTCCAAGTTTTGCTCGCCTATCAATTTCTGGTCCAGCTGGATAACCTAAACCCAGTATTTTTCCACTTTTATCAAACGCTTCTCCAACAGCGTCATCAATTGTTTCACCAATGACATCCATATCAAAATGAGAAGACACCTTTACAATTTGTGTATGACCACCAGAAATCGTCATCGCTAGAAACGGGAAAGGCGGTTTTTTAAAATTCTCTTCTTCTATAAAATGCGCCAAAATATGAGCTTGCATATGATTGACATCAATTAAAGGAATATCTAATCCATAGGCTAAAGATTTAGCAAACGAGGTACCAACTAATAAAGAACCCATTAATCCTGGTCCTCGAGTAAAGGCAATAGCACTCAGTTGAGTTTTGTCTACATTAGCTTTTTTAAGTGCCTGATCTACAACAGGAACTATATTCTGTTGATGTGCTCTAGATGCCAATTCTGGAACGACTCCACCATACGCTTCATGTATTTTTTGGCTAGCCACAATGTTACTTAAAATTTTGCCGTTATGCATAACTGCAGCTGCAGTATCATCACAGGACGACTCAATAGCAAGAATATATATATTTTGTGAGCTCATTAATATAAATTAGGCACAATAATTGTTAATTTTGAGGTCAAAGTTATAACTTTAAAGGCGTATCAAAAAATTCCTTAAAATACTATCCAAAATAATAGCAATTATTTTGCTATTGTTCATCATTTTGGTGCTGATATTATCTATTCCACCTGTTCAAACTGCATTAGGAAAATACGCGACCAATAAAATCAATGATGAATTTGGCACAAACATCAATATTGGTAAAGTCGGACTTCAATTTAATGGTGATGTTGAACTTAAGGAAATCTATATTCAAGATTACAAAAAGGATACCCTTATTGCCATTCAAGAATTAAACACGTCTATTCTAAACTATAGAAACCTTTCTAACGGAAAACTTAATTTTGGTGATATTGATATGTATGATTTAATACTCAATATCAAAACTTATGAAGGTGAAGTAGATACAAACCTTGATGTTTTTGTTGCCAGATTTGATGAAGATAATCCTAGTACAAAAAAAAGCGAGTTTTTATTATCTTCTAGTGATGTTTCAATTTATGATGGTACGTTTCGACTTATTGATGAAAATCGAGAAACACATAAAGTTTTAGAATTTAATGATCTTAATATTAATGCAACAAACTTTGTGATTGATGGTAGTGATGTAAGAACTCGTATTAATACACTAGCTTTTAAAGACAGTAGAGGTGCTCATATTCAGAATTTGATGACAGATTTTGAATACACCTTAACTTATATGAATTTTGAAAACCTAAGCATCAAAACCGAAAAGTCCATTTTAAAAGGAAAACTGCGTTTTGACTATAATCGTGAAGATTTCAAAGATTTTGAAGATAAAGTACAAGTTTCAGCAGACTTCATAGATTCTGAAGTGTCTTTAAATGATCTTAATACATTTTACAATGAATTTGGTGTCGATCAAAAAGCCAAACTCAATGTTAATTTAACAGGAACATTAAATGATTTGAATGCCAATAACCTTCAGTTAAATGCAAGTGGACGAACCAAAATATTTGGAGACCTTAATTTCAAAAACTTGTTTAGCAGCGCTGAAGGCGATTTTTCTATGGTTGGACGTTATGATGATTTAAGTTCAAATTATTACGATTTAAGAGCGCTGTTACCCAACATTTTAGGAGAATCCATTCCAAGTGTTTTTTCAAAACTTGGTAATTTTAAAATAACTGGAACCTCTTATATTACGGATACAACAATTGATGCTGATATTAAGATTAATACTGATTTAGGGATTATTGTTTCAGATATGAAAATGACTCATGTTGATGATATTGATAATGCCAATTATATTGGAAATGTCGTTTTTGACGAGTTTGATTTAGGTGAACTACTTAACGATCCAAATCTTAAAACCACCTCTTTGGACTTAGATGTCGATGGAAAAGGGTTTACTGTCGAAAATCTAAGTACTCAAATTAAAGGTAAAGTTTTCCATATAGATTACAACGATTATAACTATCAAGATATTGATGTTTCTGGAAAATTAGGAAATCAAGTCTTTAACGGGTTTCTGGAATCTAAAGATGAAAATTTTAAATTTAAATTTAATGGTTTAGCAGATTTGTCAAAGGATATTATGAGTTTTGACTTTAATGCAGATGTAGATTTTGCTAATCTAATAGCACTTAATTTCATTCAAAAGGATAGCGTTTCAGTATTTAAAGGTAATGTTTCAATGTCAATGAAAGGGTCATCTCTTGATGATGCTTTTGGTACATTGAATTTTAAAAACACGACCTATATTAATGAAAATGATAATTACTTTTTTGAAGATTTCATAGTGTCATCAACATTTAATGGTAAACAACGTACTTTAAAAATAAATTCTCCCGATATCATTGAAGGCACAATGAAAGGTAATTTTAAGTTTGAAGACCTTGCAAAACTTACAGAAAATTCAATAGGTAGCATTTATACCAATTATTCACCTCATAAAATTGAAACCGATCAATATGTAGAATTTAATTTTAAAATTTATAATAAGATTGTCGAAGCTTTTTATCATGATTTAGAGTTAGGTCCTAACACAACCATTAAGGGTAGGATTGAAACAAACGAAAAGAATTTTAACCTTACATTTAATTCACCTCACATCAAGCTTAAAGATTATTTTGCCAGTGATTTGTCTGTTTTAGTAGATAATAGCAACCCTGTCTTTAATACCTATATTGAAATTGATTCACTGAGTACTAATTTTTATGAAGTTTCAGATTTTAGTCTTATTAATGTAACGCAGAGAGATACCTTATTTATTAAATCAGAATTTAAAGGTGGTAAACAAAACACCGATAATTATGATCTTAATTTATACTATACTATTAATGAAGCCCAAAACTCGGTCGTTGGGTTTAGAAAATCTGAAATTACATTTAAAGAAAATGATTGGACCATTAATGAAGATAAGAATAATTCCAATAAAATAACCTTTGATAGGCAACTAATTGCATTTGATATTGATAACATAATAATGACTCATTTTGGTGAGAAAATTGAACTTTTTGGAAAAATAGAAAATGCAGAAACTAAAGATATCAATCTAAATTTCACTGATGTAGATTTAACCAAAATCACACCACGTATAGATAGTTTAACCTTAGCAGGCAAAGTCAATGGTGGATTAAAAGTGCTTCAAAAAGATGGTGTTTATTTACCAAATTCAAGCGTTGTTATTAGTGATCTAAGAGCCAATGATTACGAACTAGGAGAACTCAAAGCCATAGTTTCTGGTAATCAATCGTTAACCAATTATATTGTAGATCTCAGTTTAAAGAATGATAATTTAAAGTCTTTGGTCGCTAAAGGCACCATTGATGTCAGTGATACTAAATCTAATATAAATTTAGATGTTGACTTTGACGAATTCTTGCTCAACCCATTAAATCCATTTGGAGAAGGCGTTATAACTAATATAAGAGGTTTGGTGACCGGAAAAGCAAAAGTTACTGGAAGTTTAAAAGAACCTCAAATTAATGGAGACCTCCTTCTTGATAATGCAGGCTTAACCATTCCATATTTAAATGTAGATTACAGTTTTGATTTTGATTCTCGTGTAAAATTAGAATCTCAGAAGTTTATTTTTCAAGATGTAGAAATTACAGATTCCGAATATTTTTCAAAAGCAACGCTCAACGGATTTATAGGTCATAAAAACTTTTCAGATTGGAAATTAGGTCTCAATATAGATACCTCAAGACTTTTAGTATTGGATACCGAATATGACGAAGAAGAACTCTATTACGGAACAGCTTTTGTTAATGGTCAAGCAGATATTATTGGTCCAACAGATGCTCTTAAAATTGTTTTCAATGGAAGTACTGCTCAAGGCACTGTGTTCAAAATCCCTTTAAGCGACTTAGAAACCTATGGTGACAACTCCTATATTCGATTTTTAACACCTGAAGAAAAAGATGCCAGAAAAAATGGCGAAACACTTCGTGAAGATGTATTCAAAGGCTTACAGCTCGAGTTTAACTTATTTGTAAATCCTTATGCTGATATCGAAATCGTAATCGATAAAAACTCTGGAAGCACCATTCAAGGTAAAGGAAATGGTAACTTATTATTTGACATAAATACCAACGGAAAATTCCAGATGTTTGGTGATTTCCAAATTGAAGAAGGAACATATAATTTTGCTTACGGTGGATTAGTCCAGAAAAAACTTGACGTTGTACGTGGTGGTTCGATTCGTTGGGAAGGTGATCCTCTAAAAGCAGAAATTGGCTTATCTGCAGTTTACAAAGCACAAGCAAACCCTTCAGTTTTATTAGACAATCCAATTAGTAGAAATATTGACGTTGAAGTTATGATTAACCTCACAGGTCAATTAGAACAACCAGAACCAGACTTTAGCTTTGCATTTCCTGGTGTAGATTCTAATATCAAATCTGAGTTAGAATATCGATTAGAAACCAAAGAATCAAGAGAGTTTCAAGCACTAAATGTATTGTCCTTTGGTTCATTTGCAAGCGAGTTTAATTTAGGTCAAAGTGCCTATGGAACGATTTCAGATAGAGTCAACTCCCTTTTCAATAGTATTTTAGGCAATGATGGGACCGATAAAATAAACATTGGTGTTAATTACCAAGTCGGACAGCAAACTACAGAGTATGAAACTAATGATGAAATAGGCTTGACATTAAGCACAAAAATTAGTGATAGAGTCCTAATTAATGGAAAAGTTGGTGTACCTATAGGAGGTGTAAGTGAAACTGTGATTGCTGGAGACGTTCAAATTGATGTACTTCTAAATGAAGAAGGAACACTAACTGCCAAATTTTTTAATAGAGAAAATAATATAAGGAATTTTGGTGAAGAAATTGGTTACACTCAAGGTGTTGGTTTATCATATAATGTGGAGTTTGATACCTTTCAAGAATTGATTCAGATTATCTTCTCTGGAAAAAACAAAAAGAAAGACAAGCCTAAAGAAGAAAAACCAAAGGAGGATGAAGAAAAATTGCTTAAAGATTTCATCAATATGAAGTCTGAAAAAGATAAAAAAAGCAAATAGAGATCTACTTTTTATCATAATTCTCAATTAGTTATTAACGAAAACGTTTGAATTTTTTCCAAGTAGTTAAATTGTCACAAATACAACAGATATTCTTGTTTTTGTTTACTAATTTTACTTAAATAAATGTGATTTTCATGTTACACACCATAAAAAAAATAGGAGTAATGACTTCTGGAGGAGATTCTCCAGGTATGAATGCAGGTATTCGTTCTGTCGTTCGTGCATGCGCATTTCACGATATTGAATGCATTGGAATCTATAGAGGATATGAAGGTATGATTGAAGGCGATTTCAAACCCATGAATGCTAGAAGTGTAAAAGGTATTATTAATAAAGGTGGTACAATATTAAAATCAGCACGATCTAAAGAGTTTAGAACCGTAGAAGGACGTAAACAAGCGCATGACCAACTTGTAAAAGCTGGAATAGATGCCTTTGTTGTTATTGGAGGTGATGGTAGCTTTACTGGTGCAATGATTTTTAGTCAAGAATTTGGAATGCCAGTCATGGGTATTCCTGGTACTATTGATAATGATATATTTGGTACAACACACACCTTAGGCTACGATACTGCATTAAATACAGTTGTAGAAGTCATTGATAAAATTAGAGATACAGCCAGTTCACATAACCGATTATTTTTTATTGAAGTTATGGGTAGAGATGCTGGTCATATCGCTTTAAATGTTGGTGTTGGAGCAGGAGCTGAAGAAATTTTAATTCCGGAAGAAGATCTAGGGTTAGATCGACTTTTAGAATCTCTAAGACGTAGTAAGCAATCTGGAAAATCGTCTAGTATTGTTGTAGTTGCTGAAGGAGATAAAATAGGAAAAAGTGTATTCGAACTCAAAGACTATGTCGAAGAACATATGACCGAATATGAGGTTCGTGTTTCTGTGCTTGGACA
Organism: Psychroserpens sp.; assembly: GCF_034670085.1. Lineage (GTDB taxonomy): Bacteria > Bacteroidota > Bacteroidia > Flavobacteriales > Flavobacteriaceae > Psychroserpens. The sequence continues at coordinate 150,102 of NZ_JAXMOD010000005.1, read as the reverse complement.
TATGCAACGTGGAGGATCTCCTTCATGTTTCGATCGCGTATTAGCAAGTAGAATGGGAGTGAAAGCTGTTGAAAGTTTAATCACAGGTAAGACTAATTGTATGGTTGGTCTAAAAAATGATGTTATGACCTTAACACCTTTAGATCAAGCTGTAAAAGGAAAATCAAAAATAAATTTAGAATTATTACGTGTATCAGACATCATGTCGATATAAATAATGCAAATATTAATAATAGAAAACTAAAAAAATGAAATTAGGAATAAACGGATTTGGAAGAATTGGAAGAATTGTATTTAGAGCAACTGTTAAACGTAATGACGTAGATGTTGTAGCTATTAACGATTTATTAGATGTAGAACATTTGGCGTACTTATTAAAGTATGATTCTGTTCATGGAAGATTCGATGGAGACGTACAAGTTAAAGATGGAAACCTTGTAGTTGACGGAAAGACAATAAGAGTAACAGCTGAAAGAGATCCTAAAAACTTAAAATGGGATGAAGCAGGTGTTGAAGTTGTAGCTGAATGTACAGGTATTTTTACAACATTAGAAACTGCGCAATACCATATTGATGGTGGTGCTAAAAAAGTAGTTATTTCTGCTCCAAGTAAGGATGCACCAATGTTTGTAATGGGTGTAAATGACAATACATTAACTGCTAATCACACAATAGTATCAAATGCTTCATGTACTACGAATTGTTTAGCGCCTTTAGCAAAAATAATTGAAGACAACTTCGGTATTGAAGAAGCCTTAATGACTACAATTCATGCAGCAACCTCTACTCAATATACTGTAGATTCTCCTTCACGTAAAAATTATCGTTTAGGTCGTAGTGCTATAAATAATATCATTCCAACATCAACTGGTGCCGCTAAAGCAGTAGGAAAAGTAATTCCTGAACTGGAAGGTAAACTAACTGGTATGGCCTTTAGAGTTCCAACTGTAGATGTTTCTGTAGTTGATTTAACTGTAAAGACATCAAAAGACACATCGTTAGAAGAAATCAAAGCTGCAGTTAAAAAAGCGGCAAACGGATCTATGGCTGGCGTAATGGGATATACTGAAGATGCTGTTGTATCTCAAGATTTTGTTAGTGAAGAAAGAACGAGTGTTTTTGATGCAGATTCAGCCATCGAGTTAAATTCTAAATTCTTTAAACTTGTATCTTGGTACGATAACGAATTTGGTTATTCGAATAAATTAGTTGACTTAGCTCAAAAGATTAATAATTTATAAATAGTATTCATTTTAAATCCGTAGTTGATGGTCTAATTGGTTTCATCTACTACGGATTTATTTTTTTTAATTTACCACTATGATTTTAATAACAGATAGCGGCTCTACAAAGTGCGATTGGATTGTAATTGATAAAGAAGGTAATCAAGTAAACGAAAAAATTCGTACCAAAGGATTAAATCCTGCCATCTTAAAGGAAAAAAAACTTAATAAAATCATTAGAAATAGTGACGAGTTAATGCAATTTAAAGATAAAGTTACACACGTGTTTTTCTATGGTGCTGGTTGTGGCACAACGAAACCCAGATTAATGCTTGCCGAAATCTTAGAATCTATCTTTACTAATGCGATTGTCGATGTTCAAGAAGATACAATGGCAGCGGTTAGAGCAACTATAAATCATAACACAGAAGCTGCTATAGTCTGTATTATGGGTACAGGTTCAAACTGTAGTTATTTTGATGGCGTAAAATTACATCAACGTGTATTGTCATTAGGTTATATTTTAATGGATGATGCTTCAGGAAACTATTATGGAAAAGAATTAATTAAAGATTACTACTTCAATAATATGCCTGAAGGTATCAAAATAGCTTTTGAGCATAAATATAACCTTGAAGCCGATTATATTAAATACAATCTATACAAACAACCCAATCCAAACGCTTATTTAGCAAGTTTTGCAGAGTTTATGTTTTTAAATAAGGATTCAGAATATATCATTGAATTGATTAAAAAAGGAATTCGTGTTTTCGCTAAAAACATGATTTTTCAATATAAAGAAGAATTAAAAACAGTTCCAGTACATTTCGCTGGATCAATTGCTTTCTTTTCTGAAAATGAAATCCGACAAGTAGCTGAAGAAATGGGCTTTACTGTTGGGAATTTTGAAAGACGTCCAATTGAAGGTTTAGTGTCTTATCACATAAATCAGTTATAAGTCTGATCGAGTTTTATATAAAAAAAGGTATTAGTTACATCTAATACCTTTTTTTTATTTTATTGTATTTATAATCTATTTAATCCAACCGTTGGCTATAGATTTCTTTGAAAACCACACCAAAAATGCACATACTACAATAACCATTAAGGGCATAACTGGACTAGCACCTTCAACTGTAAAGATTATATACAATTGTTGAATTGTTGCTGTAACAAAAGAAATCAAGAACAACATAAATGCCCATTTTTTTCTAATTAATAAGGCCAAGCAACCTAAAGCACCACAAAAAACAGCCAAAGCAAATGCAGCTGTATACCATGTAGGATGTTCTACTAAAAATTCTGCTTGTTGTTCTTCCGGAAGTGCTGCAATCATGTCATCACTTATTAAAGCATGCGTTAGATAAGCCATAACTCCCAAACCATTCCAAATAAGGGCAACTACAGCAATAATCCAAAACCAAACAGGTGGTTTTGTGTTCGATAAATCGGTCATAATATTATATATTTTGATTAGTTATTGACAACAATTTATGAAAATTAAAATAAAACATAAAAAAACCTTCTTAGGATTTACGTTTTAGTAAATCCTAAGAAGGAATAACTTATAAAAAAATAGGTACTTAATCTTCTACAACATGCAAAACAGGTGTTTTATTTACCCATTTTCCGTTTTTAGATTCACCAAGAATAAGGACGTCTTTACTTTGCTCGTACTCCTTGATGGTTCTCATCATTTGTTCTTTAGTATCTCTATGTAATTTAATACCTGTGTTTTTTCCTTTGTTTCTTAATTCGATATAAAATCCATCTCTGAATTTTATCGGCTTAGTTGGAGGTCTTCCCATGTGTAATATTTTATGAAGGATTGAATTTGCATATTAGTGAAAATAAAATAAATATGCAAGCCTTACTGCTTTTTAACAAAAGTAAATGTATATCTATTGAATAAATAGCTTTTTTCATAACTAATAGTTATTAATAAATTGACTAATGCTATACCGAAAAGTTTTTATACTTTTATCCTAAGTCAATTATTTAATCCTATTATGAAAGTCAAAAAGAAAAAAAGAGCTTATAAGGCGTCCAATTTGCCTCCTGGAACTATGGCGTATAAAGGAAAAAAAGCATCTTTAGAGACCGTAATTGACATCATTAATTATTCAAACCAAACCTTCACAAAAATTGACTGTAATAATGTAGAAGATGGATTCAATTTTGAAGGAAATGAACAGGTTACATGGATTAACATAAACGGTCTCAACAACTTAGAAGATATTGAGAAACTGGGAACACATTATAAATTGCATCCATTAACCTTAGAAGATATTGTAAACACAAATCAAAGGCCTAAACTCGAAGAGTTTCAAAACTATATTTTTATAGTTTTCAAAATGCTATACTTTAAAGACAATGATGAACTGCAATATGAACATTTAAGTATGGTTGTTGGCCCAGATTATGTATTGACCTTTCAAGAAGCTGATGGTGATGTATTTAATGATCTCAGAGATCGAATTGAAGCCGCAAAAGGACGAATTCGCTCACAAGGAGCAGATTATCTAATGTATGCTATTTTAGATGCTATTGTAGATAATTATTTTACAGTGATTGAAGCGGTAGGTGATAAAATTGAAGATCTAGAAGCCCATATTTTTGAATCACAATCCAATAATGAAAATACACCTAGCCAAATTCAACATTTAAAACAGGAAGTTTTAAAAATAAGACGTTCGATCTTTCCTTTACGAGAAGTGATTAATAGACTCGAAAAGTTGGATAATACAATTATCAACGAAAAATCATTGAGTTATATTAGAGATTTATATGATCATATTATACAAGTCAATGAATCTATTGATTTATATCGTGAAATGGTTTGGAGTTTAATGGATATGTATATGACAATCATTAGCAATAAAATGAATGAAGTCATGAAAGTCCTTACCATTATTGCTACTATTTTTATTCCCTTAACCTTTATCGCTGGTATTTATGGTATGAATTTCACGAACATCCCAGAGCTTCAAGTTGAAAACGGATACTTCATTTTACTGGGTGTAATGTTTATTTTATTCATATTTATGTTAATTTATTTTAGAAGAAAAAAATGGCTTTAACATAATTTATGTTAAACACATCTTAATATTGTTAAAGGCTGTTAAATGACTTGATAAATCTCAAATATCCCTTAGTTTATATAGTGTAATTAATTATTAACACTAAATAAATAAACGAAATGAATTATTTGAAAATGAAAGATGAACAGTTAATTCCTGTAGTTGTAGAATTAAATACATTATTAGCAAATTATCATGTGTATTACCAAAAATTAAGAAGTTGTCATTGGAATATCTTAGGACAGAACTTTTTCGATTTACACAATAAGTTTGAAGAATTATACACCGACGCTCGAATAAAAATTGATGAAATTGCAGAGCGTGTTCTTACCTTAAAACATCATCCCTTAAGCAAATTATGTGATTACTTAGAGATTTCAGAAATACAAGAGAAATCTCCACTACAATCTGATAGAGATATGGTACTAGAAATTTTAAATGATCATAGAATACTATTAAATCAAATGAGTATTGTAATTGATAAAGCTGAAAACGCGTCAGATGAAGGAACTGTTGATTTAATTGGAGCATATATTAGGCAAATGGAAAAATCAAGCTGGATGTTAAATGCCTGGACCAAAGAAACAAATGAAAACTTAAAAAACAGTACTGTAAATTCATGATGCACATTTAATTTATAAAGGAAATACTAACCATTAAAAATTAAATATCATGAAAAATCAAATTAGTCAAGCATTTAATAACCTAATAGATAAATTACTCGGTTGGTTAGATGCCATCATACAAAATTTACCTAATCTAGCCTTAGCAATTATTGTTTTAGTAAGTGCTTATTTCATTGCAAAACATGTAAACAGACTAACTTACAAGCTAGTTTCAAAAAAAGTACAGCAAGAATCTATAAGTAGTATTGTTTCAAGAATTAGTGCAGTATCAGTGGTTCTTGTAGGATTATTTTTAGCTCTTGGAATATTAGATTTGAGCAAAACGCTCACCTCGCTATTAACTGGAGCAGGAGTTGCTGGTTTAGTAATTGGTCTGGCTTTACAAGGTACATTATCAAATACAATTGCTGGAATAGTTATTTCATTTAGAAAGAAAATTCAAATTGGCAATTGGGTTGAAACTAATGGGTATTCAGGTGAAATTATAGATATTAATCTGAAAGACTTTACACTAAAAGAGGCAGATAACAACATGGTTGTCATTCCAAATAAAATGATTTTGGAAAACCCACTTAAAAACTATTCTCTTACTACCAATATGAGAGTATCTATAGAGTGTGGAGTGGGATACGATTCTGATTTAGAATTCGTAGAAGCGTTAACCAAAAAAACAATCGCCAATACATTCAATCAAATTGAACAACAAGAAAATGTAGAGTTTTACTATACAGAATTTGGAGATAGTTCTATAAATTATTTATGTCGTTTTTGGATAGATGCTGAAAGCATGCTAGAAAAATTAAGAGCTAAAACTAAAGCCATTATCGCTATTAAAAAAGCATACGATACTGAAGGCATTAACATTCCTTTCCCTATTAGAACACTTCAGTTTGACAACAAACTCAATGTCAATGCACCAGATTTGCAAGAGGCTTTCTTAAATAACTAAACTTATCAATAGGGCTATTCAGTTCTATCATTGATCGAGAACACACACACTTATATTATTTTAAGAGTTCTGAAAATCAGACACTCGCAATACTAATCATTTAAAAAATTGAAATTATGTTACGTTGGACAATCACATTTATTATTATCGCACTAATTGCTGGAATCTTAGGATTTGGCGGAATTGCTGGAGCATCAGCTGGAATAGCTAAAATATGCTTTTACATATTTATAGTGCTCTTCGTATTATCTCTATTAAAAGGAGTGATAAAAAAATAGGAAGAACACTTTTAAAACGAATATTAACTTATAAAACCATTTAAAATGAAAAAATTAACATATTTATTTATCGCACTATTTATTCTTAGTATAATGACTACAAGTTGCAGAGAAGAAAAAACTACAGGAGATAAAATAGAAGAAGCTGTTGAAGATACAGGTGATGCTATCGAAGATGCAGCCGAAGATATTGGTGATGAAGTAGAAGATGCAGTTGATGATGCCTAATAATTAGACCATCAAATTAGTTGAAGTAGAACCATTAAAAACAAACAAAATGAAATATTTATTATATATATTTTCTTTACTAATGGTAACTGGAGCTTATGCTCAAAATAAACCAGTTGACAAAGTAGAGGAGACTAAAACAAAAACAGTAAAAGTAGAAAAAAACGGAAAAATCATAGAAAATAAAGTTAAAGTAACTACTACAAAAAAACAGGACGTAATGACTACTCCTAAAGGCAGTAGTACTATTAATAACGAAAGAATTTTTCCTAAAGTAAAAGTCACAAAAACGGTAAGTATCGACAACGATAATGATCCTTTTTATGATACAGAAGATAAAATCATATACTATACAGATGACCGTGGAAAATATATATTCACCTCCAATAAAAAAGGATTTACAATAACTAATCCTGAAAGCATTGATATTGGATTTGCTGCACGATCATCTAATAATGAATACTATATTCTAAACATGGATACTTATTCTGGAGTGGGATATTTTAACACCAAAGGAAATTTTGTAGTTGAGTATTATAATTCTGACTTAGACCTCTTAGTTCATAAAGAATTTAAAACAGACACAAAGTTTTAAAACGCTTCATATGTAATTAAAAAGTCTCGATATTATGTCGAGACTTTTTTTTGTAATTTTATGCTTAAATACATCTGAAATGAACGAAACGATACCAAAAGAAACTTTTACTTTTTTTAAAAATTTAGAAAAGAATAATAACAGGGATTGGTTTACTGAGCATAAAAAAGAGTTTAAAGAGATTGAAACTGAAGTAAAACAAGTTTATAATCAATTATTTGAAAAGCTAAACAAACATGATCAGGTCGATACATTTAAGATGTTCAGAATTTATCGTGATGTGCGTTTTTCAAAAAACAAATTGCCTTACAAAACCCATTTTGGTGGTTCATTTGGTAGAAAAAAACCAGAATTGAGAGGTGGTTATTATGTTCATATTCAACCTAATAATGAATCGTTTATTGCAACTGGATTTTGGGAACCTAATAAAGAAGATTTGTTAAGAATTAGACGTGAGTTTGAGCAAGACGATCAAGACATAAGAACGATTATTAATAAAAAAGCTTTTAAATCAGTTTGGGGAGATTTCGTTGGAGATGAATTAAAAACTGCGCCTAGAGATTTTGATAAAGAACATCCTGCCATAGATTTAATTCGAAAAAAGCAATATATCTTCACTAAGAAATATTCTGATAAAGAGGTTCTAAGTAGTGACTTTATTGATAATGTCGATTCATCATTTAAAGCTATTCGTCCGTTTTTTGACTATATGAGTGATGTATTGACAACGAATCTGAATGGAGAGTCCCTTATTTAACCTCTAAAATTTTATATCGATTCTCATTAAAAGCAATAGAATCGCCAACCGTTTTATTTAATAGCAATTGACCAATAGGAGAGGATTTAGAAATAATATAGTAGGCTTCATTGTCAACATCTACTTTACCAATACTAGTCGCAATATAAAAGTTCGTAGTGTCTGTTTTTATTAAGCTACCTAACACAATATTTTGATGAATTGTTTTTGGGTTAATCAGTTTAATAACATCTAACATTTTTGATGCATCACTCAAATATTGAGCGTTTTTTTCTAAATCGTTAAGTAGTTTACCGTTACCAGAATCATCATCTTCATCAGTGCTTTTATCATTACTTTCTACAGATTCCTTAATGGTTTCAATTTCATCTTTATAACTAGAAATACGCTTATTGACATGCGTTATGCAAATATCAAATAATTTCGATTTTATAGAACTCATATAGCTTCTGCAAGAGGCTGAATAAACACCTGAATATGATTTACCAAACGATCTTTAACAATGTTCATCATTCGCTTGTTTAAAGCTGAAGAATTTTGAATATACAATTCATATTCTTCCACAGTAAATTGACCAATAATCATTCCTTTTACGGAATTTCTAAACTTCATATCCTTATGAATTGCATTTTCTATATATGCCAATTGTTTCGGAAGCGATAAATCGAAAAATACATTTTTCCGCTTTGCGATATAATTTCGAAATACCACAACAAGTAGATGGCTTTGCATTTTTATAATTGGACGTAAGGTTGCGTTCTGAAAGCATTCATCAGCAGTCATAGTGTCATTCACTTGAGCAGAAGCAATAATAGGTCTTATAGATTTCAAATTTGTAGATCGATCATTCATGGCTTTAATTTTAATTAAAAATAGAGATTAAGATTACCTAAAATGTTCTACTTCTTATATATTGTTAACGGTGTTATCAACAAATTCTAATTATGTAGATTATAATACATGGAGATTATAGATTTCTATTCTAATAATTTGGAATATTCAATCCCAAAATGATGTCTCTTGTTGCCGTTTTCAGCGTTCCACTCCTTTTTAAAGTAATTACTCCAGAACCTCCTCTAGGGTGAGTCCTATTTACAATATTTGGTGTCAAATTTGGATCGTCCGCAAAATAAAAATCTTCAATATAATATTCATTTAAATGCGGTTCTTTGACTGTAATATGAATATGTTGCGGAACCGTCGAATTAGGATATGATGCAGGTCGTGAAGTGAAAAATTCATAGTTACCTCTAGAATCTGTTTTTAACCATGTTCGCAAAAACCCATGTCTTTTTTCCCAACCATTTGATGTTGATTTTTTTGGATATCTTCCTGTATTATCTGTATGATAAATATAAAGTAACACATCTTTTGCTGGTGTTTTTCCATCACTCATATATACCTTACCACTAATCTTAATTTTATTCGTGGCAGTCTCAAAACCAAAAATAGTATCCGACCATTTAAGGTTTTTAGTTCCAAACTCATTTACAGCTTCACAACCTTCACAAGGTCCACCAACTTTTGCATTATTAGATTGTGCGCAAGAAGACATTATTAAAACTAAGCTAACTAAAACAGTGGCTAAATATTTCATTCTAATTGATTTAAGTGAATTAAAGATACTATTGAATATTTTGATTATATACTATTTAAGAAAAGTTTAAAAAAAGATTAACCTGAGATTATGTGATTAAGCAAGAATTACTAATCTTTACATAAAAAATGAGATTCCATACACGAAAATGGGTAAAACCAGAAGACTTAAATCCTAATCAAACTTTATTTGGCGGACAATTATTAGCTTGGATTGATGAAGAAGCAGCATTATATACAATCATTCAATTAGAGAACTCTAAAATTGTAACGAAATATATTTCTGAAATTAATTTTATGGCTTCGGCAAAACAAGGTGATATCGTTGAAATTGGTATCGAAGTGGTTAAATTTGGAAAATCTTCACTCATATTAAAATGTGAAGCCAGAAATAAAATGACTAGAGAAACCATTTTAACGGTTGACAATATCATTATGGTAAACCTTGGTGAAGATGGTAAACCAAAACCTCATGGAAAAACAGAAATAGAGTATGTAAAAAATAGATTAGACGAAAATGATGACGTTTAATTAATACCTAGTTAGTATCCACAAACTTAGTTGGATATTCAAACACTTCTAAATTAAAATATGGAACAGCTGCTAGTGCATGATCAAAAATATCTGCAATAATATATTCGTAGTTTTCCCAACGTTTATCACTACTAAAACAATATATTTCTAAAGGCAATCCATGTGGAGTTGGCTCTAATTGTCTAACCATAATGGTCATATCCTTATTTACAGCCGAATGATTTTCTATATACGTTTGCATGTATTTTCTAAAGACACCCAGATTAGTCATATTACGACCGTTAATAAGAACTGATTTATCAACACCTTTTTCTAAATTGAAATTGGAAATATCTTTTTGACGAGTTTTTAGGTAATTAGAAATTAATTCTATGGCTTTTAGTTTATTAATTTCATCATCAGTTAAATAGGCAATACTTTTTGCCTTCAGAATAATTGAACGCTTTATACGTCTACCACCTGAAGACTGCATACCTCTCCAATTCTTATAAGAATCTGAAATTAAAGCATAGGTTGGAATATTGGTAATCGTCATATCAAAATTCTGAACCTGAACGGTAGATAAATTAATTTCTATAACTTCACCATCAGCGCCATACTTTTCCATAGTAATCCAATCACCAATTCGAACACTATCGTTTATAGCCACTTGAATACTCGCTACAAAACCAAGAATCGTATCCTTAAATATCAATAATAAAACCGCAGAAGCTGCTCCTAGTGTTGTAAAGAATTTAATGAACGACAGGTCAATTATAATTGCTAGCATAGAGGCAATACCAATTATCCAAATAAATAACATGGCAACTTGTATATAACTATCAATTGGCTTGTCTTTTAATCGTGGTAAGGTTTTAAAATAGGACTCAAAAGTTTTAAGAATACTTCTAATAATCCAGATCGTAAGTACAATTCCATAGACCTTAATTAGCATAACGATATACGTTTCAAACTGAGGGAAATCATGAAATACAACTGGAAATAATTGGATGGTTAGAATTAACGGTACTAAATGCGCAACTCGTCTTGGTGCACGATTGCTGACTAATAAGTCATCAAAGTTTGTTTTGGTTTGCTCTGAAAAACGATTAGAGAAACTAATAATTAACTTTCTTGTAATACGATCAGCAACAAAAAGTAGAATAGCCAATATAACGAATAAACACATCATATTGAGATACTTGGCTGATGTTTCAGTAAAATCAAAAGCTATGAAGTAATCATAAAAATAATGACGAATGCGATTCATTTATTTTGCTTTTTTTAAGTAGGTTCTATCCACATAAAATGTCCCAAAAGGAATTATTGATGCAGCAAGTATAATCAGTAAAGTTTTCCCATTCCATTTAAGTTGAGAACCAAGCATAATTGCTAAAACAATATAAGCCATGAATAAAAGACCATGAGGCATTCCTAAAAGTTTCACATACTGCGGATCATCTGCCAGATACTTTATAGGTACAGCCACGAAAAGCAATAAAATATAAGAAACACCTTCTAATAAAGCTATGATTTTAAAGCTATTAAATAACGAAAACATAAGGACATAATTTAAGGACAAAAGTACCTTATATGTCTGATTTTATCTAGTTTTTTACAACTTTTTTAACGAATACAGTTGCGTTATTTGTATCGAAGAATTTTGCAAAATATAAGCCTGTGCCCAACGACGATAATTGCAGCTGAGTACTGTTTCCAAATATATCAGATTGGTATACTCGTTTTCCATCTAGACTATATAATTCAACGCGCAGTTTATCACCATTTGGATTTGAAATTGTTAGCTCATTTGTGAATGGAATAGGATAGAGGCTTATCGATTCTTCTACTGCTGCAGTTGAATCACTTAGTGTGCCTTCAAAATACGTTAATGCCAAATTAAAGGCTTCATTTCCTACTTTGTCACCAATAATTCGTCCTCTAATATCATCAATAGGAGGATGAATTCCTCCCCAAATTCTTGACAAACTAGTTTGGTCTGAGGCATCACGATAGGTTGCCCATTGCAACGTCATGTTTTCTGTTGGACCAACTTCAAAGACAAGAAAATCATTTTGTACTAAATCAAAGGTTCCCATGCCACCTGGAAAAAACGGATCACCTGTTAATCTTGTTAAAACTTCAGCTGCTGCTCTTGAAAAGGTCGAATGACCAGATAAATATCCAGCAAAAGGAGGAGTTACAAATGTACCTCGTTGGTAAGGCCACCAATGATCGCCTAAAATCCAATCTACACCAGCAACATCGGTTTCTGGATTATTAATAAAGTCTGGACCTCTCCAAGCATATATTTTTATTTTACCTACATTTTCATCTCCAGCTCCTGCCAATTCTTCGCCAGATTGAACTTGTTCAATTAAACCAGGTATTAATGGCATACCATGCGGATCATAATTAGGTAAGGTTGCGTCGCTACTTTGTCCTTTTCCAGCCATATATCGTATTGCCGAAATTGGCCTAATATAATCGTAATAACCTTTTATTCCCCAAGTATTAATTGCGGCATCATGCATGGCTCCACCAAGAGCCAAATAGGATTTCACATCCCATTCTAAGTCACTTACTGTTGGACCAACACCACCAATTTTTTTAACCACATCAGGATGGTCACTCACATAATTCATTAACGTGAACCAATGTCCTGGAGGTGTTTCAGAATCTGGACCATCAGCCCAAAATTCAGCAAGTACTCTTGCATAATCTGAACGTTTTACCATATTGGGTGCATAAGCTAATCCTGTTGAAGGATTTAATGTATGACCAGTACTAGCATCACCACCATTAGTAAAATCGTAAAATGTTTTATATTCTTCAAAGGTTTCTGGATAATTTGCTAAGTCAAAATTTCCAATAGAACCAGGAGAGATGTCAATCATGGTTGGATCATTTGGATCCAAATGCGATGACCAAGATGCTACCAAAGCAAAATGCCATTTATAAGGATCATCAATTCCATCTTCATTAGAATTTTGAATATATACTGGAGGTCCTGGATCGTTATACACATAACAATCAAATCCATCATTCAAAATATCCAAATCGTCAGGAATTAAACAAAATGGTTTCACATTTCCCCATTCCGGACTTAAAAAAGCTGGCGTTTCATCTGGAAAAATATTACCACTTTGATCTTCAAAAGTTGAAAACGCTAAAGGTTGCCATTTATTCGGGTCAATACCTGTATTGTCTTGATAGAGCTCTAAAATTAATGCTGGATTATCAGGTGTATAAAACACATTTGGATAATCAAATTGCTCATAAGAAAAATCATCCAAACCAAAAGAAATCATTTCTCTTGCTATATAATTACCTAATGCTGCATAAGAACCTGTACTATAATCTGTAGATGCAAAATTAATATCATAACCATAACCCACGAACAAATCTTCAATTTCTTGTGTAATTTCGGTTAATCCAGGAGAATTTTGAAATCTATAATTAAGAAGTCTGTACATAGCATAACTAATAATTTCATGAGTCGCAGCGTCAGGATCTGTAGGAAATGTAATTCCGTTAAAAACACAATCATAGCCTTGGAAATTTTGTCCTAAAAACACCGTTTTAGCTTGTGAATCAAAAATTGCCCAAGCATCATACATTAACACGGAACTGTGAAATAAGTTTCTAGCGTGAACGGTAGGTCTAGCAAAGTCGGAACGCACTGCATCTAATAAAACGTCATTCCACTCACGAGCAATAGATTGCTGAGCATTCGATGAAAAACTAATAGAAAAGCAAACGAAAAGTAATAGTGTAATTTTTTTCATAAAGATCAGTAGGTTAACATTTATAATATAAAAGTATAAAAGATTTCGAATTGACAATGGAATGCTTGTCAAATTTCGACCAACTGATCATATAAGTTGATGATTAGATTGCTATTATAAAAAAAAGACTACTGAAAAACAGTAGTCTTTTTTGGATTAACTAAACATATATATGGTTAAGTTTTATTCATTTGAAGACATCAAGGCAAAGAATTTGTCAATATTTGGTAAAATTACAATACGTGTTCTTCTATTTGTTGCTCTATTTTCTTTTGTATCATTTGCTACTAAAGGCTGATAAAAACTACGTCCAGCTGCAATTAGTTTTTCAGGAGCTACACCGTGATCTTTTTGTAATTTTTTAACTACAGAAGTTGCACGCAACACACTTAAATCCCAGTTGTCTTTTACTGATGATGTACTTTTTAAAGCTTTATCATCTGTGTGACCTTCAACCATAATATCTAAGCTTTCTTCAGAGTTAACCACATTAGCGATTTTTTGTAAAATCTCATTCGCTTTGTTACTAATTCTATAACTACCAGAATCAAATAACATTTTATCTGAAATAGAAATCATTACAACTGTTTCTTCTATTTTGATAGAAATATCGTCATCTTCTTCAATATTATCCATGGATTCTTTTAAGTTGAATTGCACAGCAAGATTCATAGAATCTTTTAGTGTTTTTGCAGTCGCTAAATACGCTGGAGGTACTTTTTTAAGTGATTCTCTTAATGCTACTTTCTGGTTTTCAGAAATTACAACACCATCAACATTTACAAGTTTTGCATTGTTGTCCTCGGTAAGTGAATTAATTTTAGAATTATAACTATCTACACGAGCTTGAATGGCTTCAAATTTACCTTCAAGTTCATCTTTTGCAACTTTAGTTTTTGTGAGTTCGCTTTTAAGCTCTCCGTTATCTTGCTCTAAAGCAGCATACTTTTTCTTTGATACACAGGCAGTTAAAAATAAAGTTGATAATACAATTACTGAAATTCTTTTCATAATGTTTCTTTTAGAGTTTTAGTTTATATACATATCTACGGAAGTAAATCAATTATGGACTTTTTATTCAGATATATTTTATTAAAAAGTTTTTATTACAGACTAATAACTAAACTCCTTAATTTTTTGTGAAAAGCCATGTATTCTGAAGGCATTTAATTAATTTTAAACCTTATAAATAAATCTCTCCACTTATGAAAAAAGTAGTATTATTTACTTTAACACTATTATTGTGTTCGGTTCCATGGTCAATTGAAGCACAATCCAAAAGAAAAAATAAGAAAAATCAAAAAACCGAAGTTCCAGCCCAAAAGCCTAAAAAGCCAACCAATGGTATAAAAGCCTACGACCAAGTAATCACTAAAAATGCTATTACAGACGATGGTTTGTTTAAAGTGCATAAAGTAGGAGAGAAGTACTTTTTTGAAATCCCAAACGACCATTTAGGAAAAGATATGCTTTTGGTTAGCCGAATTGCAAAGTTACCTTCAAATTTAGGTGGTGGCTTTTATAATGCAGGAACAAAAACTGGTCAACGTTTAATTGTTTGGGAACGTTTCGATAAAAAAATCCTCATTAAGGAGAAATCGTATAGTGCAGTGGCCGATGAAGAATTACCAATTAGTATTTCGGTAGAATCTAACAATTATGCACCAACCTTATTTGCATTTGATATTGCTGCATTCTCAAAAGATTCTTCAGCAGTAGTTGTTGACGTAACTAAATTTTATAGCACTGATGTAAAAGCGATTAGTGGCTTATCAAGTCGATTACGAACCTCCTATAAGGTACGTAATTTAGATGCTACACGAAGTTTTATTAATGGTATGAAAAGCTTTGCGCAAAATATTGAAGTGGTTCAAGATATGACTTATAATGCGACACAACCACCTTCAACGCGTTCGGCACAGACTATAAGTTTGCAAATGAATCAATCTATGATTTTACTACCTGAAGAACCAATGCAATCTCGTTTTGCAGATGATCGTGTTGGTTGGTTTACCTATAGTCAAGTCGATTATGGTAGTGAAAAATTAAAAGCAGATCGAAAAACATATATCAGACGTTGGCGATTAGAACCAAAAGATCCTGAAGCTTACGCAAGAGGCGAGTTGGTAGAACCGATTAAGCCCATCATTTATTATTTAGATCCAGCAACTCCTGAAAGTTTACGAAAATATATCAAAGAAGGTATCGAATTATGGCAAGGTCCATTTGAAAAAGCAGGTTTTAAAAATGCTATTATTGCTAAATATCCACCAACAAAAGAAGAAGATCCTGATTTTAGTCCAGAAGACATTCGATATTCCGTAGTGAGATATGTTGCTAGTGAAACTCGAAATGCCGTTGGTCCAAGTGTTTCAGACCCTAGAAGTGGTGAAATTATAGAGAGTGATATCATTTGGTATCACAATCATTTACGCTCCTATAGAAATCGCTATTTATTAGAAACTGGAGCAGCAAACCCTTCAGCAAGAACCTTAGACACACCAGCTGAAGAAATAGGAGAGATGATGAAAATGGTAATTGCTCACGAAGTTGGTCATGCCTTAGGATTGCCTCATAATATGAGTGCTAGTAAAGCCTATGATGTAGAGAGTTACAGAAATGGAGCGTTTACACAAGAATATGGAATTGCATCGACAATTATGGATTATGCGCGCTATAATTACATTGCACAACCTGGAGATCAAAACATTCGATTTGTTCGCAAAATGGGACCTTATGACGATTATGCTATAAATTGGGGTTACAGAATGATTCCAAAAGCAACAACGCCAGAGGCTGAGAAAAGCACTTTAGATGCTTGGATTATAGCTAAAGCTGGCGATCCTAAATTTGTATTTGGAAGACAGAGAAGTCGTTTTGATCCAACCTCTCAAACAGAAGATATTGGAAATGATGCCATTAAAGCTTCAAATTATGCCTTGAAAAACTTAAAGTATGTCGCTCAAAATTTACCTGCTTGGACAAGCAGTCAGACCAACAATTATGATGATTTAGCCGAATTACATGGTGAATTATTAAGTTGTTATAACCGTTATATTGGACATGTGTTAAGTAATGTTGGAGGTGTAAAAGAAAACCTAATTACTCCTAGTCAAGGCGGAATTGGTTATGAAGCTGTTCCGAAATTATTACAGCAACAATCAATGCAATGGGTTCATAAAAACGCATTTGAAACTCAAAATTGGTTGGTCGATAAAACCATGCTTCAGAATATAAATTATGCTGGCTATACCGAAAGTTTAAGACGTTATCAAAGTAGATATTTGAGTAGTTTATTGAGCTTTGAGCGCTTAGGACGTTTAATAGATCATGAAGCCATAAATCCTATAAATTACAGCGCATTAGCAATGCTTCAAGATTTGAGAAAAGGCATTTGGAGTGAAGCTGCTGTGACAAAAAATGTTGATGTTTATCGTCGTAATTTACAACGAGCTTATCTTGATAGAATGGGATATTTAATGACTGAAAAGCTTGACAGAGCGCGTACTAATCAATTTTATGATGTGTCTCAATCGGATGTTCGTGCTTTAGTTCGTGGTGAATTAAACACCTTAAAACGTCAAATAGCTTCTGCAGCAGCAAGACAAGTAAACACTGTGACTAAATACCATTATAGAGATTGTGTAAAACGTATAGAGAATATTTTAGATCCAAAATAAACTAACCAATCACTAATTTTAAGTGTTGAAACACCTTTTTGAGTAATTCATTAAGGTGTTTTTTATTGTCATAGCATTAAGTTATATTTATAACATCTACAATGACCTTGAAAACAAATGAGTATTTTTAATAAAAACAGAAAAACATTGATTTCCAAAAAAAGTATTTCAAAATACCTATTGTATGGCATAGGAGAGGTCATTCTTGTCGTTATTGGGATTTTAATCGCCGTAAACATTAACAATTTCAATGAAAAAAAAGCTTCAGAAAATCGTTTAAAAACCTACTTGAAAGTGTATAAACAAGATTTGGAAATAGACACATTGGTTGTTGGTCAAGTTTTGAAATACGTAGACGATAGAAAAAAGCATTTTCAACGCTTTTTAAGTCCAACTGTAACAGCTAAAACTTATGAAGAAGATCCTCAAGGTTACGGACTAACATTATCATATTCGCCTTTTAAACTTCAGCAAAAAGGAATTGGGCTATTAGAGAATTACGTCAACGATACTGAAATTGAACAAGACACATTAATTTCAGGTATTTTAGCCAATCATAGAATTTTTGAAAATTTATTACTTGAATCACTAAATCGTATTGGAGAAGATATTGATAATAATATGAGCTATTTAAAAGAAAATCAGCCATGGATTGCCAATTTACTTTTAGGAGACTTAAGTCATCCTGATATGTTACCCTATTATTTAAGTCAAAATTACAGAGCGCGATTAGCCGTTCATAATACCTTAATATATGGAAATTTAGAACCGCAATTAAAAGCGCTTCAAGATTTTAATAAGATATCAATTAGCAAATTGAGCGAACGTTTAGATAAGAAGTAATAGTGTATGAAAATATTTAACAAACAACGATTTCAACTTTTAAAAGGAAGACCATTTCAAAAGTACTTGACCTATGCTCTTGGTGAAATTATCTTAGTCATCATCGGCATTCTAATTGCATTAGGCATCAGCAATTGGAATCAAGAAAAACAGTTAGAAAACGCGAATAAAGACCTTCAAAAAAAGGTGCTCATTCAACTAGACAAAGACATTAATGCCGTTGGAAATTTTCAAAAAGTCATAGACAGCTTACATCAAACGTATTTAAAAGTTTTAGGACGTGATTATGACAGCGATAAGGTGAAAGATGAAAGCATGTTAAGTACTGTGTTATTTGAAGTGAATACCTTATCATTAGACAAACATTTAAATAATTTAATAGATAATGCAGAACTAGATGATAGTGAAGCCTCGCAACAATTGATTGATTTGAATAGCACCTACAAATTACATTTGAAAAAGTGCGATGATATTGAGTCTATCATTTTTGAAAAAATGAAAAACAATTTAGCTGAAATTGAAAAAACACAAACTTGGTATTTAGAATTGATTACCGATTTTACATGCAGGAATGAATGCATTAATTACCTACTTAAAGATGAAGGTCACAAAGCACGAATTGCATCTTTACGTTTTTTATACGTTAGTGGTTATGGAAGTTTAATAGGTGATTTTCTTGACGATTTAGAAATGGCTAAAACAGCATTGGAAGCCGTAGTTTCAGAATAAGTGTTATATCTGTTCTAATTAGGATTCTAACGTAAAATATAGTATTTTTAATTTATCTCAACTATCTCGTGTTTCAGCCTACACAACTTTTGCTTTCCCAAATTCAATTTTAAAAGATCCTATCAGATTTAGCTTAAATGTTATCTGATTGTAATTAATCCTATAGCTATTACTAAAATTTAAAAACCAACCAACATGAAAACTGAAACTGAAAAAAAGAGTGAACTTCAAATTGTAGTAGATGCTGCTCAACTTTTCGAAAAAGAAATTACACAAGAAAATCAGGAAGAATTGATTAATAAATATGTAGAATTGATTGATCCAAATGGAACAGGCAGTCCCTTTGGTGCTCCCAATAAAGATCAAGAAACGGTCATTTATGAAGGTAGTGAAATGACTTGGTCGATAACAACATTGAAGCCTGATGAGAAAGATATAGATGGCGTAGGTAACTATTTATCGTTTCTTGAATCAATGGTTCAAGAGGTAAATCCAGAGGAGAGTAAAGGCTTTTTTAAGGAAGGTCTTAAAATTGATGTAAACGGTAAAAATCAAATCGTTGGTCATGTTTTAACTGACGATAGTGTAAAAGATGGAGATCACGAAAGATATATCTTACGCTTTCATATCACAAAAGGGGACTTATTTAAAGACTCAATGACGATTGATCCAAAACTTCTTATAAAAAAGAAACCTAACATTTAATTTTACCTATTAGTAGAATTATTCTTTATGAATGATGTACCATTTTTTAATGATATAAAGCATTATTTAATAAAAGTGCTATGCCTTTTTATGGGCGTTTTAGCATCAAATTTAAACGCACAAGAACTAAATCAGTTTTCAGTAGATAGTTTAAAACAAGTCTACAATGACGATCCTGACATTTCTAATAACTTAAGGATACTTTTTGAAATTGTTAGCAATGAAACCGATCCTAGTGAGAAACTACATTTTTCAGATATTCTGATTAAGGCCACTAAAGAAAGTGAAAGTGATTCTACATCTTATTATCTTTCAGCTGGTTATTTAGACAGAGGCAATGCTTTACTACTCTTAGGCGATTTTCATGAAGCTTTAGAAGCGTATATTGAAAGTACAAAATGGGCCAAAAAAGATGAGGATGAAGAATTATTAGCTGGTTTACTTGTATCTATTGCTGATACGTATTCAATGATGGGGAATTCTGAAAGTGCCGAACTCTACTACGATAAGTCAATTACTCTACTCAGGCAACTTAATAATCCCATAATGTTAGCAACTGCATTATTAAATGCAGGTGACGAATACTATAATACCGAGCAATACGATAAAGCATTATCTAATTTTGAAGAATCTGGTAAACTATTTGAGCAAGAAGATTATCTCGTTGGTAAAGCGTATAATGTAGGAAATATTGGAATGGTTTATGCCAAACAAGGGAAGCATGACCTGGCTAAAACAAACATGAATGAAGCCATTGCCTTACTTGAAGAGAATGAAGATTACTATCCAATATCTGTGTTTTTACAATACATGTCTGAGTTGTATGTCGAGCAAAACAACTACGACCTTGCTTTAGAGTATGCAGAGCGAAGTCTAGGTTTAGCCACACGCTACAACCTTAAAGATCAAATTAGTAGCGCAAATATGCAATTGTCTCAACTTTTTGAGCGTACAGGAAATGTGGAAAAAGCATTTGATCGCTATAAAGCACATATTATTTATAGAGACAGTATTATAAATTTAGAACGTTTTGAAAAAATGAACAGTTATGAAATTGCTCAAAAGGAATCTCAGGAAATCATTTTTAAAGAAAAACAAAAAAGTCAACGCATTGTACTTTGGTCCACAATTGGCGTTTTAGCACTTATTCTCTTATTCGCCTATAGTTTATTTAAGCAAATCAAATTTGTTAAGAAAGCCAACAAGGTAATAGCTATAGAAAAAGAACGTTCAGATACCTTACTACTAAATATTTTACCGGAAGACACTGCTCAAGAACTCAAGGATAATGGGCGAGTAGTAGCAAAAAAATATCCTTCTGTAACAGTATTGTTTTCAGATTTTAAAGGATTTACAAGCTATGCAGAAAATCTTTCACCAGAGAAACTAGTAGAAACCATAGATCATTACTTTTCTAAGTTCGACTTAATAATGGAAAAACATGGTTTAGAAAAAATTAAAACCATTGGAGATGCTTATATGGCAGTTGGAGGTTTAAGTTTTGATAATAATGACCAAGCTAAAGACATGGTATTAGCTGCAAAAGAAATGAACGATTTTGTAAATCAAACCAAACATGACGATGCCACGACGGCTACATTTGATATTAGAATTGGTATTAATACAGGCTCAGTAGTAGCTGGAGTAGTAGGAACAAAAAAGTTTGCTTATGATATTTGGGGAGATGCTGTAAATGTGGCTTCTCGAATGGAAAGTAATTCAGAACCTGGACGCATCAACATTTCAGAAAACACCTTTCAATTAGTTAAAGAAGAATTTGATTGTGAGTATCGTGGTGAATTGGCTGTTAAAAATAGAGGCACTATGAAAATGTATTTTGTGAATGGTTAAAGGCACAACTATTATTTGGCATCATCTTTGACTAGTATAAAGTAATATTAAAAATTATATTATATTATGAGTAAAGGAACAGTAAAATTCTTCAACGACGCCAAAGGTTTTGGTTTTATCACTGAAGAAGGTTCAAACGAAGACCATTTTGTACACATTTCAGGATTAGTAGATGAGATTCGCGAAGGCGATCACGTTGAATTTGATTTGACAGAAGGCAAAAAAGGATTAAACGCAATAAACGTAAAAGTTATTTAAATATACGCTTAACCGAAATTCGAAAGCCCATCACCATGTGATGGGCTTTTTTATGCTAAATAGTGCAGTCATGCTTAAATAGAACCTTATTAAATAAGGGAATAAGACAATAATGCTACTGTTTTCTATAAATAGAATAGAAAAAAAAACTGTAAATTACATTCAAAACCAACCTTATGCCTTTATTTTTAGACTTACATGACCTTCCTGAAGGCATTACAGCTGCTCATGTTGCAGAAATGCATCAAGCCGATTTAGATATTGAACACAAATACAATTGTCGTGGACTTACCTATTGGTGTGATGAAAAAAGAAAAACTGCCTTTTGTTTAATTGATGCACCAAATAAACAAGCACTTATCGACTTACATGAAAATGCTCATGGTGCCATTCCAACTCGTATTATTGAAGTTAATGATACCATAGTCGAATCGTTTTTAGGACGAATTGAAGATCCTGAAAAATCAAAAAATGTTACATTAAATATTATTAACGATCCTGCTTTTAGAACCTTAATGGTTGTGAAACTAAAAACCGAAACCTTAAGAACTAAAGACATAAACACCTTAAAAGCAGCAGTTAGAGGCTATACATCATCCATAAAAAGCTTTACGTCTCATTATAATGGTCGCATTGTAAAGCAAGATGCAAATAGCTTTTTGATGTCCTTTGCATCTGTGACTGATGCTGTGCATTGCGGCATAAAAATCCAAGACACCTATCATAAGGTTATTACACCAGACTTAGTATTTAATATTGGCATTAGTGCTGGTATTCCTGTTACAGAGAAAGATGGCATTTTTGAAGATACTATAAAAACCGCTGATTATTTAAGTGATATCGCTAAAGGTGGTTTTTCTATTACTTCAGTTATAAAAGATCTTTACGAAGGTGAAAATCAAAATAAGCCCTTAACTCATGAGTCTATTAGTGTTTTAAACGCTTCAGACGAAGCGTTTATGATTCAACTCATGTCTTATACAGAGCGTATTTGGTCAAAAACAACAATCAACGTTAGTGATTTTGAAGAAAATTTAGGCTACAGTAAATCAAAATTATATAGAACAATGATGAATTTAATCGGTAAATCTCCCAATATGTTTCTAAGAGATTATCGCTTAGAAAAAGCCTTAGACGTATTAGAAAAGAAAAACTGTAATATTTCAGAAGTTGCTTATCAAACAGGATTTAGTAGTCCTGCTTATTTTTCAAAATGTTTCCATAAAAAATATGGAATTCTGCCTTCAAATTTCATAACTAATAAATAAAATACTGTTTTACAGCATCTTACGATTAATTTTTCTTCTGGTCTAAAAATGTATTTATTTGGTCTAAATGTAGAATTATAGAATTGTTTTCCATTCTACTTTTGATGAAAACCAATTAAACAAAACATTATGAAGACAAAATTGACATTAGCAGTGGTTCTATGTATAACAATTATGATCACTGGATTTAGACCTCAGAAACAAAACGTAAAAGCCGTTAAAACGGACTTGATCCATACTGAGTTTCCAGAAGCAAAACAAGAGGTTATGGAAACCTTTGGAGCAATTGCACAAAGTATTAAAGATGGCGATTTAGATCAACTCATTTCATTTCATGCATATGGTCCAAAGTTTACAGAATTCAAAAATGGAGAACCAAGAAATGGGAGTGAAGCTAATGAAGCTCATGAACGCGGTGTTTTTGGTTCGGTAACCGAAGTCGTAAAATTCGATGCAAAAGATGTGCACATTGCTGTCTATGGTGAAGTCGCAAACCTAACTTTTCATTCCGATTTTCATCTAAAATTTGGAGAAGACTTAGTTGTTGTTAATGATCAAATCACTTTGTTATTCGTTAATACTGAAGACGGTTGGAAAATGGTTCACGAGCATCATTCGCCTTTAGCCAAAGTAAAAAGTTAATAGAGTAGCAGCGTAATCGAATCAAGTAATTTCAAACTAATCAACCAAACATATAAAAGATGAAAATATCAGTAAAACACATAGCTCAAAACAGTATAACTGCTTTTGAATCCCAATTAAAAGGCAAGCTCATCTTGCCGTCAGATTCCGCATATAACGACACGCGAAAAGTCTATAATGGCATGATTGACAAACATCCAGGCGT
The DNA here is from genome assembly GCF_034670085.1 of Psychroserpens sp. Lineage (GTDB taxonomy): Bacteria > Bacteroidota > Bacteroidia > Flavobacteriales > Flavobacteriaceae > Psychroserpens. The sequence goes on along the minus strand of NZ_JAXMOD010000005.1, from coordinate 126,288 downwards.
TTTTGCCATGTGTGAAACTGTCGACGATGTTATAGCTTCCGTAAATTTTGGAAGAGATAACAATCTGTTAGTGGCCATTAGAGGTGGTGGTCATAATGGTGCAGGTTTAGGCTTATGTAATGACGGTTTAGTTATTGATTTATCTGGAATTAAACATGTCGATGTTGATACCTCAAATAATACGGTAAACGTTGGAGGTGGAAACATTTGGAACGAAGTTGATGCTGCATTACATCCTTATGGCTTGGCAATTCCTTCGGGAATGATTTCTACAACTGGAGTAGGTGGTTTAACACTTGGTGGAGGCGTTGGGTATTTAACTCGAAAATACGGACTTACGATTGATAATCTATTGGAAGCAGAGATGGTTTTAGCAGATGGTTCTTTTGTTACCGTAAATGCGAATGAAAACACAGATTTATTCTGGGCAATTCGTGGTGGTGGCGGAAATTTTGGAGTCGTAACCTCTTTTAAATTTCAAGCACATCCTGTTAAAATGGTGATGGGTGGACCAACATTATGGCCAATAGAACGGGTAGAAGAAATCATGGCGTGGTATGATACATTTATACAACAAACTACCGAAGATTTAAACGGATTTATAGCCACAATGGTCATTCCGGAATCGCCATTTCCAGAAGAGTTGCACAATAAAAAGTTCTGCGGTATTGTATGGTGTTATGTAGGAGATCCAGATAAATTTGATGCACTTTTTAAAGACGTATTAGATTTAAATCCTGTGTTTGCACATGTTGGTGAAATGCCTTTTCCAGCGTTACAAACCTTATTTGACGGACTCTTACCACCAGGACTTCAGTGGTATTGGCGAGCAGATTTCTTTAACGACTTGACTTCAGAAATACGAGCAGAACATTTAAAATATGGATCAACAATTCCAACTGTATTATCACAAATGCATTTATATCCAATAACAGGAGCAGCGAGCAGAGTTGGTTTAGAAGATACACCTTGGGCATATCGTGATGCCAAATATGCAGGTGTATTTATAGGTGTAGACCCAGATGCCAAAAATGTAGATAAAATTACCGAATGGTGTAAAGCCTACCAAGAAGCATTACATCCATATTCTGCTGGTGGTGCATATTCTAATTTTATGATGGACGAAGGTCAAGAACGCATCAAAACAAGCTACAAACATAATTATGATAGATTGGCTCGTATTAAAGCAAGGTATGATTCTGAAAACTTATTTAGGGTCAATCAGAATATTAAACCGAAGCATTAGATTTCAGTTTTATCTGAAACAAAATATAAAAAGCAATCGTCTAAGGGATGATTGCTTTTTTTGTTTGACATAAATCATCCAAACGACATTTTAGTTTTGATATACACAAAGAGGAGAATTATTTGGTAGTTGAATAGTCTATCTATTTTACATACTATACGAAAATGAATTATCCTGTGGATGATTTATTGAGGATACTGAAATGGAGTACTGTGGTCATTTGAAACAGTACATTTCTATTTTACATACTATACGAAAATGAATTATCCTGTGGATGATTTATTGAGGATACGCAAATGGAGTGCTGTGGTCATTTGAAACAATGTAATTCTATTTTACATAATATAAATTATAGTACATTTATATATAATAGGCATTTTAACCAAAACCTGCATAAATCAGGTGTAAAACGTTTTTACGTTATACTTTACATAATTATAGATATAACGTCTATAGACTTATATCGTAATCAATTATGTAAAAGCGATTTATTTATCTATATATAATTCTCATAACTCAAACAATCCTCTAGAAATAAATTTTTAAGCGATTGTCAGCGATTAGCATTCATGAGCTCTTTATAAAAACAATAAAAATCAGCCGCATTTAAAAAGCTAGCTTTTGATTGTTATTGAAATTTTAGCGTATTTGGGTATTTGTGCATCAAATTTTTTTTCTACGCGATTTTTCAGGATATATTTATTTTACTGTTTGTCCTTAAGAATGTTTCGCATGTCTCGTCAACTTGCTAAATAAGTTTAATTAGCTAAATACAATTTTGAAGTTGTATCCAAGACAAATCATCCACTGGATAATTTGATCTTGTATAGCCTATTGTTTTAGCCAAAATTTTATGAGGTCGGCTTAAAATCTAAAATTCTAAAGTATAAATCCATATTTTAGATAATCCTTCAGTTGTAATTCTTTCGTAAGTTTCACAGTAAGGAAAAATCAAGCTAACAGGTTTATCAATGCATTCATTCACATAATACAAACACATACCTAAAGTTTGAGCCTTTGTGGATACAGGACTCAAATATAAGTTGGTAATGGGTTTAAGATTATTTTTGTTAGTAACAAACTCACTAATAACTTGAGCGGTAATAAATGGGTCATTTGCAGGTGCAAACAAACTAAATGATGAGTCTAGATATTGAAGATTACCTTTTCCTGTATCATCTTCTGCATCATAAGCCATCAATATATTTTCTTGAAACATATCTGCTTGTAAAGCTGGTAATCCAAATAATAGAGTTTTCGAAGCTTTCTTTTTATAATCTGCTACAGCTCTTGTTCTCTTACTATCATAACCAGTACATATAATTAGTAAATCATTTGATGTATCAGTTACAGAAGTTCCTTTATAACCTTCTACTTGTTCAACACTAGACAAAATACTTGAGAACGGAGTTTTTTCTTTTTTCCTATATCTAACTGGATCAGTATAAACAAAATCTACTTTCTTAAAGTTTAAGGCTTTGAGGTATCTAACCAGAAAAGCGATATGTGGCCTTAAAAAACCAGTTATGTCAATACATAATCTATGATTGCTTGTTATATTATAATCATTGAATAATTGTCTTATAATTTCACCCTCATTCGTATTAATTTCAGGTATGAATAGATTTTTGTTTTTTGGATATTCATTCTTAGTGTAATTATATTCACTCAGAATTATCCAAATTTTTTCTTTACTAAAAATACCATTAAATAAACCGATAACCCGATCACTTTCATTATATGATGATAGAAAAAAGTCATAATCTTCAGTATAATCTATATCCGCAACTGAAGAAAAGCTTCTTTTTAAATAATATTCGTAATTCATATTATTTACAAAAGTTTTGTTTGATTAGAAGGAGTCTCGGTAGTTTTACCTTTATTTGGTTTGCTTTTCTTTTTTAAAAATGGTGCATTATACTTAGAATCAATTTCATTAATAAACAACTTAAATTGTTTACCAGTCTCGTCATCATCATCAAAAATAAGTTTTGCTAAATCAATATTTAAATTTGGAACGCCTCTTTGACTTAAAGATAGTCCCCAAATAGAAGCTAAAATTCCAATTATTTGATAAGTATTGTCATTTCTCTCTAAATTTTTATCTTGTCTATCACTTGTTTTTATCAGGTATGAATATTCTGTTAAAAACTTCAAAGTTTTTTGATTCTGAGGAGAAAGAATCGTTTTATCAATTCGAAAAGAAGAAATTGAACATTCCGGTGGAGTATTAGAGTATCTTAAAGTCTGCAAATATTGACCAATTCTGTGTATTGACTGATTAACAGTAACTCCAAATTTACCTGGTATTTGTGCATCTTTAATAAACCAATCACTTGCTTGTAACAAACCTTCTCTTTGACTATTAATTGAAATTTTAGAAGTCATTGCGAAAGGTCTTTCCTCATTGTAATTAGCCCAACTAAATGTATATTTCATTATTTGTAGCACTAACCTTGGAATTCCTGCCGACATTCTAATAAAATTATCCAATCCCCAATAAACAGGCGGTAAATTATTCTCAACCGATAATTGATCAATAAAATCATATTTAAACTTTTCTAAAATTTTGCGATGCTTATTTTTTTTAAGTTCTCTTCCTTGAATAAAATTATGCAAACTTTTAGAAATTAATTCTGACTCTTTTTTGAATTCAAATTCTGATTTAGCTTTTTTCCAGCTTCTATAAAAAATTAAGTAACTAGCTTTTTCATATAAAAAATTCGAATTATAATTTAAATTGTCAAAAATAATTTGGATTTCTTTCAATTCTTCAATTGGCAGTTTTCTTTCTAATTCAGAACGGTGACCTATTCGCTTTAAAGTCAATAATTTTTTTTGCAAATTATCATAATCAAAAATTTCTAGTGAATTTCTTAGGGCTTCATTGCTTTTGATCAAAAATCCCGATTCTGAAACCCTCTTTAAACAAATTTGTTTAATAAAATTAGAATAATCTGAAGGTCTATTTCTAAAGATTCCATCTATATCAACTTCTTCATATTCTGCACCCTTTCTGATAGATTCACCACCACTAAAAGTCTCTAAAGTCTTTATTCCGTAAGGACGTGTACCAATTTTTATTGAAACTGGAGCTTCTATTTCTCTAATCAGAGTGTTAATGAATTTTTGCTGTGTTTCAGTGAAATTTTCAAATTCATCAATCAGATAAGTAAATTGAACATTTTTTAAAAAAACAAACTCCTCCTTTAATATTTTTGGAATACCAAGAATCAATTTAGCTCCTGTTACTAATATATCTAAACCTTCAATTGGCAAACCTAATAAAGACGAATTGTTTACTTTGTAATCAATTTGTTTTTGAAATGAGATAAAACAATTTAATAATTCCTCTAATGTTTTTGGTATTTTGTCTTCTGGCCATTTGTCAAATAGGGAAATAATTTTTTCACAAATTGAAGATTGATCTTTTAATAAATGAGGTTCCCCTTTAATTAAGTCAACAAAAACTTTCAACGATATCTGACTGATAAACAAGTCTAGATGATACTCAAATATCGCTTGCCAAGCTTCTTCTGTATGAATTTTACCTTTAAATTTTTTTGCATTTAAATTGCCAGCTCTCATATATAATCCTAAATATCCTTTTTCAGATATTTGATTACTTACAGATTGAGTGTTATTTTCAAGGTATCTTAATTTTTGAAGACTAAAAGAATAGTATTTTAAAACATGAGTCTTTCCACTTCCCTTTCCACCTACAATCATCATCGGCATCTGAGATTTAGGATTAATCATTTCTTCAAACCCACTATCTCCAGGTAAATTAACCCAATAATCTAAAAGTTGCTGGTTTGTATAATGTACTGCTTTAGTTATATCAAAGGGATTCTCGTTCATACTGCAGGTTTTTTATAAACTTTGTTAAATCTTGGGAAAATTGGAATCCAAGGTAATTCTTTTTCATTAAACCAAATTATTGGAAGAGTATTACTTGGAGTATTATGATGAAAGCCAAGTAAAAGTTCTCCTCTTTTAAAGCCTAATTTATCTCTATCTGCCATTGAATTTGCTTTTACAGTGTCCAATCCTTCCTTTACTTCCCAAATAAAATTATACAAAGGTTTACCGTATTCTCCAGAATATTTCTTTGTAGCTTCTAAATCGATGAAACTTGGATTATTTTCATTTGCATAGAATCTTGATTTATCATCAAAAGCTTTAAATGAATCATCCAATAAATATACGGCTTTAACTTCTTTAAAAATACCTAATTCTTCTAAAGTATTCAATGCTTTAGTAGTACATATTAAAACCATATATGTGAAACTAATATTTGGATACTCAATCTTAAGTTCAGTTAATAAATCTTTCAGATATTTTTTTGCTTGAGTTCCTGAACCAGCTAAATCATCTATAAAAATAAAATTATCTACCTTTTTATCTTCTTTTAGTATATCCTTTATTTCCTTATAGTTTATTAAATAATCTGGATGAATATCATTTATGTGACCAAATGGATACAATAGATGAGTAGCACTTTCTCCTGCTCCTCCAAGTCCAACAAATCTAGTTTTACTTAATTCAACATTAAATAATGGTTCTATTATTTTTGAATCAAATGAATTCCCATTCTCAATACGAATTTTACTCAATATAGGATAACGATACAAATCTCTATAAAGGCTTTTTAACATTTCAGTGACTTGTATTTTATTAAAGTAAATGAAATGTGTAAGTAGATATAATATATTAACTTTAAAATCATCTTCAGTAAAATTATCTAACCACTGATCTAAAGTAGATTTCCTTCCTTTGCCATCCCAAATAATATCACTTAGTATTTTTAATTTGCGCCTAAGATCATCTTCAAATTCTTTCATTATTTTTCAAAAAGTATTACCCATTCACGTGTTATAATATTTGCAGTCTTATTCCTTTTAGTCATTAATCCATAAGATTTAATATCATCAATCAATTGAAATTTTATTTTTAAGCCCAATTCTACAGCTATTTGTACTAAATAATCTTTGGTTCGAAACTCTCTTTTACAAACTTGATTATTTGCAATCACTAGAACAAAATATCCTCCTTTTTTTAGAGCTTTAAAAGACTCATTCAAGGCAGTTCGCATTTCAATTAAATAATTTGCAGCAATATGTGCTCTTAATGCATTAGAAGTATATATTTCATTAAGTAGTAAATCTGCTTCTTCAACACCAGTTTTTAATAATTCATTATACTCTTTTTTTAAATAATTTTCCCTTCCGATTGATAAACTATCAAGCTGTTTTAATTCATCTTTTTTAGCTAGTTCAGTCCAACCTAAATTTAAACTAGATGACCTGATGTATTTTTGTGCTCCAGCATATGGTGGCGATGTTATGATTAAATCTATAGATTCAGATTTAATGCCTTTTAATAAATCTTTATTAGGCTTAACCAACCTTTTAGCATTAGTAGAGATAATATTTGCTTTGTATTTTGAGCTAAAGTTTGTTTCTTCTTTTTTAAATCTATTTATATTATCTCTAACTATTGTATTGAACTTAGCTAGTACATCTATAGTTTTTAAGCTTTTAAGTTTTTCTTTATTTTTTTCTCTCAGAGGATGCCCAATTGGATATTGGTCATAACGAAGTCTGACAGGAACAGAAACTCTATTGTCAGCTAGACTTACTTTCTTAACACAATTTGAAAAGCAAATCATAAAAAAATCTAAACACTTTGGGTTATCTATCAATTTAATTGAGTAGAGTATCTGATTTAATTGCTCTTTGACATTCGGTAAAAACCAATAATCGATATTTATAACATCAGGATAACTACCAATTTCTTCCTTAACAATTTTTTCTTTTATAAACTCAAAATAAAATTCTAATTTTTTTATACTATAGTTAGTAGTTTTAACATTAGTTATCAATCTAGCTAAAGGATTAGCATCAGCTCCATATGCATTTCGTTTAGCCAAAACAGACTCAAGCAAAACCGTTCCTGTTCCACAAAATGGATCTAAAACATTATCTCCTATATTTGATAAAACAGTATTATTTAGAAAAAAATATGGAATATTCATTAGTAATTTTGCAGGATAACTATGAATAAGATGTGTAGCTCTATCTGTTTTAACTTCAGTTACTAATTTTCGAAAACTAACTTCTATTGGTTCGCCAGATACAGCATAATTATCAATAAATTCATTGATAATATTATTGTATTGAGTAGACTTTTCTATGATGGTTAGTTCCAAATTTATTTATTCCTTATTTAGAATCTTGTAAATTAAAAAATATGTAAATAACTACCTAGTTATATTTCATTAAATATCAAATCTTTTACTTTCTAAGTAATTCCACACACATACCACTTCTCTCCTATCGTCGTTTATTCATTATCTCCTATTTCATTAAATAAGAATTCATGAATCGTCGTGCCTCGATTTCGTAAAATGAGTGTTTTACTCCTAATCTTTAATTTTAAATTTTGGAAGTCATGAACCAACAATATTGGTTTCTCGCACACTCTATTCTAAAAAAATAGCTGCTCGCGAACCTAGAATTCATGTCATAAAGCAAGAATTAATACTTTTTCTATCATTGCTTTAAGAACTGCTAAAAAGTTCTACAACCTATAAACCAATACGATAAACGAAAATATTACCATTTGGCTAAATTATTAGTCATCTTGTAAGATAGGTTAGGTTTGAAATGAATTCAAGCCTATACAATACAACTAAAATCAATACAATATGACCAAAACTACACGCTGGATACTTCATTAATGCTTTCGTTTTAACGATACATCTTCTTTTCTGTTTATGTATCCATAGCACATGATGTTTTTGCTTGTATGTTTTTGTTAATTCCACCAAAAATATGGCTAACAAGAAACTTATTACTTTTTTAATTGTAGCTGCAATTGCAGTACTTTCAGTTCTATTCGTTACTGAATCCCGAATTAATTCTTCAAGTTATTCTGAATATGAAGATATAGAGGTTGCAGATAATGAATTGCTAGCTTTAGCATCCTACGAGGTTGAAGAATTATTAGCCGAGTCAGCTGCTAGCGCTGCCGCGATTACAAAATTTCTAAATGGAAATTTGCCAACAACAACACCTGTTGGAAATAACGGGATTCCAGCCTTATTGTCACAAACTGGAGCGTTTGCTAATTTGTTGACCTTGACGCCTAGCCCAGGACTCATCCCTTATGATATGATTGAACCGTTTTGGTCTGATGGCGCTGACAAAAAAAGATGGATGGCCGTACCAAATGATGGCACATATGACACTGCCGACGAGCAAATTACATTTTCAAATGATGACGCTTGGGACTTCCCAAGAGGCTCAGTCCTAATTAAACATTTTGAGATTGATGGACAACGTCTTGAAACACGATTTGAAGTTAAAGGTGACGATGATGTGTATTACTATTTAACATATAAGTGGAATAGCGCTCAAACAGATGCAGACTTATTAAATGCTGCTGTTGATGAAGATGTCGTTGTGAACGGCGTTACCCAGTCGTGGCATTACCCAAGTAGAAATGAGTGTGTGTCTTGTCACTTTCCTCAAAATGGTAGTGTTCTAGGACCAAAAACAAGAAACCTTAATAAGGCTATCCTATATCCTAGTACAGGTCAAACGGAGAACCAACTCGTGTATTTAAGTGGTCTCGGACTTATAACTGAAACGATTACCACAGGCAATGTTGGTAGTTATTCTGCCGTAGCTGCAAAAGACGATTTAAGCGCTTCACTTGAAGATAGAGCTAGATCTTATATTGATGTCAACTGCTCAAGTTGTCACAACCCAACAGTAGATAATATAGCGATGTTTGATGCACGTTATACAACGCCATTAGGCAATCAAAATATTGTTTATGGTGATGTTGTTTATGATGAAGGTTTGAATAATCCGAAGGTTATTATTCCCCAAGATGTTTCAAATTCAATGGCACATTTTAGAATGAATTCTACACAAACTGGTATTGAAATGCCACCTATAGCAAAAGATGTTGTCGATGCAGCAGGTGTTCAATTAATTGAAGACTGGATTAATAGTCTTACACCAACGACGTCTTCTCCACCAGTAGCCTTGTTTGCAGCTTCTACCGTAAATGGACCTGCACCTTTAAGTGTTGATTTCGATGCTTCGGCTTCCTTTGATGATGATAATGACCCAATAACCTATTCATGGGATTTTGGAGATGGCAATACAGGTACAGGGCAAACAATTAGTCATGTATTTACAAGTTCGGCTGAATTTACAGTAACTTTAATAGTCAGTGATGGTTTACAATCTGACCAAACAAGTACAATAATTGCAGTGAACAATAGTAATCCTGGTGGAAACACAGTGTCTTTCACCGATGGTACTTCTCTTCTAGGTCAAGATAACTTTAGTGGATTACCAATGGGAGTCATCGATATGAATGGTGATGGAAAAGATGATATTGTACAGTTTAATAATGCGAAAGAACTTCGTATTCAATATCAAAATGGAGCTGGTCAACCGTTTACTAGCCACTATCATGGTAGCGTAAGTGGCAACAACCAATGGGGAACTGCAATTGCTGACTTTGATCATAATGGATATAATGATGTGATGTCAGGTGGTGCTTATGATAACTTGAAAATTATCAGGAATAACAATGGTCTTGACTCCTACTCGCAGTCTACGCAACCACAATCAAACCTATTCTTACAGGGCGCAAATTTTGCTGATATAAATAACGATGGTTGGGCTGACATTTTTGCTTGTCATGATGATGCAGAATCAAAAGCATTTCAAAATAATCAGGATGGAACACTCTCTTACAATCTAGATTTAATACGAACGTTTACAACACCAACGAGTGATAATTCCGGAAATTATGCGAGCATGTGGATGGATTATGATAATGATGGTGATCTTGATCTTTATATTTCTAAATGTAGAGGTGGTGTCACAAGTAGTACTGATCCGCGTCGTATTAACATGTTATGGCAAAATGATGGCAATAACAATTTTACTGAAGTTGCTGAGCAAGCAAATCTTAAAAATGGAAATCAAACCTGGTTATCTGATTTTGGTGATATTGATAATGATGGTGATTTAGATGCTATCATTATTAATCACGGATCTGGACCTAATTTAATGCGTAACAATGGTGACGGATCGTTTACTGAAATTACTGCTGGTAGTGGCTTATTGCCAACTTTAGATCCAGCAAATTTTTATGGGATTCAAGGATTCTTTAAAGATTTCAATAATGATGGATTTATAGATTTAATGGTATCGGGAACCGATAGTCACTTCATTTTATATAATAATGGAGATGGTACTTTTCAGAATGCCATAAATCCGTTTAACTCCGATCAAATTCAGTCTTTTTCTGTAGGAGATATCAATCATGATGGCTTCTTAGATATTTATGCTGGTTATGCTAACGGATTAAATTCACCAAGTACAACAAAAGATAGAATTTGGCTTAATGATGGAAACGCAAACAACTTCCTTAATATTCAATGTGAAGGAACAGTAAGTAATATAAACGGTATTGGTGCCCGAGTGGAATTACATGGTACTTGGGGCATACAAATAAGAGATATTCGCTCTGGAGAAGGCTATGGTTTGGTAAATTCGTTTACACAACATTTCGGAATTGGAGTCAGCACTCAAGTTGATAAAGTCGTAGTTAAATGGCCTTCAGGAATTGTTGATGAAATTCTTAATCCGGCAATTAATCAATTTTTACATATTATTGAAACCCAACCAGAGCCAACATGTTCTGATGGTATTCAAAATGGTGATGAAACTGGAGTCGATTGTGGTGGGTCTTGTCCAGATGCTTGCCCAGAGCCTACATGTTCTGATGGTATTCAAAATGGTGATGAAACTGGGATTGATTGCGGTGGTTCTTGTCCAGATGCTTGCCCAACTCCGACATGTATTGATATCTCTATTACATTTGATGACTATCCACAAGAAACAAGCTGGTCTATTCAAAATAGTTCTGGTGTTACTGTTGCTTCCGGCGGAACTTATGGTAATCAAGCAGATGGCTCTACAATCAATATTGAAGAATGCCTTGATGATGGTTGTTATGACTTTATCATTAATGATTCTTACGGAGATGGTATTTGCTGTGGATATGGCAATGGATCATATGCTGTAACAGTTAATGGATCAACAGTTGCTTCTGGTGGAAACTTTGGAAACTCCGAGACCACTAATTTCTGTTTGGGTGATATTTCAATAATTTACACCTATAATAACAACGTTTGGTCTCCTAGTGACCCTAATAACGTATCTAGTATTAACGATGCTATTGTAGTTGAAGCTGGTGAAGCTGTAATTTCTATGAATACTGCAATTGATGCTATAACAGTCGATGCTGGTGCAGCTTTAACAGTAAATACAGGCGTAACCTTATCGGCAAATACGACGACATTAAGATCTACATCTCAGATGTATTCAAGTTTAATTTTAGATGGGTCTTTAACTGGAACAATAAACTACGAACGCCATGTTAATATTAATGGTTCTGGTACAACTGGAAGTAATGACTTAATTTCTGCACCTTTAACTGGTCAAGCATTTAATGAGTTTGCTACTGCTAATCCAAACATTTTAAACAATGGAACATTATATTTATTTGGTCCTTTTGATAAAACTACCGGAACATATTTAACTTATGAAGGAACTAACACAACTACTTTAGACGCTGGAGTTGGTTATAGAGCAGCATCTAGCGATAATGGTACATTTACGTTTACTGGTACAGCTAATACTGCGCTTGTAAGTATTGATATCATAAATTCTGGACCTACTGAACCTGCAGAACAAGAATGGAATCTTGTTGGAAATCCGTACCCTTCCTATTTAAATGTTCAAGCCTTCTTGAATCATGAAGTGAGTACTGGTGTTAGTAATCTTAATTTAATGAATGCTGGAACAGCGGCAATATATGGCTACGACGGAAACGCAGCAGATGATTGGACAATTTATAATTTAGCCAACACAACGGCGTCTACAGTAATTGCTCCAGGTCAAGGATTCTTTGTGAGTGCAAATGCAATCAATGTACCGCTTTACAATTTAGAATTCACGCCTGCAATGCGTGCTACAGGAACATCTGACGATTTTATTATTGGTCGATCTGCAAATAGTTCAACTTCAATATTAAGTAGTTTGCAATTATCAAGTGCAATTAGAACGACTAAAACTAGTATCTATTTTATAGAAGGGACGACAAAAGGTTTGGATATAGGCTATGATGCCAGTGTTTATGGAGGTGTGTCAGGTGATTTTTCAATCTTTACACATCTTGTTGAAGACAATCAAGGTTTAGATATGGCTATACAATCGTTGCCACATAATGATTTCAATGATGTTGTAATTCCGTTAGGCGTAAAAGCACAAGAAGGAACATCATTAACCATTAGTTTAGGAGATAACTCTACGTTATCAGATAATGTGTACGTTTATCTTGAAGATACCTTATTAAAAACCTTAACGCTTTTAAATGATTCTGATTATGTATTTACGCCAACCTCAAATGAAGCAGGTACTGGTCGTTTCTTTTTAAGGTATTCTAATAACGAAATATCGACACTAATTGCTGGGTTAGATGGCATTTTAATTTATTCAAATAACTCTAGTAGAGAAGTTTTTATAAAAGGTCAATTATCAGAATATAGCAAGGTGAATATTTATGATCTCCAAGGTAGATTGGTAACTAATAAAACGCTTGATAGTTCAAACCTCATTAATACGGTTAATGTTGACACACTAAGTAGTGGAGTTTACATTGTGCAATTATCAAATGGAAATGCTTATAAAACACAAAAAATTGTAATTAATTAGATTATAAAGTAAAATTTGAAAAGAAAAAAGCAAGCTTAATAAAGCTTGCTTTTTTTGATTCATCTAATCATAGATATTCTAAGTTTTTTAGCAATTTATCCATTATTGCTATATCGTATCAAACAGAATTTATTTTTTAATAAATTTATGATATTCAGTATTTTCTTTATCAACAATTCTAAGGATATATAATCCTGATTTAAGTAAACTCACGTCTATTGATTTTTCAGAATCGAGCATTCCTTTCATGAAAATCTTCCCTGTTAAATCTACAATTAAGAACGCTTTATTTTCATTATTTAAATTTCTATAATGTAATCTATCTAGTACTGGGTTTGGGTATATTGTACCAGAACGTTTCGTGTTACTAATGGTTGATTTTATCGTGTTGGAAGTCACTCTATTTCCAGAAGCAGATACACAAAAAGGGTTTAATGAAAAATACATATTATTAGTTAAACCTGTTGATGGAATTATAACCTGACTGCTACCAACTAACTCAAAATCTTGAACAGCAGCTGGTGAGGAATAATCAAAGAAATCAAAGTAATATGAACCAGGACCTATTGCTATAGTCTCTATCAATGTACTATTTCCTGGAGGTGAAAAATAATATTCTTGCTCTACCACAGAATTAGTTGTTGCATCTATAATTTCCCAAAAATAAAAATAAGAATTCGAATTACTTGTGTTACTAAAGTTAATGGTTAGCGTTAGGTTCCCATTCCCACCTGTACATTGTATTGTTATTGGTGTTAGTACATTTACAGTATTACTAGAATTAGAATCAAAACCAGCAGCATCAAAAGCTACTACACGAAAATTATAATTGGTATTTGGTGTCAAATTGGTTAATGTGTGAGATGTATTAGTAACCGTTTCAAGGTATACGAGGCCATTATATATTTTATACCCTACAACCCCAATACCATCTGTTGAGGCCGTCCAATTCAAGTCAGTTGTTGTTTCTGTCGTATTTGAGCTTGTAAGATTTGTTGGCGCTGTTGGTCCAGTGGTATCATACCAAATACTATCTATATTGCTTAATCCCGAAATTTTACCAGCAGCATCAAAAGCTTGAACTCTAAAATCATACATTGTATTACTTAACATGTTTTGTGGAACATTATAACTTGTGGTATCAGAAACACCTATTAAAGATCCGTTCCTATAGATATTATAACCGAGTACGCCAACATTATCTGTTGAAGCATCCCAAGATAGGATTCCAGAGATTACATAATTTGAAGTTGTATTAGTTGCAACAAGATTTATAGGAGTTGTTGGTGAGATATAATCTGTTGGTTGTATGAGTAAGCCAACAGCTTGCCATGCTTGAGCAGTAGCTATATGTTCTGGTGAATTTGGACCGAATAATTGGATGGCTGCATAAATTGAAGTTTCAACAGTATAATTATAATTAGAGGTTGGCGTTAAATATAACGTTAGATTTCTATACGCAATTTCTGCAGCTTTTTGAATTCCAATACCATTTACAGAATAGCTTAACCCATTATCATTGGTACCAGTTCCTCCTACAGCTAAAAGGTAAAACCATTTGTTATGCACACCAGAGTTAGAATGCACCCCAAAATTATCATTAGATGTGGTTTGCCAATATTCACCTAAATAAGTGTCTGGATGTAATTTAGTTTTAGGATTACTCATAGACCGCAAACCACTATTAAAGACATCGGCACCGCATAACCAGTCGTTACTTCCTAGAGCATGATGCTCCACCATTTCACCAAAAATATCAGCGTACGATTCATTAATAGCGCCAGACTGATTAGAGTATATTAAATCTGCAGTATGATCAACAACAGCATGCGAAAACTCATGTCCAACAATGTCTAAGGATGTTAATGGACCAATATTTTGAGTGTTACCTGCAGAATAATGCAACACATCTCCTGTCCAATAGGCATTGGCATTTATGGTTTGAGGTGTAATGTAAGATTTAATAAGTGCGGCATTATCATCAAAGGAATTACGGTTATGCTCTTGAAAAAAATAGTCATACGCTTTTTCAGTCCCCCAATGTACTTGAACAGCGGCATTATTTATATTATTGAAGTTTGCTGTAGAACTTATAATATCTGTCGCATTTTGTACGCCATTAGTTGCATTAAAAGTTTGTATGCCACTTCCAGTTGAAGTTGTTTCACGCAATCTATAGCCACCTAAAATTTGATCTGCTGTAAAATCTTGTGTGTTATTATAAACCGTTGTTCCAGATGCTTGGGCATTAGTATGATGAATTTTATTATTTTCAAAAAAAACTTCTCCTGTATGCGCATCTACATATACATCAGCTCTATATAATGGCTTTTCTGCATAGATATCAAGTCTGAATGCCAACCTATCAACAGTAGTAATGTTCTTCATTTTAGGAAAAACTACTAATGTAGGTTTAGGTCCATCATAACCTATTTTATTAGTTAAAGATTCATAAAAATTTGTGGAGTTAACATGGCCTTTAGCTATAGAAATAGCATTACTTTCGGAAATGGTAGGTGCTGTATTAATATCAGTAATTGGGAAATAGTCTCCATTGATGGCAGATATCATTTTGTTTTTTAAATGTGCTTTGTATATCCCAAATTCAACAGGGATAGCATTAAAATACTGCTGAAATGTTTCATGTAGGATTCCAATTTTATCTGTTTTAGAATCTACTTTAACAAATTTAGTGTGTTCAGGTGATTCAAAAAATTCTTGTAATAAATTAGACCTGTTTTCAAAATTTAATTTAGAAGCCTCATCGAATTTTACAAATTGAACAACACCTTCTTCATTAACAAAACGAGAATCTATGGAAGCCGATAAAGACTTGTCTTGAGCATAAACAATAGAAACTACAAGCTGCAATAACAAAATAAACTTAATTTTTTTCATAATGAATTGGTTTTAAATGGATCTCTAAAACCAAAGTAGTTAGATTACATATGCTATAAAACAGGGAATCTATTTTAGTTAGGTTTTAAGCAGTATGCGTTGGGATTGATTTAATATGCGTAACCGCTAAATTTCAAGCTGTAATTTTAATCCTGAGTTGTTGAAATAAAAAAAGGAAAATGATTATAACGCCATTCTATATTATAATTTGTCTTGTTGTAAAATAGGTTTGAACAAGATCTAATTCATAAACTTTATGAAGCTTTTAAAACCAATTGTTCTAATTCGCTAAATGCTTTTTTTTGAAAACCATATAGCAAGGCTTGTTTAATAACACCTGTAGCAATTTCAATAATATTTTGACGTGCCTTAACGCTCTTACCAAAGTATGCGTTCATCAATTTATTAGGAATGACATAATTGATTTTTACAGTGTCTTCATTTACAAAAAAGACCTTTATGGCATGCATCGAACTTTTTTTAACTACGATGCAATGTTCCATTTGTCCATTAGAATCTGTACGAATTTCCCAAGTATCATAAATTTTGGAACAGCGATAAACCGATTCATTTTTAAAAAAAGTACACAGTTTATCTAAAGAATTATACGCGCTTTTTACTTCTATTAAGTTTTCCATTAATTGAAATGTTTGGGTTTAATTTATACCTAAATGTATACGGAACTATTGAAAGAGAAAACAAAGAATGCATTTCTGAAGTTTCAGAATAAATAAACGCAATACTTGACAGCATATTCGATAAAAAAGTACCGATTAGCCTTTATTCCAATTTAAAAATGTAGCGACAAAATGCTCTTTTTTTCGTGATGACACAGGTATTTTTTTTCCGTTTTTTAAATAAATCACACCTGATTTTTCATATTTATCTATGTAATTTAAATTGACAATAAACGATTGATGTGGACGAATAAAATTTGTAGCAGTGAGTCGTTCTTCAAACTCCTTTATTGTTTTTGAAACCAAATATTTTTTGCCATCACTACAATAAAACGTAGTATAGCCTTTATCTGATTCACAAAATAGAAGTTCATTTAAATCGACCACTTGAAAGCTATCATGTAGCGAAAGTATGAGTTTCGAATCTTCACCAGCCCAAGCCTCTTTTACAGTATTAATTTGCTTCTTTTGTTCTTCAACAGGAAGGCTTTTAACTTTGTGAAGTGCCATTTTAAGATCTTCAACATCTACAGGTTTTAAAATATAATCTACGGCTCCAATTTTTAAAGCTTTTAGTGCATATTCTTCATAGGCCGTAATAAAAATGATTTTAAAAGTTAGGTGTTCCGTTTGTTCTAAAAAATCAAAAGCAGTGCCATCTAAAAGATTTATATCTAGAAATATCAATTCTGGCTGACATGCATTAGCAACAATAACGGCATCACTAACCGCTCCACACTCTCCTATTACTTCAACCTCAGTATCAATTAAAAGTAATAAATTGAGTAGCGCTTGTCTTATATATGCTTTATCTTCTACTATTAATGTTTTCAATGCTCTATGAGTATTTTATGTGGAATGACTAAAGTAACTATTGTTCCTTGTTCATTGTATTTTTTTCGGTCTTCGATGGTTACAGAGCCTTTCATCTTGAAATCTTTGGATAATATTTTTAATCGATCGGAAGTAATGACCGTGGATAACGATTTTTTATGTTCATTTTTATCATGTCTTCGCGATTCAACTCCTACTCCATTATCTGTAATTTTACAGATCATGCTTTTATCTAAATATCGCAATCGAATATCTATTTTTCGGTTTTCCTTTTGGTCTGCAAAGGCATGTTCTATGGCGTTTTCAACAAATGGCTGGATAAGCATTGGTGGGATTTCAAATAATGGAACATCAATGGTGTCTTCTACTAGCACAGTATAATTATAAGCCTCATTTTCTAAATTTTGAAGTGCTAAGTAGTGCTGTATTGCAGCTAATTCTTGAGAAAGTGAAACTGCCTTATCTCTTGAGTTTTCTAGAATAATACGTAGTAATTTCGAAAATTTTGAAAGATAATAAACAGACTTTTTTTCTTCTTTATTTAGTATCATTCCTTGCAATACAGACAATGAATTAAAAATAAAATGTGGTGTCATTTGTGAGCGCAGTAGCTTTTGTTCGATTTCTATATTTTTTGCTTTTGATTTTATATTAGTGAATTTCAAATAGAAAATAATTCCTCCTAATACTATTGAAACCAATAAAAAACCAATAATTGCCCATAAATAATTTTGTTTTGATTTTGCTAAATTTTTATTAGTGGCTGCTACAGTTTTCGTGAGCTGTAATTCTCTAATCCTTGCAGCATCTATGGTTTGCTTATATTTATAATCATACTCTAACTGGGTTATTTTTTCAATATTTTCTTTATTAAAAAGACTATCGTTTATTTTTTTAAATAGTTGATGACTTTCAAATGCTTTTTTATAATTTCTTGTTTCACTATAAATAGTTGCTAGAGCACCTGTTGCTAATTTTTGCTGTGCTAGAAGCTCCATGTCATCGGCAATTTCCTTACCCTTTAAGGCATGATCTAAGGCTTTTGAATAATCTTCAAGTAAAACGTAAGTTTGTGCTAAACCAATAGAAGAATGACAGATATATAGCTTGTCATTGTTTGATGAACTTAATTCTAAGGACGTCTTGAAATGTTTTAAAGCAATTTCAGGCTGCTTCATTTTCAAATGTAAATCCCCAAGCTGAAAGAGTACGGCAGATAATTCTACTTTATCATTTATTTCTTTACTTATAATCAAAGACTCTGTCATTAAATCTAGTGCTTTCGGAAATTCTTTTAAATCGGCATAAACAGATCCCATATTAACCAAACAACTGGATATCTGTATTCGATTCTCTAATTCCCTATTGAGTTCTAGTGATTCTTCAAGGTATTTAAGGGTTTTATCGTACTGTTTTAGTTCATTATACACCGCACTCATATTATAGGTGACTAAGGCTATGCCACTTTTGTTATTGTCCTTTCTATGTACGCTTAGAATTTGATTAAAATATTGTAATGCTTCAGAATACCTACCTTGGTTAAGACAAATAATAGCAATATTATTTAAGGTGCCTAAGCTTAATTTTTCTTGACCCAATTCTACTCTTATAGCATGCGATTGTTTATAGAAGTTAATTGCTTCATCGAAATCTCCTTTTTTATAGTTAGTGACTCCCAAATTATTTAACATATCGGCCTGATTTAATAGATCACCATCCTCTCTAAAAATATGAAGTAGTTTTTCGTAATAAGTCAAAGCTTTATCTAGATTACTATTACGAAGAGCAATTTCTGCCAAGCAGATATAAGAAGCGTTAATACAAGCCTGATTGTTAATCTCTTCACACAATTTAAGTGCTTTGTTAGCAAGCAATTCTGCCTTATCTTTTTCTGACTTTTTTATATGGTTATAACCAAACCTTATGTAACTTTTAGCTTCACCTCTTTTGAAATTAAGTTGCTTGGCAAGATCTAATGCTTCTTGAGCTTTTTCATCCGCTTTCACAATGTCAAAACTAGAATACCTATAAGCTAGTTTATTCAATAAATTCACCTTAGTAGTATCGTTTTGCTTATGATATCGCAATACATTTTCTAAGCTATCTATAACTTTCTCCTGTGACAAAGCAAGTGTCGAATAAGACAAAAGGAGTATAAAAAAGAGAAATGATGTACAATTGAATTTCATAATGAAAACAGAACTAGTTTAAGTTTAATAACGATATAACCTTTTACAGTAATCTATAAAAACGAAAAGATAAGATTTATAATAGAAACAAAAAACCAAGTTAATGACAAACCGCAAGTGTTTTAAGTAAAACGCTTACGGTTAGTTCTTGACATGAAACAAAAAATTATCCCTCAATTAATTAATAGCGCCAAGACTTATTTATTTTACAAACTTTTTAACAAGTCTACCTTGATCAAAAGTCAGTTCTAAAATATAGATTCCATTAGACATATAGCTTATTGGAATACTGCCTTCTTTACCTGTAGCAACTTTAGCTCCTGTAATACTGTAAATGGCATAGGTTTTAAGTTGAGCCGAACCAGATGAGATTATTTTTATGTCATCAGTAGTTGTTATTACTTTTACTTGATTAGCTAACTCGAAATCTGAAGTGCTTAAAGCTGCATCTTCAGTTACCGAGTTAAAGTCTGTCCATAAAGCACCAGGATCTGTAACATAAGCTCCTGTTGTACCAACAGGTATATGCAAATTAATATTACTTCGATATACATCAAAAGTATCTGTGTTAGGTGCACCAGTTGTAGCAATTATAGGTGGAACTAAACCTTCACAATAAACATCTGTTATTAAATGACTTCCAAAAGTAATAACACCAATATTGGTAACACTTGCTGGTAAGGTAATGATTGTTAAAGCGGTAAAACGGAAAACATAAGCTCCAATGTTTGTAACACTATTTCCTAGCACAAGAGTCGTCATATTATTGTTCTGCACAAAAGCACCATCGTCAATAGTAATAACACTATCAGGAATAGTAACCCCTTGTAAATCGTTAAATGCAAAAGCAGCTTCGCCTATATTTATAAGATTATTAGACAGTATAACACTCGTTAATTGATTACCATAAAAAGCTTCAATATCAATATTTGTAACACTATCCGGAATAGTAACACTAACTAAGTTGTTGCCTTGAAAAGCAGAATTCTCAATACTTGTAACACTATTTGGAATAGTTACACTTGATAAATTTTTGCCATTAAAAGCATTAAAACCAATGATCACAACGCTGTATTCAGTACAGGCACTACTAACCGTAGCAGGTATATTAACATTAGTGCCACCAGCTGTGTTATAATTTGTAATTGTGACTTCATTATTTGGAGTAGCATTAATTTGATATGTTATATTATCAAAAACAAATGTACTGCCTAGTACTTCTGTAACTGTATTAAAACCAGTCCATTCTGCTCCAGGGTCAGTTACATAATCTGCTGTTGCTCCATCTGGTATGTTTAAATTGATACCACTACGATCACTAGCAAATGTATCATTAGAATTAGATTCTGTTATAATAGCTGGAGGTGTTGTAGCTTCTGAAGAAATGCATGTAATTAAATTATCTCTAAAAGCGGCAAATCCTATAGAAGTAACATTACTCGGTATAGTAATACTGGTTAATAGATTATCATCAAAAGCTCTTGCTTCAATGGTCGTAACACTATTTGGTAAATCAATAGTTGTTAAATTATTATTGTAAAATGCATTAAAACCAATAGTGGTGACATTATTACCGATAATCGCACTTGTAATAAAATTAACTGAAAAAGCTTGATTCCCTATGGTCAAAACATTGTCACCAATTATAACACTGGTTAGTCCTTTAGAAGTAAAAGCATTATTAGCTATGCTGGTAATACTGTATGTTTCCATTGGACTGTTTGCATCTTCAAATGATGACATTCTCCCAGAAACATTAGGTGTAACTGTTGCAGGTATTACAACATCAGTACCGCCATTAATATTATAGTCTATAATAGCAACAGTATTAGGTGTAGTTGAAGTAACTGAATACGTGATAAAATTTTCAATAAAAGTTTGCGAATACCCTATTCCAATTGTAAATAGAGTCATTAAAAAAAGTAGTGTTTTTTTCATAATAAATAGGTTTTATAAGTTTATATAAAGCCAAAGTAGTTTTATGAAACACACTAAAAAACAGGGAATCTTTTTTTGTGAGGTTTTAAGCCATAAGCGTTAGGATTGAATACATATGTGTTTATGAACACTATTAAACTGCTTAGTAATTGTCAAAAAAACAAAATAACTCAACATATAGTGATGACATTTTTAATGCTTAGCGATGACATTAAAACCAACAAATTCTATACTCATGAAAAAATTTATGTACTGTTTACTTATTTTTACCTCCGTTTTATTTGCCTGTTCATCAGATGACAGCACAAATGACCAAATGATGGATGGCGATCCACAAATTTTTCACTATTCACTGAGAGTAAATGGTGATGGCTTTAATGACGAACTTTTTAGCTTTTATAGAGATTCTATTGAAAGCAGTAATATTGGCTTGAAATTCACCTCTCGCGATAATCCCAATAATAGCTTGTACTTTGTTCTTCCTAGTCCAATTGACACCTTTCAATATGGCATTGCACCTTATGTTAATGGTGAAACAAGTGTGTCAAGTATCATTTTACAAGACAATGGTATTTATCTGTCTCAAGACGGAAATGTCTTTATAAGTGAAATTATAACTGATGGAAATTGCACAACTATTAAGGGGAGTTTAAATATCAATTATAGACGTCAAGATAATGCACCTGGTAATATAAATGTGCAAGGATCTTTTGAAGTTCCAACCTCGTCTATTTGTGATGAATAAATTGGTCTTCTTTGAAATTAAAATATTGAGTTTGTTCTAATTTGTAGATTTAGAGGTTGGTAAGAAATATTCTCATATCAAATGCGAATGCAAACCTCTAATTTCACAAACGTTTTACACTTTTTTGACATCTTTTGTTAAAACGGATTGATTCTATAAAACTATTTTTAGCATAAATTAATCAAACACATTTTATGCACGTTTTAAAATCAAGTCTATCGGTTTTCTTTAAAATTTTATTTGTCATAGTATCTATGGTTCTTCTAACCTGTCATCAAGACAAGAATGTAGATACCAATATAACAGACAAAGCCAATAAAATTGATGAAATCGTAAATCTATTTGATGAGTACGACATGTTTAATGGTGCAATACTGGTTGTTGATCAAGGTGATCTTGTTTACAAAAACGGATTAGGATTCGCTAATATGGAATGGGATATTCCTAATACTGCTGCTACCAAATTCAAAATTGCATCGATGACCAAATCATTTACAGCCATGTTAATTATGCAATTGGTAGCAGAAGGCAAATTGGATTTACACACACCAATTTCCACCTATTTAAAAGACTATCCTAAAACAAATGGTGATCAAATAACAATTCATCACCTTCTCACCCATTCAGCTGGTTTTAATCATGGTGTTGATGATAAAAAATACAATAAACCAGAAGACATGGTCAATCAGTTTTCAAGTGTCCAACTCCAGTTTCCTCCAGGATCCAGTTTTGGATATAGCAATAATGGATATACATTACTAGGATATATTATGGAGATGGTAACCGAAAAATCTTATGAAACGCTATTGAAAGAAAGAATATTTGAACCTCTTAAAATGAAAAATTCTGGATTTCATAAACACAGACCACTTATAAAAAATATGGCTTCCGGTTATAATAAAGGTTTTGGCGAATTCTACGATAGTGATGCTTCTGATAAAACTACAGCCTATGCTGCTGGTGCAATTTATTCTACTGTTGAAGATTTGTTTCTTTGGGACCAGGCAGTCAGTAATGAAAGCTTACTCCCAAAAATGTATATGGATCTTATGCTCACAAAACACATCATAGATTCAGAAGAAGGTGGACATTATGGATATGGTTGGGAATTTAAAAATAAAGCTATTGGTAATACTAAAGATACTATTGAAACCATTGGTCATAGTGGTTCTATTGACGGTTTTAGAGCATTGTATACAAGAATTCCATCTCGAAATGCTTCAGTTATTCTCTTAAGCAATTCGAGTCGTGCGTTTCATAGGTCTATGACGAAGGCAATTACAGGAATATTATTTGATAAACCATATGATTTTCCTTTAAAACCTTTAGCGAAATTTATGACTGAAACCATTAAACAAGAAGGCATAGAAAAAGGTGTTCAGTATTATAAAAAGCATAAAGATTTACCAAATTACTATGTTAACGAACAAGAACTCATTGTAGAAGGCTATAAGTTACTACATGCTGGAAATGCTAAAGATGCAGCTGAAGTCTTTAAACTTAGTACTGAAATCTTTCCAGAAAAAGATAACCCTTATGATAGTTATGCCGAAGCACTTAGAGCATTAGGACAACGCAAAAAGGCCATTGAAAATTATAAGAAATCAATAGACCTTAACCCAAAAAATAGGAATGCCAAAAACATGCTTAAAGAAATGGGTGTTTCATATGATGTGAATCTACTGCAAGCAGATTTTACTTGGGGAAAAGAGATTATTACATTTCCCATTGAATGGGCTCCGAAAATGACAGTTAAAGGGTTCGAAGAGTTACGATTTGCTCCAAAATGGTCAGATGCAAAACATGAAGATTTTTGGTCATTGGTTATGGCATGGAAAGTAAGTGCTACAAGCGAAATTACTATAGACGAATTACAAACTAATCTTGAAGCATACTATGATGGGTTAATGACACCTAATCATTGGTCTCAAGAGTTTCCTAAACCTAAATTAGAACTTTTTGAGCTTATCAAATCCAAAACTAGCACAGAATTTAAAGGACAATTGACGATTTTTGACGGTTTTCATACTGGACAAATGGTCACTCTAAATATTTTAGGTCGTCAGCAGCTATGCGAAGTAACAGGAAAATCAATCATTGTATTTAAGTTTTCACCTAAAGCTTATAATGACTCTATTTGGAAAGAGCTAAATAAAATTAAACTAAAAGACAATGTTTGTCGGTAGCACAAGCTTATTATTATAACAAATAAAAAAGCCCATCAATATTGATGGGCTTTTTATTAAACTTGAAGTATATGTATTAGATAACTTTTACGTTCACTGCGTTTAATCCTTTGTTTCCTTCTTGAAGATCAAATTCAACTTGGTCGCCTTCGCGAATTTCGTCAATTAATCCTGAAATGTGTACAAAGTGATCTTTGTCTACGCCTTCTTCAGTGATAAAACCAAATCCTTTGGCATCATTGAAAAATTTTACTGTTCCTTTACTCATTGTAATGTAATTTAATTTATAATACTTATTGAATTACAAATATGATGCCATTTTTCGGGCTTACCATACATTAATTCACTTATTTTCAATTTATTATAAATCAAGTCTTAAAAATTCATTCAAAAATTAGCTACTGAAAGACTGAATTTGGTAATATGTTTTTAGATTATAGTCACTCTAACTTTTTTCTTTTTCAACCGTACATTGTTCAGTTTCAACACCAATGCATCAGCAATACTAACAGGTACAGCTACAAATGCACAGTCTTGTTTTAATTCAATAACACCCAACTGGTCTTTTTGAATAGCACCTTGTTTAAAAAATAGTCCTGCAATATCTCCTTTTGAAATTTTGTCTTTTCGACCACCAGAAATAAATAAGGTTGTCCAAAATTCTGGCTTACGATTTCCTCCACCCTTAGAAAGCATCTGAACTTTAGGTTTACCTATAAACTCAGGGAAAACCTCTTGGTCACCTTTTATTACATACGCTGTGCCTTTAGAATCAACTCTGGCAGTTCTACCATTTCTATGTGTATACTCTTGCAAAGCAGATGGGATTTCGTAATGAATAATGTATTTCATTTCTGGAATATCAATACCTCTAGAGGCCAAATCACTCGCTATAAGGATGGAAACACTACGATTTCGAAGTTTTATTAATGCACGCTCTCGATCTTTTTGCTCCATTCCCGCATAAAAACAAGTATGAGCAATTCCTTTTTTATCTAAAAACCGACTAAGATCTATAATACGTTCTTTTTGATTACAAAAAATAATTCCAGGATCATTACCCAAATGGTTTAATAAATCGACAATAGTATTGTGTTTGTTTTTAGATGGCGATAGAACTGTTTTCACTGTGAGTTTTGTACTTCCTTTGTCTTTAAGCCAATTTAAAGTGGTAGCATTAGCCATTTTTAAATAACTTGGAATTGCAGTGCCTTCAGTTGCAGATGTCAATATACGTCTTGAAATATGCGGTAAATAACTCATAATACTTTTCATCTCACCACCTGCTCCAACTTCTACCGAAATATCAAACTCATCAATAACTAATGTTTTTATATGCTTTGTCGTGAAGCGCGCTTGTTCTAAATGATCAGCTAAACGTCCTGGAGTTCCTATTAAAATTGCTGGTGTATGTTTGAGTTCTATTTTATCCTTTGAAATCGCTCGTCCTCCATAAATAGCATTGGCTTTATATCCAGAACCCATTTCTCTAATAACCGACTCTATTTGTATGGCCAATTCTCTTGAAGGAACAATAATTACGGCTTGTACATCTTCGCATTCTGGATCTAAAAAGTCTAATAATGGTAATAAAAAAGCTAAGGTTTTACCAGTTCCAGTAGGTGATAATAATATGGTATTAGTTGTATTTTTTATAACATCTAAAGCTTCAAGTTGCATTGGATTTAAAGCATAGATATTTAATTTTTCAAGTATATCTTGCTGAGCTTTTATAGTATTTGCCATATTATTCAATTGCTTTTGTAAACCATTATGATTTGGTTTAGGTAATCTTAAACCGAAACATAGGTTTTAAAGATAATTTTTACAAAGGTAAGGATACCGTTCTTGGCATAAGAACAAATTTGTAGGCAAGATGTTGAAATATTAAATAAAAAAAACTGTCGCTAAAAATTTATAGCGACAGTTTAATTACTAATTATTAACTAAATACTTACTCAATTATTTTATAATTAGTTTTTGAGTTTTTGTACTATTTTTATTAGATACTTTAATTACATAAACACCTGAACTAATTGATGATACATCAATTGTATTCGTTATGTTAGATTGCTCTAATTTTTCATTTAAAACTAATCTACCTTGAATATCATATAACGTTGCATCTGTAGCCTCAGTTAACATCCCTTTTATGATAATGTCTTCATGATTTTCATTTGTATAAATGACTAATTCATTAAGTGTTTCATTAGGATTTAAAGATAAAGTGTCAGCAGAATATCTCAAAAAGAAACGACCAGCACCAACCATATCCGTTGTTGGAGTGAACGTATAATCTGAAGTATTCAATAATGTTAACGTATTCTCCAAAGTATCTTCTAAATATATATTAACATTCGCAGGTACAGGAGAATACAAGTTCTCTTCTAAACCAATAGTTAACACTGTTCCAGCCAATGCTTTTACACCCACAGGAACAATAATATCATTGAAATCAAAGTATGGTAAAGATTGGATTGCAATATCCAGTCCTTCATTCTCTTCCACTAAATTAGTAAAGATTGTGAAGCCAGCTTCTCCATTTCCACCATAGGCACCAGCATCATAACCAGAATCTAATCCTCTAGAAGTTCCTTCAATAAAATAAATTCGCGTTTTAGCTGCATCAGTGGAACTAGTTAATGAAAGCTTTGTTAATGCCACATCTAAACTACTTGCTGCACGACCTTGGATAAAGTCATCAGAAGATCCAGAACGTCTCATAGAAGTTGTATAATCAACTAATCCACCTCCTGCTTGAGACTTCACAAAGAATCCTTGTCCTGGCGCAATTAATTCAGTTACCTCACTATCAGCTATTGTTGCTAAATTCCATACTACCCATCCATTGGTAGCACTACCATCATAACCATAAATGGCTTGGAAAGGTCCAGCAGAATCAAACTGTGATAGATTCAAATTAAAGAAGGTATCAAAATCCAAATAACTTGAATATGGGTTACCTATTAAATTCCATGCTTTACCAGCTACTGCATCAGTAATAGGAATATCTAAAACATCTGAACTCAAAGGAGATCCTGTATAAATTAATCTATTGCCATCAATAGTAGCTGCTCTATAACCAACTCCTGATTGCAATACAGTTCCTGCATTTGCAGTAATATCATAGTTTACATATTCTCCTGCTACTGTATCGTAAGGTCCATAAGCTCTTAAATCACCTTGTTGAGGTAAATTTAGATTTGCACCTGCAAAAGGACCAAAAGTTTGTCCAGAAAGCGGTGGAGATGCTAAATCATTTGTACCCACAATAGCTGTCATTCTATGATAATTTACAGTTCCAGTAATTGTACCATCAACAATTAAACTAGGGAATGATGTAGTTTGAGAAAACAACGTTGTTGAACTTGTTGTCACAGTCACCCCAGAATTAATAGTCATTGAAGTTCCGGCCTGCATTGTAAGATCTTGACATTCTAGATCAGCAGAGACTACAAGATCACCATTGATGATATTAATATTATCAATAGCTCCTGAAACACCTGTTGGGTCACTTGGTGCCCATCCATCATTATATACATAATTTACAGGTAATACTGGGATTTCTGATCCTTGTACCGCTCTAATATTATCGACATACACGGTGAAATTTTCTGGAGGATTCCAACCACCTATTGCCCAATTAGGGAAAAATGCGATTTGTGAGTATTCACCATTTGGAAGATTTTGGCCATCTACAATTTGGTCAAACGTAAAAGTCAAAGTTTGCCAAGCTCCATTTAATGTAGCATAACTTAATTCGGAAGCCGTTGGTGCAGCAGCAGGTGCGTTTATAAGATCGTCAAGTCTTACTAACATTGAGAAATCTTGCGTAGCATAGACATCTACTTCAATAGTTACATTACTAGATAAATCCATAAAGTAATCCTGCATAATGACATTTGCTTGTTGCCATGATTCTCCTGAATCGGCAGAAATAATTTCTAAAACTGTATTAGAACCATTTAAAGGATCTGGAATAACATTTGCAGCTCCAAGACCGTTTGACGTAGTTACTTCAGGTGATCCTTCAAAATCTTCTAAGAGAGTTAATGATGGCGGTGGTATACACATAGGGCTTGTAATATTTGCACTTAATGAACAAGAACCACCATCAGCTGTATCGTCAACGGTTACCGTAATATTAGTACCTTCTGTAATTCCAGTTACGGTTATCGTACCTGAAGCAACAGCATTTGGATCATCTCCACCAACTGTTCCTGATGACGCAGTAACAATATAAACGTTACCATTTAAACCATCAGAAAAATCAACCGTAGCTGTGTACGTATCGTCAGTTGCTCCAGGTCCTGTTGTATCACAAGTAGCACTCGTACTACCTAAGGTAGTTGTACATGTTGGACCTGTTATATCTGGACCTTGAACTATATCAATATAAGTTGTTGTAATCGTAGAACAGTCTGGTGCTCCACAAACCCATGTACCATTACCATCAGGAATATTATCCATATTGGCGTCAGGTGCATCCCATAGTTGGAAGAAATATATTTTACCATAAACACCATTAGGAACTCCTAGGCCATCTTGTGGGCTATTAAAATCAAATTCTAATGTTGCCCAACCTCCACCTGGATGGATAGCTTGAGCCGCTGAATCTGCTCCAGAAATTGGTGCACTTGCTCTTATTAAAGCATCAAAAGGTGTCATAGAATACCATTCGACAAAAACAGTTTTGTTTGCTGTTGATAAATCGAGCATATCATCTTGTAAGGTCAACTCAGCTTGCTGCCAAGGTGCAGAAGCTGCTGCTGTAATTATTTCTAATACATCACCATTATTAGATCCACCTGTAGGATCTGCTAAAACAGTTGCACTTCCAGGACCATTTACGAATGCTAATGGAGGATCAATGCCTTCAAAATCTTCTAAAATTAAAAAGTTAGGGTTACAAGGTGTACAATTTGGTCCACCACAATCTACATCAGTTTCTCCATTATTTTGAATTCCATCTGTACAAGTTTCTACTACAGGACAAGGCGCACAATTTGGTCCACCACAATCTACATCTAATTCTCCATTGTTTAAAATGCCGTCTGAGCATGTTTCTGCCACTGACTCTGGACCTTGAACAAGATTTACCAAAGTTGTTACAGATGGAGAGCAATCAGGCGCTCCACAAACCCATCCACCATTACCATCTGGAATATTATCCATATCTACATCAGGTGCATCCCAAAGGTTAAAGAAGAATAATTGTCCATAAACACCAGTAGGCACTCCTAACCCATCCTGTGGACTATTAAAATCAAATGCTAGTGTTACCCATCCACCTCCTGGGTGAATAGCTTGTGCAGCTGAAGCTCCACCTCCAACACCTGCGTCAGCTCTTACTAGAGCATCAAAAGGCGCAACTGAATACCATTCAACTAAAACTGTTTTGTCTACTCCTGATAAATCAAGTTCAAAACCTGGTTGAAATGTTAATTCAGCTTGTTGCCAAGGTGCAGATGCAGCAGCCGTTATAATTTCCAGCACATTACCATTTCCAGCACCTGTATTATCTGCAATAACAGTAGCAGTACCTGGTCCATTAACAAATGGTATCGTTGAGCCTACAACGTACCCTTCAAAGTCTTCCAAATCAGCTTGAGCAAAACCTGCTGAAGCGATCAAGAGACATAGCAAAAATGTAAATTTTTTCATGTTTTATTATCTATTTTTTAATATTAAGCACAAGAAAATGAATATTCCTCAATGAAAGGCTTTAATTACCCATACAAAAACAATACATCGCTAATACTTGGCAATACAAAAACAATACAAGCAGAAAACAAAACATCATAATCATTAAATAATGAGTTAAAAGTCATCTACATTGCTTAGATCACACATTTACTGTTTAATATTATATAGCAGCTAACGAATCACCTATCTTTATAACCTCATTTATTATAGTTAAAAGATTTGCAACAAATAAAAGATTACTTAGATCAAATTGCGACCATATCTAACTCAGATTGGGAATTCTTTATATCTAAATTAGAACGTCGTGTAATTCCGAAGAAAACGGTTTTCTTAAAACTTAATGCTATTGAAAATCATATTTCGTTTATCGAATCTGGAGTTGTACGTTTATTTATTCCGAAAGACGACCCAGAAAAAGAAATCACCTTTGGTTTTAGCTTTAAAAACCAATTTATTAGTGCCTATGATTCCTTTTTAACACAAACGCCTTCAGCTTATCAATTACAAGCACTTACGGAAACCACTATTTTAAGCATCACTTATAATGATTTGCAAGACGTTTATAAAACAACACAAATAGGAAACTTAATTGGTAGATTAACTGCTGAGCGTCTATTTCTACTAAAATCGAAACGCGAACAAAACCTCTTAAATCTTTCTGCCGAAGAGCGTTACTTAAAATTGTTTAAAGAACGTCCAGAACTTTTAAAAGTGATTCCACTTAAATACATCAGCTCTTATATTGGTGTAACTGCTCAAGCCTTAAGCAGAATTAGAAAACGTTTATAAAAGTCATTAATTGATTTAGGTTCATTGTTTCGTCTACATCATCGATTTATCTTTGCAAAAAAAATTTATGGTGATTGTTCTTTTCGTTCTAGTACTCTGGTATGGAGGTCTTTTTTTTCAGTCGTTCTTTTTACATCGTTATGCAGCACATCAAGTGTTTACCATGTCTAAACTTATGGAACGTATTACTTTTGTTTTGACTTGGATATTTCAGGGTTCAAGTTACTTAAGCGCCTATGGCTACGGAATTATGCATCGTATGCATCATGCGTATACTGATACTGAAAAAGATCCACATTCGCCATCTCATGATGCGAATTTATTTGCTATGATGTGGAAAACAAAAACCATCTATCAAGATATTAATAAAGAACGTATTACTATTGATGAGCGTTTTACTAAAAACGTTCCGCAATGGAAAGGATTTGACAAGTTTGCAAGTTCTCGTTTTTCTAGATTACTATGGATTTCACTCTACATTTTAATCTTTGTATACTTTGTGACAGCTTGGTGGCAATGGCTATTATTACCAATTGCATTTTTAATGGCACCAATTCATGGCGTGATTATTAATTGGTTTGGTCATATTTATGGATATGTCAATTATACAATGAAGAATACGAGTAAAAACCTTTTTCGTTTTGATTTTTTAATGATGGGAGAAGGTTATCATAACAACCATCATAAACATGCCAGTCGTGCTAATTTTGGTGTTAAATGGTATGAAGTTGACATCACATTTTTGATTATAAAACTATTAGATGCTGTTGGATTTATTCAATTGAAACCAATTAGGATTAAAAAATAAGATAAATCTCTTATCTTTATTTCAAAAAATCAAAGTGACTAGAGTAATCTTATTTTGTCTTATTGCATTCTTATGTTTTACTTGCTCAAAAACTAGAATTGGTCACACGCTTCCAAATTCAGAAGAAGACATTGTATTTGAGAATGAGAATGGAAATGGCACTACAGATCCAACCATACACATTCAATTCCAATCTTATTACGATAACTTTATAGAAGAAATGTTATTAAGAGGAGAAGATTTAAGCGATATCCCAATAAGCATTGAGTTTGTGAATCCAAATTTTCAACCTGGTGATGTTAGCTATTGTGGCCTTGGTTATTTTAATTATATAGAAACAGGAGTTTCAAAAGTTGAAATTGTAAACTCAGGATATTGTTGGACAGGTTTATCTGATATTGAAAAAGAAAATTTAATATTCCATGAGTTTGGTCATGCCTTGTTAAATAGATCGCATACAGCTGGTTTACTTCCAAATGGCTTAGCAACGTCATTGATGTGCAGTTCTAATGGCTGTAACACCTTTTATATTTATAATGCTTATCAAGAAGCGCAAAGAAGTTATTATTTAGATGAACTACTAAATGAAAATATTAATATTCCAAGTTGGGCTGGAACAAAAACTTATAGTAGTACTTTAGACGACGACCAAATTTCTGAAACTGCAGAAGGCTGGATTCCTGAAACTATATTTCCAGCAAATACTAACTCTAATAATCCATATAGTTTTTCTATTGACACCAATCAATTCACATCGGCTCCATATGCGCTTGCTATCACTACCACGTCAAATTCTGAAAGCAATACTTATGGTAATTGGTACAAAGATTATACAATTGCAGATTTTGATGATTGTTCAAATTTAATAGCCGAAGTTAATTTTAAAAGCACAAATTCTCTTGAAAACGGCTATTTAAACTTAATTATTGATTTGTATGACAACATAGATTCTGAAACTGAATTTAAACGTCATTATGCTGAAATCGAAACGACCGCTGTTGGTTCTGGCTTTTATAGATTGCGCACTACAGCAATATGTATTCCAGATGACACGGCCAAGTTTAGAATCAGATTATACGTCAAAAGCGAATCTAATGCTACAGTTTATTTTGATGACCTTAAGGTAGATATGTACGATTAGATTCGTTAGATTTCAATGCCACTAACAACTTTTTAACATTTTCTTACATAATATTCTCTTATATTTGGCTTTCGAAAAAATTAGCGTTTTTTATTAAATTTATGAAATCACTTCTTACGTGCCTCCTAACTGTACTTTCTTTAAGTGTTTATGGCCAAAAAAATCCTGATCTAAACATTGTAGATGAATTGGATTTTGAGATTCTTAATAAAGAAGACTCTAGAGATTCAATTATTGAGTTAATAACTATCGTTCCTAAAGATATTAAAGCCGAACATTGGGATCATACCGTTTACAATCCCTTTAAAAATGAAGTTGTAATTTTTCCATTGCAACTAGAATTTAAAGATTCAACTTACGCTTCTCCAATTGGTAAGAATAAAGTAATTACTTCTCGCTATGGTTGGCGACGAGGTCGAGCTCATAAAGGCATCGATATTGACTTAGTCACTGGAGATAGTTTATTTGCAATGTTTGATGGTATTGTAAGAATGTCAAGGTATTCAAGAGGTCATGGAAAAACAGTAGTAGTTAGACATTATAATGGTCTTGAAACTGTGTACGCACATTTATCTAAGTACGGTGTTAAGGAAAATGATTCCGTTTTTAAAGGCCAATATTTAGGCAAAGGTGGAGTTTCAGGAAATGCCAGAGGGAGTCACTTGCATTTGGTTGTAAATTATAAAGGAATTTCAATAAACCCTGAGTATTTATTTGAATTTAACGAGTCTAATTCAATACGAGCGAATGACATCTGGCTAACCCAAAAATGGACAAGTCCATATGTGCATAATTCAAAACGTCAGAGCAAAATAACTCCATTATTATCTGAAGAAGATGCCATCGCAAGCTTAAAAAAGCAAAAGAAAATTTATGTTGTAAAACGAGGTGATACCTTATCACAAATTTCAAAAAGAAACAATGTAACCATAGCAGCAATTTGCAAAACAAATGCTATAAGTAAGACTTCAGTAATTAAACCAGGTCAAAAACTAGTGATTGAAAAATAAGAAACTTATTTAGTACTTTCTGAATCAATTTTCAAAATAATATCTTTCTGTACAACACTCATACCATCAACAGATTTTAACTTAAGAATTCGTGTAGGATCTCCCTTTTTAGCCATTCTTTTACGACAGGTTTTAGATAAATAAGGATCTTCATCAAAAAGAAATGATGCCAATTCATATTCGTCTTTAGAAGGTTCTTTTACAATTGGAAATAACTGTTGCATCTGATTGTAACGTCTGTCATTTCCAGGAATATAGGTGTAAAATGTATACGTTCCATCTTCACCAGTTTTGATCCAACCTCTATTATGATTGTAACGCTTTCCGTTGGAATACCTCATATCGAAATCGCCATTTTCATCGGCTTGATCTAGATATAAAATAACATGCTTTGCTGGCGTAATTCCGTCGCTTTCATAAATAGTTCCAGAAATTTTAAGCTTATTTAATTTAGATTCAAATCCAGGAATCGTATCTGTGTTGTTTAATTGAACCTCTGTATAATCGTAAATTGGGCTTCTATTTAAATAATCTTCAGATTTATCAATAGCCTCTTGAGCACTAATTGTGAAATTAGTACCAATAAAACAAGCCAAGCAAATAATGGTTAATAGGTATTTCATGGTGAATATGCGTTTTGGGTTACATCAAATTTCAATGATTAACCGCCAAAAATTAAATAAAATCGAATTAGCGTATAATTAGTACGACGAAAGGATGCATTATGCAAAATCTACCGATGAAGTACAACCAATTTTCAACTTTACCATGTATTTTACTATTAGAAAAACAGTAGAGGTTATACTGAATATTATATTGAAAAAACAAAAATTGGCTGATTTTAAAGATTCAATATCTGAAAAATTCACAAAAGTATTTCGTCGTAAAAATATGCGTTTTATCCAGTAAAAATGCACTTTATCCAAGAAATATGCATTTCATATGAAAAAATAAATTGTAAAAAATCTATTAATTTAGTTGTTTTTTTTAATAAAATGTATAGATTTGCTTCACCCAGATTAACTAAAAACTCGAAAAATGAGAACAAAATCTACTTTATTAATCCTAACTTTTTTCTTAATTGCAACCGTAAGTTTCGCACAAAAGAAAAATGAATCAATGAATATCATAAATGGCAAAGTAAACATTTCAAAATACCATAGCCATGATGAATTAGACCGAATGTCAAAGGGTGAATTACTTACTTTATACACAGAACGTATTAAAGTTATTGTAAATATATTACCAAATATTGCTTTTGCCACAAAACCTGGTATCACTATGTCAGACCTAGGTATTCCTGACACTAAGGAGAACAAAAAAGCTTTAGAAAACAATCTTGATGCATCAGTAAGCTACTTTGATAGTACAATTGAATTTCAAAGAACCATTTTACCATATTCTGACACACGAGATTTAATTGCAGCAATTCTCTTTTATGAAGAAACACTTAAATCTTTACATACCTATAATGATTACAAAACAGATTAGTCGTTATAAAATAAGAATTACTTAAAAATCTAACCTCAACTTCAATGTTGAGGTTTTTTTTTGATCTCAACTCTTGTTGCATTAACAATTGCTTTATTGATCATTAACCATTAGCAAATATTTTTTAATTTTCTTGATTTTTTTGTAGGAAAAATCATATTTTGATATCAAAATAGTGTATTTCATCGATATTATTTGCATTTCATAAGTATTAACCCTATGTTTGGTACTTATATTTAAGAGCCCACTTATCTAATCTAAATGAATTTAATCACTATGAAAAAAATTACTCAAATTGCACTTTTGTTCTTACTAGTGTATGGCAACACGTTTGCTCAACAAGAAAAAGGAATAATAGGCTATGATAATTGGCTAAATCCTTGGACTGAGTTTAAACCAAATAAAGTTGATTACGGAAAACCAACTCAAATCTTAAGTGGAGACATCACTAGAGACACAAAATTATATAAAGGTGATGTCTACTTGCTTTTAGGAGATGTGTTTGTTACCGATAGTACAACTCTTACTATTGAACCAGGAACAGTCATCATTGGTGATTTTGTAACTAAAGGTTCACTTACCATAAGTAATGGTTCAAAAATAGTTGCTAATGGTACGCATACAGATCCCATTGTATTTACATCTGGAAGAAGTTTAAAGAAACCTGGTGATTGGGGAGGCGTTTTTATCCTTGGCGATGCTCCAACCAATAAATTTGGTAATGAAGATGCCTTAAATTATGGCTTAACACCTTCAGATGCAAAAGATATTAGTTATGGAGGAGACAATATCGATAGTTATTCAGGAATAATGAATTACGTGCGAATTGAATTCGCCGGAAAAAGAACAAGAGACTATGGCTACTTTAATGGATTAACTCTAGCTGGTGTTGGTCAGCAAACCGTAATTGGAAATATAATGGTTAGCTATTGTGAAGGTAATTCATTTAATATATTAGGTGGAGATGTTAATTTAGAAAAGTTAGTATCCTATAAAGCAAGTAGTAACGATTATGAATTTAATTATGGCGCACAATGCAAAATACTAAATTCGTTAGCAATTAGATCACCTTATGCTTCAGGAGCAGAAGTTTCAAGATGCATCAATGCTTTAGCTTATGATAAAAAAGAAGCTGCCGATTTTTCAAAAAAACAAACCAATATTCAAGCTGAAAACCTAACCTTGGTAAATATTAGTGATGATCTTAATTACGATATTAAAATTGGTTTGGTAAACGAAGCCATTTATATTGGTGCAGACACTTCTTTTACCATTGACAACAGTGTTATTTCTGGCTTTAATCCTGCAGTTATCCTAGATAATAAAATTAAAATAAACAGCGAGAATTTAGAGAGAATTGGTTTTACACGAACGTATTTTAATAACTGTAAAGGCAACATCTTTATTAAATACAATACAAATAATGAGGATTTAGAAAATTGGTATGGGAATAGAGCATTCAATAATGTTTACTCTAAAGGTCCAGATGCTGAAACATTCATCGATTTAAAAAATTCAAAACGTCCAGATTTCAGATTAAGAATCAATAGAATATTTGCCGCTAATGATGATCTCGAAGACAATGATTGATAAAACTAATTTAATTAACAATAGCTTATAGAATAGAAAATTACAACCCCAAATGTACACTACTAAAACCGCCTGCAAACTAATTTTTGGATTATGCTTTTTTGTCCTTGTAACTCAAGAACAATTAAGTGCCCAAATAGTTATTGGAACTCCAAATTTAGGATTCAGTCAAGCGTGTGCCAGTGAGTCATTTAATACTTACAGCACAACATTTGTGTTTTCTCCTGCTAGTGCTTTGAATGCTTCTAATCAATTTACGATTGAAATGTCTGATGCTGATGGCGATTTTTCAGAAGCAACAGTAATTTTTACTTCTAACGCTGGAAGTGTGACCTCCTCACCTGCCACTTTAAACTTTTCGCTACCAGAAACAACAGCTGGTGAGAATTATAAAATAAGAATTAAGAGCAGTGCTCCAGTAGCGACAAGTTCAAACTCAATGGCTTTTGCTGCTTATTATAAAATACAAGATTCACCATTTACTATAAACAACTTAGTCTCTACGGCAGCTTATTGTGCTGGTGGAGATTACCTGTTAACTATTGATAATCCTGGTTCAGGAACTAATGATTCACCACTTAATTATCCGTCTCTGACGTTTAATTGGTTTAAAGAAACTGGTCCAACGACTTCTGTTTTTGTAGCTGAAGGTTTAGCATTAACAGTTACAGAGGAAGGCACCTATTTTGCTGAAACAAATTATGGCACATGTACATCAGACTCATTTTCAAACCGTGTTACTATAACTGAAGTTGCTTCAGGCGAAGCAAATGCTGGAATTGCATCAAGTTTAGGAAATCCATTTTGTCCAGGTTCTGGTGTAACAACCTTAACTACATTGTCAGGAAACAGTTACCAATGGTTTAAAAATGGTGCTGTTATTCCAGAAGCAACTAATCAAATGTTTGAAACTAATGAATCTGGAACGTACGCAGTACAAGTCGATTTAGGAAGTTGTTCAGCTATGGGAGCAATTGAACTCGTTAGTGAATTGTTTGATGCTTCAATTAATGTATCAGAAGAAAACACTATTGAAGAGGATGAAAGTATTTCAGTAGTGGTAACAACCACTGCTAACAATCCAGAATTTGAATGGTATTTAGATGATAATTTAATTGCAGATGCTAGCGAAGACACATTTGAAGCTTCGGTAATTGGAAGTTATAAAGTCATTGTTAGTGAAACTTCAGGTTGCATCGCATCAAGGGAATTTACATTCGAAATTAACGAAGCTTATGATCCTTTTCCAGAGGTAGATAATATTCCAAATATTGTAAGTCCGAATGGCGACGGGTTTAATGACACATGGATCATTCCAACTAAATATGTAACTGGTACTGATACCAATGTGATGATTATGACCAATCGCGGAAAAGTAGTTTTACAAACAGATAACTATCTCAATAACTGGCCAGAAAATGATTTGAATTTAACCAGTGTAAATCAAGTGTTTTACTATGTGATCACCACATCAGGAAATGAAACAAAAAAAGGTTCAATAACAGTAGTAAGATAAAATGAAAACACATCTTTTGGTTTTAGTATTATGTATCTGTTCTATACAGATGTTCTATTCTCAAGAAGATGATGGAGTGGTCGCGCTTAGCCTTCCAGTAAGAAATTCTTTAACCTTTAATCGTTTTGTAATCAATCCAACTTTTAGTTTTGTAAGAGAGCAACATAAATACATTAGTCTTTTTAATAAACGTGAATGGGTGCAATTTGATAATGCGCCTAACACATATTTAGCGAGTTATTCAGGACGTTTTGGTGAAAATATTGGAGCAGGAATTGGTTTTTTTCAACAAGATTATGGTGTATTAACTACTTTTGGTGGTACAGCAAATTTCGCATATAACGTAAGAATGGCTAGGGATAGTAATCTTACATTCGGACTTAATATTGGTGCCTATAAAAGCGGACTTAATACTGGCAAAGTGATTTCAAATGTTGATGATCCTTCATTGCAAAATATTCCAGAAAACGTATTACTCACCATTAATCCAGGTATTAATTACGGTTTAGCGTTTATAGATATTGGTCTTTCAATAAACAATTTAGCGGTTTATAATTTTAAGTCGTCTGAATTATTACAAGACAATCCAGAACAAGGCATTCAAGCACATTTAATGTATACTGGATATATGAATAGCAGAGGTTTCTTTGATGAAGCCAAATTTTCTGGTCTTTTAAGATCAGAATTTAAAACAGATGAAACTATTATTTCTGCGCAAGCAATGCTTACTGTTCCTAAAGGGATTTGGGCTCAGGTTGGTTATAATACTGTCTTCGGAATGTCTGGTGGATTAGGTTTAAACATCACACCACAAATTGCAATTGAATACAACTTTGAAAAAGCTATTGGTGATTTAACAGATTTTGGTCCTTCGCATGATATTACACTTGCCTATAGATTTAAGATTAGAGATCGCTATGATTATAGTAGTGGTGACGAAGTATCTGGATTAATTTCTACCAATAAAAGAAAACCTGTAGTTTCAAAAATTTCAAAAGAAAAAGCGGAAGCAAATCGCAAATTAGCTGCTGAGAAAAAAGCTGAAGCAGATGCACAAGCGAAACTATTAGCAGAACAAAAAGCACAACAAGAAGCTGATGCTCAGGCTAAACTATTAGCAGAACAAAAAGCACTACAGGAAGCTGATGCTCAGGCTAAACTATTAGCAGAACAAAAAGCGCAACAAAAAGCTGATGCTCAGGCTAAACTATTAGCTGAACAAAAAGCACAACAAGAAGCTGATGCACAGGCTAAACTATTAGCAGAACAAAAAGCACAACAGGAAGCTGATGCACAAGCGAAACTATTAGCGGAACAAAAAGCACAACAAGAAGCTGATGCACAAGCGAAACTATTAGCGGAACAAAAAGCACAACAGGAAGCAGACGCACAGGCGAAATTATTAGCGGAACAAAAAGCACAACAAGAAGCAGACGCACAGGCGAAATTATTAGCGGAACAAAAAGCACAACAAGAAGCTGATGCACAAGCGAAACTATTAGCAGAACAAAAAGCACAACAAGAAGCTGATGCACAAGCGAAACTATTAGCGGAACAAAAAGCACAACAGGAAGCGAAAGAAAAAGCTAAAAACGAATTAATAACTAATCCGAAAGATGAAATTGGCAAATCAATGTTAGCTATTACCAAACAAACTGAAAATGACAAAAAATCACAAAATGATTTATTAAAACAGTTTGATGACATCGTTGGAGTTAAAGATAAAGATCTTAAAGATTTAAAAAAGGAAAATGATTTAAGCGAACAAGGCATTACTGTTCAACCAAAACCATTTAAAAGTATTACTGCAGAAAACAATGCCTTAAATGCTATCAAGTCTAACTTAGATAATATTATTACAACCAGAAATAAAAAGATTGATGAGTTACAAGATTTGTATGACGATAATTTTGAAGCAGATACACTTTATAATGATGAAGTATTCTTACACTATAGAAAAACTTTAAAACGACTAAAAACAGAACAAGCTGAAGCAATAGCAACAAAATCTCAATTAGAAACTAGACTTAAAGATATTAAGGTTGCTACCGAATTTGAGAGAAGAAGACGAATTAAACGTGCAGCATTTGATAATGAAGAGGAACGTTATTCTCAAGATAGAGCTGCTTTAAAAAACATTAAGCAATCGACAGGTTTAGCTAGTTCAATTCTTGTTGAAGAAGATTTCGATTTTGGTGAAGAGCAAAGTAGTAATATCCAAATTCTTAAAAACCTTAAAAATGTTGAGAATGGTTATTATTTAATAATTGCAGTTCATACAGATAAAGACAAAAGAAACGACTTTGTAACTAAGGTAGTAGCATCTGGTCGTACTGATGTAGATTTCTTCTATGATGTTAATACTAGTGAATATTATATCTATTATGATAAATTCAACAGTATAGAGGAAGCTAATGAAGCATTAAAATCAAAAGGAGACAAACCATATAATAAAAAAATGTCCCTCGTAAAAATTGAAAATTAAAAATATTACTAAGGCCCAATTTCATTTTTAACGTTGCCCTCGTTGAAAACGGAATTAAAAAAAATTAAGTATCATGAAAAGACCTACATTTTCTAGAATCGCCATAATCGTTATGCTATTATGTTTTGGCCTTCAATTGCATTCACAGAATTATGAACCTTTCACGCCTCGATTTAATCAGGATTTAAAAGGTGACATCGTCCTTATTGGAAATAATATTCTAGGACCAGATAATAATGCATTTAATGATAATTCAGTATACAATCATAATGTAGATATGATGTACATTGATATTGATGGAGATGCAACTACGTTTAGTTCATCAAGTGCTGATTTAGATATTCCAAATCCCAATTGTTACAGAATTATTTATGCTGGTTTATATTGGGGTGCAGTTAATCCAGGATCAGAATCAATTACTGATGTGAAGTTTAAAGGTCCCGTTGGTGGCTATAATGATATTCAAGGAACTATAATCTATGATGCCAACGGAACAACAGTTGATGGAGGTGATAGTTTTTCTTATGCCTGTTTCGCAGATGTTACAGATATCGTAACAAGTTTTGGTCCAGGTGTAGATTTAGGAACCTATACTGTCGCTAATGTGTCATCAGGTGAAGGTGAAACTGCGAATTTCACACCATATAATGGTACAGGTCAATCTGCTGGATGGTCACTTTTTGTAGTGTACGAAGATCCTACTTTACCTGGGAAATCTATAACTAGTTTTGATGGTTTCAGTGCTATTAGTGTTGCTGGAGGCAATCCAAATTTAGATATTCCAGTTGATGGTTTTAGAACTGTTCCTGCTCCCGCTCCAGTAAGAGCAAATTTTGCTTTTGCTACATTAGAAGGTGATAGTCCAATATTAGGTGATCGATTACGTCTTAATGGTGTTAGTTTATCAACTGCTGATAGGCCAGCTGCAAACTTTTTTAATAGTTCGGTGACTCAGTTAAGTGCGCTTCCTGTTAATAATAGAGTACCCAATAGTACAAATACCTTAGGATTTGATACTGGAGTTATAGCAATTCCAAATCCAGGAAATTCTGTAATTGCCAATGATGCAACTTCTGGAACAATCAGGTTAGAAACTAGTGGTGATACATATTTCCCATATTTCTTTGCGTTTGCCGTAGAAATTATAGAACCAAATATAGTGCTCACAAAAATTGTTGAAGATGACGCAGGAAACAATATAGGCGGACAAATAGTCGGTCTTGGTTCTTCTTTAAACTATGTTATAGGTTTTCAAAACACAGGAAATGATAATGCAACAAACTTTCAAATTAGAGATATATTACCTATCAATATTATTTTCGATTACCCTAGTGATTTAATTCTTCCTCCTGGAGTTACGGTTGTCAGTTATAATCCTGCAACTAGGGAAATTATTTTTGCTATTGAAGATTATTTAGTCGAAGAGAATGATCCTGTTTACGAAATCAGGATTGAAGCACAAGTAGTTGATGCTTGTAATCAACTAGCAGATGCGTGTTCTAATCTTATTAGTAATCAAGCCTTTGCGTCTTATAATGGGTTTTTTAATCCTAATTTCGCCGTAACTGACGATCCTAGTTTAAGTAGTAATACTGGTTGTTTATTGTCCCCTCAAGCCACAAATTTTTTAGCGGATCTTGATTGTGTTTTTACAGAAGATATCGTGTTATGTGGTGATAGTGTTGATTTAACTGCGGCAGATGGATATGATTCTTATTCATGGTCTACAAGCCCTACAGGTACTCCAGTTATAGGAACAACTCAAACTATAACAGTAACAACAACAGGCACTTATTATTCGTTTAATACTGCCATTGCACCTTGCCAATCTATTGAGCAAGAATATATCGTTCAGCTCTTTGGAGGTACCATAACAAACCCAGTTATTCCTTATGCAGATGAAGTTGTAACCTGTCCGAACGATGGAAAACTATTACCAAATATCTTTTTATGTGGTGCTAATGACACAAGGTTTATTGAAACAAATATATCAAGTGCATCATCAATCATTTGGGAACAATTAGATGAAACGAGTTGTGCTGCGGTTACTAATCCAGATTGTGCAAATGAAGACAATTCTTGTACCTGGAATCAAGTTGGTACTGGTCCAGACTTTTTGGTCAATGCTGCAGGTCAATTCAGATTAACCATTAATTATGAAGGTGGGTGTTTTGTACAATTCTATTTCAATGTGTATCAAAACTTGCTGGAACCAACTGTTATTGCAACAGATATTATATGTACTACTCCTGGAAGCATTACAGTATATGATGTGCCTTCTGGCTATGAGTATAGTTTAGATAATGTGAACTTTCAACCTAGTAATGTGTTTACTGTTAACACGGCTGGGAATTATACAGTATATGTAAGACAAATTGGAGTTCCAACAAATCCATGTGTATTTACAGTACTTGATGTATTGATTAGAGATCGTGATTTTACGGTATCAACAACAATACTACAACCACTTTGTAATGGCGATTTAGGAAGCATACAATTAGCTGCTAATGATGTAGACCCACAATATTCTTATGCTTTATATCAAGGCGCAACATTGGTCAATAGTGTCGGACCAATATTAGAAAACACATACATCTTTGAAAACTTAAATCCTGGAACGTATACTGCAACAGTGGAAACCGAAAACGGTTGTACTTATTCTGAAGACATTACCATTATCGATCCACCTTTATTAACAGTTACTGCTGCGATAACCATTCCATTAACATGTGCAGATGGTGAAATTACAATTTATCCTGTTGGAGGCACTGCACCTTACTTCTATTTTATTAATGGATCAACTGATTTTCAAACTGTTCCAGAAATAGTTGTGACAGCTCCTGGAGTTTATGATATTTTAGTTGTTGATTCTAACAACTGTAGCGCGAGTACGTCAATAACCGTTGATGCGATTCCTGAACCTGCTTTCAATATTGCGACAACAGATATTACATGTGCATCAAACGGCAA
This sequence comes from Psychroserpens sp., assembly GCF_034670085.1. GTDB lineage: Bacteria > Bacteroidota > Bacteroidia > Flavobacteriales > Flavobacteriaceae > Psychroserpens. The sequence goes on along the minus strand of NZ_JAXMOD010000005.1, from coordinate 82,259 downwards.
TACGGGTTCAATTACAATAAATGTAACAGCATCAAATGGTTTTATTATAGAATACAGTATTGATGGAGGTTCTACCTTCTTCAACTCTAATACATTTACTGGACTTGCAGCTGGAGACTATGATGTTGTAGTTCAGTATTCTACTGGAGCAACAATTTGTGACACTATTCCTCAAACGGTTACAATTTTAGAGGAAGATGCTATTTCTGGTACTGCAGAACTTACTGCAGATTATACCTGTAGCTCAAACGGGACAATAACAGTTACTGGTGTTATTGGTGGAGATGCGCCTTATACTTATAGTATTGATGGGCTTAATTTTCAAGCGAGTAATAGCTTTACAAATTTAACCGCTGGAACATATACGATTACAATACAAGATGCAAATTCATGTACAGCAGTTACAAATGAAATTACGATTGACCCTTTAAATCCACCAACAGATTTAACCTTCGATAATTCACCTATTACCTGTCCGACTAATACAACTTCTGTTACTATTACAGGAGTAACTGGTGGCACTGGAACGTTTGAATATCAAATTATTGCTCCAACTGCAAATGCGACTCCATATCAATCGTCTAATATATTTTCAGGATTAGAACCTGGAACTTACACATTTCAAGTAAGAGATGAGAACGATTGTATTTACAGTGAATCGTATACAATTGACCCAATACCAACGCCTACAGTAAATGTCATATTAGCTGAAGATTTAAATTGTACTGCGTCACCAGATGCTATAATTACTGGAACCATTTCAGGACCTTCACCTTATACATATTCTGTATCAATAAATGGTGGTGCTTATTCCTCCTTAGGAGCAACAGGAGCAACCTTTAGTTATACAACAGCTTCTGCTGGAACATATCAATTTGAAATTACAGATGCCAACGGATGTACTGCAGAATCAACAGTTATTACTGTAAATCCTATTTCATTACCAGATTTAAGTCTTGTTGTTTTAACGCAAGACATACAATGTAATGGAGATGAAACTGGCGCAATGGAAATCACCATTGACACATCAGTTGGAACACCTCCTTTTGTAATCAATATTAATAATGATTCCACAGGAACAAATTACGGAACTCAAACTTCTGGTTTACCAGCTGGTTCTTATACAATTACAGTAACAGATGCTAAATCGTGTACTGCGACTGAAACAATCTTAATAAACGAACCTGATCCAATTGTTTTAGATTTCACAACAGTGGATATTACTTGTACTGCTGGTGGTGTATCCCAAGGTTCTGTGATAATAAATTCGGTAACTGGTGGAACCTCACCATATAATTATTTTGTTACAGGAACAAACGGATATTCTAATTCAGAACTTAATACTTCAGGATCTACTTCTATAAGTTTTGATGTTGTTGATTTTGGATTATATCAAATTAATGTTGTTGATGCCAATGGTTGTTCAATGCTCGTTCAAGATGTATTGGTAGCTTCTCCTCCTACAGATTTAGATATTTCTATTATTGCTACAGTAGATTGTCTTGCTGGTGGTGAAGCTGTTGTAAGCGTTGGTTCAACATTAAGTAGTTCAGGGCCTTTCTTTTTTAATATCTATCAAGGGTTTATTCCTCCTCCACCTCCTCCAATTGGAACGTGGACTGCTGAAGACTCACCTGGTAGTGAAACAGCAACGTTTACAGGTTTAACTCCTGGTGTCACTTATACATTCATAGTTTATGATGCTTCAACAAATTGCAGCTATTATGAACCTGCGACGACGCCAATTCCAACCAATTCTACATTAACATTAAATGCTATAAGTTCAAATAATATTACATGTACTGGCAGTGCTGATGGTAATGTGTCCTTTACCATCAACAGTATTTACGGAATTCCTGTTACTGTAGATTACGAAATATTTGATTCATTAGGTTTAGTTACAACAGGTGTTACTGGTTCAGGAATTGTTCCTGCTGGTGGCTCACTTGTAGTAACTGATTTAGGACCTTTACCTTTTGGAAATTACTTTGTTTCTATTTCAGAAACCTCAGGACCAAATTCAGGTTGTGGTGTTGTAACTGCTCCTTTTAATATTACTGAATCTGCTTTTCTTTTAGACTTAGTAGTTTCTTTAGATCAAAATGCAAATTGTAATGTAAATTCTGGAGTAATTAGTGCTGTTGCGCAAAATGGTACAGCTCCTTATCAATATCAAATTACCACTACTGCTACTACGCCACTTCCTACTGATGCCAATTGGGCTTCAGCAAGTGTTTTCAATTTAGATGCTGGAACTTATTATGTTCACGTTATAGATGCTTATGGTTGTATTCAAACTAGTCCTGTTGTAGTTCTACCTATGGATGCTACTCCAGTAATATCAGCAGTTGTAAATAATCTATGTACTGTAACTGAAGGAAATTTTGAAATAGATATTAACTTAGATACTGCTGGAATTGCACCTTATAGTTTTAGTATAAATGGAGGTGCTTTTCAGACTCAAAATGTGCCTTTTACAATTTCAAATTTAAATTCGGGAGCACATACGATTGAAATACAAGATGTGAATGGTTGTGGCAATTTAGTTGCTATAGATATTCCAGTTCCTATCGAAATCTCTGCAGATATTACCTCACAAACAACCTGTAGTAATGATGATGGTGAAATTACAGTGACAGGTTCCAATGGTTCTGGTTCTTATGCTTATAGTATAAGTCCGAATCCAGCGTCCATCAACTTAACTGGAAATATTTTTTCCGGAGTACCACCTGGAATTTACACTATTACTGTAACAGATACTGTGACCTCTTGTACAAACGAGGTAACTATTTCTGTTTCCGAATCAATTCCACCTATGGTTACTTTAACGCCAAGTCTAGTGACTTGCTTCGGAGATAATTCAGGAGCTATAGAAATTGATGTTAATGGGTATTCAGGTGCCTATGATTATGAAGTATTTGATAGTCTAGGAACTTCAGTTACTGGAATTATAAATGCTAATACATCAACAAATCCAATAACAGTTTCAGGAATGTCTGCAGGACCTTATTCTGTAGTAATCACCGAAACCGAAAGTCCATTTTGCTCAGTAACTTCAAATGTTATCATATCATCTCCTGTTGAAGTTTTATCACTTATAGCTACAGAAACATCTAATGTAACATGTGATAATAGTCAAGGAACCATTACTGCAATTGCAAGTGGTGGCTGGGGAACTTATGAATATGAATTAACTGGAGATGCTACTGTTTCTTTTTCATCTAATGGAACGTTTACAGATTTATCAGCTGGAAATTATACAGTTAATGTAAGAGATGCTGAAGGCTGTATTGCTTCAGTTAATGTTATTTTAATTGAACCAAGTCCGATAAATGCAACTTTCAATCCGAGTACAACTGTACTGTCATGTTTTGGAGATCAAAACGCAAGTATAACTGTAAACAATATTACTGGTGGACAAGGAACGGAATACCTTTATACACTTAATACTATTCTACCAACGGCGAGTACATCTGGACCACAAACTTCAAATGTCTTTAGTGATTTAGGAGTTGGAACCTATTCCGTGTCTATTACAGATAGCCTTGGTTGTGTATTAACATCGACAGATATTGTAATAACAGAACCTACTCCAATTCAAGCGAATTTAGTAACAGCAACAACCCAAACTTGTTTAACTGAATCGACACTTACTTTAAGTGCTTCAGGAGGAACAGGAACTTACGAGTATAGTACAGACAGTTCATTCAGTACAGTTTTGGGTGCATTTAGTTCATCTACAACATTTACGGTTTCAGATGGAACCTATCAATACTATGTTAGAGATTTAAATGGATGTATTGCTAATGTTTCTAACGAAATTACAATTGATCCACTTCCTGAATTGCTTATTAATTTAGAATCAACTAATCCAACAATTAATTGTTCGGGTGATAATACTGGAAGTATAATTGCAACTGCACAAGGAGGTTTAGGAAATTATGTTTATACATTGGAAGATGCAACAGGAACCACAATTCCTGCAACTCAGAATAGTCCAGGAGTTTTTACTGAATTAGTTGCTGGGACTTATATTGTTTCAGTTGAAAGTGGAGATTGTGAAACAATTTCTGCTCCAATTGCAATAACAGAACCTACTGCGCCTTTATCAGTAGACTTTACAGTAAGTAATATTACATGTAGTGGAAATGGAGATGGTATTCTAGTCATAAATGCAACTGGTGGAACTGGCACAATTAAATACGCTATTTCTCCACAATTGAATCAGTTTTTTGAAACTAATGTTTTTGAAAATTTAGCACCTGGAACTTATAATGTAATTGTACAAGATGTTTTAGGTTGTTATGTCACTTTCGATTTCACACTTACAAATCCAGAACAAGTCATTTTAAGTATTGTTCCTAACTCGATGTTTGAAGAAACTTGTGAAGGAGAAAATAATGGTGAGTTTAGCATAGACATTTCTGGTGGAACGTTACCATACAGCGTAAGCTTAGATGATTATAATGGCACATATACAACTGGAAGTTTGGGACAAACAGTATTTGATTTCACGGGATTAAGTGGAGGCGATCATATTGTTTATGTGCGTGATGCACAAGGCTGTGAAACTGAATGGAATATCACCTTCCCAGATTCGATTTCCTTTGAACCTTTAGTTGAGGTTGAATTCCTTTGCGAAAATGATACACTTTCAAATACAGTAACTGTTAGTATAGTTGGAGATGAAATTGACGCTTCACAATTAGATTATTCATTAGATGGAGGTCCTTTTCAATTGAGTAACACTTTTACAGATGTTGCTCCTGGAATTGGTCATTATATTGATGTAAGACATACAAATGGCTGTATAAAAACCACTGAATTATTTGATATTGAATCTTATCAACCTTTAGAGCTAGTACTAACACAAGGAGAAGAACCAGGTGAAATTATTGCAAATGCGACTGGTGGAACTGGTATTTACACATTCTATCTAAACGGTGAAGATTATGGAGATACTAATGTATTTACTGTAACTGAAGAAGGCACGTATACTGTTAGAGTTGAAGATAGTGCTGGTTGTGAAGCTATTGCTTCTATTGAGATTATCATTATAGGTCCTTGTATTCCAAATTACTTTACTCCAAATGGAGATGGTACTGCAGATACTTGGGGACCAGAATGTACTGAAGATTTCCCAAACCTCACATTCGATATTTTTGATAGATATGGTCGTAAGGTTGCAACTTACAATGTAGGTGAATATTGGGACGGAAGATATAATGGCACAGAATTACCTACAGGTGATTACTGGTATGTAGTTAACCCAAATAGTCCAATTTCGGCTAAACAGTATGTCGGACATTTCACTCTTTACAGGTAATGATTCTTTAGGAATTATAAAATTAATGACAATGAAAAAAATTACACTATATATTCTCTTTTTAGTCTTTACTTCAAGTTATGGACAAGAATTAAATTTACCAGTTTGGACGCAATACTTGGCAGATAATAGTTTTGTTATTTCACCAACATATGCAGGAATTGGAGATAATTTAAAAGTAAGAGCGAACGGATTAACGCAATGGGTAGGAATTAAAAATGCTCCAGATAATCAATCGGTTTATGCTGATTTCAGAATCGCTAGTCGTTCTGGTGTTGGAATATCGGCTTATAACGATAGAAACGGTAACACCATTCAAAAAGGTGTGAAATTCTCGTATGCGCATCATTTAATATTGGATTATACATCAAAACAATTTCTATCTTTTGGTTTATCTTATAACATCAATAGTTTTAGAATAGCGATTGAAGATTTTGACAATGGTGATGGTACACCAATAGTTGATCCAAGTATTACTGGCGATAGAGCCATCTCAAATAACAACTTTGATGTTGGTTTTTTATATCGATACAAAGACTTCTATTTCAGTTTTAATGCAAATAATTTCCTGAGTAAAGACCTTGATGATTTTATTGGTTTAGAACCGAGTAAATTATTAAACTATCAAGCATATACTGGTTATATATTTTCCCCTAAAAAAAATAATAGTGTTGAATTTGAACCTTCAATATTTTATCAGATGTTTGATAGCGATAATCGCTCAAGTACTGATGTTAACTTTAAATATAGAAAGTTTAATAGAGATGGAGATTATTATTGGGTAGGTGGTTCTTACCGTTTCTTGAACGACCAATTTTTTCAACCATTAAATGTTGGACCAATGGCAGGTATAATGAAAAACGGTTTTTACTTTGCCTATGCTTATCAAATAACCATGAATGATCTTTCTAGTTTTAATTCAGGAACACATATGATTACTATTGGTATCGATTTACTTCAAGGTATAAGTGAATGTGCTTGTACAAGAGGTACAAGTTATAGAAAGCATAGAAACAATGGAACTAATAGATAAAAAAGATTTGTAATCTTGAACTAACATCATTGTAATGGTTCTGAAGTACCAGAATATCTAATTGAAAAACGTGAAGTGCTGGTTAAAAAAATCGTAGTGTCCAAATTTGGATATACACTAATGCTAAAACTAAATGTTTCTGTTTGATTTTTGGCATCAAAGGAAATATTAAAATAGTTACCATCTACATTTTTCTCTACTTTATAATTTTGCATTACATTTTCTACGCTTATTGAGCTATTAGAACCATTATAAGCAACGTTTGATTGACGTTCACCGAAATAAGGAAGCTCAACATAAACACTGTCACCTACTACTTTTAAATAATTAGAATTTCCACTTAAATTAATCCGACTAACACTATTTCCAGGTCTAATTAAGCCTAAGTTTTGTAAGCGATTGATAGACCTTATTGAATGAGGATAAGCCTTGTCTGAAATAATTTCAAAGTTCTTATTATTTACTAGTAAGTCTAATTCCAATAACTGCTCAGAAGTAACTTCTGTTTTACTAGAACCACAAGCATAAATCACTAAAATGACGAATAAATATATGTAGGTTTTAATCGTTTTCATCTGCGTCTTGATTCGAATTAATAAGATATAAAAAATCTATCTTAAAAGTTGACATTTTTTAAAAACCTTAACAGTAAAAAAAAAAAAAAACAGCTACAATAATAAGTAGCTGCTTTAATAATCAATCTAAATAATTAAGATTCTTAATTTTTATAACCTCTTCCAGGAGTGTAAGGTGCTCCAGACGCAATTAGTTTTTGTTCTAATTGTTTTATATCAACATTATAAACAGCTTCAACCTTAGTCTTGATTGCACCAATTTGCCTTTTAGCAATAGCAAAACTGTTTTTATGTGTTTCTGTAGGTGCAGATGTAGAATACTTTTGTTCGTAACTTATAATACCTATTCGATTTGCTGGTGATTGTGGTTGATCAACATCTAATCTCCTTTTCACAGAATCACCATAAAGCTCAATGTTTAAGGCTTGCAGTTTATCTTCAATGGCAAGAACAGAAGCCGTTAATGTTTCATACGATTGTTCAGAACGTTTAATAGCCGCCTTAATATAACGCAACTTATTATTTGTCTCGTCCATAATGGTTTGTGCTGCTGCATAATCAGCTTCAAGTTGTGCTACTTCTTTCTGAAAAGCTACTTTGGCAGCTCTATCATCAGCAGGCATCACTGTGTTTTTCAATGCTTTTACTGAAAATGATTTTGGTCCAACTAAAGACGTCATTTTTCCATCACTAAACATATCCATTTGAACCGTATAAGTTCCTGGCTCCACTAAAGTACCTTCATCAATTGCTGCCCAAGGATTATAAAACGAAGGTGTACTTAAATCTATAGGATTTGGAAGCGTATATCTTAAATCCCAATGAAAACGTTGAACGCCTTCTTTTGGCGCTTTAAATTCCTTTTTAACAACGGTACCAGCACTATTTTTTATAGTAAACACAAGTTGAGCATCGGCCTCATCTCCTTCTGCTTTTAATTCATTATAGTTTGGATATGGTGTATCTTTTTCACCTTTTATAAGCTCCTTTTCTTTTTCTGAACGTTTTTCTTTTAAAGATTTAAAAGTTTCGTTATAGTAATAGGTAATCATTGCTTCAGGACCTAAGTTTTCGGCTGTAAAAAAGTTATCACCTTGAAATGATTTTCCTGGTAATCCTAAAGGCGAACTACGTTCCCAACTAAGCGCTTCACGAATAGGAAATAAAATAGCTTTTTCTGAAGGCTTACTATTTTCAATTGTGCGTAATGCAGAATAATCATCAAGCACATAAAAACCTCTTCCAAATGTTCCTAAAACCAAATCACTTTCTCGTTCTTGAATCGTAATATCTCTAACTGCTATTGTTGGCAATCCAGCAGATAATTCTTTCCAACGTTGTCCTTGATTTGGTGAGAAGAACGCACCATATTCGGTTCCACAGAAAATTAAATTTTTGTCCACATGATCTTCCTCAATGGCATACACACTTCCTTTTGGCAGGTTAGAACTTATGCTTGTCCATGTCATACCTTTATCTGAAGATTTAAACACATAAGGTTTAAAATCGCCATATTTATGATGATTAAAAGCAACATAAATAACATTTACGTCATGCTTAGACAGGTAAACCGAATTTACATATGATAGATTTGGAGCTCCTGCTATATTAGATATTTTGCGCCAAGAACTCCCTCCGTTTTCTGAAATATGAACCAGTCCATCATCAGTTCCAACGGCTAATAAGTTTTCGTCAATTGGAGATTCTGATAACGATACAACAGCTCCAAATAAAGAAGTTGATCCATTTTTAGCAACAGCATCAATACTCACTACTCGATCATATACTTTTAAAGTATTTCGATTAATTTGTTTTGATAAATCCTCACTAATCACGTTCCAACTGTTTCCATAATCATCAGAACGAAATACTTTATTACCTGCAAAATATAATCGTCCAGATTTGTGTTTACTCACCGCTAAAGGCGAATCCCAGTTAAAGCGATACGCATCTTCCCCATCGCGTTCAGCAGGTTGAATACCTACAATTTCTCCACTTAATTTATCAAAACGAACTAAGTACCCATTTTGAGACTGCGCATATACAATATTAGGATTTTCAGGATCTATTTGTGATTCGAAACCATCTCCTCCATTGGTAATAAACCAATCGAAATTAGTAATTCCGTGATTAGTTAAGACTCTTGACGGTCCACCAATACTAAAATTATCTTGAGTTCCTCCGTAAACATTGTAAAACGGATAATCATTATCTACTGCAACTTTATAAAACTGAGTAACAGGAATATTTTCTTTAAAATCCCAAGTTTTAGCAGCATCAAATGTTTCATACATTCCGCCATCGCAACCTACTAACCAATGTTGATTATTATTAGGATTTATCCACATACAATGATTATCGACATGTTTGAAAACTTCACCAACACCATTAAAAGAACGACCACCATCATGACTTACAGACATCCAAGTATCCATTGAATATATTGTATTAGGATCTACTGGGTCTGCAATAATTTCTTGGTAGTAATTCCCACTCGTTCTATGAGAACTTCTTTTGTCCCATGAAGCACCTCTGTTAGTGGAAGCAAAAAAACCTCCTTTACCATCAGCAGCTTCTACAATAGCGTAAATAATTTCTGGATCAGCAGGCGAAATAGACAAGCCTATTCTACCTAATTCAACCGTTGGCAAACCTGACTGACTTTCAATCCAAGTTTTCCCACCATCTGTACTTTTATGAAGTCCAGAACCTGGTCCTCCTCCAACATAGGTATACACATGACGTCTTCTTTGAAATGTTGAAGCATACAACACATCAGGATTTGTTAAATCCATAACCACATCATTAACACCTGTATGTTCATCAACAGTTAAAACGGCTTCCCAATTATCTCCACCATCAGTAGTTTTATATAATCCACGTTCACCACCTTTGCTCCATAATGGACCAATTGCTGCAACGAATACAACGTCGGAATTATCTGGATGAACAATGATTTTTCCAATATGCTCAGACGTTTTTAAACCCATGTTTTTCCAAGTAGCTCCTCCATCAATAGATTTGTACACTCCATCACCATAGGATACAGAACGTTGGTTATTATTTTCACCAGTTCCAACCCAAATCACATTGGTATTATTGGGATCGATTGTAATGGCTCCAATTGAATACGAGCCTTCGTTATCAAAGATTGGAGTAAAAGTAACTCCAGAATTAACTGTTTTCCATACACCTCCAGCTGAAGCAGCAACATAATATTCGAAATGATTGTTAGGATTCACTGCTACATCTGATATTCGCCCTGAGGTTAAAGATGGACCAATATTACGCCATTTTAATCCGTCAATTTTAATTTCATCTAGAGGTTGTTTGTCTTCTTTCTTGGTTTTTTGTGCAACTACAGATTGCAAACAAAACAAAGCACAAAGCACAAAAATAAAGGTTGATTTTTTCATTTTTAGTATTAGTTTTAATAAGAATCTAAAGATAAGAAAGTAATTTGTTTTTAAAACTAAAAGTCAATCAATTACAAACAAAAAAGCAGCTTCAAAATGAAACTGCCTTTTTTATTACTTACATTATCTGTGTTACATTTTAACCTCCTCTGGTTTTTCGTAATTAAATAGATAATCAACATCCATTTCTTGTACTTTTCCTAACTTATTTAAAGCACTAAAGTCGATATCTTTTTTGTTTCCAATGACCATTACGTTATAACTTTCTCCACTAATATTAGTATTAAAGAAACTACGTAAATCATCCATAGTCATGTTTTTTATGGTATTGTACATTTCCTCTCTATTATCATTATCGATACCTAATTTCTTTAGACGCTCATAATTCCAAAACACACTAGATTTCGTAATACGCTGTGCAGCAATCTTTTTAAGCGTAGCTTCTTTAGCAGCATTAAATTGCTCTTCAGCTTCTGGCATATTAGTCATAAGTTCCATCATAGCTTCAACAGCCTGAGGCATTTTATTAGCCTGAGTTCCCATGTATGCCATTACGTAATTATTATCTTCTTTTTTACTTGCTGTACTGTAACTAGAAAACGCCGAATATGCTAATGATTTTGATTCTCTAATTTCCTGAAAAACAATAGATGATAACCCGCTACCAAAGTAGGTGTTAAATAAAGTTGAAGCAGCCATGTTTTCGGCTTTAAAAGGTTCACCTTTCGCTAAGAAAAGCATTTCAGATTGCACCATATCAAAATCAACAAAATAGACATTTCCACCTGTTTCTTTTTCTAGATAAGCCATTGCTTCTGGATACGCCTTCAAAGGTTCAACAACTTTATGATTTGTATTTAAAGCTGCAACTGCCGCATCGATATCTTTTCCAAAGTAAAACACACGTTGCTCAAAGTTTTTCATTCCTTTTATGATATCGACTAATTCCGAAGGATTCATAGCATTAAGCTCATTTGTTTGATAAATATTTCTCAAACGAGAATTATCACCATATTTCCCGTAATTCATTAATCCATTCCATAAGATATTTCCTTTTTGAGATTTACCATCTACTCTACCTTTTGTAATTGATTCAACATATTTGTCATAAGCTTCTTGATCAGGCACAGCGTTATTCCATAAATGCTCTAATAACTCCAACCCTTTAGGTAAATTTTCTTTCAAACCATTTAAACCAACATACGTAGTTTCTGCACCAGCACTCACGTAGTATTTAACTCCTAATTTGTAGAATTCTTTTTTCAGTTCTTCAGCAGAATATTTATCAGTACCCAAATACTCCATATAACCAGCAGCAAGTCCCAATTTCTTATCATTATCACTTCCCATATCAAAAATGATATTCATATCGAATAAATCATTTAATTCATTATCAATATAAGAAACTTTAATTCCATTATTCATCTTTGTTTCTTTGATTGCTTTCTTATAATCAACAAACTTTGGCTGTAAATCTGCAGATTTCAACTTATTGAAATCTTGCATATATTGAGAACTTTTATCTCTATTCACATTAACAGGTGTGATGCCTGGATTAGCAACTTTTACAATAGATTTATCTTCACCTTGACGCTTATACGTTACCACGTAGTTATCTTTGTAGAACCTATTAGCAAAATCAATGACCTCCTGTTTTGTTACCTTTTTTAAATCATCTAAAAATCCAGCTTTTCTAGACCAATCTTCATGATGAATAAATGCGTTATAATACATAGTAGCTAATGCTGTACTATTTTCATACTGCTGAGTTTGACTTAATTTTAAATCGTTTACAACGGCATCAATCATCCAATCTTCAAACTCACCTTTCTTAAGTTTTTCAATTTGCTCTAGTAATAGATCTTTAACTTCATCAAGCGTTTGACCTTCTTTTGGAGCTCCACTAAACGAATGATAACCATAATCATTTAAGAATGTTGGAGAACAACCAGCATATTGCACAGCTTGCTTTTGGTTTAGATTCAAATCAATTAAACCAGCATTACCATTAGCTAAAATCATATCTGCAACGGTCATTAACTTTTCTTCTTCGGTGTTAACACCTTGAGATCGAAATGCGATGGAAACACTTTCTGCTGTAGGCCCAAATACTTCATTAATTACTGGAGACGTAATTGGCTCTTCTTTTGGTAGAGTTGGGTGCACAACCTCTTTCTTTTCTAACTTGCCAAAAGTTTCATTAACTTTTTTGATTGTAGCATCAAAATCTAAATCACCAACTAAAACCATTGCCATATTGTTAGGCACATAATATTTATTGAAATAGTTATTGATATCAACCAAAGATGGGTTTTTTAAATGTTCAGCTATACCTATTGTACTTTGTTGACCATAAGGATGATTTGGGAATAAGCCTTTTAGCATTGCTGCATAACGCTTTCTACCATCATTATCCTGACCTCTATTAAACTCTTCAAATACAGCTTCCAATTCTGTATGAAATAAACGCAAAACTAATTCACCAAAACGTTCATGCTCTAAAGTCAACCATTTATCAAGTTCGTTGGCTGGTATTTTATTTTTGTAAATTGTTTCTTCAAACCATGTATGAGCATTAGTACCTGTAGCTCCGAGGGAACTTGTCATTTTATCATACTCATTTGCAACACTGTAATTTGAAGCTTCCAAAGAGACCTCATCAATTTTTTTATAAATCTCTAACTTTTTATCTGGATCAGTTTCTGCTCTATGTTGCTCATATAACTCTGAAATCTGATCTAAATACTCTTTTTCTTTTTCCCAATCAACGGTTCCAATTTTACTTGTTCCTTTAAATACCATATGCTCCAAATAATGAGCTAAACCTGTAGATTCTTTAGGGTCATAGTTAGAACCAGCTCTTACAGCAATATAGGTTTGGATTTTTGGCTCATCGCTATTTTTACTCATATACACCTTAAGACCATTATCTAGGGTATATAATCGCAAGCCTGTTGGGTCATTAGCTACAGTTTCATAAGAAAACCCATTAGCATCTTTTTGAGCCTCGACAGCGTAGGCTAAATCTTTGTTATTGTTTTCGGTTTTACAACTGTAAGCTATTGCTACAAAAGCAACCAAAGCAACTAATTTAATGTACTTCATGTTTGTGATATAGTGTTTGTTAGTTTAAAAAAAAATTCCGTTAGCTAAAATAAAGCTAACGGAATGATAACGTGATGTTTTTATATATATTTTAACAGTAGCTTAACTAATAACTTCAGCCACTTTTTTTCCTATTTCTGCAGGTGAATCTACAACATGAATTCCACATGATCTCATAATTGCTTTTTTAGCTTGAGCCGTATCATCACTACCACCTACAATTGCACCTGCATGACCCATAGTGCGACCAGCTGGAGCAGTTTCTCCTGCAATAAATCCAACAACTGGTTTTTTACTTCCACTGTTTTGGTACCATTTAGCAGCATCTGCTTCTAGTTGACCTCCAATTTCCCCAATCATTACTACACATTCTGTTTCTGGATCATTTATTAGCAATTCAACAGCTTCCTTCGTCGTAGTACCAATAATTGGATCACCACCTATACCAATAGCAGTAGTAATTCCTAGGCCTTGTTTCACAACTTGATCGGCAGCTTCATAAGTTAAAGTTCCAGATTTTGAAACGATACCTACTTTTCCTTTTTTGAATACAAATCCTGGCATAATACCAACTTTAGCTTCACCAGGTGTAATAACTCCTGGACAGTTAGGACCGATTAAGCGACACTCTCTTCCTTTTATATAATCTGAAGCTTTTATCATATCTGCAACTGGAATTCCTTCAGTAATTGTAATAATCACTTTAATTCCTGCATCTGCAGCTTCCATTATAGCGTCAGCAGCAAAAGCTGGTGGAACAAAAATAATAGTTGTATCAGCTCCAACCTTTTCTACAGCTTCTTGAACTGTATTAAAAACTGGTTTTTCTAGGTGTGTTTGACCTCCTTTACCTGGAGTAACACCACCTACTACGTTGGTACCATATTCAATCATTTGACCAGCATGAAAAGTTCCTTCACTACCCGTAAAACCTTGTACAATTATTTTTGAATCTTTATTAACTAAAACGCTCATTTGTGTTTGATTTATTTGTTGAATTTTAAATTGGTAATTCGCTTTGCAAAAATAAGTTTTTGATTATGATTTTTAAACCTTTTTAAACTTTTATTTCTGCAAATGAATTTAAACTATCAGAACTATTATCTGCTAACTGACTGATCTCAAATCCTCTGTACATTTTACCATCCTTAACATCCCAAATAGTTATGAAATGTGCCAACGCCTCCTCCTTTTCAGGACGCTCAATTGTGGTAGCATATATGGTATATCTAGACGTAATTGTATTATTATCCTGTAAAAGATGACTCACCCTAAACTTAAAGGAAAGATAGGATTTTTGAACACCTTCCAACATTTCTTTAATCCCAAGAAAGTTTAACTTTTTAAACCCTTTACTACTATTCCAATTAAGCTCACAATCTTCATGAAAATAGGCCATGATATTCTCATCTTTAGCTATATCAGATTCATAAAAACTTTTTACTACGTCTTTTGGATTCATTTTAATTTTTTTAATTCTTCTAAGATTCTTGGTATTTGTTTAATTGAAGCTAGACGCTTTAATTCTAATCGTGCTTCTTGAATTGGAGTTCCCCAATACACCTTGTCACCTTCAATAGATTTCGTAACACCAGCTTGAGCCTGCACTACTGCATTAGCTCCTATTGTTATTCCGCTAGCCGTACCAACTTGTCCCCAAATTGTAACATCATCTTCAATAACAACACAACCTGCAATTCCTGTTTGCGACGCAATTAAACATTTTTTACCAATAATGGTATCGTGACCAATTTGTATTTGGTTATCTAACTTTGAACCATCTCCAATGGTTGTATCTCCAGTAACACCTTTATCAATAGTACAACAAGCACCAATATCAACATGATCACCAATAACTACACGTCCGCCAGATAGCAATTGATCGTAACCTTCTGGACGCTTTTTATAATAAAATCCATTTGCACCTAAAACAGTGCCTGAATGAATGGTTACATTATGTCCAATTATAGTATCATCATAAATACTAACATTAGAATGTATGATACAATTGTTACCAATGACCACATTATTACCAACAAAAGCATTTGGTTGAATTACAGTGTTTTCTCCAATTTTAGCTGAAGGTGAAATGGATGTCGATGATGATTGAAACGGTTTAAAATATCTTGTCAGCTTATTGAAATCTCTAAATGGGTCATCACTAATTAATAATGCTTTCCCTTCAGGACAGTCTACTTCTTTATTAATAAGTACAATTGTAGCTGCAGATTGAAAGGCCTTATCGTAATACTTTGGGTGATCAACAAAAACAATATCTCCCGATTCTACAACATGTATTTCGTTCATTCCAAGCACAGGAAAATCAGATGCTCCAACATAACCTGCTGAAATAATTGCTGCAATATCTTTAAGGGTATACGGTTTTGGAAACTTCATTATTCTTTGATACGCTCTTTATAAGTACCCTTATCTGTTTCAATTTTTATCTTATCGCCTTCATTAATAAACAAAGGAACATTAACTTCAGCTCCAGTTTCTACTGTTGCAGGCTTAGTTGCGTTAGTTGCAGTATTACCTTTAACACCTGGCTCAGTTGCTGTAACTTCTAAAATTACAGTTGCAGGCATATCTACTGACAATGGCATATTATCTTCTGTATTGATAAGAATCGTAACCACCTCACCTTCTTTTAATAAGTCAGTTCTATCAATAG
Source organism: Psychroserpens sp. (assembly GCF_034670085.1). Classification (GTDB taxonomy): domain Bacteria; phylum Bacteroidota; class Bacteroidia; order Flavobacteriales; family Flavobacteriaceae; genus Psychroserpens. The sequence goes on along the minus strand of NZ_JAXMOD010000005.1, from coordinate 66,130 downwards.
CCGCCTCAAGTAATCTAATTTGAGTATAATCCGCTTCATTCATGAAATGATAAAATTCTCCATCATTATATAGATATTGAAATTTATGAGTTTCAACACGAACATCTTCAATTTTATGGCCTGCAGAAAATGTATTATCCAGAACCTTACCAGTAGTAACACTCTTCATTTTTGTTCTCACAAAAGCAGGACCTTTACCTGGTTTAACATGAAGAAATTCTATAATTTTATAGATATCATTGTTGTATTTTATACACAATCCGTTTCTAATATCTGAAGTACTTGCCATAAATTTATTTTTTATACTTAACTAACAATGAGCTAGCTATAGCGTTTATTTAAACTATTAAATTAATTTGATTTAAAATAACCTTTCATGATTCCTCGATGAGAATTCTTTATAAATTGAAGAATCTCATCACGTTCAGTCGTGGCTTCTTTTTCAGCCTCTATTAAATCTGAAGCTTGGGTATTATTATAATTTTTTTGATAAAGAATTCTATATATATCTTGAATCTCTCTAATTTTTTCAGTAGAAAATCCGCGACGACGAAGTCCCACAGAATTTATTCCTACATAAGATAAGGGTTCGCGTCCTGCTTTGACAAATGGTGGAACATCTTTTCTTACCAAAGAACCACCAGTTACAAAGGCATGGTTTCCTATTGAGCAAAACTGATGCACCGCAGTCATACCTGCTAAAACAACAAAATCGCCTACATTAATATGACCAGCTAATGTGCTATTATTAGAAAAAATACAATTATCACCAACAATACAATCGTGAGCTATATGACAATAAGCCATTATTAAACAATTATCACCAATGACAGTTTTCATTCTGTCTGTAGTCCCTCTGTTTATTGTTACACATTCTCTAATCGTCACATTGTCGCCAATTATTGTTAACGTGTCCTCATCATTATATTTCAAATCTTGAGGAACCGCTGAAATTACAGAACCAGGAAAAATGTTGCAATTTTTCCCAATGCGAGCGCCTTCCATAATGGTAACGTTACTTCCAATCCAAGTACCTTCTCCAATAGTAACATTACTATATATGGTTGTAAAAGGTTCGATGACTACATTCTTAGCTATTTTAGCTCCAGGATGTACGTATGCTAAAGGTTGGTTCATTTTATATTATTTTATTAAAGCGGTAAAACTGTGCTCGCTTTTATTTTACTTTTGAAATTTGTGCCATTAATTCTGCTTCTGCGCAGAGTTTTCCATTGGCATAAGCATAGCCTTGCATATGACAAATTCCTCTTCTAATAGGCGTAATTAAGTTACATTTAAATATAAGTGTATCTCCAGGCACAACTTTTTGTTTGAATTTAACTTTATCTATTTTCATAAAGAATGTCAAGTAGTTTTCAGGATCAGGTACTGTACTCAGCACTAAAATTCCTCCTGTTTGTGCCATAGCTTCAACAATAAGTACTCCAGGCATTACAGGAGCTCCTGGAAAATGACCTTTAAAAAACTCTTCGTTCATCGTTACGTTTTTCATTCCGATAACATGAGATTCTGAAAGCTCAAAGACCTTATCTAATAACAAGAATGGTTGTCTGTGTGGTAACATATCCATAATTTGAATAATATCCATTAATGGTTCTTGATTCAAATCTATTTGTGGAACGTTATTACGACGTTCATTTTTTATAATCTTAGATATTTTCTTTGCAAACTGTGTATTGATATAATGTCCAGGTTTATTTGCAATAACTTTTCCTTTTATTCTAGTACCTACAAGCGCTAAATCTCCAACTACATCTAATAATTTATGTCGAGCTGCTTCGTTTGGATGATGAAGTGTAAGGTTATCTAAAATACCGTTTGGCTTAATAGATATAGAGTCTTTTTTGAATGCTATTTTAAGTTTTTCCATGGTATCAGCAGATAATTCCTTATCTACATATACAATAGCATTGTTTAAATCGCCACCTTTTATTAATCCATTTTCTAATAAAGTTTCAAGTTCATGCAAGAAACTAAATGTTCTTGAATCTGAAATATCTTGTTTAAAATCAGATATATGATTAAGTGTTGCATTTTGTGTGCCTAAGACTTTAGTCCCAAAATCGACCATTGTAGTCACTTGATATTCTTTAGCTGGCATAACTATTATTTCGCTACCAGATTCTTCATCAGAATAGGATATCACATCGGTTACGACATATTCTTCTCTAAAATCATCTTGATCTGCAATGCCTGCTTTTTCAAGAGCTTCAACAAAAAACTTTGAAGAACCATCCATAATTGGAGGCTCTGAAGCGTTTAATTCAATAATAGCATTATCAATATCTAAACCAACTAATGCAGCCAAAACATGCTCAGAAGTTTGAATCGTTACACCATTCTTTTCCAAACAGGTACCACGTTGCGTATTCGTTACATAATTTGCATCAGCTTCAATAACTGGAGAACCTTCAAGATCAACTCTTTTAAATGAAAACCCGTTATTTGTTGGTGCAGGACAAAACGTAAGCGTTACATCTTTACCCGTATGTAATCCAACTCCTGTAAGAGAAATTTCTCTTTCTATTGTTCTTTGTTTAACGTCTGTTTTAATTATTGCCATCTACTTTCTTTTCTAAATCATTAATCGTTTTCACAATCTTAGGTAAATTTTTAAAATATACATAGGATTTATTCCAATCTCCATAATTAAACGATGGAGAACCTTGCAGTACTTCATTGTCTTTAACATGACGACCTATTCCTGATTGTGCTTGAACTTTAACATTATTTCCAATAGTGATATGTCCAGCGATTCCAACCTGTCCACCAATAAGACAATTCTCCCCAATTTTTGAAGAACCCGCAATTCCAGTTTGAGCTGCAATAACCGTGTTTTTACCAATTTCTACATTATGGGCTATCTGAATTTGATTATCCAACTTCACACCTCTTCTTATTATTGTAGAACCTAATGTTGCTCTATCTATTGTAGTAGCTGCTCCTATATCTACATAATCTTCAATAATAACATTCCCCGTTTGAGGAACTTTACTATATTCTCCTTTTTCATCTGGCACAAAACCAAAACCATCTGCTCCTATTATCACACCTGAATTTATTACACAATGGTTACCTATAACAGTTTCAGAATAAATTTTAGCACCCGAGAAGATTATGGTATTATCACCAAGGGTAACATTATCTCCTATATAGGTGTTTGGAAAAATCTTAACATTATTTCCAATGTGAACGTTATCACCTATATAACTAAACGCTCCAACATAAATATCGCTTCCTAAGTTAGCTGATTCTGATATAAACGATGGCTGTTCAATACCATGCTTATTAAGTTTTACTTGATTATAGTATTCTAAAAGTTTAGAAAACGATTTATAAGCATCATCCACTTTTATTAGTGTGGTACTTATCTCCTGTTCTGGTTGAAATGTTTTATTTACAATAGTTATAGAAGCCTTTGTAGAATAAATGTATGATGTATACTTAGGATTAGACAGAAAGGTTAAAGAGCCTTCTGTACCTTCTTCTATTTTTGAAAGCTTAGAAACTTCAACATCAGGATTACCTATAATGTCTCCTTCTAAGATTCCAGCTATTTGTTCTGCTGTAAACTTCATTCTCGCAAAAATAGAAAAAATGTATCACATATTTATAGTAGATTATCAGTAGTTTATGTATCAGCTGGTAATTCTCTTTAAGTCTTTGGAAAGCAGATATAATATTTTGTTACAGGTTTAGACAACGCTTTAATGTTAAACTGGTCTGAAGCCTTAGTTATGTCAACTACTTTACCAGATTTCTGAAGAATCTTAATGGCTTGCATTTTAGATTGATAAGCTTGATTTGATATGCTATCTATAAATACAAAATATTGAGCCTCATCTTTTGAAATGTTATGTTTTTCAATTAAATCAGTGAGATGAGTCTCTAATAGCTTAGGCTTTATTGGCTTATTTTTTAATTTTATTTTTAGCAGATTTCTATTAATTATCATTTCACACAAATTACTGAGCACAAAATCATCGTGATATTGCCATTCTTTCATTGCAGAAACAATATCGGTATCGTCAAGTTTTGAGAAAGTTTCTAATGTAGCATCATTAAAATTTTCAATAGACACTTCATTGGATAAAAAATAACGTAAGGCTTTACTTGATGGAAGTTCAATTCCAGAATTAGTCAATTCTTTTGCACGTTTCAGAACTCTAGTTAACAACTGTTCTGCAACTAATCCCGTTTTGTGAAGATAGACTTGCCAATACATAAAACGTCTTGCCACAAGGAATTTTTCAACACTATAAATACCTTTTTCTTCAACTACTAACCTATCATTTTCAACATTTAACATTGTAATTAAACGCTCACTATTAACATTACCTTCAGCCACTCCAGTATAAAAGCTATCCCGTTTTAAATAATCTGCTCGATCCATGTCTAACTGACTAGAAATTAACTCACATAAAAACGGACGTTCATAATCTCCTTTGAAGATTTTAATTGCAAGCGTTAAACTTCCGTTAAATTCTTTATTGAGTTTTTCCATAAATAACAATGAAATCTCTTCATGAGAGACTCCATTAACGATGCTATGTTCCATGGCATGAGAAAACGGCCCATGTCCAATATCATGTAATAAAATGGCAGAATATAATGCCTGTTCTTCCTCTTCAGAAATCGTAACGTCCTTAAAACGAAGCACATTAATCGCCTTTTGCATTAAATGCATACATCCAATGGCATGATGAAATCGGGTGTGATTTGCTCCAGGATAAACTAAATATGACAAACCCATTTGAGTGATACGACGTAATCGCTGAAAGTATTTGTGTTCAATTAAATCGAAAATTTGCGAACTCGGAATAGTAATAAATCCGTAAATTGGATCGTTAAAGATTTTAAGTTTGTTACTTGCCATCAAACATTAAAGTTTACATTAATATTAAACAAATATACATGAACACTATAAATATTCTTTGGGTTGACGATGAAATCGATCTTTTAAAACCTCACATTCTTTTTTTAGAACAAAAACAGTATAACGTAACCACTTGTCAAAGTGGTACTGAAGCTCTAGAAATTATAGATGACACTAATTTTGATATTGTTTTTTTAGACGAAAACATGCCAGGTTTAACAGGATTAGAAACGCTAAATGAGATTAAAGAAAGGCGTGCAAATCTTCCAGTAGTGATGATTACTAAGAGTGAGGAAGAATATATTATGGAAGAAGCTATTGGTAATAAAATTGCTGATTACCTTATAAAGCCTGTAAATCCGAATCAGATTTTATTGAGTTTAAAGAAGAATTTAGATCATTCAAGACTCGTATCTGAAAAAACTACGTCTAATTATCAACAAGAGTTTAGAAAAATAGCTATGGATTTATCTATGGTTAATACCTTTGAAGAATGGAGTGATCTTTATCAAAAATTAGTGTATTGGGAATTAAGGCTTGAAGACATTGAAGATGTTGGTATGACAGAAATTCTGGAATCTCAGAAAAATGAAGCTAATCATCAATTCGGAAGATTTATTGAAAAAAACTACGAAGATTGGTTTGACCATAAAAGTGATGCACCTACTCTATCTCATACGTTGTTTAAAGATAAAGTTGTACCAGAATTAAGTGACAATCAACCAACACTTTTGATAGTCATAGATAATTTGCGTTATGACCAATGGAAAGCTTTTGAACCTATAGTAAATAATTACTATAAGAAAGTGTCTGAAGTTCCTTTTTATAGCATTTTACCAACTGCGACTCAATACGCAAGAAATGCCATTTTTTCAGGTTTAATGCCTAGTGATATGGAACGTCTTCATCCAAAACTCTGGAAAAACGACACAGACGAAGGTGGAAAAAATCTTTTCGAAAATGAATTTTTACAAGGACAATTAAAGCGTTTAGGGCTTCAGAATTTAAAAACCGAATACCATAAAATCACTAATCTCAGAGCTGGAAAAAAATTAGTTGAAAATTTCAAAACACTAAAAGACAATGATCTTTCTGTGATTGTATACAATTTTGTAGATATGCTATCACATTCTAAAACTGAAATGGATGTTGTAAAAGAATTGGCTTCAAATGACAAGGCTTATCGTTCTTTAACAGTAAGTTGGTTTAAAAATTCGCCATTGCTTGAAATGATTCAGCAGGCACAACAATTAGGTTTCAAATTAATTTTAACTACAGACCACGGAACCATTAATGTTAAGAATCCGTCAAAAGTTATTGGAGATCGTGATACTAGTCTGAATTTACGTTATAAGACTGGACGAAGTTTAACGTATGAAGATAAAGAAGTTTTAGCGGTTAAAGATCCTAAAAGCATTTGTTTACCAAGTATTACTATGAGTAGTTCATTCATTTTTGCTAAGAGCGATTATTTTTTAGCCTACCCAAATAATTACAATCATTATGTAGGTTATTATAGAAATACATACCAACATGGAGGTGTCTCTCTAGAAGAAATGATCATTCCTTTTGTGGTCATGAATCCGAAGTAAAAAATCTGTGTAATGCAGAAAAATCCGTTGAAATACACTTTTTTCTAGTTTTTCTCGAAATTTATACGTATCATTGCCTATGAATTTTACTTAAAGTATGCTTTGAGTTTTAAAATTTAGTACGTTAACCGTGGAAATAAACTATAACATAAACGAACTAGAGTCGGTAGCCACAAGGCTTTTAGAACAAATCAATTCAAAAATTGTATTGTTTCATGGCACTATGGGAGTTGGTAAAACAACCCTTATAAAAGCAATGGTTAAAGCTATGGGAAGCTCTGACGATGTTACTAGTCCGACATATTCTATAGTTAATGAATACGAGTCTTCAACAGGTTCTATTTTTCATTTTGATATGTATCGTATATCTGATGAAATGGAAGCTTTAAATTTTGGTTTTGAAGACTATTTAAATTCAGATACAAATTGGTTGTTTATAGAATGGCCAGAAAACGTATCAAACTTACTCCCTGAAGGTGTAAGTAAGATTACGATAATAGAAAAAGATAAGATCTCAAGAACCCTCAAATTGAGCCAAAACGAATTATTAACCCAAAAACCTGCTTATGAGCGTTGCAAAATGCAACAATAAATAGACACCTTTACACCGCATATTTACTGGCAAGTACGGAAAAACCGTAAGCATAAGACGATTAATAGAGTTGTTTTTAACACTCGTTTAACTGTAATAAAGTGTACTCTCGAAGTATATTTGAACAATTAATTAATTAATCCCTTATATTATGAAAACAAAGAAGTATTTATTAGCCATTGCGATTATCGGTGGATTTGCATTCACAGCTCAAGCAACTGATTTAATCAATTTAGATGGACAAATCAAAACTGAAATCGAAAAATCAAGAATCAAAGTTCCTGGTCAAGGAGGAGGGAAATAGAAATATTATCTTTGGAACTATAATTGGTATAATTATAGCTTCAACTCCTTATTTGTTTACAGTATATGAAAGTGTTCCAGATCAAAGAATCTGGGACACTTTTCTATTTACTTATGAAAGTTCATACTATCAAAGTGTATATGTTTTGGCATGGACACTAACTAATAAAATTATTCCTTTATTTTTAATTTTTGTTTGGTTTTTTACCTGCAGACAATGGTGGTATCATGCCTTGTTAGTACCCATAGCTATGTATCTTTATCAAATTATTGTAATTCTCAATGACGATTTGTCTTTTGCAGATTCCAACCAATTTTTGTATTTACTACCAGTTATGGCGATAGTAATTCCATCCATTTACTTAATTAGAGCAAAAATGTTTAATAAATTAAATGATGCAGATAAAACTATGCAAGAATTAGAGGAAGAATTCATGCTCAAGCCTAAAAACTTTTTTGATAAAGTTCGACAGTATTTTTAATTATACTCAATTTTAACTTCTTTGTATAATAGAAACTTTAATAATCTTGTTTTATAATTTAATAAATAAGATTCTATTCGTTTAATAACTTTATATAGAATATAGTCTTCATTATTAAACTATATAAGATAAAAAATTTACATTTGTAAAAATTACATTTTATAATTTACTCAAAATTAATCCCTATATAATTATGAGCAAAACAGTACATCGTATAATAGAACTTATTTCAGAGTTGAAATTAAGTGCTCGACAATTTGATATTTCAATTGGTACCGCTAATGGTTACATCTTGCGAATGCAAAAGAATAACGCTTCTGTTGGGAGTGATGTTATTGAACGTATCGTTAAAGAATATCCGCAAGTCAACTTGGTTTGGCTTATAACTGGAAAAGGCGAAATGTTTATCACTGAACAAGAAAGTCCAAAAATAAGAAGTGCACAGGAAATTGAATCTTATATCGATAACCGATTGAAGTCTAAATGGTCTGATGAGAAAAAAGCTCTTCTAGATGAAATTTTAAAAGAAATTGAGGATTCAAAAAAATAACAATATCAAACTGTTAGACGGTCTCTTAATTCTATTAGTTTAATTAGGTATTCTTTTCTTTCAATTATTCCTTTTTGTCTTTTTAAAACCAATAATTCTTTCTTTATTAATTTATAGTCATTTGAATCAAAATTAGAAATCTTAATCAATTGATTATTAATTTCTTCATTGATTAAATTATTGATTTTATTACCTTGAGTAACATACTGCAACTTTATACTAGAAACTATCAAAAGTGCTAAAAATAAAGCCGATATAAATAAAACTTTTATAAGATTAATATCTTGGCTTCCGTTTTCAGCATAATTAATATTTACAAACAATTTGTAAAACTCAAAACATATGGGAATTACAAGGACATATTTCCATTTTCTAAGACAACTAATAAACCAAATAGATAATAATCCAATCGTTAGAAACTTAATACTTAATGTCCAAAAATACAAATCAATAGTTTCGAAATAACCTGAATTAAAAGTGTAAAATTGTGTCTTCCAAATTTTTGTGTTTTTAGGGGAAATTGTATACAAATAAAAAAGAAAGGGCAATGCCATAATTAGCACCATAACGAATAAATCCCTTTTCATTTTCTTATTATTTGCGAACTTATATCCCAATTTCATCTTTTAAGTATTATAAAATTTGTCTCTTAATAAAATTATTTTTTCTAAATACTCTTTAGTATCTATTATAGATTTCTCTTTCTTAATTTCATCAAGAGCACTTTTTAATTTTTCAAATTCATTAATTTTTACTTCTTGTAATTGGAAAAACACTTCGTCAATTTCATTATCAACTTTGGTCCTTAATTCTTTTTTTAAATTATAGGAATTCAACTTGTTTGAAATATATAATAGTACCAATATAAAAGGAACAGTTATTGGTAAACTAATTAAGTAATCTATCGCATCGATATGCTCAATACTTGAATTAAAGGTTACAATCAATTTAGTGAATTCGATGGTTATAAGGATTAAAATTGCAGGTTTCCACCAATGTCTGCAAGTAAGAAACCATATCGTACCGAATAAAATAATAAGAATTTTTGTTTTTAAAAAATTAACAAAACTTCCAATATCCAAAAACCCAAAACTTCCAATTTCAAACCCATAAATAGTTATAGTTTCTATCCCTTGAGGAATAAAATATTTATCCAAAAAGTATAGCAGTGTTATCGAAATAATTAAAATCGATATTAATACATCATTTAATTTAAAATCTTTCATAGATTATTAAATATAGAAAATTATCTACATCTAATATATAAACTTTTATTTAAACTATTAAATAATTATTTGTAATTTGAAATTTCAATTTAAAGCTAAATGAGTAAATCTAAATCTCCTTTTACCAAAGCGCAATTACTTCCACAGGAAGAAACTCTTGAAATCTTAAAACAAAAAGGCAACCTATTCATAGGAATTCCAAAAGAAACTTACTTCCAGGAAAAACGTGTTTGCTTAACTCCAGACGCAGTTTCAGCATTAGTAACTAATGGCCATCGCGTAATGATTGAAGCTGGTGCTGGTAAAGGTGCTAATTTTAAAGATAAAACCTATAGTGAAGCTGGAGCTGAAGTCACTAATGACACGGCCAAAGTATTCTCCTGCCCAATTATTCTTAAAGTTGAGCCACCTTCTTTAGACGAAATAAAACTTATTAATCCGCAGACCATACTAATCTCTGCGTTACAACTTAAAACACAACATAAATCCTATTTTCAAGCTTTAGCAGCAAAACGTGTTACAGCATTAGCTTTCGAATTTATAAAAGATGATGATGGCGCTTATCCAGCAGTCCGTTGTTTAAGCGAAATTGCAGGCACTGCTTCTATTTTAATTGCTTCCGAATTACTATCGAATGTTAATGGTGGTAACGGATTAATGTTTGGCAACATAAGTGGAGTGCCACCTGTAGAAGTGGTTATTATTGGTGCTGGAACGGTTGGCGAATTTGCCGCTCGTTCTGCTATAGGATTAGGTGCAAATGTCAAAGTTTTTGATAATTCTATTACAAAACTACGTTGTATCCAGGCTAATTTAGGACGTACTATTTACACCTCAACTTTACAGCCCAAAAATCTGATTAAGGCTCTTAAACGTTGCGATGTTGCTATTGGTGCCGTTAGAGGAAAAAACCGTTCACCAGTGATTGTTACAGAATCTATGGTTGATACTATGAAAACAGGGTCTGTAGTTATAGATGTAAGTATAGATATGGGTGGATGTTTCGAAACAAGCGAAATTACTAACCATGACAAGCCTACTTTTGACTATAATGGTGTTACCCATTATTGTGTTCCAAATATTCCTGCACGTTACTCACGATCAGCTTCAGTGTCTATTAGTAATATTTTTACGCCTTATCTGCTTAAAATTGCTGAAGATGGTGGAATTGAAAATGCCATTCGTTTTGATCGTGGTTTAAAAAATGGGTTGTATTTTTACCACGGAATTTTAACTAATAAATCTGTTGCTGATTGGTTCGATTTAGACTGTAGCGATGTTAACTTGTTAATTTTCTAGTAAAAACAGAATCTCTAATTTTCATTTATGAAATTAATACACCGAATTGGCTACTACTTAGGCGGATTTTCTATTGGTCTTGTTGTTCTTGCTTTTTTTTTAAGCGGAAAAAAAACATCTTGCGATTATGGACCAGATGCCAGAACAATTAAAAATATTTCTATTAAGAAGAAATCATACACCGATGCGGCTAAAGTTTCCATGTCAAGGTATAGTTTAGATACATTAATGATTTCTAAACTCATTAAAACTAGTGATGTGAATTTTTCAAAAAGTGAAACTCAAGGTGAAGGTTGCAAAACATACCTTATCGAAAACACCTATAAAGACAAGGACTTAGAAATGCGGATTGAAAATTGTGATTCGACAGCAACAATACTTTCTATTACATTTCTAGAAACTAATTAAATTAGTAGTACTCAAATTAAAAATGCCAATATCTTCAAACGAACATATTGGCATTTTTGACTAACACAAATTAAAATTATCTTATTGGGATTTTTTTCAATATTTCTGTATCATCATAAATCAATCGGACAATATAAATACCTCTTGAAAACTGAGAGCTATTGATTTCTTTGTCTAATGATTGCGTATTTTCATTGCTTTTTATTTCTTCTCTATAAACGATTCTACCATTAAGATCGTAAATTACTAGTTGATCAACATCTACTCTATCCATACCAGAGATTTTAAACTTTAGTACATCAGCACTAACATCTTGGTATATTAAGAAATTAAACTCTTGTTCTACAATTGGAATTTCTTCTGGTTCACAATCATTAACATAAACCATAACAGTCGCTTCATCTGAAGATAATGCATTGTAAACCAATACTGAATATTCTGTATCTTCTCCTGGCATCACCTCAATACTTTGGGTTTCTTCTCCTGTATTCCATAAATAAAATTCTCCACCTTCAGCTGTAAGTGTAATCATTTCATTAGCACAAACTACAAGATCTTCACCTGCATAAGCTTCAACAGCTTCTACTACATTTACAGTCACCGACTTTTCATCTGAGCAGTTATTAATATAACCTGTTACTGAATATGTTGTAGATAATGACGGACTAACAGCAATGTTGGGTTGTGTTGCACCATTATTCCATTCGTAAGTATTCGCTCCATTTGCAGAAAGCGTAATAAATTCTCCTTCAAGGATGGTTACTTCACCTCCATTTACGATATTAACATTCGGATTTAAGTTGACTATAACAACTACATCATCTTGAGCTTGTTCATCTCCTTCGAATACAGTAACTGTATAGGTTTCTGTAGCCCATGGACTTACAACAATACTCTGAGTTGTTTCTCCAGTACTCCATAAATACGCATCTCCTTCAGAAGCCGTAAGTGTTGCTGAAGTACCTTCACAAATAGATTGATCGTCACCAGCACTCGCTGTAAACACAATTGGTTCTACATTGACTAAAACGTCATCTGATGCTTCACAACCATTTAAGAATCCTGTAACCGTATAAATTGTAGAGTTTATTGGATTAACTATAATGCTTTGCGTTGTTTCTCCTGTACTCCATAAATACGTATTTGCTCCTGTAGCTGTTAACATTGTACTATCTCCTTCTGTAATTGTAACATTTACGCCTGCATCTACAGTAGGTAAATCATTTACGAAAACCGTTACTTGATCTTCGTCTGAACTTGTTCCTAGCGTATTAAAAACAGTTACTGAATAGTTTGTTGTCGCATTTGGTGTGACTTCTATTGAAGCTGATGTTTCTCCCGTATTCCATAGATAAGTGGATCCTCCTGAAGCTGAAAGCGTTACTGTTGTGCCTTCACATATAGTGACATCATCACCTGCATTGGCAACCACGTTTTCTGTTTCAACATTAACCAAAACGTCATCTGTTGCTTCACAACCATTTAAGAATCCGGTTACTGTATAAATGGTATCATCAGTTGGAGCTACTGTTATACTTTGAGTACTTTCTCCTGTACTCCATAAATATGTGTTTGCTCCTGTAGCTGTTAACATTGTACTATCTCCTTCTGTAATTGAAACATTTACGCCTGCATCTACAGTAGGTAAATCATTTACGAAAACCGTTACTTGATCTTCATCTGAACTTGTTCCTAACGTGTTAGTAACCGTTACTGAATACGTGGTGGTTGTATTTGGTGCAACTTCTATCGAAGACGTTGATTCACCTGTACTCCACAGAAATATTGTACCTCCAATAGCGGTAAGGGTAACTGTTTCACCTTCACAAATGGTAACATCGTCACCTGCATTGGCATTTACGTTTTCTGTTTCTACATTGACTAAAACGTCATCTGTAGCTTCACAACCATTTAAGAATCCTGTGACTGTATAAACTGTATTATCACTTGGAGCCACTGTTATACTTTGAGTACTTTCTCCAGTACTCCATAAATAGGTATTTGCTCCTGATGCTGTTAATGTTGTACTATCTCCTTCAATAATTGAAACATTAACGCCTGCATAAACAGTTGGTAAATCATTTACAAAAACCGTTACTTGATCTTCATCTGAACTTGTTCCTTGTGAATTGGATACCGTTACTGAATACGTTGTTGTTCCATCTGGAGTGACATCTATTGACGATGTAGTTTCTCCTGTATTCCAAAGAAAGATTGAACCTCCAATGGCAGTAAGTGTTACTGTTTCGCCTTCACATATGGTAACATCATCACCTGCATTGGCAACTACGTTTTCTGTTTCTACATTGACTAAAACATCATCTGTAGCTTCACATCCATTTAAGAACCCTGTGACTGTATAAATAGTGTTATCACTCGGAGACACTGTTATACTTTGAGTTGTTTCTCCTGTACTCCATAAATACGTGTTTGCTCCTGATGCCGTTAATGTTGCACTATCTCCTTCAATAATTGAAACATTTACACCTGCATCTACAGTAGGTAAATTATTTACGAAAACCGTTACTTGATCTTCATCTGAACTTGTTCCTTGTGAATTGGATACCGTTACTGAATACGTTGTTGTTGCATTAGGGCTAACATCTATTGAAGATGTTGTTTCTCCCGTATTCCAAAGGTAAGTTGGTCCTCCTGAAGCCGAAAGCGTTACCGTTTCACCTTCACAGATGGTGACATCATCGCCTGCATTGGCAACTATGTTTACTGGTTCTACATTAACTAAAACGTCATCTATAGCTTCACATCCATTTTGGAATCCAGTGACTGTAAAAATGGTGTCATCACTTGGAGTTACAGTAATACTTTGGGTACTTTCTCCTGTATTCCATAAATAGGTAGTTGCTCCTGATGCTGTTAAGGTTGTACTATCTCCTTCAGTAATTGATACATTTACACCTGCATCCACTGTTGGTAAATCATTCACAGAGACAATTACGTCATCTGTATCCGAAACTGTTCCTGTGGCGTCAGAGGCTGTTACAGTATATGTTGTAGTGTTAGATGGACTAACATTAATACTTGCAGTGGTCTCTCCAGTATTCCAAACATAAGCAACTCCTCCTGTAGCGGTTAAAGTAGCTACTGATCCATTGCAAATCGTTTGATCGTCTCCAGCATTGGCAACAACCTGGTTGCCAACTATAAAAACTGTGACGGCATCTGTATTTTGACAGGTGTCTGTTGTACCTGTAACCGTGTATGTAGTTTCAATTAATGGGTTAACTGTAATACTTTGTGTTGTTTCTCCTGTATTCCAAACATAATTATCAGCTCCATTTGCAGTTAACACAGTAGAATTACCGTAATTGATAGAAACATCAGCTCCTGCATCTACATTTGGGATTGGATTAACAGTTACAATCACATCATCAGTAGTTGTACTACCATCTGAATGTGATCCAGTAACTGTATATACTGTATCTGTTATTGGATTAACATCTATAGAATTTCCAGATATGTTTCCTGGAGACCATACATAAGAATCAGCACCAGTGGCTGTTAATGTAGTAGATCCACCATCACAGATAGTAACATCATTTCCAGCAGAAACTTGAAATGTCATGTTATTATCAATATCAACACTATTTAAAAATAATTCTAAATAAGAATAACCGCTTGGAGATATATCAGAAGCAGTTGCTCCATTTGGAACATTAGCTGCAAACCATATTTCAGGTATACCATCATTATTAGTATCGTAATTAGCTGGTCTTGTATTAACTGGAGTTGAAGATATACTAGCTAAAAAATCAAAATAACGTTGCTCATAAAAAAAGCTTCTATCTGTACCAGCATTACCAGTAGTATAATCTTCATAAGCACCTTCTCCTTCAGCAGTTTTTGCTAGGTAAGCAAGATCATTTGCATCATAATTTGGAGAAATTGATCCATCTGCATTTAAAGATGCACTCGCACCAATAGTTGGATTATTAATAATATCATTATAAGCTTCTGTAGCCGTTTTGATGTTTAAAGGTCTACCTATTAAAGGATGTTGTGTGCTAACAAACTCACTTAATGGAGCATTTTGATTAGCATTACCACTATTAAATTCAGCCCAAATTAATCTGTTGTCGGCATTTGGATCTGTAAACAATCCTTTATCCATAATATTACCTGAAGTATAAATTTCTACATTATTAAAAGAACCATTAAGTTGATTCATTTTAGTAAATGATAATGATGTATTAGAACCCGCAGCATAATAATTATTAATATGATTTAATTTTATTTCACCATAAGCTCTACTTAATCTGAATCTATGGTTTTGACTAACATTATTAATCATATCAACTCGACCAGTACTTGAACCTCCTGCTGTACTGTTTGGATTACAAAATCTATGAGATGTATTATAAAAGAAGTTATTTATAAAACTATTATCATAACTTTCATCTATATAATTGAGATCGACATCTCCAAAAATGGATCCTGTTTTACATTCGGCAATTATTCCATTTTGAAAAGTATTATTATAACTATTTGTACCTCTTAAACCAAAACCTGTCCAACCTGCATAACTTATCGAGCAATGATCAAAAATTAAGTTTCTTGCCTCTGTACCATTTCCATAGACATCAAGACCTATATTATTATTATCTCTTTGCATTCTAATTCTAATGTATCTAACAATCATGTTTTCAACATTCCAAAATCTAAATAAATGGTTAGGGTCAGAAAACGTAAACGTTATTCCTCCAATTGGAGCAGTTTGACCAGCAATTGTTAAATCTTGTCCTTGGATTATCATATAATTTGTACAATCAATTGTACCAGATACATCAAAGACAATAGTTGCTGGTCTAGGTTGAGCAATAGCCCAACGAAATGAACCTACAGAACCATCGTCTAATAAATTGGTTACATGATAAACATTACCTCCTCTACCTCCAGTTGCGTAAGCTCCACCTCCATAAGCTGTAGGGAAAGCTGGCTGCGCAAAGCTCGTTGTAAACGTTAAAAGACATAGAAAAAGAAATACTAATTTAAATACAGAATTGGTACTTCCAAATAAATGGAATTGAAAATTTGGGGATTTCATAATTTTTAGGTTTGGGACTACTATTTGCTATTAATTATGTGACAATTATAAGTAAAAATTTACGTTTCATCTTTAAATGGTTAAATATTTTCGATGAAATGCACAATTAAGTAAGAATACACTTACTTAATAAAATTTCTAGAATCAAATTTTATAATGAAATAAAATGAAATGTAAATCATCGAAAAAATATATACGTGACGAAATATGTTGTTGGATTACAGAAAATGAATTAGTAATTAACAGGTAATTGTTAATAAGTCCAAATTAATAATTGCAATTACAGGTCCTAAATTATGTGCTAGGTATAAGTATTTCATACTCTAAATACACCTTTTTATCTAATGTTTTTCCATAAACATCTTTATTATAAATTAATTTATACATTTGATAATTGTATAATATTTACCCCAAATTAATACTTTAAAGCATGTGTGGAATTTACTTAACTAATATTCCTTATGATAACAATGAAATAGAAAGCAAACTAAAATCTATTTCATTTAGAGGTCCTGATTATTTAGGAATTAAATCAGTAGACAAACTCACTCTTGGTCATCTTAGATTATCTATTTTAGATTTAAA
This sequence comes from Psychroserpens sp., assembly GCF_034670085.1. Classification (GTDB taxonomy): domain Bacteria; phylum Bacteroidota; class Bacteroidia; order Flavobacteriales; family Flavobacteriaceae; genus Psychroserpens. The sequence goes on along the minus strand of NZ_JAXMOD010000005.1, from coordinate 49,134 downwards.
CGCACGTTCTCACCAACCTATGCAGTATGAAAAACTACATATTGTTTTTAATGGTGAGATTTATAATTATAAAGACATAAAAAAAGAACTATTAAGCTTAGGTTATACATTTACTACAGAGAGTGACACCGAAGTTTTATTAGTTGGGTATAAAGAATGGGGTAAAAATGTGTTACAAAAACTAAATGGAATGTTTGCATTTAGTATATACAATTCAGAAACCAATACCTTATTTTCTGCTAGAGATAGACTTGGAGTTAAACCCTTTTATTATTATTGGAATGATGGAGAATTTGAAATTTGTAGTCAAATAAAGCCATTACTTAAAGGGAAACAGATTAACAATGAAGCCATTTCAATGTTTCTTGATTGTATGTACATCCCAAGTCCTTATACAATAGTTGAGCATGTTTTTAAGCTTCCTCCCGGAAATTACATGGAAATAGATTTCAACACTAATAAGAAAACTAGTGATGAGTATTGGAACTTAAAAGATGTAAAGGTTAAAGATATTAGTTACGAAACAGCAAAAAAAGAACTACACGAATTATTAATTGATGCGGTGAAGATTAGACTTCAATCGGATGTTCCAATTGGGTCTTTTTTATCAGGAGGCATTGATTCTGCTCTCGTATCTAGTATTGCAGCAAAGGTATCACCTACTAAGGTCAATACATTTTCTATAGGATTTGAAGACCCAAAATTTGATGAAAGTAAAATTGCTGAACAATATGCTGAAATCCTAGACACCAACCATAAAACAACGATTTGTAATCCAGAAGATATATTAAATTTAATTCCAAAGCTAGTTGATGCATTCGACGAGCCCTTTGCAGACAGCTCTGCTTTGCCTTCTTTATTACTGAATAAAATAACCAAGCAATATGTAACCGTCGCCCTTTCTGGAGATGGTGGTGATGAAAGTTTTATTGGATATCCTTATTTTGACTCTCTGGTAAGACACAAATCTATTATTGATATTCCATATTTAATTAGAAAGTTTTTAGCAAAACCTATTTTCTTAAACGCTTTTAAAATTAATTCGCATAGAGTAAGAAATGCTTTAAATACGAAAACCAGAAATGATTTTATTGAAAATATATTTTCTAGAAAAGGATTTTTGTTAAAAGAGAAAAAGCAAGATTGGATGAAGCATTATCAAGGCTACAAAAAATGGTCTAATATTTTCCTCCAAAAAGCAGCAGATTTAAATATAAAGCTATGGTTAGAAAATGATAGCAATGTGAAAGTCGATCGTGCTAGTATGGCGTATTCGGTAGAAGTAAGAAGTCCGTTTTTAGACTACAGAATAGTAGAATATGCAAGAACTTTACCCATGTCTTTTAGATATGAAAAAGGTAGACAGAAAAAAATTCTACGCGATATATTGAAAGAGTATATTCCGGAAGACGTGTTTAATCAACCTAAAAGAGGTTTTGCCGTTCCCATTGGTGACTGGATGCGTAATGAACTGAAGGATGAAGTTCTTACTGCTTTAAATGATGATTTTTTGAATAAAGTTCCCAATTTGGATGTTTCAAAATTCAAAAGAATACTAGATGAGCACATGGCCGGAAAAGAAGATCATACACATCATGTTTGGAAATTGTATACATTAAGTAAATGGTGCAAGGAATATAATTTTTTATAAATGAACCCTTTAGTAAGCGTAATAGTTCCAATATACAATGTCGAATCTTATATTCATAGGTGCATCGATAGTATTCTTAATCAAACGTACCAGAATTTAGAAATTATTTTGGTCAATGATGTGTCTCCAGATAATTGTGGGCAGATTTGTGATGACTATGCAAGCAAAGACAAAAGAGTTGTTGTTATTCACAAAACTAAAAATGAAGGCTCTAGCTGTGCCAGAAATGATGGTTTAGATATGGCCTCTGGCGACTATATTTCATATGTTGACAGTGATGATTATTTAGAATTATCTATGATTGAAATCATGATGAATCATTTACTTACAAACAATCTTGAGGTCATCGAGATTGTTCCTAAAAATTTAAATTCTGAACATACTTTTGATGATTCATTTACAATTGAAGATCCTATTACGGCAACCAAAAGGGTTTTAAAAAATTCTAGTTTTTCGGTTTGGAGAAGAATTTTTAAAACATCTTTAGTTAAGGATCTAAGATTTATACCTCATATTATTCATCAAGATGTCTTTTATATCATAGATGTGCTGAAAAGAATATCTAAAAATGGCTATTTAAATAGCCCGTTATATTATTACAACACAGAAAATGAAAGCATTATACGAAGTAAATATACACTGAAGAAAATTTCAACAGGAATTCGAGCAACTGAATATATTATAAATAATGTGGTTGATAAACAACAATTAAAAGAATCTATTAATAATTATATAACACATTATTATACAGGTCATTATTTTTTATTAAGTAGAAATACGGAAATTGATCCCGATAAAGCATTTAGAAAAAAGTTGAAAAAAGCAATAATACATTCGATAAGTTTAAAAAACGTAACTTTTCGATCAGTATTAGTTGTGCTTTTACCTGCAAGAATTATGGAATTTATTTCTTCAGGCTATCAATCAATAAAGTCATAATAAAACTAATTAATTCAAAATGTCTAGAGTTGCACTAACAATAAAAAATGCTTGGATAGCTTTAGTTTTCCAAATCATTTATATTGTTATTCAATTTTTTTCGAGAAAAATATTTCTAGATAATTTAGGAGATGAATTCATAGGGATTGTAGAAACACTCAAAAGTATGTTGCAATTTCTAAATCTATCTGAGTTAGGTATTGGTACTGCTGTAGGCTTTTCTTTATACAAACCCATTTATGATAATAATAAAGAAAAGATAAATGAAATTATTGGCTACCTCGGATTTCTTTACAAAAGAATAGGCTTGTTTGTTTTGACCGCTGCGTTTATCTTAATGCTGTGTTTTCCACTCTTCTTTGAAAATACTGATGTTAGTCTTGGTTTAATTATATTTTTATTTATTGCTTTAATGACCAGCAACATCCTCAGTTACTTTTTTGGTTATTATATGTTTCTGCTATATGCCGACCAAAAAGGGTATATGAATATAACTATAAATCAATCTGTATTTATACTTAGACTTTCATTACAATGTCTTGTGCTTATTTATTTTGAGAATATATACTTGTGGATAATATTAGAATTAGTCACTCCATTTATTTACATATTTCTACTTCGGAAAAAAATCAGGAAAGTATATCCTTGGTTGATTTTTAGATTTAAAGTCACAAAAGCCATCCGTCGAAATAATAAAAAGCTACTTACTAAAATCAAAGAATTAAGCTTTCATAAATTAGGCACTTTTGTCACCAACAGTACAGACAACATAATCATCTTTTCTTTTATTAATCCAGCTACAGTGGCTTTTGTTGGTAATTATCAAATGGTAATGAACAATATAAGTTTACTCGTTGGAAAATTGTTTGAAGGTACAAATGCTAGCGTAGGTAATCTTGTATCTGAGAATGACATGAAAAAAACCCTCAAAGTCTTTTGGGAGTTTATGGCATTGCGTTTCTTTTTTGCAGGTTGCACATCGATCGCTTTATATATTGGCTTTGACGATTTTTTAACCTTGTGGTTAGGTAAAGAGTATTTATTATCCCATAACATTCTTATCACGCTTATCATCATCTTTTTTATGCTCCAAATTAGACAGCCAGTTGATAGTTTTAAACAGGCTTACGGACTCTATTCCGATATTTGGGCACCAGTAATTCAAAGTGTGATTAATTTAGTGCTCTCCATCCTATTTGTGATTAAATATGGTATATTAGGCGTTTTTCTTGGGACTTTAATTAGTCAATTTTTAGTCACTATGTTATGGAAACCTTATTACATGTTTACATATGGTTTTAAAATTAGTCATCTGATCTATTGGAAAGGATTTGGGTTTCATTTGTTATATTTATCCATCACTAGTGTAATTTATTATTATGTATCTGGATTTATAACTATTGAAATAAATTCAACCATACTTTTTTTACTAGTTAAATTATTGGTGTCAGGTATACTTTTCTTACTAATCTATTTTTCAATTTTAATACTGTTTAGTGAGGGTTTTAAAAATTTAGTTAGTCGTGTTTATTTACTTATAAAATCAAAAATATAAACGATGTTTTTTCATAATAATAGTTACAAATTAGAGTTCATTTAAAGATTAAATATGAAATACATAATTGCAGTATTAATTATTTTGTTTGCCTCATTTGCAGATATTTTTCTTTATCGAATAAATATAATTCCTGTACAACCTGCATACTTCCTAATACCATTCTTTTTAGTGGTTTGTGCATTAAAATATTCTACATTAAACCTTATTGATATATTTAAAACACATACCTCTAAGTTTTTTATAGCAATTCTCGTATTTTCTATTGTGTATGCTGCGTTTTCTCCTGCATCTACTGAGATTATAAAACAAGAAATTGTTTTAAATATTATTGCCATAGTCTTTTATATATTCGCTGTTCATTTTTTCAGAACTGAAAACAAAAAACTTGTTTTCATGGTTATATTGAGCTCATTTATTGTTCTTGCTGGAAGTTTGTGGTATGATTTCTTTATAGGTTTACCTAAGTACAATTTAAAACTCTCAGAAGCAGTCCGTAAAGGTGGTTTTGGTGAAAACCCTAACCAATCAGCGTCTGCTATGAAGTTTTTAGCTATTGGTGTTTTAGTGTTTTTGAATAAACTTAAAAATAAACGAATCGTATTTATTTTAGTCTTAGTAATCTCTATTTTCTTAACATTCTCACGAAGTGGAATTGTCTCAGTAATTCTAATTATCATGTTGGGTACAGCAAATAATTGGAGTCATAAATTTGATATTGAACCTCCAAAACTTATCAAAAGCCTTTTTAAAATGGCATTCCTTTTTGCTGTATTATATCTCGCTTTAATTTTATTAGCAGGAATTATCAAAGAAAATTTCCCAGCATTTACTAGAGGTGCTGCTGGTGAACGAATCGATTTATTAACAGGACAATCTAAAAAGAGAAGAGTTGTTTCAGGAACATCTGCTACTAGTGGTAGAGGTGATTTGCTACTAAATTTCTTAGATGATTTTATGGCCAAGCCATTAGGCTATGGTACAGGTTTTACTACAGATAAAAAATACAACAGTTTAAACACTCATAATCACTATTTATATATTGCAGTAAATTTTGGAATATTAGCACTAATATTATATTTCGTTTATCTTGGTTATGGCTTAAACCTGTCCTATAAATCGAATCAATTTTATTATCTAATTTTCGTTATTTTGCTTATGGCAGAAGGCTTTGTTACACACCATATTTTTTATAATAGATCGATGTTAATTAGTTTGGCGTTTTTTGATAGTTTAATTTATAAACGATTGAATGCTTCCAATACTTCTGTAGTCTAAAATTATTTATATCCAATTGATATGATTCAATCAAAAACAGATTATTACCATTATTTAGCTCAAGACCAAAAAGCTTTAGGACTCAATAACATGAGTTTTAATGACAAAATTATAAATTTCATTTCGCCTAATCGTATCTGGAAATTTCAAAAAACATTGAGAAAATTAGAGTATTATAAAAACTGTAAAAACAATGGAATTAATAAACTATACTACAATTTTTTAAGATATAAATTCAAAAATATATCATTAAAACTTGGGTTTTCTATTCCTCCAAATGTTTTCGGACCTGGACTTTCTATTGCCCATTATGGCACAATAGTTATCAATAGTGCTACAAAAGTTGGAAAGAACTGTAGAATACATGTGTGTGTTAATATAGGTGCATCAGGTGGCGAAAAAGAAGCACCACAAATAGGTGATAATGTGTATATCGCTCCAGGAGCTAAAATTTATGGGAATATAAATATCGCTAATAATACTGCTATTGGAGCAAATGCAGTCGTACATAAATCTATTGAAGAGGAAGGCTTCTTAATCGCAGGAAATCCAGCAAAAAAAATAAAAGAAATTGATATAAAAAGAATCATTAAACACGCTTAAATGGTCTCTAAAAACCTCAAATCCTAATCTATTATTCTTAGATTTGACATCGTGTACTAGAACAACACGTATCTTAAATCACCCAAGATATTGTGATAATTAATTATAAATGAACAAACAGATATATATATTATGTGCGGAATAAATGGCATATTATACAAGTCATCAAAAGATGAACAAATCATAAGGCAGTCGCTTACCAAAATGAATGACCTCATTATCCACAGAGGTCCAGATGAAGATGGTACATTTAGTTTCTCAGGCACTAATTTCGCTTTAGGAATGGCAATGAGACGATTATCTATTATAGATTTGAGCTCTGGTCAACAACCTATCTATTCAAAGGATAAATCAATTGTTATTGTTTTTAATGGTGAAATATACAATTACAAACTACTAAGAGAACAGCTCATTAAGGATGGTGTAGAATTAACTACAAACAGTGATACAGAAGTTATTCTAAAACTATACGAACAGAAAGGTGTTGAAGCTTTTAAGCTTTTAGATGGTATGTTTGCGTTTAGTATTTACGATGCAAACATTAATAAAGTATTTATTGCGCGTGATTTCTTTGGAGAAAAACCGTTATACTATACTGAAAACAATAACATGTTATGTTGGGCTTCAGAATTAAAATCACTTGTTAATCAATTAGATTATAAACCTGAAATATCAAAAAAAGGACTTAATCTTTATTTTAAACTCACCTACATTCCTGCACCTTTCACTATTTATGAAGGTGTAAAAAAGCTAGAAGCCAATAAGTATATTATTTATGATACCAATACTTTTGAGCATCGCATAGAAACAATTCACAGAGAGAAACCACAAACAACTTCCGATTTGTCATTTAATGAAGCTAAAAAAGAAGTTAGACAACGTGTTTTCAATAGTGTAGAGTCTAGGTCTAATTCTGATGTGCCTTTAGGTACTTTCTTATCTGGTGGAGTTGATTCGTCAGTTGTCTCTTTATGTTTATCTGAAATGAAAGACTCAAAAGTTGAAACCTTCTCAATTGGATTTGAAAAAGCGTCTTATGACGAATCCGATAAATCAAGAGTTGTTGCTGAACTTATAGGTAGTAATCATCATGAATTTATTATTAATGAAAATGATTTAAAACATAATGTCGATGATATTCTTTTAAATTTTGATGAACCCTTTGCAGATTCGTCTTCACTCCCAACCTTCTTGGTTTCTAATAAAACACGATCTAATGTTACTGTTGCTTTAACAGGTGATGGTGGTGATGAAGTATTTGGAGGTTACAATAAATATTATGTTGGTAAACTAAATCAGAAATACACAAATGCTGTCCCTAAAATTCTTCATAATCAAATTGATAAGTTTTCAGATTCCTTTTTAAGACGTAAGGATGACAATAGAGGATTCAAATACAAACTCAATAAATTAATCAAAACAATAAGTTATGATGATGACTATTATTGGGGAATTATTTCTTTAGGCTTTCAGAATGATGAAATCAACCAATTTTTAAATCCAGACTTCCAAAGTCCTTCAGTTTTTGATTATTATAAAGCTGAAACACAAATTAGTTCTCCAAAATCACTCAACGATTTCAGAACCATAGACAGGCACATCAGTTTAGAAGGTGATATGTTAGTAAAAGTCGACAGAACAAGTATGATGAATTCGTTAGAATGCAGAGCTCCTTTTTTAAATAGAGAATTGTTTGAATTTACCATGACCTTACCTGAAGATTACTTAATAAAAAAATGGAGTAAAAAACATATTTTAAAAGAAGCCTTTAAAGAGGATTTTCCTGAAGGGTTTTTAGAGAAATCTAAACAAGGATTCGGAGTTCCTGTTGGAGATTGGCTACGTGATGGATTAAGAAAAGAGCTTGAAAGCTATATTGAAAGTAACTTTTTAAAACAACAAGGTATTTTTGATAGCAATGCAATTATAAACCTAGTGAACAACCACTTATCTGGTAAAAAAGACAATACCTTTAAAGTATGGACGTATTTTTGTTTTCAAAAATGGTATACCTACACCTATAAAAACTAACATAGTTTTGCGGACTAACCATAATTTTTGCCTTTTAGCGACATTGTTTTCTAGAGTAAAAAATTAAATTTAATATGCGTGCTTTAACCCAAATCAAAGTAAACAAAACCAACAGTTAAATGGACACTCGTAAAACGAAAGTTTTTTTCGTTCTTCCTGCTTTAAACGCTGGAGGCGCACAAAGAATCATGTCATTTTTATCTCAAAACATGAATAAAGATAAATTTGATTGTACGCTTTTAGTAATCGCAAAGGCTGAATCGACAGATTTTGATGTCACGCATGCCAATGTACATTATTTTGACAAAGAGCGCTTATTACTTGTCGCAAGACCTTTATTTTTATACTTATTAAAACATAAGCCAGACATTGTTATGGGCTCAATAGGGCACGTAAATAAACTCCATGCGCTGTATTCATTCTTTTTAAGAAAAACTAAATTCATTGCAAGAGAAGCTAGCATCAACAGTATCATGTCTCAATATAACAGAAGTACACATGTTACTGGTTTTGTTTGGCTATTTAAAAACTATAGAAAATTCTTAAATAGAATTGTTTGTCAGTCTGAACAAATGGCCGAATACATGCACAATGATCATGGGATTCCTAAGGATAGAATACATATTATCAATAACCCATTAACTGTTGAAGCTAAAGTAAAAACGCCTTTAAATAACAAGGTTAAACAATTAATTACGGTTGGCAGACTCAGTCCAGAAAAAGGTCATGAGCGTGTTTTAAACATTTTATCTAAACTCGATACAGATTGGCATTACACAATTATTGGTGAAGGCAATCAATATGAAAAACTAATGGAACAGATTAAAGCACTCCATTTTGAAGATAAAGTCACTTATATCAAATACACAAGTCACGTGTCTCAATATTTAAGTGAAAGTGATGTGTTTATTCAAGGTTCTTATGTTGAAGGATTTCCAAATGCAGTAATGGAAAGTTGCGCTGTTGGTACGCCTGTAGTCGCATTTGTAGCTCCTGGCGGAACTAAAGATATTATTGAAAACGGTACAAACGGGTTCATTGCAAATAATGAAGAAGAATACTTAAATTACCTCAATCAAGCCTTGTATGAAAAGCAATGGGATCCAAATACGGTTAGCAAATCTATAACTGATAAATTTGAGAAAAATATTATATTAAAAAAATATGAAGCTTTGTTTTCTGAAACTGCTGCATCTAAATAACGAATCATGACAATCGTACACTTAAATATCGGATTAGGAGGTGGTGGCGCAGAGCACATGATTCTTGAAATGGCTAAAAAAAGTCAACAGGACCATATAGAAACTGTTGTGTTAGCCATTACAAACAATGACCAAATAGAATATAAGTTTAGCGAAAACAACTTAAAATATCATTATTTAGGCATCAATTCTCCGAAGAGTTTCTTCTCAGGGATACAAAAAATGAAGCAAGTTTTATCTAATTATGATGATATTGTTTTGCATTGTCATATGTTTCATGCGCTTGTTATTGGTATTTATTTTAAATTATTTGTCAAGAAAGTTCCTGTTGTTTTTACCCTTCATAATATTTTAGTTGAAGAAATATACAGACGATGGTTTCTCTTTTTTACTAAGCCATTTAGAAAAATAGATATCAATTTTAGCGAAGATGCTACCAAGTGGTATCTAAAAGATATCCAAGTCATTGCAAATGGCGTCGACTTTGATATTTTTAAACTAGATAATGAACGAACTTTCAATGAAAATGAGACGTTTAAATTTTTATATTTAGGTCGTATTGAAGAACAAAAAAATCCTTTAGTAATGGTAGATTTAACAAAAAAGCTACTTGAAAAAGGCATCTCAAATTTTGAAATTCGTGTAGCGGGAAATGGCGACATGAAAGATGAATTAGAGACTTTAATTAAAAGCAATAATCTAGAAAATCATATCAAGCTCTTAGGGTTTCAAAAAAATGTAAAACAATTATTATTTGATGCGCATTGTATGATTATGCCTTCACTTTGGGAAGGCCTTCCTATTTCATTAATAGAGGCTTCAGCAACAAAACTTCCAATCATTACAACACCTGTTGGAAGTATTCCGAAGTTTTTCAAACCTTCAAATTGTTTTGTGCCTAATATTGAAACATTTGATGAAGCCATGGCGTCTGTTATTCAAGATTATCAAAATGCAAAAACTAAAGCTAATCAGCTTTATGAGGACAATAAAAACATGTTCGATATCAATTCAGTCTACAAAAAACATCTAGATCTGTATAAATCGGTAACCAAATAATGCAAAAACTAATTCGCATAACAACAGTTCCTTCCTCTTTAAGAACACTTTTAAGAGGTCAACATCGTTTTATGAGCAATCATTACGAAGTTATAGGTGTTTCGGGAGATGGCGATGCATTAGCTGAAGTTAGACAGAATGAAGGGATTAAAACTCATGTCGTAGAAATGACAAGAACAATTACGCCTTTCAAAGATTTAAAAGCCGTATTTCAACTTTATAAATTGTTTAAAGCTGAAAAACCGTTTATAGTACACACACATACGCCAAAGGCAGGAACTGTAGGAATGCTTGCAGCAAAACTTGCAGGTGTACCTCATCGTTTGCATACAATTGCTGGTTTACCATTATTGGAAGCAACCGGTAAAAAACGTAAATTATTGAATGCTGTTGAAAAATTCACGTATAGTTGCTCAACACTCATACTTCCAAATTCATTTGGACTGGAACAAATCATATTAGATCATAAATTTACGAAACCTTCCAAATTAAAAGTGATAGGAAATGGTAGTTCTAATGGCATAAACACCGAACACTATGATACTGCTTTAGTCTCTGAAGACATAAAAACTAATCTTAAAAATGAATTAAACATTTCTAAGGAGGACTTGGTTTTTATTTTCATTGGACGAATCGTACGTGATAAAGGTATTAATGAACTCGTCGCTGCTTTTAACTCCCTTTCTAAGAAGAACAGCAATTGTAAACTCATTTTAGTTGGCCCAAGGGAAAATCATTTAGATCCTTTATTGCCGGAAACTGAAAATTTAATACAAACTAATAAACAGATATTAGCTGTCGGACTTCAAAAAGATATCAGACCTTATGTAGCTATTTCACATGTACTCACTTTTCCTAGCTATCGCGAAGGGTTTCCAAATGTTGTTTTACAAGGCAGCTGCATGGAATTACCTTGTATTGTAGGAAACATTAATGGTTGCAATGAAATTATTGAACATAATGTCAACGGATTAATTATTCCAGTAAAAGATGCAAATGCAATTGAAAATGCTATGCAGTTTATGATTGATTTTCCTGAAAAACGACAGGCGATGATTACACATTCACGTAGCAGAATTATTGAACGCTATAAGCAAGAATTTGTTTGGAATGAAATACTAAAAACCTATAAAAGCTTGAACTAATGAAAATTTACAAAAACGTCATAAAGCGTCTATTAGATTTTATTGCTGCAAGTTTCGGCTTTCTACTTTTGTTTCCGGTGTTTGCAGTAACATGGTTGATTTTAATGGTAAAAAATAACGGAAGCGCCTTCTTTTATCAAGAGCGACCAGGAAAAAATGAACGCATCTTTAAGATTATTAAATTCAAAACCATGACTGATAAAAAAGATGCCAATGGAGAACTTCTTCCACCAGGAGAACGTCTTACTAAAACTGGCATTTTTGTTAGAAAGTATTCGTTAGATGAAATTCCACAATTATTAAATGTGATAAAAGGCGACATGAGTTTAATTGGTCCAAGACCTTTATTAATTAGATATCTACCTAGATATAACGATTTTCAAAAACAACGACATAACATCAAACCAGGAATTACAGGTTGGGCTCAAGTAAATGGACGAAATGCCATTAGTTGGGAGCAAAAATTTGAATATGATGTATGGTATGTAAACAATCTTACTTTTGCATTAGATATAAAAATTCTATTTTTAACCGTCTATAAAGTCTTTAAAAAAGATGGTATTTATAGTGTAGATAATGACATAGTACCTGATTTTATGGGTACCGAATCAAACCAAAATAAAGGATGAGCTTAAATTTACTATTTACTTGTGCAGGTCGACGTAATTATTTGATTAATTACTTCAAGGAAGCTATTAAAGGTCAAGGCAAAATATTTACAGCAGATATGAGCACCTCTGCTCCTGCTATGGTTGATGCTGATGTTGCTATTGTAGTTCCAAGCATTTATGATGCGACTTATATTACAGCTTTAAAAGCTATTGTAAAAACACACCACATTGATGCCATTATTTCTCTAAACGATCTTGAATTACCTATATTATCAAAGCATAAAAATGAATTAGAAACCACAGGTGTTAAAGTTATCATCTCTAGTGAAAAGGTCATTGATATTGCTTTTGACAAAGTAAAAACATTCAATTTTATTTCTGAAATAGGCTTAAAGACGCCTCAAACGTACACTTCACTTCAAAAAGCGAAAGAAGAGATTTACAACGGAACCCTTAAATTTCCACTTGTGGTTAAGCCACGTTGGGGAAGCGCTTCAATTGGTATCGATTTTCCTGAAACTGAAGAAGAACTTGATTTGGCTTTTAGATTGCAGCATATTAAATTGAAAAAATCTATTCTAAATACTGCAAGTGAACACGATTTAGACAATGCGATTCTCATTCAAGAGAAAATGAATGGTAAAGAATATGGCATGGATATCGTTAATGATTTTGAAGGTAATTATTACGGGACTTTTGTGAGAGAAAAAGTAAATATGCGATCTGGAGAAACTGACAAAGCAGTATCTATAATTGATAAACGGTTTGATGATATTGGTAAAACGATATCAAAACATTTAAAGCACGTTGGGAGTTTAGATTGTGATGTATTTATTGCAAACAACCAGCTTTTTGTCCTAGAGTTAAATCCAAGATTTGGAGGAGGTTACCCGTTCTCACATGAAGCAGGAATTGATACTACAGCTATTTATATTGAATGGCTAAAAGGCAATACAGACGTTTCAAAATTCAATCAGTATACTGCAGGAAAACTATTTTCTAAATGCGATAGAATGCTGGAAATTAAGTCGACTATTTAAACGTAATACGTTGTGCCTTTTTAGATCCAGAAATCACAAATTCTTTTGTGTTTCTTGAATCTTTAAACACTTTTATTTGATCTATAGGTTCTGGATTTGCAAATCCAAATGTGTACACATACTGCAATAAAAAGTCATTAGATTTATCCGTGTAATCTACGTCTATATAATTTGACGATGTAGCATCAAACTCATCAATCTTTTCAAATTTAATAACCTGTTTAGCAGAAGACTTATCATCATCTTTTCCACCTGTTAGCAGATACTTATATTTTCTATACAACTCATTGACTTTCTTGCGCCTTAAAAACAACTTAAATTTAAAATAAGTTTCAATATATGTAGCGGTTAGTATAGATACTAAAGACTTTGAATCATATAACACATGATAATCAAAATCATAAACTACATTGCCCCATTTATGTTTATAATCGAAATCACCTTTAGAAAAATCTGAAATTCTGTAATTATTTTCAAAACACCATTCTATTAATTTAATAATAGAGGTCTTTCCAACACTAAATTTATAGTAATCGGGATCAAAAACCGTAATAGTTTCAAACAGGACATCTTCAGAATGAAAATTTAAGGTGACACCAATTGGTGTGTCATCTCTGTAAATAATTAACAAGGACGCCTTCTTTTCTTGAAGCATTGTAAATACAAGCTCTTGGTAATACGTCCATTTATCTGCGCGTAAATGATGATAATTGGTTTGTTTACCATCGAAACGTTTATTCAAAAGGTCATAAAACTGATTGAAAACAACATCAAATTCCGATTGCGAAATTTCACCATGAATAAAAGAATACCGAATATTAAAACAGGTTTCTAGCTTTCGCATATTGGCTCTAAACTCTCTTCTGTTTTTTGAACTGAATTGTGCATTAATATAGTCATCTTGGCTTTCGTAAGATGATATATCCATCAAAAATCCTTGGTACTGAAATATCTTTTTAAGTTTTAGTGATGAGTTAGAAGGCGGATTTAAATCCTCAACATTAAAATAATGAGGCACGTCATAAATCAATAATGTTTTCCCTTTATAATCTGATTTAGAATAATCAATGGTATAAAATATGCCTTTGGTTAAGTTTTCCCCTATATTTTCATAGAGTGGTAAAAAAGAATGCTTTAGAAACTTAACACCAGATATAAATTCAAATGTAAAAGGTGTTTTTGATCCATTAAAGTGTTTAGACCATATAGAAATAAAACTAGTAGATGTAAATGGATTTTGTTTCATTAATAATTATGACATACATTCTTAATATAGAACAAATGTAACATAATGTATATATTTTCACTTAACGAATAAAAAAATTTTCAAAAATTTAATTTGATCTTAAAATTTCAAAACCATAAAACCACAAAACCATAGGCATATTGATAGATATAACGTAAAAAATTGCTATTTATCGTGATAATTTGGTTTAAGAAAGTGTATTAGCGCATCTTTATCAAGAATATTTTAGTTACGGCTAGAAGATTCAAACCCAAATCCCTCACTTAACACGAATATTGAATAGTAATTAACTTACTTAACAATTTGATTATGGAATCTAAAATATGGTTGTCATCTCCACATATGAGTGGAAAGGAACAATCTTATGTCAAAAACGCTTTCGATACTAACTGGATTGCTCCATTAGGACCTCATGTTAATGGTTTTGAAAGTGACCTACAAAACTATCTTAAAGAAGATACTTATGCTGCTGTTTTAAGTTCTGGAACTGCAGCACTCCATCTTGCACTTATTTTATTAGATGTAAAAGAAGGTGACGAAGTCATTTGTCAGAGTAAAACATTTTCGGCTTCTGCAAATCCTATTGTATATCAAGGTGCTACTCCTATTTTTGTTGATAGCGAAGCAGTCACTTGGAATATGTGTCCCGAAACCCTTGAAATTGCAATTCAAGATAGAATTAAAAAAGGAAAGAAACCAAAAGCCATCATAGCAGTTCATCTTTACGGCATGCCTTATAAAGCTGATGAAATTCATAAAATAGCCAATGATTATAACATTCCTGTAATTGAAGATAGTGCTGAAGCACTTGGAAGTAGTTATAAGAATATAAAATGTGGTGCTTTTGGAGATATTGCTATACTTTCATTTAATGGAAATAAAATAATTACTACTTCAGGTGGTGGAGCCCTTATCACTAAAAACGTATCGGTTAAGGAAAAAGCTGTGTTTTTATCTACTCAAGCTAGAGATAATGCTGTTGAGTATTTACATTCTTCCATTGGTTATAATTATAGGATGTCTAATGTTTTAGCCGGAATTGGTAGAGGACAAATGGAAGTTTTAGACGATCGCGTAAAAGCAAGACGTCAAAACTATGACACGTATAAAGCCAATCTAATAGAAATTGAAGAGCTAACGTTTTTAGATGAACCTAAAGACTTTTATTCTAATAGATGGTTGAGTTGTATATTAACGCCTTCTGAAGCTATTAGAGAAGGTTTAAGATTAAAACTTTTAGAATTTAATATAGAATCAAGACCTCTTTGGAAACCGATGCATCAACAGCCAGTTTTCAAGTCTTGTCCGAGTTATTTAAATGGTGTTTCAGACGACTTATTTAAAAAAGGCTTATGTTTGCCTAGTGGGTCAAACTTAACTGAAAATGAATTGAATAGAGTGATTTCTGCAATAAAAACGTATTTTAGAGCATGTTAAAACGTCAACTTCAAAACATATCGCAAAAATATGCCTCCAGATGGTTGGTAATGTTATTCGACTTATTAGTCGTAGCATTTACATTTGTTATTTCATATATCATACGTTTTAACTTTAAAATAGACTTTGACCTTCTCGTCATGGTTAAGCAAATACCTTTTGTTTTTCTAGCTGCTTTTATAAGCTTTTTACTGGTTGGTTCTTACAAAGGCGTTGTTAGGTTTACAGGATTTAAAGATGTTGTAAACATCATTATTGGAGTAAACATACTGGCTACCATTCTTATTGTAACCACCTTTTTTAGTAGAAAATTAAACTACGAAAGTATATTTAACATTTCTGGATCTGTAATTTACATCCACTTGATGCTAAATATCTTATTCCTTATTGGTCTCAAGTTGTTTATAAAATCAATGTATAATCATATTATGCAAGATTTTAAAAACAAAAAAAGAATCATGATTTATGGTGCAGGAAATTCGGGTATGCTTACCTATGATGCCATAACTAATGATCCTAAAAATAATCATGAGATTGTTGCTTTTATTGATGATAATGACCGAAAAATTGGAAAAAAAATAAACACCTTAAGTGTTTATAGCTTAGAAAAAATTACTCTAGATTTTATTGAGAAGCAAGCTATAGAAGAAGTTGTTATTTCAATTCAAAATATTGATCCATCTAGACTCTTAGAGATTTCAAGTATACTTTTTGAATTAGGCCTAAAAGTTAAAATCGTTCCTCCAGTGCAAACTTGGATTGATGGTGACTTAAGTGTAGGACAAATTAAAGATGTAAATATTGAAGACCTTTTAGGAAGAGAACCAATTACAATAACCAATCCTGCTTTAGTTCATGAGTATGAAAATCAAATCATATTCATTACAGGAGCTGCTGGATCTATAGGTAGTGAAATTGCTAGAAAAGCAACAAACTATGCGTATAAAAAATTGATTCTTATTGATACCGCTGAATCTGCTTTATACGAACTTCAACAAGAGTTTATTCAGAAAGGAATTAAAAACTTTATAGCTGTTGTTGCTGACGTTCGCGATAAAATAAGAATGGAAAGTTTATTCGGCATTTACAGACCAAAAATTGTCTTTCATGCTGCTGCATACAAACATGTGCCATTAATGGAAAACAACCCTTATGAAGCCGTAAATGTAAATATTGGCGGAACAAGAAATATGGCAAACCTATCTGTAAAACATGGTGTAAATAAATTTGTTCTTATTTCTACTGATAAAGCTGTAAACCCAACAAATGTTATGGGAGCAACCAAACGTATCGCTGAGCTGTACGTCAATTGCTTACAAGGTAAAGGACAAACGAAATTTATTACAACACGATTTGGAAATGTACTAGGATCTAACGGATCGGTTATTCCATTATTCAAAAGACAAATTGATGCTGGTGGTCCACTAACCGTAACACATGAAGATATTACAAGGTATTTTATGACAATTTCTGAAGCCTGTCAGTTAGTATTAGAAGCTGCTACAATGGGTAATGGAGGTGAGATTTTTGTTTTTGACATGGGAGAATCTGTAAAAATTCATGACCTTGCTAAAAACATGATTATTTTATCAGGACTTCGATATCCTGAAGATATAGATATAAAAATAACTGGTTTACGTCCAGGTGAAAAAATATATGAAGAACTTTTAGCTGATGGTGAAAAAACGATACCTACTTATCACGAGAAAATAATGATCGCTAAAACTAAAGCAATTGATGTTAATGATATTTCAGATAAAATTGCCAATTTGTGTTTGGTAAATTCAAATGTCCAAAAACTAGAGGTTGTTTCACTTATAAAGAATATATTACCTGAATATATATCTAATAATTCTAAATTTGAAGTATTAGATTCGAAAAAATAATGAATGTCCTAAATAACAAAACAATGATTAAACCTAACAAAATAAAATCTAGCCTTAAACTTTTATCAATTTTAGTTTTCGTAATTGCATCATCTTGTGCCTCTAAAAGAGATATTGTTTATTTTCAAGATGAACCCTTAAATGTTGAAAGCGAATTAGACAATTTATATGAATTAACATATAAAACAAATGACATTCTTACTATTGATGTGTCATCTATTGAGCCTGCTGCAGTAATGCCATTTAATTTATCTCCAGTTTCATATTCAAACACAACAAATGGTTCTTTAAATGCAAATGGTAACGCTCTAAGACAAACCTATTTAGTAGATCCACAGGGAAATATTGAATTCCCAGTTCTAGGAACTTTAAAAATTGGTGGTCTTACAAGAGCTGAAGCAACGCAAATGCTTAAAGATCAACTAAGAGAATATGTTACAGATGCTATTGTAAATATTAGACTTGTCAATTTTACTGTTACTGTTTTAGGTGCCGTAAATAGACCAGGAACATATACCATTCAAGATGAAAGAATCTCATTATCTGAAGCCTTAGGATTAGCTGGAGATTTGACTATTTTTGGAAGACGAGATAATCTGTTTTTAATTCGAGAAATCGATGGTAAAAAGAAGTATGCTAAACTTGATTTACGTTCTATAAATGTCGTAAACTCACCTGTATATTACTTATCTCAAAATGATGTCATTTATGTAGAGCCTAATAAAGCTCAAATACGTCAATCCTCATACAACCAAACCACTGGTGTAATTATTTCTGCTGTAGCCACCTTAGCTACAATTGCAGCTATTTTAATAAAATAATTTATATATTTTTTAATGAGTAATACATCTTTAAATACAGAAAATAACGACTTAAGAAATTTAATAGATATCTATGTTTCTAAATGGAAATTAATCGCGTTTTGTGTGATCGTAGCCTTAGGCATTGCATTTCTTAACATACGATATGCTACTTACGAATATCAAGCAAGTGCTTCCATTAAAATTAATGATGATAAAAAATCAACACAACTACCTGAAATCTCATCTTTACAGAGTTATGGGCTTTTTGGATCGGATTTTACAAATATCACTGATGAAATCGAAATTATAAGATCAAGGTCTTTAATTAAAAGTGTGGTTGACGATTTAAATCTAAATGTCAAATATTACGTTCGAGGTAGAATTAAGGATCGTGAAGAATATAAAAACCCTCCAATACTTATTAATTTTTTAGCATCAGACTCCATTGTTAACCTAATAGATACTACGCTTTATATAAAAATAAAATCAAAGACTAAATTTAATATTTCGAGCACTGAAAATAATCCAATTTTAGATATTGACCCTGAAGATTCAAAGGAATTTGGATTTGGTGAAAAAATAGAATCTGGTTTTGGTGATTTTATATTAATCCCAAACATAGAAAGGGATTCAGTAAAAGTTGGAACAAGTATCAAGATTGATATTGTACCTTTAAGTATCGTTACAGAACAATATTTAGGAAAGATTAATGTCGTTAACGAATCGGGTTCTAATATTATTAATCTTACAGTAAATGAGAATCTAAAAACTAAAGCCAGTTTAATTATTGATAAATTAATTGAGAAGTATAATGAAGATGTTATTAATGATAAACAACTTATTGTTCAAGCAACATCAGATTTTATAAATAACCGATTAAATTTAGTATCTAACGAACTTGAACAAGTAGATTTTACTGCCGAAACTTTACAAAAAAACAATAGGTTAACTGCCTTAGGAGCTCAGGCTGATATATTTTTACAAAGTGAAAAAGAAAACGAAGCCAAGTTAATTAACACTTCAAATCAAATCCAGTTAATAGATTATATGAAAGACCATCTAGATAATAAGGATGGTGGAAGTGATTTATTACCAGCAGATGTTGGAATTGCAGATAATACGGTTGCTCTTATTTCAAAAAATCATAATGAATTAGTATTACAACGTGATAAGATTTTAAAATTTTCTACAGACAAAAATCCAACTGTAGTTAATTTAAACAATCAAATTAATGCTTTAAGGGAAAACCTTAACCGAAGTCTTGATAATATTCAATCTGCAAATAAGATTACTTTACAAACTTTAAACAAGGAAGATCAACGTATTAGTTCTCAATTGTATTCAGCTCCAACAAAAGCAAGACAGTTTAGAGATATAAAACGTCAACAGGATATTAAAGAATCGCTTTACTTATACTTATTACAAAAACGTGAAGAAACTGCAATTCAATTAGGTTTATCATCTCCCAATGCTAAAATTATAGATTCAGCATATACGGCAAGTACTCCAGTTTCACCTAAACCAACTTTTGTTTACTTAGCGGCTTTAATGCTAGGTTTAATTATTCCAGTGACCTATATCTATGGAAAAAATATTCTGAATTCTAAAATTCATACAAAAGATGATTTATTAAAGGTTTTAACTGCTCGATATATTGGAGATATACCAAAAGAATCTAAAAAATCAAAACTGATTAAAAAGGTAGATTACTCTCCTATTGCGGAAGCTTTCAGGATTTTAAGAACTAATATCGATTTCTTATTAAAAGATCATAAGAAAGGAACGTCTAAAACAATTTTTGTAACCTCAACAACGAGTCAGGAAGGAAAGTCTCATACATCAACTAATTTAGCTTGCTCCTTTTCGTTTACAGAAAAAAGAGTGTTACTTATTGAAACTGATATTAGAGTTCCAAAGGTTGACGATTACTTCAATATTAAAAGTGATAAAGGATTAACCGATTTTGTAAGTGATTCAGATTTGTCCATAAAGGATGTTACCTTAAAACCAACCGATAATAAATTTTTGGATATCATACCATCTGGTACAATTCCTCCAAATCCTGCCGAATTATTAATGAGTGACCGTATCGACTATTTGTTTGAAACGGTTAAAAATGAATATGACTATATTATTGTTGATACTGCAGCTGTAGGATTAGTTACAGATACCTTATTAATAAGTAATCATGCCGATATGTTTTTATATGTTGTAAGTGCAAATAACGTTGACAAACGTCAGTTGCATATTGCACAAACTATGTATGATGAAAAACGATTACCAAACATGGCAGTCGTTTTAAATGGCACTATAAAAAAGAAAGGCTATGGCTACGGTTATGGAAATAATCCAGAACGAAAAAAGAAGAAATTCTTCGGAATTATATAATTAAAAAAGCCACAAACTAAACGTTGTGGCTTTTTTAATTATAATTTTCTTCGAGCCTTCTCGAGTTTTAATAAATTCAATTCTCTACTGGTTTGTCCTGCTACTGAAGTATTTTCTTCTGCTCGTCTTATTAAATAAGGCATCACATCTTTCACCGGTCCAAATGGCACATATTTAGCTACATTATAACCTTGTTCTGCTAAATTATAACTTATATGGTCACTCATACCATAAAGTTGACCAAACCAAACATTATTATCTTTTTTATCAATGCCTAATTGTTGCATTAAATCCATAGCCAAATAACAACTTTGCTCATTATGAGTACCAATAAATAATGAAATTGAATCCAGATTATTTAATATGTAAGTCATGCATGAATTGAAGTTTTCATCCGTTGCGCTCTTAGTCTCGCAAATTGGTGATTTGTAATTTTTCTCTTCTGCCCTATTGCGTTCTTTTTCCATATAAGCACCTCTAACAATCTTAAAACCTACAGTGAAGTTTTGTGATTTAGCACGTTTATGAATTTCTTTTAAATACTCAAACCTATCCCAACGATACGTTTGCAACGTGTTATAAACTATTGGTTTATCACGATTATACTTGCGCATCATGGCTTCGCAAAGGTCATCAGCTGCATCTTGCATCCAACTTTCTTCACCATCAATTAATACTTCAACATCTTTTTCTTTGGCTAAACTACAAACGGCATCAAATCGGGCTTCTATCCTATTCCATTCTTCTTGTTCGCTATCAGTAAACTCTTTTCCTTCTCCCTTTTTCTGATACAAATGGAAACGACCAAAACCTGTAGGTTTAAATACTACAATTGGCATTGCTTCTTTCTCATCAGCAAACTTAATGATCTTTATAATTTTGTCTCTCGCATCATTAAAGGTAGATTCTTCCTCTTTTCCTTCAACTGAATAATCTAGTACTGCACTTACGCCTTTAGTAAACATTTTATCTATTACAGGAAGACAATCTTCTTCATTTACGCCTCCGCAAAAATGATCAAATACTGTTGATCGTATTAAACCTTCTACAGGCAAATTTGCTTTTAAGGCAAAATTAGTAGCTGCTGTTCCTATTCTTACTAGAGGTTGATGCGAAATCATCTTAAATAAGAAATAAGCACGTTCTAACTGAGCATCATTTTTGAGTGCAAAAGCGACTTCAGTATTATCAAAAAGGGTATTTGTATTCATTTCATAAAAATATATATCAAAAATAATTATTTGGTAGTTATTAATTTACTAAAAACCGCTAATTTTCCACTTTATTATTAAGACACTAAATGCTATGAATTCCATAGAAACTGATACCTATAAAGTACATTTTAATTCGAAAGGCTATGAAGAGCTAAATCGTTATATAGATGATCATAACTTTTCAAAGATTTTTATCCTTGTAGATTCAAATACGCATGAACATTGTCTACCAGTTTTTATGTCGCAATTACAAACACGTACAGAATTTGAAATTATTGAGATTGAAGCAGGTGAAGAATTTAAAACCATTGAAACCTGTTTGGGTGTTTGGAATGCTTTATCTGAATTGAATGCAGACCGAAAAAGCATTTTATTAAACCTTGGTGGTGGTGTCGTTACTGATCTTGGAGGATTTGTTGCTAGTACGTTTAAAAGAGGTATTAAATATATCAATATCCCAACCTCTTTGTTAGCAATGGTAGATGCTTCTGTTGGAGGAAAAACTGGTGTAGACCTTGGCACTGTGAAGAATCAAGTTGGAGTTATCAATTCTGGTGATATTGTTTTAATAGATACGACTTTTTTAGATACACTTCCGCAAAATCAACTAAAATCTGGGTTAGCTGAAATGCTGAAACACGGACTGATAAAAGACAAGGCCTATTTTGAAACCTTAACAGATTTATCTGCTCTCACTTTGAATGATTTAGATGATTTGATTTACGAATCTGTAGTCATAAAAAATAATATTGTAACTGAAGATCCTAATGAACAAGGCGTAAGAAAGCATCTTAATTTCGGACATACACTTGGTCACGCCATCGAATCTTATTGCCTTGAATCTGAAAATAAAGAACAATTGCTACATGGTGAAGCCATTGCTATTGGTATGATTTTAGAATGTTATTTATCTGCTGAATTATTAGAGTTTTCTAAAACTGATTTAGCTGCTATAACAAAAGCTATGCACAGCATTTATAAGCCTGTTCTTTTTGAAGATAAAGATTATGCTCCGATTATAGAACTATTAAAATATGACAAGAAAAATGAACACGGCAATATCAATTTTGTATTATTAGAAGCCATTGGCTGTCCAAAAATTGATTGCTTGGTTTCTAATGACCTAATACTTGAAGCGTTTAGCTATTACAATAAATCTACTACGTAATAGATTGACCTTTAATTAATCAAAAAAGCCACCAAATAGATTGGCAGCTTTTCTTCTCTTTCTCATAGCAAATTTACGATCATTTCGTAATTAAGAAAGTGTTACGGTTCAGTATATAGTATTACTTAATATCCTACAGCTATATTATATACGATGTTTTTAGGGCTATGGTTTTTTTCGTGTCTCTTTTGTTGAAAATGCGTAACTTTAAAAAACACATTTAAGTACAATTATGACAACCGTAATCGAAACATTTTATAACGCCTTTAGTAATTTGGATTCAGAAAGCATGGTTAATTGTTACCATGATGATATCGTATTTAAAGATCCTGCATTCGGAGTTTTAAAAGGACCACGTGCAAAGAACATGTGGAGAATGCTCTGTGAATCACAGAAAAACAAAGATTTTCAAGTCACATATTCAAATATTAAGGCTGCGGAACATGAAGGTTCTGCGTCTTGGGAAGCTATATATACATTTAGTAAAACAGGGCGGAAAGTTCACAATACTATTGAAGCGCATTTCGAATTTAAAGATGGCAAAATAGTAAAACATACGGATTCATTCAATTTACACAGGTGGTCAAAACAAGCCTTAGGATTAAAAGGAGCTATTATAGGAAGAACAAAATATTTCAGGAATAAGCTAAAAACACAAACAAATAGATTATTAGATAATTTCGAAAAAAATAAAGCTAACTCAAACTAATGAGATAGCTTTTATTTATAACCAAACTGTTTCTTTTTAGGGACGGAAACGTTTACTTTATGTTTCAGTAGTGGCTACGGTAATAATATTTCAAACTCTATGCCATACTAATGTAAATCGTTGATTTTTTTAGACGGAATTATTAATTATTAGACCATGAGTTCTGGATATTCAAAAACACCTTTAGCGAAAAAATCAGGTTTAAAATTTGTATACTGTGTAAAGGATTGAGGCTAAGAATATTCTGGTTTTTTTCCAACAACACCTTTGAAAAAGGATTTCATATACTTGAAATCGGCCTCAATATCATCTGTAGGATAAAAGGGTTCTGAGATATTATTTTGCTTATTCTTAAAATCTAAAGTAAACATGATGATAGGTACTTTGGCTTCTTTAGCGATATAATAGAAACCTGTTTTCCATTCCTCAACTTTCTTTCTCGTCCCTTCTGGAGCTAAGGTGAGTCTAAATTCTTCTTTATTTTCGAATAATTTAGCAATTGCTTGTACTTTGTTTTGACCAGGAGTTCTATCTAATGCAGCACCACCAACAGCTCTAAAATACCATCCAAAAGGCCATTTAAACAATTCTTTTTTACCTACAAAATTAGTTTTAACACCAGTGATTTTTCTCAATAGTAGTCCAATATAGAAATCGTGCCAACTTGTATGAGGCACAGCAATAATTACTAATTTTTTAATGGTATCACTTGAAAAATTTGTGTTTCCAGTAATTTTCCAGCCGAGAAGTTTGAAATAGATAAATTTAGCTAACCATCGCATATTACATCTTTTGATATAAGCCTTTGAGCTTTTCTCTTGTAATTACTTGCTTCCAGTTTTTACCAACAGCATTAATCCAAAGCGGTTCAAGACCTAAAGCGACATCAATCATAATATCAAATTCTTCATCACTTAAATGAGCACATAAGCCTTGAGGCAATTTAATATTATGCTTTTGTTTCATTTGTTTAAACAGTTTTACACCATCTGGATAAAACTCTTCTAAATGATCAAACACGACACAATTTCCAATACCATGTTTAGTTCCGAGTAAATATGACAATCCGTAACTCATAGCATGTGCAACACCAACTTGAGAATAAGCAATACTCATTCCACCATGCCAAGATGCCATCATAAGTTTATCCTGAGAATCTTCAATTGAAAGATTATCATCAACAAAAATCTCAAGACATAATTGATAAGCTTTTTCACCATAACTTTGACTAAAAGCATTAAGATACGTCCCATTTAAAGATTCAATACAATGAATATAACAGTCCATTCCTGTATAAAACCATTGGTCTTTTGGAACGTCTTTAGTTAATTCTGGATCTAATATAACTTGATCAAAAGGTGTATAATCAGAATTAATACCAAGTTTTTTATCAGGACCAGTAAGCACTGTCGTTCTTGATACCTCAGCTCCTGTTCCTGAAATTGTAGGCACACCAACATGATAAATTGCAGGTGTTTTCACCAAATCCCAACCTTGATAATTTTTTGCTTCGCCCTCATTAGTTAAAAGAATCGCAACAGCTTTGGCAAGATCTAAAATCGTACCGCCTCCAATTCCGATAATTCCAGACGGACGATCTTTATGTGATAGAATAATTTGCTCTACTAATTCATCAACCTGAGATGTTTTAGGTTCTTCATTAGCCGATACATAAAGTAATTGATCATTATATGCAATAGGAATTCGGGACGTTAGCCAGGAATTACCCTTAAATACATCATCAACCAAAAAAATAAATGGTGCTTTTATGTTTTGCCTTTTAGGTGAAATAATATCACTTAATTGGTTAAAACTGCCTCGTCCATACACAACTCTGGACACCATTGGATAGTTTTTATAGCTCATTCGTTTTATAATCTTAAATAAAGCTTTGCTTTAATTTTTAGTTTAATACTTGAATTACATCAAGTAAACTATGTACTGTTTTATAGGTTTTACTTTTAGTTTCATCATCATTTACTTGCTCATGTAACCATGTGGTATGAAATGGTATATGGATTGCTTTTGCTTTTATATTTACTAATGGCAAAATATCAGATTTTAATGAATTACCTATCATTAAAAACTCAGAAGGTTTAATATCTAAATGATTTAACAATTTAGAATAATTTGCTTCTTGCTTATCACTAAGCACTTCTATATGATGAAAATAATCTGTTAAACCAGATTTTTCTAATTTTCGTTCTTGGTCAAGTAAATCGCCTTTCGTTACCAAAATCAGCCTATAATCACTTGATAAAGTCTTTAATGTTTCTTCTACTCCATCTAGTAATTCGACGGGTTTACTCAACATATCTTTTCCTATGTTCAAAATAGCATTAATTGTTGAATTAGAAACCTCATTGTTAGATAATTCTAATGCCATTTCAACCATTGATAATACAAATCCTTTAACTCCATAACCATAAAGTGGAAGATTTGTTATTTCCATTTTAAAAAGTTCCTGGTCAATTTTATTAGCCGTTTCATACTTGGCTAGCAGCTTTGCGAATTTTAATTCTGCTTCTCGAAAATACGTTTCATTTACCCAAAGCGTATCATCTGCATCAAACCCAATTACTTTTATGTCTTTATAGTCGTTATTCAATTATTCCAAAGTTTTTTAGCACGCTCTAAGTCTTCAGGAGTATCTATTTCAACGCCTTCAACTGTAGTTTCAACCATTTTAATCCGCTTACCATATTCTAAATAACGAATACATTCAATTTTCTCAGTGGCTTCAATAAACTGCATTGGCAATTTGTAAAAATCTAATAACGCCTGTTTTCTAAAAGCATAAATTCCTTTATGTTTAAAATACCGAGTACCAACGTTTTTATCTCTAGGATAAGGAATTGGGCTTCGAGAAAAATATAATGCAAAATTGTTTTGATCTACAATTACTTTAACGGTATTAGGATTGCTAATTTCATCCCAATCGTGAATTTCAACCATCAAAGATGCTAAATCAATTTCTTTATTATCATCGTCTTTAAACGCTTTTAGTACTTTCTCAAGACTTTCGCGTTCAGTAAAAGGTTCATCCCCTTGCACGTTAACAACGATATCGACATCAAGATCTTCAACAGCTTCTGCAATTCTATCACTACCAGATTGATGTTCTTTTTTACTCATAATTGCTTTCCCACCATTCGAAATGATTTCATTATAAATGATGTCACTATCTGTTACTACATAAACGTCATCAAATAATTGAGTGGCTACTGTAGCTTCATAAGTTCTAACGATAACAGATTTACCTGCCAAATTCTGCATGAGTTTGCCTGGAAATCGTGATGCACTGTAACGTGCAGGTATCATTGAAATTATTTTCATGGATGGTTGAAAGAATTCATTCAAAAATAAAACTTTTATAGGAATTTAAGGCTGACTTGGTCTAATCTTTTTATAAAGTCTAAAAATGATATATAAAATGATAATTACGAACACAAAAGCAATGACAGGAATAAAAATTGATAGTATTGACATGACCACTGAAGTACCTGTTTCTACGGTTGAAACCAAAGGGTTTGCAATACCTCCTGTAGTCGTTGTAGACGCTAACCTCGTAACTCCAGAACTACCTGCAACAGCTGCTGCTGTTCCTCCTCCTGCGATAATTGCTAAAGCCCATGTAATTGCCGGACTTAAATCTGCTACTGTTGATACCATAACTGCAGTTCCTGCAATCGCTGCTAAGGGAATTGCAATCGAATCTAATACGTTATCTACATACGGAATATAATAGGCAAAGATTTCAACTATAGTTGCAACACCAAGAGTCACAACAGCAGTTAAACTTCCAATCCATTCCCAAGATTCATTGAGTTCCCAAACGTTAAAATAGGATGCTAAACTCAATGCAAATAATGGCACAAAAACTCTAAAACCAACAGAAGCCGATAATCCAATGCCTAAAAAAATACTAATTATAGTTTCAATTGTCATAATTATAAATCTTCAAAAAACTCATCTTTAAAGCCAATAAGATACAATTTATCTTTTGCTCTTGTAACCGCTGTATATAACCATCTTAGATAATCTCTATCCATTCCGTTGGGTAAATACGGTTGCTCAACAAATATGGTATGCCATTGTCCACCTTGTGATTTATGACAAGTTATCGCATAAGAGAATTTTACTTGTAACGCATTGAAGTGTTTATTACCCTTAATTTTTAAGAATTTTTTATACTTAGATGTTTCGTCTTCATAATCTTTCTGAACTTCTTGATATAACCTATTACTCTCTTCATAAGGTAATGATGGTGTTTCTGCTTCAATGGTATCTAATAATAAAACCGTTTCAAAAGGACGCATTTTAGGATAATCTACCATTTGCACTTTTACTTCTGCAAACCGAAATCCGTATAATTCCGTAATCGAAAAGATTTCTAGAACTTGAATAATGTCGCCATTTGCAATAAAACCGGCTTCTGTAGTTGGTTTAATCCAGAAATAATTGTTTTTAACAACCATTAAAAAATCACCAACAGTTAGTTCATTCTCATTGAAGAGAATTCGGTTTCGAATTTGTTGATTATAAAGATTTGCACGTTTATTACTTCTTACAATTATAGCGGTTTCTTCATGACCATTTTGGCTATACGCATCATTTATGGCATCCATAACCTCATGTCCATCAATTAATCGAATAATATCATTAAATCCATTGACATTAAATTTAAAGGACTCATAAAATTCGTTATCAAGGACCTCTCTTAGTCGTGTGGCATTTTCTAAAATGCCTGAATCTTGTTCCTGTCTAACCACCTCATCTAATTCAATACTTGTTACTTCCTTATTATAATTCATGCTAAGGATGTGAGAGTTTAAAGCTGGACTTAAATCTGATTTCACAGGTGGCAATTGTGCTTTATCACCAATTAATAAGAGCTTACACTTGTGTCCAGAATACACATATTGCATTAAGTCATCTAATAAAGAACCATTTTCAAACAATTTTGAATCTGCTGGTGTATCCGGAATCATTGAGGCTTCGTCAACAATAAAAATGGTATTTCGGTGCTTATTAGGTTGTAAGATAAATTGGACGCCTCCTCCTTTATCTTTCTTTGGAAAGTATATTTTTTTATGAATGGTAAAGGCTTCCTTTTTTGAATAATTGGAAATCACTTTTGCTGCTCTACCAGTTGGAGCCATTAATACAGCACTCCGTTTTGTTTCCCATAAATTAGAAACTAAGGTTCCAATAATACTTGTTTTACCTGTTCCTGCAAAACCTTTAAGGAGGTACAAAATATTTGGAGCATCACTATAAACAAACTGTGACAATTGCTCTAAAACAATTAATTGTTTAGTTGTAGGCACAAAAGGGAACTTTTGTTTTAGAAGCTTATAGAATTCTAATGATGTCATGCAATGTAATCTGAATATCGTTTTGAATGCAAGATAAAACTAAATATGAGCATACCTAAAATGGTTTTCAATATTTGATTTATTTGAAACAAATTTTATATCTTACGCTTTTAATTCTTTTTTGTTTCTAAGATTTTTACGAACAAAAAAAAATTGTAGATTTGCGTAATACCTTTATAAAATAACTAATAAAATAAACTAACTATGTTAACAGCAGTTCTTACAGTTGTAGGTTTAATAATCCTTACGGTAGGTATCGTATGGTTAATTGATAATTTTGTACCAAAAAAAGCAAAAGGAATTCTTAATCTTTTACTTTGGGTACTTATTATCTTTTTGGGTTACTTAACTTTTAATTCTGTATATGGAGAAATAAAATTTAACCAACTCAAAGAGAAACGCTACAAGGTGGTTATTGAAAGTCTTAAAGATATTAGAGATGCACAATTAGCGCATAGAACTGTTACTGGAAAGTTTTCAAATAGTTTTGATGGCTTAATTAAGTTTGTAGATACTGCAAATTTCACAATTACACAACGAAGAGATTCAACTATTATTGATGCTGAATTGACGAAGCGTTATGGAGGCGTTGAAACTACTCGTGATATTGTAATTATCGATACGCTTGGTTTTGTTCCTGTTAAAGATTCTTTGTTTGGTGCCGATACAAGATACAAGACTATGATGAATGTGCCTGTTGGTAAAGAAGGTGCTAAATTTGAACTTAAAGCTGGTAAATTAGTAGAAGAAAATATCGCTGTATTTGAAGCTTCGGTAGATAAAGAAATTATTCTTTTTGATCAAGACAAAAACCTAGTTAATAAAGAAAAGCAAGTTGTAGCTGTTGATGGTGTTAATGGTCCAGCTTTAACTGTTGGCTCAATGACTGAAGTTTATACTAAAGGGAATTGGCCAAAAAGTTTCAACACGAAAAAAGAAGATTAGGTTTGAAACCAAATATTATTAAAGACTTGTCCATTCAAATTCGTTTGAGTGGACTTTCTTTTTGCATTCTAAATCGTTCTACAAATACTATAGAGCGACTTCAAGAAATTCAGCTTGACAAAAAAGCAACGCCTTTTGAATTGCTCAATCAATTAAAAACGATTATTGAATCTAATACAGATTTCCAACAAACATTTGATTCCGTTTTGTGCATTTATCAAAACGACCTATCTGCTCAAGTTCCAAAATCATTATTTAATGAAAATCACTTAGCGGATTATTTAAAATTTAATGCAAAAATATTAAAGACCGATTTTATTGATTACGATACTATCGCTATAAATGATATTGTCAATATATATGTGCCTTTAGTTAATGTAAACAATTATCTTTTTGACACATTTGGTAGTTTCATATACAAGCATGCATCTACTATTTTAATTGAATCTGTATTACAAAATTCTTCAAAACATAAAGCCATTGAACTTTATGTTAATGTTGGTCATCTTCATTTTGAGATGATTGCTGCAAAAGACTCTCAACTGATTTTCTACAATACATTTGATTACAATACTAAAGAAGACTTCATCTATTATATTCTTTTTTCAATAGAGCAACTTAAGCTTAATCCAGAAACCGTAAAGATTCATTTATCAGGACAAATCACTAAGGATGATGATTTATACTCTATCGTTTTTAAATATGTACGGTTTGTTGATTTCATTGAACCTTTTTGCAATTATGAATTTAATATAAAAAAGCAACCAAACGGAAAGCATAGCAATTTTATACTTTTAAATAGTTTTAACTAATGCGGATAATTTCAGGACAATTTAAAGGTAGACGAATTACAGCTCCAAAAAAACTGCCAGTACGTCCAACAACAGACATGGCAAAAGAATCATTATTTAATATTTTAAATAATCAATATTACTTTGATGATATAACAGTTTTAGATTTGTTTGCTGGAACCGGAAACATCAGCTATGAGTTTGCATCTCGAGGAACGCAACACATTACAGCTGTCGATGAAAATTATGGTTGCATTAAATTCATTAATGAAACTTCAGAAGCCTTTGATATGTCAATAGCAACTATTAAAAGTGATGTCTTTAAATACTTAGAACGAAGCAAAGAAAAATTCACGGTCATTTTTGCAGATCCACCTTACGATTTCCCAGTTGAAGAATTTTCAAAAATCCCAGAATTGGTGTTTCAAAACCAGTTGTTGAGTGATGATGGTTTATTAATTGTAGAACATTCAAAACACACTGATTTGTCACATTTAGAAAACTATTCACATTCTAAAAGTTATGGAGGCAATTGTTTTAGTTTTTTTAAAACAACTTAAGACCTTTCTATTTCAAAAGTTATTTTTTTTGATTATCTTAGAACTCTCCACGCAATACATAATTTACTTATTGCTCCTCTTTTATTTTTTTTCGACTTACTTATCGTTGGTATACGTATGCAATTAATTGATTATAATACTAATTAAAACCAACCAAAAATGAAAACAGTAAAACAAATTTTCAAGCTACTAATTCTAGTACTTTTCGTAAACAATTTTGCTTATGCGCAAGATGAACAACCAACCATGTTTAATATTCACATTGACAATGTGAAATTTTCAATGATACCGCAATATGAAGGTCTAGCTAAAGAATTAAAAGATAACTTTGTTAAACATAACATCCAAGGAGCAAGTTGGACAGCCATAAGTTTAGCAGATGGACGCTACGTTTTTTCGTCTCCAATTAAAAACATGGCAGAATTAGATAATCCTGGTTTTGCCCAAATATTTGAAAAAATGGGCAAGGAAGCTGCAGGTGCCATGTTTAACAAAATGGACGAATGTTATGACTCACATAGCAACAGTATCTCCCATTACATCCCTGAACTTTCATACCATCCAGAAGGGTATTCGACAGAAGGCAAAAACGAAAGAGAATATCACTTTTTATATTACGCACCAAAAAATGCTAAAGCAATGAATGAGGCCATGAAAGCTGTAAAAGACATGTTTGCTGCCAAAGGTGTGAAAAATGGCTATAATGTAATTCACAGTGGATTTGGTAGTGAAGAAAGTTATTATATGGTATCTATAGCTGGAGAAGATAGTGTCGCTATAGCACAAGGTGGAAAAGAAAATGATGAAATAATGGGTAAAGAAGGTAAAGGAAAAATGTTTAGTGTTATTGAATTAGTAACTCGATATGATATGGTTAAAGGAGAAGTGCGTCCTGATTTAAGCTATTACCCTAAAAAAGAATAATGACTTAGCATTCATAAAACAAAAACCTTTCTTTTTTAAAGAAAGGTTTTTTTGTGTTTAAGTAAATCTATAAGCCGAATTCTGTACTCAATAGAGCCCTTATCATTTATCTACGTTTACTGTTACCAGCAAACTTTAGCTGCCTACCCTCTAGCATCGCGCGTGTACGCTCAAGCACTAGTTTACATGACATTGCACCTCATAGAGTTTACCTGGTTTCACTACAGCATAACCTGTACATACTTTCTGTTGCACTTTTCCTCACCTCTCGATGGATGGCTGTTAGCCACTATGATTGCACTATGGTGTTCGGACTTTCCTCCCAAGTGCTGAATTTGTTTCAGTACCTTTTTCAATAGAGTTCTTAGCTAAATTGATAAGATGCTGAAATAAATTCAGCGCAAGAGCGATAAGGCGATTTACTAATTGCAAAAGTACAACAAACATTAAAATAGATTTATTATATTGTTTGAAATTAAAACTGAAATTTTAGATATGAAAAAACTTATACTTTTAGCGACAATTGCTTTCACGTGTTATAGTGTTAACGCTCAAATGGGAATCAATAAGAAATCAGCTAGAGATGTAGAAACTCTAAAAGAAAGACCTTTATTGGTAGTTCTCATGGATGAAGATGAGCAACATGGTAAGATGAAGAACTATAATGAAAATATTCAACAAGCTATAAATGATATTTGGACATTTTCGCCTTCTATAAGGTTTATAACTAAAGAAGAATGGAAAACAGTCTATAAAGATAAAGATGAAGCTAAAAAATATGCGCATTTATACTATACCGAAAAAATGCTTCAAGCTAATGCACCAAACAACTGTTT
Source organism: Psychroserpens sp. (assembly GCF_034670085.1). Lineage (GTDB taxonomy): Bacteria > Bacteroidota > Bacteroidia > Flavobacteriales > Flavobacteriaceae > Psychroserpens. The sequence continues at coordinate 15,735 of NZ_JAXMOD010000005.1, read as the reverse complement.
ATTAATAGGTTTAGCAGAAAAAAAAGTAGTTACACATTTCGTATTCACACCAGATCTTGGTCTAGCAGACCTTATGTTATCTGTAACTAATTTGCAAAAAGACCTTGAGATTGGAAATAATTATAAAAAAATAGTAAAAGAACAAGTAAAATTATCTTCAAAATTTTTGAAAGACTCTCTCGAGCATAAAATTCTATACATTGATGAAGGTTTTGTATCTAAAAAATTACTAAAAGGAATACATGACATTTATGATTATCAATATGAAATAGTTTCAAAAGAAGAAATAGACGATGCTATTGTGGCGAAAGATCCCAAAATCTTATTTATAAGGCATTTTATTAAGGCTCAAAGACCTACAACTCAAAATGGAACAACTGAAAGTATGCATTTTGCTTTAAAACTTGTATATAATGCATCAAATCTAGAGGTCATTTCTGGAACTGGTGCTGGTGCTGAAATAGATATTAAAGATATTGAAATGTTTATTCGTCTTATAAACTACTAGTTTTCTTTATTAGGTAAGCTGTTAATAACTCAACTAAACTAAGCCCATTTTATATTTTAATTTGGGCTTGTTTTTTTAAATTTGTATCACATTATTGTCTCAATGGAACACTTCATCGTATCGGCTCGAAAGTATAGACCACAAACGTTTAATGACGTTGTTGGTCAGCAAGCTATTACCAATACATTACTGAATGCCATAGAACATAACCATTTAGCTCAAGCCTTATTATTTACTGGACCTCGTGGTGTTGGAAAAACAACTTGTGCTCGTATTCTGGCTAAAATGATTAATAGTGATGGTACAGAAACTGTTGATGAAGATTTTGCCTTTAATATATTTGAATTAGATGCTGCTTCAAATAATTCTGTTGATGATATTAGAAGTTTAACGGATCAAGTACGAATTCCTCCTCAAGTTGGTAAATACAAAGTGTATATTATTGATGAGGTACACATGTTATCTCAAGCGGCTTTTAATGCCTTTTTGAAAACATTAGAAGAACCACCAAAACACTGTATTTTTATTCTTGCAACGACTGAAAAACATAAAATCATTCCAACGATATTATCACGTTGTCAAATTTTTGATTTTAAACGCATTACTGTTTCTGACGCAAAGGAATATCTAAAATATATTGCTAAAGAACAAGGTATTACTGCCGAAGATGATGCACTTCATATTATTGCTCAAAAAGCTGATGGAGCCATGCGTGATGCATTATCCATCTTTGATCGTGTTGTGAGTTTTTCAGGTAAAAACTTAACTAGACAAGCTGTTACCGAAAACTTAAATGTTCTTGATTACGAAACCTATTTTAAAAGTACCGACTTGATACTTGAGAATAAAATTCCGGAGTTGCTTATTCAATTTAATGAAACCCTTTCAAAAGGCTTTGATGGCCATCACTATATTGCTGGATTAGCTTCGCATTTTAGAGATTTATTGGTTTGTCAGAATGAACAAACCTTAGAACTCCTAGAAGTTGGTGAAGATACCAAACTCAAATACCAGGAACAGTCCAGAAAAGCAAGTCATGCATTTCTCGTAAAAGGGATTGAACTCGCCAACGACTGCGATCTCAAATATAAAAGCAGTAGAAACCAACGTTTACTTGTTGAACTTTGTATCATGCAATTAGCCTCTATCACTTTTGATGGAGAAAAAAAAAATAGCAAGCATTACATAATTCCAGCATCTTACTTTAGAACCAAAGGCATTACTCCTATTCCAGTGGTTATTCCTAAGGACAAACAAATTAAAGAAAACTCAAATTCTTCAGAGGTATCAAAGGTTAAAAAAACTGAGAAGGCTAAGGAAGCCGAAACTACTCACGCTAATATTCCATTACCAAAAATTGAGTTAAAAAAAGATACTAGAACTTCAGGACTATCTCTTAAAAGTATCAAAGCAAAAAAGGAACACCTTATAAGACAAATGGAAGTTGTTATTGATGTTGATGATTTGCCAAAAGAGGATGTTTCTGAAGATGCATTTTTAAACGCTTGGAATTCATACATCAAATTGCTACATAAAAAGGGCGAAAAAATTATGGCATCTATTCTTGAAATGGATACACCAAAACTCATTGAAACAAATATTGAAATCACATTTCCTAATGATACGCTTAGAGTTGAACTGGAAAGAGCACAGTATCCGTTAATGGAGTATTTGCGTAAATCATTAATGAATTACGATTTAAAACTTGACATTAGAGTTAATGAAGAAGTATCTAAAAAATATGCCTTTACAACACAAGAGAAATACGAAAAGCTTAAAGAAAAGAATCCAAATATTGAATTGCTTAGACAAACATTCGGTTTAGATATCAATTAATTTTTGATTATTTTTAGATTATGAAAAGATCAATACTTATAATAGTCCTAGTAGCAATAGCCATTTTTAGTTGTGACAGACGAGAAAGTGCTCGAGAAAATCTACAGAATTCAATTTCTGAATTTAATAAAAAACAGACCAATTTAGAAGTTGTAACCTATTTTCCTGAAGCTTATACCGAAATACAAACAGATTCACTTATTTCAAATACATTTAAAGTTAGCATCAAAAATTATGCAGTAATGGATTCTCAAATTTTAGTGAGCTCTGAAGCAGATGATAAGAAAACAAAACTCAACTACCATCGCGTTTTTGAATCTGAAATAAGAATAGATCTAGCATCAAAAAACATATTCGATGCCAAAATAAATGCTGAGGCCTTTAAAAGCGCGTCTTCATCAGAGTTTTGGGACAATGCAACCTTAGAACATGTTTGGGTAAATCAAGAAGCTTCAAACACTTCAGAAGTTAATTTAGGACTTTCTTTTATAAACCCTAACAGTAATGCTTACAAATTATACGAACTAGTTGTAGATACTAATGGTACGCAATACATCAATTTAATAGAAGAACACAGTTAATATGTTAGGTTTAAAATTACCAACAGATCCACGTTGGGTAAATATCGTTGAAAAAAATATTGAAGATATTTTAACTGATCACGCTTACTGTGAGCAAAAAGCGACGAGTACTGCAATTTCATTAATTGTTAGTTTTCCCGAATATACGGAGTTGGTCCAAGAGATGGTTGCTCTTGTTAAAGAAGAAATTAGCCATTTTAAAATGGTTCATGATAAAATTATAGCACATGGTTGGACTTTAGGTAGAGACCGTAAAGACGACTATGTGATTCAATTATTAAAATTCTTTCCTAAAGGTGGAAGCAGAACCACACAATTAGTACATCGTTTATTATATGCAGCGTTAATAGAAGCTAGAAGCTGTGAGCGTTTCAGATTACTCTCTGAAGAATTAGAAGACAAAGAATTGGCAGAATTCTACAGAAAATTAATGGTAAGTGAAGCCAATCATTACACGATGTTTTTAGGTTTTGCTAGACAATATGGAGATCGCAAAGAGGTCGATGAGAAATGGCAACAACTACTTGAGTACGAGGCAGACATCATGAAAGACCTAAGCAGGAAGGAAACTATTCATGGATAATTTATCGTATATTTAGTTGTAAATCACAGCCATGAAAAAATTCTACTTTACCATTATCTTTTTATGTTTAGGCCTATTAAGTTTTTCTCAAGATGAAGCAGCCCTATTTGGCGATTGGTATTTGCACTATAGGACAGATAATGGAGTAGCTATATATCCACCTCTAACAACTCAAGAAAATTACAACGTTATTTTAAATTTTGGTTTATTGCCTCCCACTGCAGATGAACCATTTACAGTAGAAAGCTTTGGTCCAATCACTAATACTTTTGAAGGTAAATTTAATGTTGAAAATGGCTCAATGGAGTTTATAAATATTATTGAGGCTACAAACAATTGTGAAAATCCACCAGAAGTTTGTTCGTATTTTTCTGATTATAATAATACTATTTTATTTGATTCTAACACCTCAGTGGTACTTGATGAATTTATTGTTAGCTATGAAATTACTGGAACAGATGATGATACTGCATTAATTATTACCAATGATTATAGTGGAGACTATGCTGTTTATGGAAGAACAGCACAACCAACAGATATTTTAGGACAATGGTATTTAAATCATATAGAAGTTGATGGCGTAGTTCATCCTAATTATTATAACAATGAAAGTCTCTTTGAACTAGTGATTACCGAGGACATTGGGAACGAACCCTTTTTGGATTTTATTGGTAGTGGAGCTTGTAATTCATATGGAGGTCACATGACGCCTGATGAAAATGATATAACATTTAACTCACTTGACTTTACATTAGATGATTGTGCACTGACTCCAGGTGTAATCTTTGAAAATATATATTTTTCAATACTCAATAGTGGTCAACCACAACCATTTGATTTCCCATATATGATAGGTGGTGAAAATGACAATCAAATATTAACGATTACAAATTCAATGACAGGAGATAAAGCTATATATGGCAGGAATGAAAACACTGAAATCCTAACAAAAAATTGGTATTTATCTAGAATTGAAATTCCTGGAAACCCTACAATTGAAATACCAATTACTGAAAGTCCATCATTAACACTAACAAACGATATTAATCCAATCACCTTTAGAAACAGGGCTTCTGGTGAAGGTGAATGCAATGCTTTTATGAGTGATTATGAAGTCACTTTAAATAATGGCAATAGTATACAATTGGTAGATTTTTCGCCAACATTAGGCTTTTGTGAATCTGATTACGAAAGTGAATATTTTAATATTATTGGCTTTCCTCCAAACAATTTCTCTGAATTCGAAATCATTAATAATGGTACTATTTTAAATGTCACAGATTTATTAGGTGCTCGATTAGTGTTTGGAGACCAACCCTTATCTATTTCTGAAAATGAGTTGAGTTCATCGATAATAGCACTAAAGAATAATCCTGTAACTTCGGTCATAAATCTAACTGTAAACCAATCTGAAAGTGAAATAAATTATAAGATCTATTCTTTGGATGGAAAATTAATCAAGAAAGCAGAGCTCAATTCAGAATCAATCTATGTTGATGATTTAAACTCTGGATTATATGTTATTCGATTCTACAATAATTTCAATCAGATTCAAACATTGAAATTCATTAAACAATAAAAAAAGCCTCAATTAAAACTGAGGCTTTTAAATATCTATTTTTAATCCGGTTTTAGATTTTTATACCAAAGCCAAACTGGAATGTTGTATTCTGCGCTTCAACCGTTGTTAAGTCTTCATCAAGAATATTAGTTAAACCGTAATGTACACGAGCATCAATAAACAATTCGTCAGTAATCATATACTCTACTCCACCAACACCTGAGAAAGTAAAGGTTGCAAATCCATCAAGATTCTCCCAAGTTTTTAAACTAATCATAGGACCAGCACCAACTGTGAATTTATTACCAATAGCGAAACGTGCCATAATTGGTAATTGAATATAATCAGCTCTTAATTCTTCAGCTTTACCACCTTCGGCAGAATACTGCAATTCGGCTAAAATTGAAAAAGTATCGCTAACACCATAATCAACAAAACCTGCAAAAGCGAAACCATTTCTGTGTTGGTTTACAAAAGTTGCATTTGGATCAAAATCTAAATTCGAAATATTTACTGCTCCTCTAACACCATAGCTGGTACCTTGAGCAAAAGATAGTGTGGTAACACTAACAAATAATAATGTAAGGATAAGTGATTTCATATTCATAATATTTTGTTTTAAATAGACTCAACCGTTTTAATTGAGTTTTTTCAAAATGATGTCATATAAAATAACATAGATTTGAGACTGCTAATATATAATGAAAATTGAAATTAAGAAATAAATAATGGATGTCATGTCAAAAAAGAGGTCAAACAACCTTATTTTTAAAGGTTTACACTAGAGACTGTTCCAAAATAAACACTTTTAATTATTCCATCTGAAAGTCCAATTTTAGGTACATACACATCTTTTGCTCCACTCCATTTCATAGCAGAAAGGTATATTCTTGTAGCTGGGATAATAACATCTGCTCTATCTTGATTTAGCTCTAATTCGGTAATTCGCTCTTCATAGGAATAGGTTTGCAACTTATTATAGTAGGTCGTTAAATAAAAGTACGTCAGTGGTTTACCTATGGCTTTCCCAGAGATTTTAAAGATTTTATTGATGTTACCACCAGAACCAATTAAATCAATGGTATGATATCCTTTAGTATTGGTTTTAATCCACTCTTCTAATTCAAGCCAAGTTTCTTTTTTTACAATATCATTCAGAAGTCTTACAGTGCCTATTCTAAATGATTTTGATGCAATTGTTTTTCCGTGGTGAATCACTGAAAATTCAGTACTACCACCACCAACATCAACATATAAATAGGTTTTATCTTCTTTAATATAAGAATGTAAATCTGTTGCAGCAATAATAGCAGCCTCTTCTTCACCATCAATAATATCAATTTCAATTTTAGCTTTTTTAGCTATCAGTTTAACAACCTCTTTACCATTATCAGCTTCGCGCATTGCTGATGTTGCACACGCTTTATACTTTACGATTTTGTGAGACTGCATCAACAATTTAAAAGCGGTCATGGTATCAAGCATGCGTTGTATATTATCTTCAGAAATTGCGCCATTCAAAAACACATCAGCTCCAAGTCGAATTGGAACTCGCACTAAGGAGGTCTTTTTGAATTTTGTAGGTTGACCTTTTTGTTCTATGATACTTGAAACCAAAAGTCTTACAGCATTTGAACCAATATCAATCGCTGCATATTTTTTTATATTTAACATGCTATGAATTCAGTTTTTCTTTAAAATAATCATAAAGTGCAAATTGTGCTCTAACTTTAGGATTGTCATTTCTACGGTATTCATTACTTTGAGATTCATCAATCACTCTTGCTTTTACGTTATCACTCCAGCAAATATCGAAAATATTTAGCAACTCTTCTTTTAAATCATCTTGATAAATCGGACAACTAACTTCTACTCTATTTTCAATATTTCTAGTCATCCAATCTGCCGAAGAAATATATACTTTAGTATCATCATTATTGCAAAAGACATATAATCTAGTATGCTCTAAAAATTTATCGATAATACTTATTACTTCAATATTCTCGCTCATTCCTTTAACTCCAGGGACCAAACAACAAATACCTCTTACAATCATTTGAATTTTAACACCTGCTCTACTAGCCTCATATAACTTATCAATCATACTATAACTAGAAATACTATTAAGTTTTAGTTTAATAAATGCAGGCTTACCTTGTTTGACATTATTAATTTCAGTGTCGATTAATGCAAAAAGTTTAGATTTTGTATAATGAGGAGAGGTGATAATGTGCTTATACCTATAAATTAAATAATTAGTTTGAAGGAAATTAAACACTTTGTTGACATCCTTTAATAGTTTAGAATTTGAAGTAAATAATACGAAATCGGTATAGATTTTAGCTGTAGATTCGTTAAAATTTCCAGTACTAATAAATCCGTAACGCTTTAATTTGTGATCTTCTTCTCGTTCAATTACACACATTTTGCTATGTACTTTCAAACCTGCAATACCAAACAGAAGGTTGACGCCTTCCGATTGCATTTGTTCAGCGTAATCAATATTTGCCTGTTCATCAAATCTGGCGCGTAATTCAATGACTACCGTTACTTTTTTTCCGTTTTTTGCTGCATTTATCAACGAACTCGCAACGTGCGAGATTTGTGCTAACCTATATATCGTGATTTTAATAGTCTTAACTTTTGGATCTAGAGCAGCTTCTCTTAAAAATTTCACGACATAAGAAAAGGTTTGATAAGGTGTATGAAGTAAATAGTCTTTTTGCGATATAGAGGTAAAAATACTACTTTGAAGACTCAAACCTTTTATTTGCAATGGCTGAATCTTATTATATAAAAGATCCGTTCGACCTAAACTTGGAAAGTCCATATAATCTCTTCTATTGTGATATCTACCTCCAGGAATGACACTATCTTTAGAATCGATCCCCATTTTAGACATTAAATACTCTAAAGTTTCTTCATCTATAGTTTTATCATAAACAAATCTTACAGGTTCTCCAATTTGTCGATCTTTTACACTATCTGAAATTTTCTCAATAAAACTCTTACTTAAATCACTGTCAAAATCAAGTTCACCATCTCTAGTAATCTTAATCATGTGTGCAGAAATAGATTTATAATTGAAAATATTAAAAATATCATTTAAACAATAGCGCAATAAGTCATCTAAAATAATAATGTAATTATCATCTCCTTTTTTCGGCAATACAACAAAACGATCGATAGTTTTTGGGATCTCAATTAAAGCAAATTGTTTTTCCTCATTATTTAAAACCATTTTAACGGCCAAATATGCTGCACTATCCTTTAATAAAGGAATTTCAATTAAATCATTTAGTATAATTGTGACTAAGGCTGGACTTACATGTTCGATGAAATACTCTTTAATAAATTTATGTTGAGACTCATCAATATGCATTTCATTAATAATAAAGATGCTTTCATTTTCAAGTGCTTTTTGAATTTTGCTTAGAATTTGTAGACTATAGCTTTGTTGTTTGATGACTATTTTAGTTATAATTTCTAATAAGTCTCCGGCTTTAACACCACCTAATTCGCTTTTCCCACCTTTACCAGCTTCATCTATTCGTTTTACAGTTGCATATCGAACTTTAAAAAACTCATCTAGATTATTTGAAAAAATCCCTAAAAATCGCAATCGTTCTATCAGAGGTACACTTTCATCTTCTGCTTCTTGTAAAACTCTTTCATTAAACTGAAGCCAACTTAATTCTCTATTAATGTATTTATTTTTGTCTTTAACCATTATTTTAAATCTCTTGGAAAAATTGTAAGTTTTGTTATCCCTTTTTTTATGTTCTGCCACGAGGTGACATCAAAATGTATAACCACTAAACCACTTGTTGGTAGGTTATCAATAAATTGGTCTCCAAATATATTGCAAATAGATGTGAAAGCATGGTTATGTCCAAAAATCATAACCTTTTCATAATGATCATCGATATTAGTTATAAAATTTATCACATTTTCTCCTCCAAAATCATATAATTCGTCCTTTATATGTAAGATTTTATCCTCAAAATTGAGTGTTTTCATAAAAATCTTACAGGTTGACAACGCTCTATTAGCAAAACTTGAAAAAATAATATCTGGAGCAAAAGATGCACTTTGAAATGATTTTGCAACCAGTTCTGCATCCCTAAAACCTCTCTTATTTAGTGGTCTTTCATCATCATTAACATCATATTCCCATGATGATTTTGCATGTCTAATTAGTACTAATTGTTTCATATCTACTCGATGAAGTGTAATATTTTATCGATAAAATGTTGCATATTTCCGTTTTAACGATTATTTTCGTCCCTTTAACATATTAATTTGTTAACCATTGTGGTTATCATTTGATTTGTTAAGATTAAATATAATGTTTATGACCCCAAATCAAAAATATATTAATAAATCCATTTACGTGGTATGTCATACCACCGTACTTCCCTCAAAACATATTGGACGTTTAATTAAGTATCATCACATACTTGGCTAAAGTTCTATTTGTACAACAGTATTTTAAACATCGCTAAGCGAATATAAAATTTGAATTAAATTTTAAACTATGAAATTAATAGCAACCTTAATTATAGCATGTCTTGCTGTGACATTGTCTAAAACAGATAAAAACGCAGCGACCTCTAACGATTGTAGTGCCCAACTTATTGTTGAAAAAGATAGAAGCTTTAAATCAGCCGATGAAGAAGGTGCCCAATTTATATTAGTACTTACTAATAGTTCTAGTGATACAAAGACATTCAATTTGTCTTCCAAACAACTAACAGAACCTTGTCATAATAATAAATCACAATACAATAGAAGTACTGGTTCTAGTAATTCTGTATTAGATGTTTCTATTCAAAATAATAGTTTAAATAGAAATAATGCTAATTCTTCCCCTCAATTAGATATCACATTAAATAGTGGTGAATCTTATAAATTCATTGTTAACGTAAAGGTTCCTAAAGGAACACCTTTTAATACATGGTGTTGTATTGAGGTTGAAGCTAAGTCTTCAGATTGTAAATCATTGTCTGAAACAAAAACACTAAGTGTATTTGTTGTAGACCCTTCAGAAGAATAATATTTATTATTTAAAATAAGATTAAAGAATCGTTTTAAAGAGAAACTCGATGAGAAATAAATTACAATTTCAAAAAAGAAATGCCAAAAATATAGCTAAACTATTGTTTGCTATATCATTTCTATTTTCTATTAATACTCTTTTTGGACAACAAGTTATTGTTAATAAAGATATAGTAGTAAACCCAACTGTTTGTAATCAATTTGATGTCACTTTGGAAATTATAGGTAAACCGCCTAAAAGTCCGCAAGAAGTTGTATTAGTTATTGATAGATCAGGAAGTATGGATGATGGTCCTGTACCAGAACCTATTGACTATGCAAAAGATGCAGCAATAGAATTTGTTAATAATTTCTTTTTACCTGCTAACAATCCAACGGGTTTAAATAAGGTTGCAGTAGTAAGTTTTAGTGATTCCGCTACATTAGACATTGGTTTAACTGGTAGTATTGGTCAAGCTGCAATTACAACGGTAATTAACCTGATAACTACAGGAGGTTATACTAATACTCAAGCTGGTATTATAGCTGCAGATAATGAACTTACTAATAATGGTACATTCGACTGTGCTACATCTAGAAGTATTATTTTACTTTCCGATGGAGTCGCTACAAAAAGAAATGGCACAAGTTCTACATGTAGCTCAACAACTTCTAATACTGCATGTCAAACAGCAGCAATAAGTGCTGGTGTTAATGCACAAACTACAAATGTTAGTGGAGACGTATATAATCAAAGTGTTTTTACTATTGGTTTAATAGGAGCTATTAGTGGAACTGAAGAAACAATTGCTTTAAACACCCTAAATGGAATACAGAATGCTGGTGCATTTTCAACTGAAAACAATGCTGATTTAACCTCTATTTATGATGCTATTTTAGGTCAATTAGTTCCTGCGGCAACGCAGTTACCTGGTCAAGCCCTTGTTTCTGATACCATTGCTGCCGGTTTTACAATTGTACCTGGAACTATCGATCCAAGCAAAGGAACTACAACTTACAGTGGTCAACTTTTATCATGGTTTGTTGCAGATGTATTTGAAGAAACGATTACATTAGAATATACAATTGTCCCAACTGACTCATCAGTCTGTGGACCTCAAACCTCTGGAAATACAGTTATTAATTATGAAAACGCTATGTGTCAAACGACCGCATTAGTGTTTGATAATCCAGAATTTTGTGTGCCTTGTCCAGAATTAACACCTAGTGTAACAAGAGTTGGATGTACAAATTCAATAGATTATTCAGCTACATTAGATCAAAATGGATGTGTTTCTACAGGAGATACATTTTTCTGGGAATTTCGTTTAAACGGAGACTTAATTGGTATATCTGGTGATCTTACTGGAACATTCGCATATACAGGACCGAATGATTTTGTTGGCAATTTTACTGCTGAATTGACATACACTGGTACTTTTGGAACTACATGTTCCTTGCCTAGTATTGATGCACAGGTAGGAATAAATTTACCTGATATCCTTGAAGCGACAGCATCCATAACAGATGTTCTTTGTTACGATGATGCTACTGGAGCAATTGACATTACTGTAATTGGTGGTACTCCGCCTTATACTTATTTATGGAATAATGGAGAAGTTAGCCAAGATTTATCTGGTATAACAGCCGGAAATTATTCTGTTACAATAACGGATTCATCAGGTTGTAATGTAATTATTAGTGATAATGAAGTAACCCAACCAACTGAATTAACTGCAAGTGTAACGTCTACATCTAATGCGGACTGTACTGGAAATACTACAGGAGAAATAATTGTTGAAGCTTCAGGTGGTGTTCCTCCTTATTCGTATTCAATTAATGGTGGAACTAACTATCAAGCAACTGGTACATTTGCTAACCTGGGTCAAGGTACATATACAATTGATATTCTTGATGACAATGGTTGTACTACTTCTGTAAACAATATTACTATTAATAACGATGATACTGAAAATCCTGAAATCACTGCTCCAGATGACTATACTTTAGAGGGTTGTAGTGTTTCAGCAATTACTGGTTTAACCTATAACGAAACAACGACAACAATTACATTAGCTCAACTTGAAAATGCTTTAAATGGAAATGGAACAGCTTCGGATTTAGATGGAACTATAGCTACAATCACATATGCTGATGTGAGTTCTGGATCTTGTACTATAATAGTTACTAGAACTTTTACAGTTACTGATGCTTGTGGTAATTCTGATACAGACACACAAACTATAACTATTGAAGATACTACAGCTCCTAATTTAATCATTCCTCCTAATAAAAACAGAGAGTGTACTGAAAACACGAACCCTTCTTCCACTGGTACTGCTACAGCTACTGATACTTGTGGAACAACTACTGTAACATATTCAGATAGTTCTGTATCTGCTTGTGGAAATACTGAAACTATTACTAGAACATGGACAGCAACTGATGCTTGTGGAAACGCTGTATCTCTAAATCAAACGATAACAGTTGTGGATACAACTGACCCTGTTTTAACGGTTCCTGCTGATGCTACTGTAGAATGTACTCAAAGTACTAACCCTTCTGCCACTGGAACTGCTACTGCGACTGATACTTGTGGAACAACTACTGTGACGTTTACTGATAGTGCTGTTGCTGCCTGTGGTAATACAGAAATAATTACTAGAACTTGGACGGCAACTGATGCATGTGGAAACGCTGCGTCTGATACACAAACCATAACAGTTGAAGATAATACAGATCCTGTGTTAACGGTTCCTGCGGATGCTACTGTGGAATGTACTCAAAGTACGGACCCTTCTACTACTGGAACGGCTACTGCGACTGATACTTGTGGAACAACAACAGTAACATTTACTGATAGTGCTGTTGCAGCTTGTGGTAATACCGAAACTATTACTAGAACATGGACTGCTACTGATGCATGTGGAAACGCTGCGTCTGATACACAAACCATAACAGTTGAAGATAATACAGATCCTGTGTTAACGGTTCCTGCTGATGCTACTGTGGAATGTACTCAAAGTACGGACCCTTCTGCTACTGGAACGGCTACTGCCACTGATACTTGTGGAACAACTACAGTGACGTTTACTGATAGTGCTGTTGCTGCTTGTGGTAATACTGAAACTATTACTAGAACTTGGACGGCAACTGATGCATGTGGAAATTCTGTTTCTGATACACAAACGATTTCTGTTGAAGATAATACTAATCCTGTGTTAACGGTTCCTGCTGATGCTACTGTGGAATGTACTCAAAGTACGGACCCTTCTGCTACTGGAACGGCTACTGCGACTGATACTTGTGGAACAACTACTGTGACGTTTACTGATAGTGCTGTTGCATCTTGTGGTAATACTCAAACTATTACTAGAACTTGGACTGCTACTGATGCATGTGGAAATTCTGTTTCTGATACACAAACGATTTCTGTTGAAGACACTACTGATCCTGTGTTAACGGTTCCTGCTGATGCTACTGTGGAATGTACTCAAAGTACTGACCCTTCTGCTACTGGAACGGCTACTGCGACTGATACTTGTGGAACAACAACAGTAACATTTACTGATAGTGCTGTTGCAGCATGTGGTAGTTCTCAAACTATTACGAGAACATGGACTGCTACTGATGCATGTGGAAATTCTGTTTCTGATACACAAACGATTTCTGTTGAAGATACTACTGATCCTGTGTTAACGGTTCCTGCTGATGCTACTGTGGAATGTACTCAAAGTACGGACCCTTCTGCTACTGGAACGGCTACTGCGACTGATACTTGTGGAACAACAACTGTAACATTTACTGATAGTGCTGTTGCTGCTTGTGGAAATACTGAAACTATTACGAGAACATGGACTGCTACTGATGCATGTGGAAACTCTGTGTCTGACACACAAACGATTTCTGTTGAAGATACAACTCCACCTACATTAACAATTCCACCAAATAAAAACAGAGAATGTACTGAAAATACAAATCCTCCATTTACTGGAACCGCTACTGCGACTGATACTTGTGGAACTACTACTGTGACTTTTACGGATAACTCAGTTAGCAATTGTGGTAATACTCAAACTATTACTAGAACATGGACGGCAACTGATGCATGTGGAAATTCTGTTTCTGATACACAAATTATTACTGTTGAAGATCATACTAATCCTGTATTAACGGTTCCTGCTGATGCTACTGTGGAATGTACTCAAAGTACGGACCCTTCTGCTACTGGAACGGCTACTGCTAATGATACCTGTGGAACAACTACTGTGACGTTTACTGATAGTGCTGTTGCTGCTTGTGGTAATACCCAAACTATTACAAGAACTTGGACTGCCACTGATGAATGTGGAAACTCTATTTCTGATACACAAATCATTACCGTTGAAGATACTACTGATCCTGTGTTAACGGTTCCTGCTGATGCTACTGTGGAATGTACTCAAAGTACGGACCCTTCTGCTACTGGAACGGCTACTGCGACTGATACTTGTGGAACAACAACAGTAACATTTACTGATAGTGCTGTTGCAGCTTGTGGTAATACTCAAACTATTACTAGAACATGGACTGCTACTGATGCATGTGGAAATTCTGTTTCTGATATACAAACCATTTCTGTTGAAGACACTACTGATCCTGTGTTAACGGTTCCTGCGGATGCTACTGTGGAATGTACCCAAAGTACGGAACCTTCAGCTACAGGAACGGCTACTGCTACCGATACATGTGGTACAGCTACGGTAACATTTACTGATAGTGCTGTTGCAGCTTGTGGTAATACTCAAACTATTACTAGAACTTGGACTGCTACTGATGCATGTGGAAACTCGGTATCTGATACACAAACGATTTCCGTTGAAGATAATATAGCACCTAATTTATCCGCTTGTACAATAGAAAATACTGTATTAGAATGTTCTGATACAAATAATGAAACACTTGCCGATGCCTGGAATTTAGCAAATATTGCTGCGATTGAAGCTTGTGCTACAGATTCTTGTGATGATGACCTAACTGGCCAAGTGACTTCTAACTATGATTTTAATAATTTAAATACAACTTGTGGTCCTTGTGGAACTATAAATGTAATCTATACCATAACTGATGATTGTGGAAATTCTTCGTCTCTTACAGCAACACTTACTTTTGATGATGGAACAATTCCTGATTTATCTAATTGTTCTGTTACTGACCAGGCTATTGAGTGTTCTGGTACTGATAATCAAACTTTAGCTAACGATTGGAATGCAGCTAATATTACTGCTCTTGAAAATTGTGCTGATGATCTTGGTGTTACTGTAACTTCTAATTATGACTTTAACAACTTAAGTTCTACCTGTGGTCAAGGTGGTACAATTGCCGTTGTTTATACTATTACTGATGATTGTGGAAACGCAACAACTTTAAATGCAACATTAACTTTAGAAGATACTACACCTCCTAACCTTGATAACTGTTCTGTTACTGACCAGGCTATTGAGTGTTCTGGTACTGATAACGAAACTTTAGCTAACGATTGGAATGCTGCGAACATTGCTGCATTAGAATCGTGTGGTGCTGATACTTGTGATACTGACTTTAATGGTCAGGTAACTTCTGATTATGCGTTTAATAATCTAGTATCAAC
>NZ_JAXMOD010000004.1:0-354867 GCF_034670085.1 Psychroserpens sp. | reverse complement strand
ATAATGATACATGGAACATTAAGGGTATTGCCGACCAACCAAGCGCAAAAATTTATATATTTGACAGGTACGGAAAACTAATGAAACAGATAAGTCCTACTAGTGAGGGTTGGAATGGTACCTATAACGGAAGTCCAATGCCAACAAGTGACTACTGGTTTGTAGTTGAGTACATAGAACCTAATACATTACAACAAAAAGAATTTAAAGCCCATTTCACCCTGAAAAGATAAATGTGGAATACATAAAAAAAAAAGGCTATATGATCACATATAGCCTTTTTTGTATAATAATATTTTATTAAAGATTAAATGCTAAGGAAAGGGTAACATTTGAATTTACAGCATCTATTGTTGCAGCATCGGTTAAACCAACAGAAAACAATGGATTATTAACAGTTCTTTCTGCTTGATCAAAAGTTAAATCCAATCTGGTATTACCAAAATTGTAACCTAATCCTAACGAATAACCTGTTAAATCTCCAACAATCATATCATCTTTATATGGACTTTCTTCAAAGCGATAACCACCTCTAAAACTAAATTGCTTAAATTTATATTCACCTCCAAACCTGTAAGTATTGGCTGGCTGAAATACATTATTAATAGTTTCATTCTGAGTTATGAAAAATATATCATTTTTAGGTCTAAACTCCATATTAGAATAATCTCTTCTTGAATAATCAAAACTTAGTAAGCCTTTGTTTCCAAAAACATAGGCAAGACTTCCAGAAATCTTTCCTGGAGACCGTAATCTGTATTCTGGAAATATATTGATAACATTAGGATTAACATCAGCAATAAAACTACCGTCTATATCATCTACAAAAGTTGAAACACCTTGAGTGGTTTCTTCAAATATAGTAAACCATGTTGGTGAGTTATATGTAAATCCAGCTCTTAATTCTTCGGTTAACTTAAGAATTGCACCTAATTGGAATGAGAATCCATTACCTGTAGTTAATAAATTATTTTCAAAGTTTACATTAGTAATTAAAGAACCAGGATTTGAATTTGTTTCTCTTAAGAATGTTGACTTATCATAATTAATAAAATGTGTGTTCAAATTTATACCTAAATATAATTTGTCTTCATATTGAGCAGCTGCATTAAAACTAACTTTGCCATTATAACCTCGCGCGATATAGTTATACTGCTGATTAAATGTTCCAGATGCTATATTTGATGTATAGATTGTATTCGCATCGTTATCATTTACTGGTTCAAGGATATATGATTCATAACCTAAAAATGCTTGCTGATTACCATAGCCATAAAAAGAACCTATTTCTCCATATGCTTGTGAAATAGTCTCACCAGTAAACCTTGATATTTCATCAAGCCTTAATCCTTGAGCATAAGCTAAAAAGTAATTGTCTATCGAATTAGTATTCCTTCCACTAGCAAACCATTGATTATCATGATCGGCTGTTTTATCATAGGCGACACTAATGACAAATTTTTTCCATGATGAATTTTGATTAGTATTAGCAAAAACAAATGCGCCTCCAGCTTGATGTAGATCTATTTTTGAGTCTGAGGTGGAATTTCTTCCATTAAAATAGGACAGATCATTACTAATATTTAAACTTGAAAGTGATAAAGAAGCATGACTTCTACTAAAAATTGCAGATCCTGCAGGATTTAAGTTTACGGCAGACATGTCGCCACCTAGAGCACCAAAAGCACCACTTAAAGCTCTAAAACGAGCGCTTCCTTGAATGTTGTCTTGAGAATATCTGAGTGCATCCGAAATGTCCTGAGCGGTAAGATTAGACATAGATAAGACACCTATCATGAGTATAGTTAACTTTTTCATATTAAATTTTTTAATTGTTGAAACTTATAATTCTATTATCTACGTCGAGTAGAACTACTTCGACTTGATGAGCTTGAAGTTCCCGATGACCTTCTTGTACTGCTGCTAGAACTTCTAGTTGCAGAAGAACTACTCCTTCTTGGAGTAGACATTCTAGTACTCGATCTTGTGCTGTTTGAACGAGGTCTAGTAACATTGTTATTTCTTCTCGTATTTGTTCTTGGTCTAACCGAGCTATTTGATCTGGTACTTCTTGTGGATCTTCTTATTGTTGAATTATTATTTCTTCTTGTTGTTGAATTATTTCTAACCGTATTTGAACGTCCTCTGGTAACTGTTGACGTATTACGACGTGTTATATTGGAAGTATTTCGTCTCGTAACAGAGTTTCTATTTGAATACGCCAAATTAGAACCTCGTCTGCCAGAATTATAAGCAATACCATAATGATTGTAATAATTACCATGAAAATATGGGTTATATCCATAACCGTAATTGTAAAAAGGAGGACACCAACCATAGTTATAACCCCAATTATTCCAGCCTCCCCAGCCAAAACCAGAGTTCCAACCCCAATTATTCCAACCGAAACCATAGTTCCAGCCCCATGGTCTGTACCAATTATATCCAAAACCAAACCCTCCATTCCAATAAGGACTGGCCCAACTATTATCATAAACATTAATAGTTATGTTGTCATTAGCCTGTCCCCAACCTGAATATCCATATTGAGATTCATCTTCTAGATTTTCATCTGAATAATCACCTTCATAAGAATCAATA
The DNA here is from genome assembly GCF_034670085.1 of Psychroserpens sp. Lineage (GTDB taxonomy): Bacteria > Bacteroidota > Bacteroidia > Flavobacteriales > Flavobacteriaceae > Psychroserpens. The sequence goes on along the minus strand of NZ_JAXMOD010000004.1, from coordinate 352,266 downwards.
TCAGTAAAAATGACGCGCTCGTCATCCGGAATATCATTATATTGATTTGCTTTTTCTGTAAAATAGTTTTTGTAGTAGCTATTATCTGAAGATTCTGTAGTAGTTTCGGCTTCAGTATAAACAACATCATTTTCACTGTATATACCATCACTATCATAACCAACGTATTGGTATGAACCACAAGAAGCTAAAACAAAAGCAAAGCTTAGTGCAACAAAAAATGGCAATTTTGTATTTATGTAGTTTTTAAATTGCATAACTCTATATTTTTATTGTTGAACATTACAAAAATAGTTAGTTTTGTTGAACTATTTTTTTATTTAACATAATCACAAATTTTGTGCCAAAACACTAATAATGAGTAAAAATCTTACAAGTAGAGGTGAAGACTATTCAAAATGGTATAACGAGTTAGTCGTTAAGGCCGATCTAGCTGAAAATTCGGCAGTTAGAGGTTGCATGGTTATTAAACCATATGGTTATGCTATTTGGGAAAAAATGCAAGCTGAATTAGATAGAATGTTCAAGGAAACAGGTCATCAAAATGCATATTTTCCGCTTTTTGTGCCTAAAAGTCTATTTGAAGCTGAAGAAAAAAACGCTGAAGGTTTTGCTAAAGAATGTGCGGTTGTTACTCATTATCGATTACAAAATGACCCAGATAATGAAGGGAAATTACGAGTTGATCCCGAGGCAAAACTGGAGGAAGAGTTAGTGGTAAGACCTACTAGTGAAGCTATTATATGGAGTACCTATAAAGGATGGATTCAAAGTTACAGAGATTTACCAATTCTAATAAATCAATGGGCAAATGTTGTGAGATGGGAAATGAGAACTCGTTTATTTTTGCGTACTGCAGAATTTTTATGGCAAGAAGGTCACACAGCTCATGCTACCAAAAAAGAAGCTTTAGTTGAAGCAGAACTAATGAATAATGTCTATGCTGAATTTGCAGAAAATTTTATGGCTATACCTGTTATAAAAGGTCTAAAAACGGAAAGCGAGCGTTTTGCTGGTGCAGTAGAAACATATTGTATTGAAGCTTTAATGCAAGATGGAAAAGCACTTCAAGCTGGAACATCACATTTTTTAGGACAAAACTTTGCTAAAGCCTTTGATGTAAAGTTTACAAATAATGAAGGGAAGCTAGATTATGTTTGGGCAACATCTTGGGGAGTTTCTACGCGATTAATGGGAGCTTTAATAATGACACATAGTGATGACAAAGGTTTGGTATTACCACCAAATTTAGCGCCTTCACAAGTAGTTATTGTTCCTATTTATAAAACAGATGAGCAACTAGATGTTATTACTAGTAAGGCCAACACTATTATTCAAGACTTGAAAGCAAAAGGTGTTTCTTGTAAATTTGATAGTAGAACCACACACCGACCAGGAGCTAAGTTTGCTCAACATGAGTTGCAAGGTGTTCCCTTAAGAATAGCTATTGGACCTAAAGATTTAGAAAATGGAACTGTAGAATTGGCAAGACGTGATACCTTAACAAAAGAAATTGTTGACATGTCTGATTTAGTTTCTAAAGTAGACAATTTATTGAAAACGATTCAAAAGGATCTTTTTTCAAAAGCTTTAAATTTTAGAGATTCACATATTACTGAAGTTGATGATTTTGAGACTTTCAAGAAAGTTTTAGAATCTAAAGCTGGATTTATTTCTGCACATTGGGATGGATCAACAGAAACCGAACTTAAGATTAAAGAATTAACAAAAGCAACTATAAGATGTATTCCTTCAGATGTAAAAAATGAAGAGGGAAAGTGTGTATACACTGGAAAACCATCTAGTAGAAGGGTCTTGTTTGCTAAGGCATATTAATTTTTTTTCAAAAAACTTTAGTAAGGTGTTGCAACATTTAAAAATAGTTGTATTTTTGCATCCGCAATGGATAATTGCATGTTCATTTGAAATGTAGGTTTATCGTCAAATAAATTATAAACTTACTATTGAATTTTAATCAAATGGCCCGTTCGTCTATCGGCTAGGACGCATGGTTTTCATCCATGTAAGAGGGGTTCGATTCCCCTACGGGCTACAATTTTTAATAAGAAAAAAATACAATGGCAAATCATAAGTCAGCATTAAAGAGAATAAGAAGTAACGAAGCAAAACGCTTAACTAATAGATATCAGCATAAAACGACTCGTAATGCTATCAAAAAGTTACGTGAAATGGAAAAAGCTAAAGATGCTAAGGCATTTTTACCTTCTGTTATTTCAATGGTAGATAAATTAGCAAAGAATAATGTTATTCACGATAACAAGGCAGCTAATATCAAATCAAACTTAATGAAGCACGTAGCGACTTTAAAGTAAGATTTAGCTAAGATATATTAAAGAGCTTCTCTATTGAGAAGCTTTTTTTGTTTCTATAAAACTAGGAAGACATTAAAAAGAAAAAGCCTTGAATTATTAATCCAAGGCTTTTTTAGTATGTAATAGTTTTAATGTTTATCCATTCATAGATACCAAAAACTCTTCATTGTTTCTTGTCTGTTTGAAACGATCATTAATAAATTCCATGGCTTCTACAGGATTCATATCTGCTAGGTATTTACGCATCACCCACATTCTTTGAATCGTTGTTGGGTCCAATAAAATATCGTCACGTCTTGTACTTGATGACGTTAAATCAATGGCTGGGAAGATTCTACGATTAGATATTTTTCGATCCAATTGTAATTCCATATTACCAGTTCCTTTAAACTCTTCAAAAATCACTTCATCCATTTTAGAACCTGTTTCTGTAAGCGCTGTGGCAATAATTGTCAAGGAACCTCCATTTTCAATATTTCGAGCAGCACCAAAGAATCGTTTTGGTTTATGTAATGCATTGGCATCTACACCACCACTTAAGATTTTACCAGATGCTGGTTGAACTGTATTGTAAGCTCTTGCTAAACGTGTTATTGAATCCAATAGAATTACAACATCATGACCACATTCAACTAAACGTTTTGCTTTTTCTAAAACGATATTTGCAATTTTTACATGCTCGTGTGCTTCTTTATCAAAAGTTGAAGCAATTACTTCGCCACGAACATTACGTTGCATATCTGTTACTTCTTCAGGACGCTCATCAATCAGTAAAATCATTTGATATACTTCGGGATGGTTTGCAGCAATTGCATTTGCAACATCTTTTAAAAGCATTGTTTTACCTGTTTTAGGTTGCGATACAATCATACCACGTTGTCCTTTTCCAATAGGAGAGAACAAATCCATAATACGTGTTGAGATTGTGCTTTGCTTTTCTGCAATATTAAATTTTTCCTGAGGAAATAAAGGAGTTAAGTGTTCAAAAGACACACGGTCTCTAACGACCTCTGGTTTTTGACCATTAATTTTACTCACCTTTATTAAAGGGAAATATTTTTCACCTTCTTTAGGTGGTCTAACATGACCTAAAACGGTATCTCCAGTTTTTAAACCGAATAAACGTATTTGTGATTGCGATACATAAATATCATCAGGTGATGATAAATAGTTGTAATCAGACGAACGTAAAAAACCATAACCATCTTGCATGATATCTAAAACACCTTCACTTTCAATAATGGCGTCAAATTCAAAATCTGGTTCTCTATAACGGTTACGATTATCTTTGTTTCCATTGTTTTTGTGAACATTACCATCCTTCTGACGAGGATTTGGTCTATTCCCATCTTTTTGACGAGGATTTGGTTTGCTGTCATCCTTTTTACGAGGATTTGGCTTTTTTTCATTTGTGTTTTTAGAACGATTATCGCTACTCTGATTGCTTTTTTGAGAGTCTCTATTGTCCCTTTTGTCATTAGAATTTACGTTTGATGGTTTAGCATCTTTCTTATCTTCTAATGCCATTTTTTGTTGAGATGGATTTTGTGCAGGTTTTTTCTGAACTCGTTCTCTAGGTTTTCTTTCTTGTGCAGGTTTGTTTTGCTGCACAGGTTTTTTTTGTTCCTCTTTAGGAGTGTCTTTAATAACTTCTTTTTTAATAACACCTGGATTAGCTGCTTGAAAATCAAGAATTTGATAAACTAGATCTAATTTTTTTAAACTACGGTATTTTGGAACATTTAATTTTTGAGCTATATCCTGAAGTTCAGGAAGCTTTTTTGCTTTTAATTCGGAAATTTCGAACATGTATGTTTAATAATTAAGTTTTATAAACTGAAATTGATTTAATCCTTACTTTTCTGAAAAATGTGTTTAAGGGGAAAAATTTGAAAAAAATCGGAAGATTTAATAAGCTGTTACACTGTTGGTAACAAATTATATATGCAATAATACAATTTTATTTTTAAAATTTAATACATCTTTTAAAAAGAAACTATTAATTTTGTGCCTCATTATACATAATAAATGATTCAACGTATACAAACCATTTACCTTTTATTATCAGCTGGAGTTTCGGCTGGTTTGATATTTGTATTACACTTATGGACAAACAGTGATGATATTCTTGTATTTGCTAAAGATGAATATTTATATCTAGGTTTGTTTTTAGGATCAGCTTTATTATCTTTAATTTCGATTTTTAATTTTAAAAACAGGAAGTTCCAATTTGTTTTGGGACGGCTTAACATAATATTAAACTTTATTTTATTAGGATTTTTTGTGTATCAATTACTAATGCCACCTGGAGAGAGTAATATTTCTGAGAAAGGTGTTGGGATATTCATACCTATTTTATCTATCGTATTATTGGTCTTAGCCAATAAAGCCATAAAAAAGGATGAAGATCTTGTCAAATCTGTTGATCGATTACGATAAACCCTATTTATTATCTTAATTATTTTAGTGCGTGAACCCAAGGTGAAGACCTTGGGTTTTTTTATTGAACTCAATATCGTTTTGGAAATTCTATAACTTCTAGGTTATCAATGGCCTTTCCATCTATGGTAAACCGAAGCATTGTTCGTATGTTATGAAACCCATATTTGCCAACTGCTCCTGGATTCATATGAATTAAATTATAGCGTTTATCTGGCATGACTTTCAATATATGCGAATGTCCGCAAATGAATATTCGTGGTGGATTTGCTCTAATGACATCGCGTGTTCTCCTATTGTATTTTGGAGGATAACCACCAATGTGAGTCATATAAACATCAACGTCTTCACACATGAAGCGGTTGTTTTCAGGAAATTCTAGCCTAGCTTTAGCATCATCAATGTTTCCATAAACAGCTCGCAAGGGTTTTAGTTTCTGTATTGCATCAGTTACTGTTAAATCACCAATATCACCAGCATGCCAAACTTCATCAGCTTGTTGGACATATTTTAAGATATCATTATCGATATAACTATGTGTATCAGAAAGTAAAAGGATTTTGGTCATAACTCTTTTCGTCTTTCGACTGCGCTTAATATAAACTTCTGTGGAAACGTTTTAATTATGTTAAAGATTCCTGACTTCACAGGAATGAATTATCTTTGTGCTTTTACAAAAATACAGGTTTACTTGAGATATTTTATCGAATTATCATATAATGGAAAAGCATATCATGGATGGCAAATTCAGCCAAATGCTATTACGGTTCAAGAAGTTTTAGAACACGCACTTTCAAAATTGTTGCAAACTAAAATTTCTATAATGGGAGCAGGTAGAACAGATGCTGGAGTTCATGCTTCACAAATGTTTGCGCATTTTGATTTGGATCGTTTAATTGAAGAAAATTTAGTTTTTAAGCTGAATTCATTTTTACCAAACGATATTGCAATTCATCAGATTTTTCATGTTCATGATGAAGCACATACACGTTTTGATGCATTGAACAGAACCTATGTCTATAAAATTTCTCAGCAAAAAAATGTATTTACTTCTGAATTTGCATTTTCACTACATAATCATTTGGATGTAGAAGCAATGAATAAAGCTTGTGATATTCTATTGACCTATAAAGATTTTCAATGCTTTTCTAAAGTTCATACTGATGTAAAAACGTATCATTGTAATATTATGTGCGCACAATGGGAATCAAAAGATGACCAACTTCTGTTTACAATTAAAGCAGATCGGTTTTTAAGAAATATGGTTCGTGCTATTGTAGGAACTATGATAAATATTGGCTTAGGAAAGATGAATGTTGAGAATTTACATGATATTATTAATTCAAAAGATAGAGGAGAAGCTGGCTTTTCAGTACCAGCACATGGATTATATTTAACAAAAATTGAATATCCAAATACTATTAATAGTTAAATGACTAAAGAAAAGAAAAAAGTTTTTGATGTCTCGCTTTTTAAGCGATTACTGCATTATATAAAGCCATACAAATTGGTGTTTTTTGTATCCTTAGTTTGTGTTGTTGGTCTTGCTGTATTTGGAGCTTTAAGACCATATATTTTGCAACAGGCTATTGATAAACATGTGGCTTTAAAGCAGTACGATGGGTTTTTATTTTACATCATTGCCATGCTTGTTTTATTGCTTCTTGAGGTAATAAGTCAATTGCTTTTTATTTATTACGCCAGTTGGTTGGGACAATCGGTTGTTAAAGATATTAGAGTGAAACTATATGAGCATGTGCTTAGGTTTAGAATGAAGTATTACGATAAATCTTCAGTTGGTGTGCTTATTACAAGAACCGTAACTGACATGGAACGTATTGCCGATATTTTTGGTGATGGTCTTTTTATGATTTTTAGTGATATATTAAAAATGCTAGTTGTTGGAGGCGTTATGTTTTATATGAATTGGAAATTAAGTTTGATTGCTTTTGTAACGATGCCTATTGTTTTGTTTGCAACTAAAATTTTTCAAAAATATATGAAACGTGCTTTTGAAGAAGTGCGGACAGAAGTATCTAATTTAAATTCATTTGTGCAAGAACGGGTTACCGGAATGAAAATCCTTCAGTTGTTTACTCGTGAGGATACCGAATATAAAAAGTTTAAAGCCATTAATGAAAGACATAAAAAAGGTTGGTTGAAAACCGTGTGGTACAACTCTGTTTTTTTTCCTATTGCTGAATTATTGTCTTCAATAACTTTAGGTACTATTATTTGGGTAGGAGGCTTAATGGTTGTTATTAATGGTACAGCTAGTGAAGGAAATTTGTTTGCGTTCATCATGTTTGTTCCTATGTTATTTAGACCATTAAATCAAATAGCCAATAAATTCAATACACTTCAAATGGGAATGGTGGCTGCAGATCGTGTGTTTAAAGTTTTAGACACAACATCTCAGATTGATGATACAGGAACTACAATTGCTTCAGAATTTAAAGGAACGCTCACTTTTAAAGATGTTCATTTTTCTTATGTGGATGATGAAGAAGTTCTTAAAGGAATTTCATTAGAAGTAAAGGCAGGTGAAACTGTTGCTATTGTTGGTGCGACTGGTGCTGGAAAATCAACAATCATTAACTTGTTAAATCGATTCTACGACATTCAACACGGCACGATATGTATTGATGGTGTTGATATAAAAAGTTTAACACTTAAATCGCTTCGTGCTCAAATTGCAGTCGTTTTACAAGATGTTTTTCTCTTTGCAGATACTATCTTCAACAACATTACTCTTAAGAATCCTAATATAACGGAAGATCAGGTTCAACAGGCTGCAAAAGATATTGGAATTCATGATTTTATAATGAGTTTGCCAAATGGGTATCAATATAATGTAAAGGAAAGAGGTGTGATGTTGTCTTCCGGACAACGTCAATTAATTTCTTTTTTACGAGCTTATGTTACTAACCCAAGTATTTTGGTTTTAGATGAAGCGACGTCCTCTGTTGATTCTTATTCTGAACAATTAATACAAGATGCAACAGATAAAATAACAAAAGGAAGAACATCTATTGTGATTGCTCATCGCCTAGCTACGGTTCAAAAAGCAGATCAAATTATTGTGATGGACGAAGGTCATATTGTTGAAAAAGGAACACATGAAGAACTCCTTAAAAAAGAAGATGGTTACTACAGAAATCTTTATGAAGTGCAGTTTTTAAAGGCTGAAGCAGTTTAGGTTATCTTGGAGCAATACTTCTAAAAAAATCAACGATAGGCTCCTTACCTTCTAAAAGGAATACGACTACCATTATTAAAATTACAATTACAACATATAATATTGCGTAAACTATAAACGAAAGACAAGCTCTTGCAGCAATCTCAAGCTTAGTAAGGTTGTACAGCCGCTTAAAACAATACGATATATAAAGAACTTGAATAAGTAAGTTTATGTAAGACACTGCGCCAAGATCATATCCAAGTAAAACACAAATGATGTTAAGAACTAATCCAAAGATTGAGATTATTGATAATATATAAATATAGGCAACAACGTGTTCGGTATAATTATACTTTTTATTATCGAAAAACACAGTCCTAGAAATAATGGCATATAACGGAATATATAGCATCATAAGTATAGAGCTATACTTTTGAATAAAATCAAAAATGCCTTCCATAAAATTCTCATTACCGTTTGTTGCTAAAGAAGACATGTTGAGTAAATGTGGAAAGAATTTTTGTAGAATGAGCCACTCTAAACTGACTAAGGTTAAAGTTAGTCCAAAAAAGCTAATTGGATTTACATAACGTTTCCTAATTCCATCAATATAACCACCAATTACAGCTTCGGGTTGTTTAATAAGATCAATAATAGTTCTTAAAAGTTTATTGTCGTAATTAAAAAATGTTTCACTTATATGTTCAAATAAGTTTCTAAAAGTCAAACGGTTTCTAATCACTTTTCCACCACAGCTGTTGCAAAAATCACTATTTTCTGGAAGTTCTATTTGACAATTTTTACAATTCATATTTATTTGAAAAATTTAAGAAATATAATACCTACGATTATTCCTATTATAAAAATCAATATAAATACAGTACAAATAATAGCTATTGATAACAAAAAGCGTAAAATTATTGTAGCAATACTTAGTTTGTGAGTTTTGTAAAAAACAAATCCATAATACAACACATATAATAGCAATGAAAGTGTGACTAAAATAGATATGTTTAAATTGAATATGGCAAAAAACAAATAAGCGAAGAAAGAAAAAACTACATATTGCGCTGTTATATACGTGTTTAAAACTATGTGTTCAGTAAAATTATATAGCTTTTCTCTTAAAAATGTTAATCGAGTCACAAATGCTGTAAGCGGAATCCCTATGACATATATTAAACTCTGGTACTCATTTATAAAAGAATAATAACTCGTCATAAATTTTTCCATCTCTTCCCGGTTTTCTTCTGGATACATGGCGAATAAGTTTTGAGAATCGGTAAACACAGCGTTGTAAAAGTCTGGGAAAAATTTATTAAGAATGAAAAGCTGAAGCCCTAAAAGGGTAAGTGAAATGGCTAAGTATTGAATTACATTAATATACTTTTTTCTTGTGCCCTTTATATAACCATCGATTACAGCTTCAGGTTTTGTAAAAAGATCGAAAAAAGTTTTTAAAAATTTATTGTCATAATTCAAAAATTGCGAACTAAATTCAGAAGTAATATGTTTAATAGTTAACCTATTGTTTATCACTTTTGCTCCGCATTCCGAACAGAATTTTTGATCAGAAGCTAAAGGGGTATTACAGTTTTTACAGTCCATATTACATCAAATCTTTCTTTAAAAGGTTGAGCAATTCATCTACATTTTCAAACATTACAAATTCACCATTTATAATATAAGAGATTTGTCCAGTCTCTTCACTAACTACCAATGCAATGGCATCTGTTTTTTCAGTAATACCAACAGCAGCTCTGTGTCTTAAACCAAATCGCGACGGAATATTTTTTTCGTTATTTACAGGAAGAATTACACGAGTAGCCTTAACGATATTATTGTCAATAATAATGGCTCCATCATGTAACGGACTATTTTTAAAGAAGATACTTTCAATAATAGGTTGAGTAACCTTAATATTCATTTCGTCACCTGTGCTTACTAGAAAATCTAAATTATTATTGCGTTCTAAAACAATAAGTGCTCCCGTTTTTGTGCTCCCCATTTTATGACAAGCGGCAACAATAGCGTCCACATTAGTTTCGGATTCAATATCGCTTTTAAGGAATTTCATTTTACTGAATAATTTTCCTCTTCCGCTTAAATTTGTAGAACCAACCATGAGTAGGAACTTTCTAATTTCTGGTTGAAACACAACTATTAATGCAATAATTCCAACCTTCATGAAACCATCAAATATATTATGAAGCATTTGCATCTCTAATAGGTTTGTGATTTTCCAAACGGTATAGATAATAATAATTCCAATAAAAATATTGATGGCAACGGTTCCTTTTACCAGCTTATAGATGTAGTAGAGTAATATAGCGACGAGAAAAACGTCGATAAAATCTATAATCCCAAAATCCCAAAATTTGAATTTATCCAATACAAAGGTGTTTCTGTAAATTTAACAAAATATGATTAATAAATGAATTCGTTTTTATCTAATTGAAAGCCTTCTTTTGTAATATCTAAAATATTAGATTTAACAGTAATGTAGTCCTGAAAACTTATTTTCGAATGAAATAACGTATAAAGTGTAATGTACTGTTCTGTATTAATGAAGTTTTTGATTTCATTTATCACATCTTCGATTTTTGAAAATACTTTGGTGTCTGAATCCTCTTTATAATAAGATTCTAAGCTATAGCTGTTATTTGAAATTACATTTAAAGCCAAACTCATGTGTTCTGGTCGTTTCTTATCTTTAAAATAATCTTGAAGCGACTTATGTTGATAAACGACATCAGTAAACTCAATAAATCCTAAATTTTGAATGCTTGTATCATTACAAGTGTAATAGTTTTTCGCATTTTCATTTTTATGCATTTGAGCATTTCTCTTTTTGTCTTGTAACAATTTAATTTTAGGTAGCGCTTGCTCTAAAGTCAGTCGTTTGTCAACATTAAATAACCAATTGGTTGTGCCTATTAAATTTTTCCGATTGAGTTCTACACTATCAGGTTGCGTTTCATTATAAAAAAGATAGGCAGGAGAAACGTCAAGAATTTCAGTGATTTTCGCATGTTCTATTTCAGGTAATAACACCGATTTTTCCTTCCCACAGGAGAATATAAAAAGCGTTAATATGATAACAAATAAATATTTCATTAGTGTAATTGTTGAGTGAGTTTAATACATTCTATGGCTTCCTTTACATCATGTACTCGTAATATGTTAGCACCTTTTTGTAATGCAATTGTATTGAGTACAGAAGTTCCGTTTAATGATTCTGCAGCTGATGAGTCCAAAGTTTTATATATCATAGACTTCCTAGACATACCAGCTAAAATTGGTAATTCAGTTATATTTAAAAGTTCTAACGACTTCAATATCTCATAATTTTGTTCCAAGGTTTTTGCAAATCCAAAACCTGGATCGATAATTATATCTACGATTCCTAACGCTCTCGCTTTTGCCATCCGTTCAGAAAAATAAAAGAGGATGTCTTTTATTACATTATCATAATTAGTTTTCTGTTGCATGGTTTTCGGTGTGCCTCTCATATGCATCATTATATAAGGCACCTTAAGTTTTGCAACTGTTTCAAGCATATTTTCATCCAAATGTCCTGCTGAAATATCATTAATTAAACTAGCACCTGCTTGAATACATTGTTTGGCCACATGGCTTCTAAAGGTGTCGATAGACAAAATAACTTCAGGAAAATTTTTAATAATGAGATCGACTACTGGAAGAATACGTTCTAATTCTTCAGATTCACTAACATCATCAGCATTAGGTTTTGAGCTATAAGCACCAACATCAATAAAAGTTGCTCCTTCTTCGAGCATTTGGTCTACTTGTCGCATTACAGCAGACGAGTTTCTAAAGCGTCCACCATCATAAAACGAATCTGGTGTAACGTTTAAAATACCCATGACTTTTGGTACATTAAGGTCTAATAACTGTCCTTTACAATTGATGGTTTTGCTCAAAACTATATAGTGTGGTTAAAGTTTTTAAATCTGATTAATTTATGCGAAATTTACGGAAAATTAAATGTTTTAAATGCAAGATACTTCAAAACAATATGATGATGTCATTACGCAGTGCAGAAGTCTTTTTATCAATAAAATGAAAGATTACGGAAGTGCATGGCGCATTTTAAGATTACCATCACTAACCGATCAGATTTATATCAAAGCGCAACGCATTAGAGGATTACAACAAAATAGTGTGCGTAAAGTTGATGAAGGTCAGGTAAGTGAGTTTATTGGAATTATCAATTATTGTACGATGGCTTTAATTCAATTAGATAAAGGAGTTGTGGAGCAACCTGATTTATCTGTTGATGAAGCAACGGCTCTTTATGATGATAAAATTGCAATTACCAAACAATTAATGATGGATAAAAATCATGATTATGGTGAAGCTTGGAGAGATATGAGAGTGAGTAGTTTAACCGATTTAATCATTCAGAAATTGTTACGCGTAAAGCAAATTGAAGATAATGCTGGTCAAACCATTGTAAGTGAAGGTATCGATGCTAATTACCAAGATATGATTAATTACTCGGTGTTTGCAATGATTCATCTTAAGGAATAATAAGGGTTGGGAATATACATTGGCTTGTCGCTTTGAGCAAAGTCGAGAAGTCTATATAAAATAAAAAAGTATGAAATTTTTAGTCAACATAAGTAGAATCTTAGTCGGAGCACTTTTTATTTTTTCAGGATTTATAAAACTGAATGATCCCTTAGGATTTTCATATAAACTTCAGGAATACTTTAGTTATGATGTATTAGATATTCCGTCATTAATACCATTTGCTTTAGGGATTTCGATATTTGTTGTTGTGTTTGAAGTGGTGTTAGGTGTGTTTTTATTGATTGGCTATAAACCTAAATTTACAGTTTGGAGCTTATTAGGAATGATTGTTTTCTTCACATTTTTAACCTTCTATGCGGCTTATTTTGATAAGGTAAAAGATTGTGGCTGTTTTGGAGATTTTCTAAAATTAACACCTTGGGAATCCTTTACTAAAGATGTGGTTTTATTAATTTTAATTCTGATTCTTTTTGTTGGTCAGAAACATATTAAACCAATCTTAAGTAAATTTGGTTTGTCAGTAACAGCCTTATTGAGTTTTATCGCTTGTCTTTGGTTTGGATATCATGTTTTGATGCACTTACCAACTTTTGATTTTAGAGCTTATAAAATCGGTGATAATTTTCAAGAAAACATGAAATTACCTGCCGATGCTAAAGATGCTATTATAGATTATCATTGGACATACACTCTGGATGGTGAAGAAAAAGTTTTTACAGATCGAGGACGTGGACCAAAAACATATGATAAAATTATTGGTGTTGAAACAGAAACTATTCAAGAAGGTGATGTGCCTAAAATTCAGGATTTCTCAATAGAATCTGAAGACGAAGATCTTACGCAGCAGTTTTTAGAAACAGATAAGCTCGTCATGATTGTGTCTTACAATTTGGATAAAGCAGAAGCTGATGGCTTGGCAAAACTAAAAGTTATGACCGATGAAGCTAAGAAAAAAGGATACACTGTAATGGGTTTAACGGCTTCCGGCTCTGACAAGAAAAATGAGATTCAAACCGCCTATAACCTTGATGTTGAGTTTTACCTCTGTGATGAGAAGGTTCTAAAAACTATTGTCCGTGCAAACCCTGGAGTAGTAGTTCTTGAAAAAGGAACTGTGACTCAAAAAGTACATTGGAACGATATTGATGATTTAGAGTTTTAATAACTAATACATAACATCTGATAAATTACATTCTTAATAAAGCCTTTTATGCTTTGCTCACATTATTTGGAGTAGTCACTGTTATTTTCTTTTTATTTAATGTTTTGCCAGGAGATCCAGCTCAAATGATGCTAGGACAAAATGAAGATAGCGAGCAAATTGCAGCTGTCAGAGCTAAATACGGTTTTGATAAATCTATTTCAACTCAGTATCTATATTATCTTAATGATGTGTCACCTTTATCATTTCATTCAACAAATGCTGACGACTACACCTATTTAAGAGATGGAAAATATGCCGCGAGTTCATTGTTCACCTTGGGAAATACAACAACCGTTATAAAATTTCCATATTTGAGAGAATCCTTTACCAAGCAAGGAAAAAAGGTGTCACAAGTTATAGGAGAAACCTTACCGAATACAGCAGTTTTAGCCGTATCCGCAATTTTCATTGCAATAATCTTAGGAATTTTTCTCGGTATCATATCGGCTTTATTTCAAGATAGATGGTTAGATAAAACCATCCAAATTTTTAGCACGCTAGGCATGAGTATTCCTTCCTTTTTTAGTGCGATTTTATTTGCTTGGTTTTTCGGATACATCTTGCATGAATACACCAATCTTGAAATGACAGGTAGTTTATTTGAACTAGATGATTTTGGTGAAAAAATGAATATTAAATGGAAAAACTTAATACTTCCAGCTATTGTTCTAGGTATCCGTCCATTAGCAGTTGTGATTCAATTAATGAGAAACTCCTTATTAGAAGTGTTTAACCAAGATTATATAAGAACGGCTAGAGCAAAAGGCTTATCCGAGTTCCAAATCATAACACGACATGCTGTTAAAAATGCGTTGAATCCTGTTGTTACTGCCATTTCTGGTTGGTTTGCATCTATGCTAGCAGGAGCAGTGTTTGTTGAGTATATTTTTGGATGGAATGGTTTAGGGAAAGAAATAGTAAATGCCTTAAATACTTTAGATTTACCAGTAATTATGGGTTCTGTTCTAGTAATAGCACTTTTGTTTATCATTATCAATATCTTTGTAGATGTCATTTACGGATGGCTAGATCCAAAAGTGAAATTAGAATAGAAAATGAATTCATTAAAATATATTCTTATTTGTTGTTTGCTGTTTGTGAGTTGTTCGAAAAACGTTCAAACCCAGCTTTCAGAGGGTGTTTTAAATGAACAATACATCAGTTTAGAAGGTAAGACAGTATCGTTACAAAATATTTTATCTCAACATAAAGGAAAACAAATCGTTATTGATGTTTGGGCAAGTTGGTGTAGAGATTGCATTGTAGGTTTACCAGAATTAGAGGCTTTACAGGCTGAAAAATCGAATGCTGTGTATCTCTTTTTATCTGCAGATAGAAATATAGATACATGGAAACGTACCATCAAAAAACATAATATTGAAGGCGAACACTACTTCATGACAAAAGGAACTAAAGGACTTTTAGGAGCGTTTGTCGATATTGATTGGATTCCGAGATACATGGTTGTCGATTCCAATGGACGGATAGAATTATTTGAAGCCATTGAAGCAGATGATCCTTCAATTAGAGACGTATTAAAATAAGTATAACTTAATATATAACTGCATAAGCAGGCAAAGACATGAGAAAACATATTGTAGCAGGAAACTGGAAAATGAACAATGGTTTAATTCAAACAGAGACACTAATTTCAGAATTAAAACAACAAACCAAAACGTCTAATGCTGAGGTAATGATTGCGCCTACATTTACGAACTTATGGCATGCGTTTCAATCCACTAGACAAGACGATATTGAAGTCGTTGCTCAAAATATGCACTTTGCAGAAAACGGAGCGTATACAGGAGAAATAAGTGCTGCCATGTTAAAAAGTATTGGCATTCAAACGGTTATTTTAGGTCATAGTGAACGTCGTGCGTATTATAACGAAACCGACGAATCTTTAGCTAAAAAAGTGGATGCAGCTTTAAAACATGATATGCGAATTATTTTCTGTTTCGGTGAAGAACTTGAAGATCGTAAATCAGGAAACCAAGAAGCCGTTGTTGAAAGTCAAATCAAGAATGCACTGTTTCATTTAGATGCTTCAGCTTTCAAACATATTGTTTTAGCTTATGAGCCTGTTTGGGCTATTGGTACAGGAGAAACGGCTAGTCCAGAGCAGGCACAAGATATGCATGCTTTTATTAGAAAGACTTTAGAGAATTCATATGGTCATTCAGTGGCAAATGATATGACGATTCTTTATGGAGGAAGTGTAAAACCAAACAACGCTAAAGAGATTTTTTCAAAGCCAGATGTCGATGGAGGATTGATTGGTGGAGCCGCTTTAAATGCTGAAGATTTTTATGCTATTGTTAATGCATTTTAGATAATTTAGGGCGTTACCAACCTAAGCTTTAAGCTTAGGTTCGTCGTGCTTTCACTACTCGCTTCCAGCTGTAAACCATCTGGAGAGCTTAAACAAACCGTTCAATCACTAACGCAATCGTTCAATTTTTATCATGTCAAACACCATATACTTAGGCTACTACTTTAAAGTAAAACCACTTAAGCCAGCAGTTGAGATTTTAATTGCCGAATTAGGTTACGCAGGTTTTGAAAGTTTTGTAGAAACTGAAGAAGGCGTAACTGCTTATATTCAAAAAGAAGACTATTTTGACACGATTCTTGACGATATTCAAATACTAAAATCTGAAGAATTCGAAATCACATTTACCTCTGAAGAGATAGAACAAACCAATTGGAACTCAGAATGGGAAAAGAATTTTAATCCGATTATTGTAGATGATACATGTTCAGTTCGCGCACCATTTCATGAGAAACCAAATACCGAATTTGATATAATCATCGAACCAAAAATGAGTTTTGGTACTGGACATCATGAAACAACTCACATGATGATTCAGCATATTTTAAAAAATGACTTCGTCGATAAATCTGTTTTAGATATGGGTTGCGGAACAGGTGTTTTAGCAATTTTAGCAGAATTAAAAGGTGCTAAGCCCATTGATGCGATTGATTATGATAATTGGTGTTATCTCAATAGTCTAGAGAATGTTGAACGAAATAATGCTCGGCATATCACTGTTTTAGAAGGTGACGCAAGTGTTTTACCTGGAAGACAATATGATATTGTTATTGCAAACATCAATAGAAATATTCTACTAAATGATATGAAAACCTACACAGATACCTTGAACACTAATGGTGTTTTGTTTTTAAGCGGTTTTTATAATGATGATATTCCAATTATACAAGCTGAGTGTAATAAATACGGTTTAAAACACGTTGAAACTTTAGAAAGAAATAATTGGGTAGCTTTAAAATTTGAAAAATAATCTTTAAATTTATCATATAATAACCTTACCAACCTCATTAAGTAAATTACTATGCACCAAATAATGAGTACCAAAGAAAAAACAAAAGAAGAGGTTCTTGTCGACACTTTAGAACAACCTCTTAATGAGATTGTTGTGTATAATGACGACGTCAACACATTTGATCATGTAATAGATACACTTATCTATGCATGTGATCACACACCAGAACAAGCCGAGCAATGTTCAATTATTGTTCATTATAAAGGCCAATGTACAGTTAAGACTGGTGAGTATAAAGAATTAGAACCAAGATGTTCGATGCTATTAGAAGCTGGTTTAAGCGCAGAGATCATTTAGTCTTCGTCTCGTTTTTCCTATCTAGGATAAAATTCCAAGTAAAATTCACGAATCCTTTGTGTATTGGTCTATAGTTTTTATTGGTCAATATAACTTGTGGATTTATAGTTAATCTGGCCTTTGGTGAGCCTAAACCAATGCTAAAAACATAACGAAATGTCCAGTTTTCAAAATCTGTATAGGTGACAAATTCTGACCCAATTGCTAGGCCATTATAAAATATAAAACCTCCAATTTTCGGTCCAATTGTAAATCGATTAGCATTTAAGACAACTTCGGTACCAAAGCCATAAATAAAACCTCCTCCGTGTCTTCCACCTTCCAGTGCTTTATTCAATTGCACATCTAAGAGATGATATTGAGGTTCTCCTTTTCCATTAAAACTATAGCTGTATCCAAGACTTAAACCAGTGAAATGGCTTTGACTATTATCGTTTTGGGCAGATAACAATGGCGTACTACAACAAAAAATGATAAATATGAAGCTATTTAAATTGACTTTAATCAAACACAACCTACAAAGTTGTTGGACAAACAAAATCTGTCATTGGCAAGTCCGTTTTCTTAATCGCACCAAAACCTCCAGCAATATCAACTAAATTATGAAAGCCTCTTGCTTTTAATATAGATGCTGCAATCACACTCCTATAACCACCAGCGCAATGAATGTGGTAGGTTTTGTCTTTAGATACCTCATTCATTTTTGTATTGATATAGTCTAGGGCGAAATGTTGTGCGTTTTCCAAATGCATGCTGCTGTATTCACCATCTTTACGAACATCAAGTATATTGATGTCTCCATTTTTCACCCGTACTGCGAAAGTTTCCGCAGAAATAGATTCTAAGGCATCTGTTTCTTTACCTGAAGCAATCCAAGCGTCTATGCCACCTTCTAAATATCCAAGTGTATTATCATAGCCAACACGTGATAAACGCGTTATAGCTTCTTTACTTTTTCCTTCAGGAACAACTAATAAAATAGGTTGTTTCAAATCGGTTATTAAAGCACCAACCCAAGGTGCAAAATCACCATTTAATCCAATAAAGATAGAATTTGGGATATGAGATTTGATGTATTCACTTTGTGGTCTCACATCAAGTACTAAAGCTTCCTCATGATTCGCCATAGCTTCAAAATCTTCTGGACTTAAAGGTGAATTCCCAGATTTTAAAACCGTTTCAAAACTATCATAACCTGTTTTATTCAGCATCGCATTCTTTGCAAAATATTGTGGAGGAGGAGCAATGCCGTCCAAAACTTCTTCTACAAATTCTGCTTTTGTCATATCTGCTCTAAGAGCGTAGTTGGTTTTCTTTTGATCTCCAATAGAACCAACTGTTTCTTTACTTAAATTCTTTCCACAAGCAGAACCCGCACCATGAGCTGGATATACAATAACATCATCTGCAAGTGGCATAATTTTATTACGAAGAGAATCGAACAGCATACCTGCTAAATCTTCTTTTGTTAAATCAGATTTAATTGCTAAATCTGGTCGACCTACATCGCCTAAAAATAAAGTGTCTCCAGAAAATATGGCGTGATCCTTTCCGTTTTCGTCTATTAATAAATAGGTTGTAGATTCTAAAGTATGACCAGGAGTATGCAGTGCTTTTATAGTGATATTTCCTAATTTGAATTCTTCATTGTCCTTAGCAGAGTGAATTTCATATGAGGTTTCAGCACCTGGTCCATAAATAATAGTTGCACCAGTTTTTTTTGCTAAATCAACATGACCAGACACAAAATCGGCATGAAAATGTGTTTCAAATACATATTTAATAGTTGCATTATTAGCTTTTGCTTTATCGATATATGCTTGCGTTTCTCGCAACGGATCAACAATAGCAACCTCTCCTTCAGATTCAATATAATAAGCACCTTGTGCTAAACAGCCTGTATAAATTTGTTCGATTTTCATAATACTATTAATTTAGTTTTGACATTTATAGCTCACAATGTCAAGAGTTAAATATGTTGCAAAGATAAGAAGTATTCCGTTTTGTTTTCTGACAAATATCAGGTTTAACTAATGTGGAAGTTTGTCTTTAAGAATTCCGTAAACATAAGTGCCCAAAATTGCAGCAGCTATAACTATAAGTACCGAAAGTGTTCCAGTTCCAACTAAAATGTACATAGGTCCAGGGCAAGCTCCTGATAAAGCCCAACCTAAACCAAAAAGGGTGCCTCCCAGAATATAACGAAAAAGACCCTTATCTTTTTTAGGAACATACAATTTATGACCTTCGATATTATTAAGTTTTAATTTCTTTGCCAAAAGAAGTAAGACAACTCCAGTCCCAATAGCTGTTCCAATAATGCCATACATATGAAAGGATTCGAATTTGAACATTTCATATATACGGTACCACGATACAGCTTCAGATTTGACTAATACAATTCCGAAGATAATGCCGACGAACAAAAATTTTAATGTTTTCATATTAACCAAAAATTATAGGAAATAACAAGTGAATCATAATAAGTCCGCCAATAAAGAAACCAACTACAGCTATTAAAGAAGGTAGCTGTAAGCTGCTCAATCCTGTGATGGCATGACCTGATGTGCAACCTCCAGCATATCGTGTTCCGAAGCCAACTAAAAAACCACCAATAACAAGAATTAATAAACCTTTTAAGCTTAAAACAGCCTCCCAACTGTAGAGTTCAGTTGGTAGTAAAGTTTGACCTGCATTTTCAAAACCCATTCGTGAAAGATCTTCAACGGTTTTAGGATTTAAATCGATATTAGTAGGAACAGATAAAAAGTGGTGCGCAATAAACCCACCAATTACAGCACCAAGAACAACAAGAAGATTCCAACCTTGTGCTCTCCAATTGAAATTAAAAAATGCAACCCTTTTGCCTGCTCCACCAATAGCGCAAAGGGTTCTCAGGTTTGATGACATACCAAAAGTTTTTCCAAAATAGATTAAGAAAAACATAATTAAGGCAATAAGTGGGCCCGAAACGTACCATGGCCAAGGCTGTAATAGATGCTCCATAAACTCTATATTTTCTGCAAATATATACAGAGCATTTGATATCCTTTAAATTTTGAAATAAATAGTTTGGTAGTAATTTAATAATTGTAGTATATTTGCATCCACTAAAAAAGGCCTCGTGGCGCAACTGAATAGCGCACTTGATTACGGCTCAAGAGGTTACTGGTTTGAATCCAGTCGAGGTCACAAATAAATAGTTTAATAAGGAAAAACGCCAAGCTCGCTTGAGCGTTTTTCCTTATTAAACTATTTTCAAAGTGGAGCTTTGTCTGGAAAAGCGAAGCTAATCTCTAAAAACTAGAATTTTCCAAAAGTTAAACGCCAAGCTCGCTTGAGCGTTTTTTCGTTTAAACTATTTTCAAAGTGGAGCTTTGTCTGGAAGAGCGAAGCTAATCCGTTTAAATTTTGATTTTTCTTAAGAAAGAAGCCAAGCTCATTATCCAAAAAAAAAACTTAGAAATAGGTAGGGAAAAAGTAAGTTCAGTTGTTTTATATTATTAGTAACCGATGAAATAGCCAATTTGGCTATCATTATTTTTGTTATATTCACGCTTTAATTGAAAAAATCTATTCCTGTTGGTATAAAACCACAATAGTTAAATAGCGTTTTTATATATGCTAATTGTTCTCCAAATCAATTAGAAAAATTAATAGCATTAGCCTATTTAGAAGATAATTTACCTACAAAATAAATGTTATGTATTTTGGATAAAATACAGAAGCATAAGACTATAGAATGCCATTTAGGTATAACTATTATCCATGAAAAAACGATTCTATTTAAAGGTGAATGGATTTATGGATTAACAACTAAATTTAATTATAAACAAGACTTTGAAATGAAGCCTTTTGATTTCATTGTGTAAAAATTAGCTTATGAAAAAAATTACATTATTGTTAGCCTTACTAGTATCCTGTTTTATAGGTGCGCAAACTACTGTTGATTGTACTATAGGTCCTGTAAATACTACCTATTGTTATACTGATAATGATACTACAAGTTTCGTTTTTGAAAGTTCTGATGGGTCAGATTTAATTGTGACATTTAATGCAGGAGAAGTCGAAAATAATTTTGACGAATTGATTGTACTAAACACGAACGGAACCGAATTATACAATGGCTACGGAAATAATGGAGACCTAACAGGTCTTACTTTTCAATCATCAGGAGATACGATTACAATCTCCATAAATTCTGATTTTACTATTAATTGTTCCGAGAATAATTATACACAATGGGATTTTAATGTTAGTTGCGCCACATGTACAAATGCCTCAGCAACTTATACCGTTGTTGATGATTGTGCGGCAAGCAATGGGTTTTTAGTAGATGTTATCGTTTCAGATCTTGGGTCTGCGACTTCTTTGACGATTTCTGACAATCAATCAAGTCCTGCCCAATCTTTAAACGCTTCTGGAATTGTTCAATTTGGACCATTTGCAAATGGTACCGATATTGTCATCCAAATTCAAAATGATCAAGATGTCAATTGTTTAATAAATAGTGGATTTATTACACAAAGTAATTGCCCTCCAGATGGACCAGTTGGAGTTGCCTGTGCGTCGGGATCTTCAACATTTATCTTTACAGAAGAGTTTGATTCACCTTCTGGTTGGTCAGGAGATTTAAATTCGGGAAATGGAAGTTGGGAAATTCCTAATGATTCTGGAACTAATAATACTGGCCCAAACAACGCATTTAGTGGTTCAAGCTTTATGAATTACGAAGCCTCTGGAAGTGCATCAAATACGGCTTCTGCGGTAAGTCCTGGTATAGATTTGTCAACAGCGACAGATGGTGCGGAACTCTCTTTTTATATGCATGCCTATGGCGCAGATATAGGAACTTTAAATGTAAAGGTTGGTACTTCAATAGGTGGCTCTTTTACAACTGTTTTTACACATACAGGAGAACTACAAACAAGTGGAACTGAAGCTTGGGTGCCTGTAGGTGTCAATTTAGACGCCTATTTAGGACAAATAATTTATCTAGAATTTAGTCATACAGGAACAGGAACAGGTTTTACAGGTGATATGTCTATAGATTATGTGCGTGTTGAAACTTGTGGAACCTTCTGTATTTCACCTTCGAGTATTGTTGCTACTGACATAACGCAGACTACCGCAAATGTGTCTTGGACAGCAAACAACGGAGAAAGTACTTGGGAATATGTTGTACAACTTGCTGGAGCTGGAATTCCAACAGGATCTGGAACCACCGTAAATACGCCAAATGCTAATTTAATTGATTTAGAAGCCGGAAGAATCTATGAAGTGTATGTTCGTGCTATTTGTGGTATGGATACCAGTATTTGGGGAGGACCTTTACCATTCTCTACTTTAGCACCACCTCCACCAGTAACATTTACTAATTCTGTAGTTGGAGTTTTAGGTTCTCAAAGAGCTGCAGTGGATATGAATGGTGACTTTTTAGACGATGTAGTTTCTGTAGATAATACTACTGTCAATATTTTTTATCAGGAAGTCGGTAGTGGATTAAGTGCTACACCAACTAACATAACGACATCGAGTCCATCTAATACACCTTCTTGGAGTTTAGCAGCAGCCGATTTTGATAGAAATGGATTTACCGATTTATTATATGGAGGAGGAAGTGGTGTTACATTTATGAAAGCCAATGATACTGGTACAGGATTTACACAAATTTCAGGTCCAGAATACGTCTTCTCACAACGTTCAAACTTTGTAGATATTAATAATGATGGTCACTTAGATGCCTTTGTATGTCATGATGTTGATGCCAATGTATACTTTATGAATGATGGTAATGGAAATTTATCATATGGGCAAGGTAATTTAGGTCTTGTAAGAGGAAATTATGGTTCTGTTTGGATTGATTATGATAACGATCGTGATATTGATATGTTTATTGCAAAATGTGGTGGTGGTCCAATCAATCAGCTATTTACTAACAATGGTGACGGAACTTATACAGATACAGCACCTGCTCAAGGGCTTGACGATGGAATGCAAACATGGTCTTCAGCTTGGGGAGATTATGATAATGATGGTGATATGGACGTATATATTGGAGCAAGTTCTGGTACCTCTAAATTATTAAGAAATGATGGAAATGGCGTTTTCGTTGAGGTAACTGTTACATCTGGAGTTTTAGATTTAACATCAACTGGAATTGAAAACTGTACCTATGATTTTGATAACGATGGAAATTTAGATATTGCATCTCACGGAAATATTATGTTTGGAAATGGAGATATGACATTTACCCTGTATGATAATATTTTATCGGGAAGCAATGGTTCTTTCGGAGATATGAATGACGACGGATTTATTGATGCTATGTCAGGAGGAACTCTATATACAAACGATGCTAACAATAATAATTGGGTTAAAATTACAACAACTGGAGTTCAAAGTAATATTAACGGAATTGGTGCTAGAGTAGAAGTTCATACAGCTTCTGGTGTTCAAATTCGCGATGTACGTAGCGGAGAAGGGTTTCGATATATGAGTACGTTAAATACTCATTTTGGAATCGGAATTGAAAATGCTATCACGAATATTATTATTTATTGGCCATCTGGAATTATTGATAATGTTACAGACCCTACAATTAATACACATCATGTAATTGTAGAAGGGCAAACGTTAAGCATACAAGATGAGACCTTAGAGGGTATTACTATTCATCCTAATCCAGTTGGAAAAGTTATCAATATTGATAGCCCTATCAGTTTGGTTGGAAAAATTGCAACGATTTTCAGTATTGATGGAAAACGTGTGATGAACTTAAAATTAGAACAGCACTCTGTTGACGTATCAAGCTTAAGTCAAGGGAGTTATATTTTGCGTTTAGAGTCTGATGGAAAAGTGTTTACACAGCAATTTATCAAACGATAACAATAAAAACTATTCAAATATAAACCTCCAATACTGATAAAGTGTTGGAGTTTTTTTTTGAACGATTTAAGATCTTGTCATAATTCTCATTGATGGGTTAGTTGTTCAATCTACATTTCATTTGGATGAAATTCAGAAACAATGGTGTTTGAATTGATTTATACACCATTTAAATTTCATTTTTTTTATCAATAGATTCATTTATGCCATCTCAAAAGCAGTGATTCCAGTTACGAGGTAAAAATATTTCAAAGGAAAAATAGGATAATATTTTAATTCAGGAGAATTCAAATTATCAAGCTTATAACATTGTTTTAATCTAATGCACGCTTAGTCACATAAACTCGCCATCCAATAATTGCTAATTGAATTTTACTCGCTTTACTTAGGTCTAAGTTACGTTTTGTATAACTAGGTAAGACTGCTTTATTTATTTTGGCTAACGTTTTAAATACCTCTTTATTCATTAAGAGTTTATATAAGGATATTTAAAAATAAGACTTTTGTGAATAGCTACCAAATTGGTGCTTTAAAGAGAATGTAAAACTTATTCTAGACTAAGTTTTACATTTTTGGTTGATTGTTTTTTGATTGATTATAATTGATCTTTATTTCTATTAAAAAGAAAAGATTAAGTCGATTACAAGTTTTGCAAGTGTCATCATAATTTCTAGGTTTTAAAGGTTAATATTTTGATTATTTTTTTGATTGAGTTTTCAATATATAACCTTGGGAATCTTCTAGCCAAACGTTTTTGTCAAAATCGATGAAATTGAATATGATATTATAACTAAAAAGATGAAATATATTTCAATATTTATGTGACGCTCTTATCTGAAGTTGTATTTTGTAACTATAATTATCTTTTTTGATATAAAATTATAATAATTCTAGGGTGTTTTTGTTGCTTTTTTTTTAAACCAAGGGAGGTTTTCTATTAAAAAGTGTTCTTTTTCTCATTTTCATCATTTTGAAAACACAAAATGATGAATAGTTTTAGTTATAGTAGTGTGATAATTTTACCTCGTTTAATGTTAAAATTGATGATTTAATAAAGTCAAAAATCGATTATACCTAAATTGATGATTACATTTGCGTAAAACAGACTTCTAATGAAAAACTTCTTACTCTTTATTTTTTTAGCTTTATTGGTAAACCCCTTATTTTCTCAGGTTGTCATCAATGAGTTAGATTGCGATACTCCTGGAACAGACGATATGGAATTTGTAGAGCTGCTTTCCGAAACACCAAATTTTTCTTTAGATGGTTATGTACTAGTGTTTTTTAACGGTTCTACATCTGGAATGAATTCTAGCTATTTTACGATAGACTTAGATGGATACGTAACAGATGTTAACGGACTTCTTTTAATTGGTAGTAATTCGGTGTCGCCAGTTCCTCAATTATTAATTTCTGAAAACGTCATTCAAAATGGAGCGGATGCAGTAGCAATTTATCAGGCTAACGATTTTGATTTTTTGGAAGGTACAGTCGCAACTATTACAAATCTCATTGATGTATTAATCTATGATACTGCAGATAGTGATGATTTAGATTTAATCGATATTTTTAATGACCATCCTGATTTTGTTGATATCGAACAAATCAATGAAGGTTCTAGTAATAATACCAATTCTATTCAACGCTTTGAAGATATGGGTGGAAATGTGACCTACATGTCAACAACTCCAACACCAAGACAACTAAATGATGGAAGCGGAATTGTTTTCAATGGCATTAGCATAAGTGTTGCACAATCTGAATACAACGAAGATGAAAATTTTGATATTACATTCACTTCTGAGACTAATGTGACTGAAAACTTGAATTTTGATATATTACTGAATAATCAAGGATTTAATAGTTCAGATTTTACAGGAAATACATCTATTACAATTCCTATGGGACAAAATACAGCGTCAACAACCATAACTTTGATTGATGATTCTGACGATGAAGGTGATGAGGTGACTCGAATTCGTTTTGTGAGCTTACCTATTCCTTATGTGCAGCTTAATGACAATATCGAAATACGAATCGTTGATAATGACTTTACGACAGCATCTTTTGGAACACCTTTAAATCCAACCTACGGAACAGTAGCAAGTACACAGCCTAATGGTTATTATGATAGTTTACATAATTTGGCAGATTCAGAACTGAGACAAGCTTTGCAAGATATCATCGCTGAAGAAGGTGTTGTTAGAGCACAAACCTATGCAGATATTATAGATATTTTAAAAGAAGCCGATCAAAACCCTGAAAACAGTAATCAGGTTTGGTTGGTATATACAGAGCAAGGTCGTCCTAAATTAGATTTTCAAACAGGTTCTGTTAGTACTGGGAAATGGAACCGAGAACATACGTATCCGCGTTCACGTGGAGGTTTTTTTGATATAGATGAAGACGATATAGCTGATGGAAAAAATGTTTTCTGGAATACCACTGCAGATTCATTACGTCATGGAAATTCTGATGCACATGCTTTACGAGTAGTAGATGGTCCAGAAAATAGTTCTAGAGGAAATCAACACTATGGACAATATACTGGTCCAAATGCTACTCAAGGAAGCTTTTATGGAGATGTGGCAAGAAGCGTTTTGTATATGGAAATACGATTTAACGGACTTCAAGTGGTTAATGGGTTTCCAGAAAATGGTCCTGGTGAGTTAGGAGATTTAGCAACCTTATTAGATTGGCATAGAAATGATCCTCCAGACGATTACGAGATGAATCGTAATAATGTAGTCTATACTTGGCAATTCAATAGAAACCCCTTTATTGATCAACCTGATTTAGTCGAATATATTTGGGGAACAGAAGTGGGAATGGATTGGGATCAAGGCTTAAGTGTTTCAGAATTTGATATCTCACGAATTCAAGTGTTTCCGAATCCAACATCTAACCGAATTTTTATTAAAGGATTACATAGCGATACTATAATGGACGTGCTTTCAATTGAAGGTCGAATGATTAAAACTTTCATTTTGCAAAACGATACGTCTATAGATTTAGAATTGTCTAGTGGTGTGTATGTACTGAAGCTGTATTCAAATGACAAACAAGTTGTCAAAAAAATAATTATTAATTAGAACAAACAAAAAAGCCCAAATTTTAATTTGGGCTTTTTTGTTTTAAGGGTTAAAATCAATTTCCTATTGCTCTTACATACAATTTATCATCATTAGATTTGCCCATTACAATATCAGGAATGGCTTGGTTTTTTTCTCTCCAACTGGCACTTGATTTCCTACCTTGATTGTCATCTAAAGAAATTTTTATACTTGTTATTTCTCCAGCTTTATTACGTCTTACTTTAGTAAATTTCGCGTCAATACCTAACGTCTTTAAATTGTTTTTTTGTGTTTCTAAAAAAGCATCACTTGAGTTTTTTACGATAATAAATTCAATGGTGTCCGAGTTATGTTCATCATCAAAAAATTGAACACTTGTAACAGCAGTTTCAACTTTCCAAGGACTTTCTTCATCAACTTCAACAATGACATTTTTGTTGCCATTTGAGAAAAATTCTGATTTTTTCAACCCATTACTGTTTATAATGACCACTCCGTTTTTTCCTTTTTTACCATATAATTTAACTGCCGACTCATCTTTTAGTACTTCAACGCTATTTATATCATTTGAATTAATGGCACTCATTTTGTCTTTAGTTATAACGGTTCCATTCAATATATACAGTGGTTCATCACCATCGGTTTCAAATGTGAAATTGTTACTAGAATTTAAGATTATAGTGTCTTCAGATTCTGAAAATAAACTTTTCGATCCTTTTTTTGTCATTAAAATAACACCGTTTTTTCCATCCTTGCCATATTTTTTTAAAGCGTTATCACCTTTGATAACAAATACCGATTCAATGTCATCAGAATCGACATCTTCAAAAAGGGATTTCTTGACTTTTTTACCATTAATAATGAAAAGCGGTTCATCTGAGTCTTCAATAAAAACATTCGAGTTGTTGTCGTCTGATGACCAAGTTATTTTATCATCCTTATTCATGAGATAAACGCTGTCTTTGTTTTTTAAAACTCTAACATCGACAGTCGAGTTTCCGTTGTCGTCATCTTCCTCAATTATAAGTACCTTTCCAGAGCCCTTAGTTGATTGCATTTTAACACTACTTCCGCTGCCTTTGGTTTTATAAGTGAAAGTGTTACTGTCTAATGTACCAACACCAAAACCATTTTTGTCGCTTTTAAAACGGAATGACTTTATCCCTTCATCACCAGAAATATTATAGTTTGAAGAGTTTTTTTCACTTTTAAACTCTGTATGTATAGCAGTAATATCTCCATCTGAATTTCGTTTAACATCTTTATAATTAAAAGTGATGCCTTTCTTTTCTAAAGCGTCTTTAATTTCTAAAAGATTATCATCACTGGTGCTTTTAGTGATGATGATTTCTATAATCTCATCTTGATCGGTAACTTCTTCAGTGTTCTCTTCATTATCTGTATTAGTTTCAATATATATTGTTTTAGTATTATAACTCATCATAAAACCAGCCAAAAGAGGCAACACTAAAATGAGTTTTAATTGATTCAATTTTTTTGATTTTGATTTGTGTAACATAACGATTCGTTTTTTGATTAATGATGTATAGAAATTATTAGTGAATGCTAATTGATGATTTTGGACACTAGCTTTCAATAAAACAGTTTGATAACTTTTTTCACAAGGTGAAATATATTGGGCTTTTTGATCTGCTATAAACTCTAAATTTTGCTGTACGGCTTTTTTGTAAAGCCAAACAATTGGATTAAACCAAAATAGAATACAAGATAGTTGTGCAATAATTGTGTCTATAGAATGGTATTGTTTCGCATGAATTTTTTCATGATTAATAACATGGGTCAATTCTTCAGTAGAGAATTGATTTGGATTATAAACGATTTTATTGAAAAACGAAAATGGAGCAACATCATTAGAAGTTTCCAATAATTTAAAATAACCAGTTGAAGCTGTTTCTTCACTTGTTTTTAAAACCTTTCGAAGTGATAAAAATTCAACACATAACTTTCCAATAAAAAATAAAATACCGGCAATATATGTCCAAATGATTACTTGCAAATAATCAAAAGGTTCATTGGCAATTACATTCGGAATGGCATCTGAAGCATGAGTTGTCGTATAACTAAAACCTGATGCGGCAATAGGAGTGTATTCAATGTAAATAGGAATTACAATCAACGGAATACATGAAGCTAGAACGAGTCCGCAAAGCAGAAACCAGCGATTAGTTTGAAAAAAAGTATCACGTTGTAAAAACAACTTGTAACAGATATAAAAGATGAGTAGTACTGCTGAAGCTTTTAAAAGATAGTCCATAATTAGTTCTTTTTTTCAATTAAAGCAATGATTTCTTTTAATTCGTCGACGCTAATTTTTTCCTCTTTGGCAAAAAAGGAAACAACATTCTTATAAGAATTATTAAAATAGCTTTCTATAGCCGTATTCATGAAACGCTCTTTATAGGCTTCTTTGCTAACTACAGGAAAGTATTGATGTGTTTTGCCGTAGGCATTGTAACTCACATAACCTTTCTCTTCTAAATTTCTTATAATAGTAGAAAGTGTATTATAATGCGGCTTATCGTTTTTAATCTCAGCAAGAACATCTTTTACAAAGGCTTTTTCTAGCTTCCATAAAATCTGCATGATCTCTTCTTCTTTATTTGTGAGTTTTTGCACTGTTAAATGATTTTGATTATTATGGAAACAAATCTATAACTATTTTTGTAGTTATACAACTATGAATTTAGTTATTTAACTAAATTTTAAGTTTTAAAAACTAATTTTATGATTAATCAGATGAAGTATTATCTTCGTGAAAATTAATTTTCATGAGTTTACTTTGGATCATTTTAGGATTGTTGCTTTTGGTAGTAGGAGGTGAGTTTTTAGTCCGTTCTTCTGTTGCTTTATCCTTTAAGTTGAACATATCTAAAATGGTAATTGGGATGACAGTTGTAAGTTTTGCAACCTCTGCTCCAGAGCTATTAGTAAGTTTAAATGCTGCATTATCTGGTTCTCCAGCAATTGCCATA
This sequence comes from Psychroserpens sp., assembly GCF_034670085.1. Taxonomy (GTDB): domain Bacteria; phylum Bacteroidota; class Bacteroidia; order Flavobacteriales; family Flavobacteriaceae; genus Psychroserpens. The sequence goes on along the minus strand of NZ_JAXMOD010000004.1, from coordinate 321,956 downwards.
AATAATGTAATAGGATCAAATATTGCCAATATTGGGTTGGTGTTAGGGATTACAGCCTTAGTTAGTTCAATTGCTGTTGATAAAAGTTTTTATAAACTCAATTGGCCAGTAATGATGCTTTTTTCTATAGCATTATATTACTTTTTAAATAATGATAATAAACTTACACCAATTGAAGGTGGCGTTTTATTTGGAGCTTTAATCTTATTTCTAATCTTGCTTATAAAAGTTGCTAAGAAAGAAAAAGTAATAGAGCAAGTCGATGTTAGTCTAGCTGTTGTTTCAAATTTTAAAATTACTATTTGGTTACTTATTGGTGCAACTGCATTATATTTTGGTTCAGTTTGGTTAGTTGATGGAGCTAAAGAATTGGCAACTACTCTTGGTGTTAGCGATGCCGTAATTGCGGCAACAGTAATTGCAATTGGCACAAGTGTTCCTGAGCTAGCAGCTTCTGTTATTGCAGCCGTAAAAAAGGAAAAAGCCTTGTCGCTTGGTAATTTAATTGGATCGAATATTTTTAATATAGGTTCAGTATTGGGTCTTACATCAATTATTAAAACGATTGAAGTTACAGAGGCGTCAATCCTATCACGCGACATTTATTGGATGTTAGCTTTTGCCGCTGTGTTAATTCCTTTAATAATTATTCCAAAACGTTTCAACATATCAAGGTACAAAGGTTTATTGTTGGTAGTTGCTTATGGGATGTTTATCTTTTTTGCATTTAAATCTTAAACTAAAAAACGCCTTCTTAATAAGTTAAAGAAGACGTTTTTAAGCAAAATTATTTTTAGAATCTAGCTAATATTAGCAGATTTTACGGTCTTAATAATACGACCAGCAATTTTATAAGGATCACCATTTGAAGCAGGACGACGATCTTCTAGCCATCCTTTCCAACCTTTCTCTACAGTAATAATAGGGATACGAATAGATGCTCCTCTATCTGATATTCCATATGAGAAATCTGATACATGTGCAGTTTCGTGTAACCCAGTTAATCGCTCATCATTAAACTCGCCATAAACAGCCATATGCTCATCTACAACAGGTCTAAAGGCTTCGCATATTTTTTCGTAAGTTTCTTTCGAACCACATGTTCTTAAGACTGTATTCGAAAAATTTGCATGCATACCAGAACCGTTCCAATCACCTTTTACTGGTTTTGGATGGTACTCAATATAGTAGCCATATTGTTCAGTTAAACGATCTAATAAATAACGAGAGATCCAAATTTCATCACCTGCCTTTTTAGCACCTTTTGCAAATAATTGGTATTCCCATTGTCCAGAAGCAACTTCTTGATTTATGCCTTCAAAATTTAAGCCCGCTGCAATACATAAATCTGCGTGCTCTTCAACAAATGTTCTTCCGTGTGTATGTCTTCCTCCAACAGAGCAGTAATACATTCCTTGTGGTCCAGGATAACCACCAATCGGGAACCCTAAAGGTAATTGTGTATGAGTATCCATGATGAAGTATTCTTGTTCAAAACCAAACCAGAAATCATTATCATCATCATCTATAGTCGATCTTCCATTAGACTCGTGTGGTGTGCCATCAGCATTTAGAACTTCAGTCATTACTAAATAACCATCTTTTCTAGCAGGATCTGGATAGATTGCTACAGGTTTTAGTAAACAATCAGAAGAACCTCCTTCTGCTTGTCTCGTTGAACTTCCGTCAAAAGACCAAATAGGGCAGTCTTCTAATTTACCACTAAAATTTTCTTCAACTTTAGTTTTGCTTCTCATGTTTTGAGTTGGTTTGTAACCATCTAACCAAATGTATTCTAACTTAGATTTGCTCATGCTAATTTATTTTTAAAAATTTAAAGGACAAATTTAATATTTTTATTTAAAGGTTGAAAAAAATGGGGTAATTTTAGACGAAAGGTTATTAACAATTGTTTAAACCCCATTTTTTTAGGGGTTGAATTAATATAAATTAATTTTTTGATTAAATTTGCCCTATAAAATTCAATATACATATTATGTCTACATTAAGATTTCATGCATTAAAAGAAGTATTTAACCATAAACCAGTAAAAATTGAGGAAAATGTTAGACGCTCTGAAATTTTTGGTGCGAATGTATTTAATGAATCTACAATGCGTCAATATTTGACCAAAGACGCTTTTGAAAGTGTTATTGATGCGGTTAAAAATGGTACTAAAATAGATAGAGTTGTTGCAGATCATATCTCTACAGGAATGAAAGAATGGGCAATTTCTAAAGGTGCAACGCATTATACACATTGGTTCCAACCTCTAACAGGTGCAACGGCTGAAAAACACGATGCTTTTTTTGAAACTATAGGAAACGGTTTGGCTATTGAAAAATTTGAAGGCGGACAATTAGTTCAGCAAGAGCCTGATGCGTCTAGTTTCCCAAATGGTGGCATAAGAAATACCTTTGAAGCTAGAGGATATACAGCTTGGGATCCAACATCTCCAGCTTTTGTATATGGTACAACTTTGTGTATTCCCACGGTATTTGTGTCTTATACTGGTGAAGCTTTAGATTATAAAACACCTTTATTAAGAGCACTTCAAGCTGTAGATAATGCAGCTGTTGCAGTTTGTAAATATTTTGATAAGAATGTAAAAAAAGTAAATGCTTCTTTAGGTTGGGAGCAAGAGTACTTTTTAATAGATAGTGGATTGGCAAAATCAAGACCAGATATCACATTAACAGGAAGAACCCTTCTTGGGCATTCGCCTGCTAAAGGTCAGCAATTAGATGATCATTATTTTGGAACCATTCCAAATCGAGCAATGGCTTATATGCGTGATTTGGAAACAGAATGTATGTTATTGGGCATACCTGTGAAAACGAGACATAATGAAGTGGCACCAAATCAATTTGAATTAGCACCAATTTATGAAGAAGCCAATTTAGCAGTAGATCACAATTCGTTATTAATGGATGTGATGGATAAAATAGCAGAGCGCCATAACTTTAAAGTTTTATTTCACGAAAAACCATTCGCAGGTGTAAATGGCTCTGGGAAACATAACAATTGGAGCTTAAGTACTGATACTGGAGTGAACCTGTTGAGTCCAGGAAAAACGCCAATGAGCAATCTTCAGTTTTTAACTTTTTTTATAAATACAATTAAAGCGGTTTATGATAATGAAGAATTACTAAGGGCGGCAATTGCTTCCGCTAGCAATGATCATCGATTAGGCGCAAATGAAGCGCCTCCTGCAATTATTTCAGTATTTATAGGAGCGCAATTAACGCATACCTTAAATGAGTTAGAAAATGTTACTCACGGTAAACTATCGCCTCAAGAAAAAACGGATTTAAAATTAAACGTCGTTGGAAAAATTCCTGACGTGTTATTAGATAATACGGATAGAAACCGAACATCACCTTTTGCGTTTACAGGAAATAAATTTGAATTTAGAGCTGTAGGTTCGACAGCAAATTGCGCAAATCCCATGACAGTTCTAAATACTATTGTTGCAAAGCAATTAGTTGATTTTAAGAATGAAGTGGAAGGCTTGATATCTAAAAAAGACATGAAGAAAGATGATGCAATTTTTAATGTACTTAGAGAGTATATTAAAAAATCAAAACATATTTTGTTTGAAGGGAATGGGTATTCGGAAGCTTGGGAAAAAGAAGCTAAGAAGAGAGGGTTGAGTAATAATAAAACAACACCTGAAGCCTTAAAAGCAAAAGTGTCAAAGAAAGCCATTCAGCTTTTTGAAGACATGAATGTTATGAACAAAATTGAATCTGAAGCACGCTATGAAATTGAAGTTGAAGAATATGTGCTAAGAATTCAAATTGAAGGACGCGTTTTAGGTGATATTGCTAGAAACCATGTGGTGCCAACTGCTGTACGCTATCAAAATATTTTAATTGAAAATGTAAAAGGTCTTAAAGAAATTTATGGAGCATCATTTAAAAAACTTGCAAAAGAACAACTCAATCTTATTGAAGAAATCTCTAGTCACATTGAAGGGATCAATTCTATTGTGACTAAAATGACTGAAGAACGAAAAAAAGCAAATGCTATAGACAACCTAGAAAAGAAAGCTATCGCTTATTGTAATATAGTAAAGCCATTGTTTGAAGATATCAGATATCATTGTGATAAATTAGAACTTTTGGTTGATGACGAACTTTGGCCATTAACAAAATATAGAGAACTTCTATTTACAAAATAACTTATTGTTTATTGACAAAAAAATCACATTTCAACTATTTTTTTAAACGAGTAATCGAGTTTATAAGAGTTACTCGCTAAGAATTATAGTTATTTGGGCGCAATTGTATTGTAATAGTCGTCCCTATAGTTGAAAATGTATAGCATTACAATTAGAGTATTACAATAGTCAACAACACGATTGCTAGTGTTTAATTAATCCATTTTACAGTAAACCCTAACAACTAGTATGCATAAGTATACAAACTAAAATGTGATTATGATTACACCTACAACAATTAAACACGCAATTATGTGTGTGTTTTTAATGCTCTCAATCCACAGTTTTTCGCAAGGATTAATTTCAGTTGGAGAAAAGCCTAATTCTGATTCACTTTCAAATTCTAAATTAAGAACCAAAAACATAATTATGGTTGGTGTTGGAAGCACACTTTTGAATGGGGAAATGAACGCTCCTGAATATGAAAACTTCATTCAAATTCAATATAAAAGATTTGTTATACCTAATTTGAATATAAACGGAAACCTTAAAAAATTTGATATCAAAAATTATGATTTCGAAACTAATGGATTTCTCTCAGGAGATTTAAATCTAGAATGGTATGTTTTTCCAAGCAATAAATTCACACCATATATTTATGTTGGTGCTGGAATATTAACGTCAAATAATTTTGAAGATCAAAATTATAAAACTCAAGGTGGCGTAGGTGTCGATTATTTGATAACCGATAACATAGCATTAACGGGATCAATAGAAGCCAATTATATTTATGATGAACAAAAAGGATCCCGACTAATGCAAGAAGTAGATCAATTATATGTGAATGCACTTATAGGATTTAACTTTTATTTTGGTAGTCAAAAATCGAATTCACCTCAGAAAGTAAAGAAAAATCAATCAAGTATTATTAATTCTAATCCTATTGGTTTCTATTGATCTAGTCAATTAAAACCAATAAAAACTCGCCTATATGACAGTAGATTTCTATTGTTTTGTAGGTTTTTTTATGTTAAAATTATCGAGTTTTATACGTATTTCTACCCAGTTTGTAAGAAAAAAGTGGTATTTCAACGCCTTATTTTTACAACTAATCGAAAAAGGTGTTAACCTCTTACCCACAGTAACATAATTCATTAAGTTTGTAGTGCTATTAATCAATTTTTGTAAAAATGAAGAAGTTACTATTAAGTGCGGCTGCATTAATGTTTGCTACACTGCTGTTCTCTCAAGATGACTCTACGGATGTCAATGAGAACCTTACACATGATGACGTCGTAAAGACTGAGTTGCGTTTACAAGCAGAATCGTAAACACTTTATCAGTTGCAAAAAAAAAGAACAGTCTGTTAGATTTATTTCTATCGACTAGAAAGACAAGCGGATTATAAATATTCGTTTGTCTTTTTTTTTAATCAAAGGTGAAACTGAAAAAAAGTAACCTATTGACAATTTATTTTTTATATTACCAACCGGTTTTCCCCTAAATCGTGAACTTTAATTCTCTTTTGTTATTGATTAACATGTTTAATTAATATTAAAATTGATGATAGCGCAACCATTTTATATTAGAGCAATAGTCTTATTGAGTATATGTCTTATGCCAATAATAGGACTAGCACAAGAAGAAGCTTCAGAAGCAAGTGGCGAAGCACAAATTAAAGATGCTTACAGAACAGAATTTTATGACCTTAGAGGCTCAAATGTATTTGATGTCGCTATAGGAACTTCAGTTATTAATGGAGATTTTGTTGATCCACAGTTTGAAATTTATAGTCATTTTGGCTACAAGAGACATATTACACCTCATTTGGGAATTGATGTAGGTTATCATAAATTTAATTTGGCTTATATCGATAAATATAATGAAGGCTTCATGTCATTCGATTTAAACCTAGAAGTTACTATTCTTCCTCACAGTAGATTCTCACCATTTGTTTTTGCAGGTGCAGGTTTAAACGCATCCAACCATTTTAAAGAAACCGCAAATAAGTTTCAAGGTGGTGGCGGACTTGAATATATTGCCTCTAATACTATTGGAGTGAAATTATATACAGACTATAACTACGTTTTAAGTGACACTTTAGATGGGCTTGAAGCTGGAGATTCGGACGATACGTATTTTAGAATTGCTCTAGGTGTTAATTTCTATTTTGGAGGTTCTAAAATGAAATCTAAAAAACTAAAACAACAAGCAACTGTAATTGATTCTAATCTCTTAAATGATGAATATTACATTAAAAAATAGATTACAATTGTTACTTTTGTGGTCTAATTTTAGGTTATGAGTCAAGACATAAGTAAACGCTATGCACAACGTGGTGTTTCAGCATCTAAAGAAGATGTTCATAATGCCATAAAAAATATCAATAAAGGATTATTCCCTAAAGCATTCTGTAAAATTGTTCCAGATTATTTAACTCATGATGAAGACTATTGTCTAATTATGCATGCTGATGGTGCAGGTACAAAATCGTCTTTAGCCTATATGTATTGGAAAGAAACTGGAGATATTTCAGTTTGGAAAGGTATTGCTCAAGATGCGCTTATCATGAATATTGACGACTTATTATGTGTTGGTGCAACAGAAAATATCATGTTGTCTTCAACTATTGGTCGGAACAAAAACCTAATTCCAGGTGAAGTCATTTCTGCAATTATTAATGGTACTGAAGAACTTATTCAAGATTTAAAATCGTTTGGAGTTACGATTCATTCAACTGGTGGTGAAACTGCAGATGTTGGAGATTTAGTAAGAACAATCATAGTAGATTCTACAGTTACCGCTCGAATGAAACGTACTGACGTTATCGATAATGCGAATATTAAATCTGGCGATGTAATTGTTGGTTTAGAAAGTTTCGGACAAGCAACTTATGAAACTGAATACAATGGCGGAATGGGATCTAACGGATTGACTTCTGCACGTCATGATGTGTTTCATAAGTATTTAGCTGCCGCATATCCTGAAAGTTTTGATGCCACTGTTCCTGAAGATTTAGTGTATTCTGGACAAATGAAATTGACAGATGCTGTTCAAGATTCACCTATTGATGCTGGTAAATTAGTTTTGTCTCCTACAAGAACTTATGCGCCAATTATAAAAGCAATCCTATCAAAATACACTAGTGAAAAACTACACGGAATGGTGCATTGTTCTGGAGGAGCTCAAACTAAAATTCTACATTTTATTGATAATTTACACATTGTAAAAGATAATATGTTTCCAATTCCTCCATTGTTCAAATTAATTCAAGAGCAATCTAAAACCGATTGGAAAGAAATGTATCAGGTGTTTAATTGTGGACATCGAATGGAATTATATGTGTCTCCAGATATTGCTAAAGACATTATTGCTATTTCAAAATCGTTTAATGTGAATGCTCAAATAATTGGTCGCGTGGAAACTTCGGAAACAAAAAGATTAACGATAACAAGCGAATATGGCGTATTTGAGTATTAAATAAATCCTTTAATAAGGAGTAAAAATGCACAAGTTACAAAGCTGTCAAACAGAAAAATTACACTAAAAAATTTTAAGTTAGAGACACCGCGTATTCTGTAAAAACGAAGTCGTTGTCTCGTTCTGCGATCACTTAGCATAAACCATAGCACCATAAGCAAACATAACTTGGTACTAAGTGCTAAAATCAATTCCGGATTAATAACCGTAATGGTTAGAGTCACTAAAAATGACCAAAAAGCCATTGACTTATAATAGTTTAGTATGGAAGTGAATTGCTTTCGCATATCACTTATAACGTTAAAACTTGAAAAATTATTTTTCTGAGTTGTTAACAATTAATGAACTTCAAAAAATCCATAAAATATTGTACTTTTGAAACACAATTTTAAGAGATAGATGTTAGAGAAATTACAAATCATAAAACAACGCTTTGATGAGGTGAGTGATTTAATCATTCAGCCAGATATTATCACTGATCAAAAGCGCTATGTTCAACTAAATAAGGAATACAAAGATTTGAGATTGTTAATGGATAAGCGTGAAGCGTATATCGAATTAACAGATAATCTAAAAGAAGCTGAAGAAATTATTTCGGATGGAAGTGATGCAGAAATGGTTGAAATGGCTAAAATGCAATATGATGAAGCTAAAGAAGGGATACCTAAGCTTGAAGACGATATTAAGTTCTTATTAATCCCAAAAGATCCTGAAGATTCTAAAAATGCTGTCGTAGAATTACGTGCTGGAACTGGTGGTGATGAAGCTAGTATTTTTGCAGGCGATTTATTCAGAATGTATTCTAAATATTGCGAAAGTAAAGGTTGGAAAGTCGATGTCGTAGATTACAGTGAAGGAACGAATGGTGGTTTTAAAGAAATTCAGTTTGAAGTCACAGGTGAAGACGTGTACGGAACCTTAAAATTTGAAGCTGGAGTACATCGTGTGCAACGTGTTCCACAAACAGAAACTCAAGGTCGAGTGCACACAAGTGCTGCAACCTGTATGGTGTTTCCTGAAGCTGAAGAGTTTGATGTAGAAATTAATCCTAAAGATGTTCGAGTTGATTTTTTCTGCTCGTCTGGTCCAGGTGGTCAATCAGTAAACACAACCTATTCTGCTGTGCGTTTAACACATGAACCTACAGGATTGGTGGCGCAATGTCAAGATCAAAAATCGCAACATAAAAATAAAGAGAAAGCCTTTAAAGTATTGCGTTCTCGTTTATATGAAATGGAATTAGCTAAAAAGAATGCTGAAGATGCTGAAAAGCGTGGAAGTATGGTAAGCTCTGGAGATAGAAGTGCAAAAATAAGAACCTATAACTATTCGCAAGGTCGAGTTACTGACCACAGAATCGGTTTAACCTTATACGATTTATCTAACATCGTAAATGGAGATATTCAAAAAATAATTGATGAATTACAACTTGCAGAAAATACTGAAAAACTAAAAGCAAGTGACGAACATATTTAATATTAAGCCTCATTTTGAGGCTTTTTTTATGACATGACAACACAAGAACTTATACAACAAATTCAAAAAAAGAAATCCTTTCTATGTATTGGATTGGATGTCGATCTTAATAAAATCCCAAAGCATTTATTACATGAAGAAGATCCTATTTTTGCTTTTAATAAAGCTATAATCGATGCAACCCATCATTTGTGTGTGGCTTACAAACCTAACACAGCGTTTTATGAAGCCTACGGCTTAAAAGGTTGGAAAGCCTTAGAGAAAACCATCATGTATCTTAATGTAAAGCATCCTGAAATTTTTACAATTGCTGATGCAAAACGTGGTGATATAGGTAATACAAGCCGCATGTATGCGAAAGCATTTCTAGAAGATTTAGCCTTCGATAGTGTAACAGTTGCGCCTTATATGGGAAAAGATTCCGTAGAACCATTTTTAGAGGTGAAAAACAAACATACCATTTTATTAGCGTTGACCTCTAACGCTGGAGCATTTGATTTTCAGACCTTAAGTGTCAATCAATATGAATTGTATAAGCAGGTTTTGGAAACGTCTAAATCTTGGGAGAATTCTGAGAATTTAATGTACGTTGTTGGTGCAACCAAAGCTGAATATTTGGCAGACATAAGAAACATAATTCCAGAAGCATTTTTATTAGTTCCTGGAGTTGGAGCTCAAGGTGGAAACCTACAAGATGTTTGTAAATATGGTATGACCTCAAATGTAGGTTTACTAGTTAATTCGTCTAGAGGAATTATCTATGCGTCAAATGGACAAGATTTTGCACAAGCTGCAGCTCAAAAAGCGGAAGCATTGCAGAATGAAATGGCTCAAGAGTTGAAATGATTAATTATAGATTATAAGGCATGCACAAGATAGATTTTGAGCTAATTGAAATGACCATGGATGTCATGAAATATGCTATCGATCGAATTTCACACACAAAACAAAAAATTGGAAAACCTCAAAAAGCAGAAGTATTAAAGGCTTTAGTTGGTGAAACCATCACTGAAAAAGGTATTGGTGGAGAAAAAGCCTTTCAATTATGGAAAGATCATTTAGCAAAGGCTAATGTTCCTGTTGATCACCCACGAAATTTGGCTTTTGTACCAGCAGCACCTACAAGAGCAGCTGTCATGTTTGATTTGGTTACATCTGTTTCAAGTATTCATGGAGCCTACTGGATGGAAGGTGCTGGAGGCATTTTTTGCGAAAACGAAGCCATGAAATGGATTGTCTCTTTAACAGGTTTGCCTAATGGGGCATTTGGAGTCTTTACAAGTGGTGGAACAGCTGCAAACCTATCAGCAATTGTAACAGCAAGAGAACATTGGCGAGAGGATGACACTTATAAAAGAGAAAAAGGTTTAATCATTACATCAATTGGTGCACATTCTTCCATTAAAGCAATGGCAAAAGTTGCCGATGTAGATATATTACTAGTTGATTCTGAAGAAAAACTAACAGGTACTAACTTAAGAGAAACTATTGATAATTTAACGTTTCATCAACGTAAACGATTATTTGCGGTTGTAGCAACAGGAGGTACGACTAATGCAGGAATTATAGATGATTTAGAAGGTATTGCAGAAGTTTGTGATAACGAAAAACTTTGGTTTCATGTCGATGCTGCTTATGGAGGTGGAGCATTAGTGGCAGATTCAGTTCGTCATTTATTTAATGGCATCGAAAGAGCAGATAGTATTACTGTTGACCCTCATAAATGGATGTTTTCACCTTATGATTGTGGTGCAGTGATCTACAGACATCCAGAATTTGCGAAAAAAGCACATTCGCAACAAGGCTCATATTTAGATATTTTTAAAGATGAAGGTGCTCATGGATTCAATCCAACTGATTACCAAATACAGCTAACTCGTCGTGTTAGAGGATTGCCCTTATGGTTTTCTTTAGCAACTCATGGCACAAATCGCTATAAGGAAGCGGTTGAGCGTGGTATAGAATTAGCTCAAATTGCTGGTAAAATAATTGAAAGCAATCCGAATGTAGAATTAGTTAGAGAACCGAGTCTTTCTTGTGTCTTGTTCAGAAGAATAGGATGGATGCCGGAAGCATACACACAGTGGACGTATGATAATCACGACAAAGGATTTGCTTTAGTAACGCCAACGAAATGGAAAAATGGAGACATCTATGAAACTGTTTCAAGGTTTTGCTTTATCAATCCAGATACTACCGAAGACGATATCAAAATGATTTTAGATACGATGGCTTAGAATTAAAATAAAGTGATCAAAATGATGCCTTATGATTTAAAATTATAAGGCTTTTTCTTTTTATTATTAGTCCCTTCTTACTAGTAAATATGTCTTCTTACTATGAGACATTTCGCTAAAACTTAATCACGGTTCTATTTTTCAATACTTAAGCTGTTCTGTTTTTTATTTTGAAATGCAATTACTTAAAATTTTGTTTTTCAGTATTTTACACTGTATGTATTTGCTTTTTATATATGAAACAAATACTCTAAATCCGTTTATTTTTTGTGGTGGACAAAAGGTGGACATAGCAATTCTACAAAAATTCGAGTCTTTATTTTCTCTATTATTGTTTGAGCAATACTGTCTTCATGTTAAAAAAATACATCGTATTAACTGTAATTTTTCTATTGAGCTTTTCCTGTTTTTGCCAGCAATTATATTTTGAGTTGGGAACCACAGTATCATCTTTCAATTACGAGAACTCTAGAGGAGAACCTCTAAGTAATTTATTACCTAAATCTAAATCCTACTACGGAATTGGTTACAGGCAAAACATCAATTCAAGAAGAACCTTGTTCTTGTCTTTAGGTGCAGTTTACAACAATTATGGAGCTATAGGAAGCGAAGCAAGTATTGACAACTTTTTTGAATGGGATTTGAGCTATTTAGGCTTAAAAGCAGGATTAGGGATTAAGCTGTTTGAACTTAGAGATTTGTCATTTTTTGCAAATCTATCTGTCGCTTCAGAGTTTTTAATAAGAGGAACACAAACCATAAACAACGATGTGTATAATCTTGTTGGTGAAAAAGAATTTAACAACAACATCTTTTTTTTAAGAGGTGGAGTAGAAATGCAATATCCTATTTCTCGAAGTACAGCCATTTTTGTTGGTTACAACTATGGAAAATCAGTACTGATTAGTAGTGGTGAAAATAGCGAAAAATTGACGCTCAATGCACATCAATTTGGATTGGGATTTATCATAAACCTTCCCAAATGTTATTGTAGTTATTAATAAAGTTTAAAATAAAGTGGACAAAAGGTGGACATACAAATTAAGGTCATGATCTTTAGGGATTTAGTTCTAAGTTTAAACCTGAGTCTTTTTAAAAATATAAGACAAAATGAAACAAATTATCATCGTATTTACATTGCTGTGTTGTGTTCACATAGTGCAAGCACAAAACAACCAAGAGTATCGCATTATCAGATCTAATTTAGGAAGTAGTGGGTCCTCACAAACGGTAACTACAACTAAAGGTGTGTTTACAATAAGTCAAAGTATAGGTCAATCTAGCGTTATCGGTACACATTATAATAATGGTTATTATATACGACAAGGCTACCAACAACCTCTAGATAATTTAAAAACAGTTAAAGATTCAAACCACAATCTTATAGCAACGGTACATCCAAACCCATTTAATCAAGATGTAACAATAGTTTTTAGTAACACCATCAAAAATGATGTTTCAATTTCAACTTTTGACATTAACGGTAAATTAATATACACGCAAAACTATTTGCCTACTCAGGAAATCAACTTAAAATTAACAAACATTTCAAGCGGAATATACGTTTTAAAAGTGCATTCAGGTACACTTTTTTTTAATACAAAACTTATAAAACTATAGTTCAAATTAACCAATTATAAAATCACAAATCATGAAAAAGTTCTTCATTGTAGTATGCTTCTTATGTGTTGCATCACAAACGTTTGCACAAACCGATGGCATTACTTATCAAGCTGTTATTATTTCACCAGATGCTTTAGAATTACCAGGTGTAGATTCTGAAGGCAATTATCTCCCAAATGCGACAATTGCCATTCGGTTTACGATTTATGACCAATTCAATCAACTGGAATTTCAAGAAGTACAAGTTACAGATACAGATGAATTTGGACGTATCAACTTATTGATTGGCGATGGCAACCATGATTATTTTAAGGAAATGAATTGGGATGGCACTCCAAAAGATTTAAAAGTAGAAATCGATTTTGATGCTGGAAGCAATTTTGAATTAATGAGCAGAGAACGTCTAACATTTTTACCGTATGCCTACCACAGAAATATCACTGCCACTGGAACATTGACTGTTGATGACAGAACCTATTTAAATGGCGAATTGCAAGTAGAAGGTCCAACAAACTTAAGCAGCACATTAGATGTAAATAATGGCAATGCAACTAATCTTTCTGGTACTTTAACTGTAGAAGGCGAAACAAACTTAAACAACGCACTAAATGTTAATGATGAACACCCAACAAACCTTTCTGGTGAACTGACTGTTGGCGGTAATACTGCTTTAAATGGAACTTTGGATGTGATTGGTTTAACGACTCTCAATGATTTAGTGGTTAATGGAGAAGCTAGTTTTGGAGAGTTGGAAGCAACTAACCTAAAAGTGACTGACTCCACAACTTTGCAAGGTGGATTGTACATCAATACACATTCTCAAGTAAGAGTAAATAGAATCTTTAACGATAATTTTCAGTTAGACACCAATATTGAGCATCATGCGATGTTAATAGAAGGAGGAAGACAAGGATTGGCGATCAAAGTGAATGGAGGAAGGGATAACACCACCAATTTTATTACGTTTTTTGACGAGTTAAGTGATTCGTCTTGGGGAAGAATTGAAGGTGAGCGTGCCGATGAATTTTCAAATAATGCAGACTATGAATTTGGTTTAGAAACCTTAGAATACGACTCGTATGATGCCATTTTTGATACAGGAGTTGCAGCCTACGAATTTGCAAAATCCTTAGGAGAGATTGGTATTGCCTCAACATCGTCAACAGGTTGCGTTGGTATTGGAGCTTGTGTGACAGCACCAATACCTTCATGGATAATTGGTAGTACAGCACAATCTATAGTTGCTGGTCTTCAAATAGTTGTTGCAGGTATAGGTGTAGGAATTACTCAAGGAAATCTTAGTTATTATCAAGATTATAAAACAATGCTGCAAGGTGTAACTTATGCCTCTGGATCCGGAGATTATGCAGAATATTTACTGAGAAACGATATTAATGAAACCATGACCTATGGTGATATTGTTGGAGTAAAAGGCGGAAAGATTTCTAAAAACCTTACAGGTGCTGAACGCATGATGGTTGTGTCCTATAAGCCAATTGTATTAGGAAACATGCCTCAGCCTAATCGAGAAAACGAATACGAAAAGGTAGCATTTATGGGACAAATACCAGTTAAGGTTTTCGGAATAGTTAATATAGGTGATTATATTCTTCCTAGCGGCAAAAATGATGGGATTGGTATTGCTATTCATCCAGAAGACATAACCACAAGCCAGTTAAAGCAAATAGTTGGTGTGGCTTGGTCTACAAATGAACAACATAATAATTTCAGCATGATTAACACGGCTGTTGGCATTAATAAAAATGATGCAAATTTAATTATACAATCCTTAGAGACTAAGGTTAATGAGCAAGCTGAGGAAATTTCATATTTAAAAAATCAAATAGAAAGCATTTTAAATAAAATTGATGCCATTGAAAATGGCGTAGCCAACGGAAACTTGGCTTTAACAGCAAATGCTAAGGAAAACCATTCGGAATATGAAGTGATAGAGTCTCCTGAAAGCGATATAATTTACCATAAGATCACTAGAGATGATTTTGAAAAAGGATTGTTACTTGCTGAAGAAATGATATTGAATTCTAACAAAAATGGTGAAAATGTAAAATTAGTTGAAGCCTTAAACAAATTGAAAACTGATGCTAATTATAAAACCAAATTTTTTAATGAACTCCAACAAGGTCTAGAAAAACAAATCCATTTTCATCAAGAGATTGATAAAAAAGGAAGGCATTAAATATTACAAATCATTAGTTTAAAACCGAAACATAAAATGAATAATAACGTTCTGTTATCAGCTTTATTTTTACTGTTTGCATTGTGTTTAAAAGCGCAAACTACAGCAATTCCAGATGCTAATTTTGAAATTTACCTAGAAACACACACAGCAGATGGTACAGCAGTTTCTGTAGGAGATGCCAACAGTATGGGAGATGGTATTGCTAATAATAATCTAGTATTAACAAACAGAATTAATGACGTATTGCTTTTAGATGTAAGTGGTTCAAATATTTCAAGTCTAACTGGAATTCAAGATTTTACAGCACTTGAAAATCTGTTTTGTAATGATAATAATCTTAATGACCTCAATGTTAATCCTAACACAAACTTGGTGTCTTTACTCTGTGGTTCTAATAATTTAATAGATTTAGATGTTAGTAATCTTCTAAACTTAGAAGCATTAAATTGTGCAGACAACCAAATACAAAACTTAGATATATCAAACAATATCGCATTAACAAGTTTGACAGCTTCTGGAAATCAAATTTCTATTGTCGATGTTTCAAATAATATGGATTTAACCTCTCTAAATGTTTCAAACAATAGAATTGTTGGAGAGTTAGTTGTATTTAATAATTCTAATTTAGAAAACCTGTTCTGTGCATCAAATCAAATTTCAACGTTAGACGTTTCAGCACTCAGTTTTTTAAGAAACCTAGACGCTTCAGATAATGTTTTGTCTCAACTAGATTTAAGTAATATGAATTCGGTAGTTTGTCCAGATCCACAAACTGATCCGGTTACTATTTGTCAAGATTCAGGTTCAGTAAATGTTTCTAGAAATCAATTGACCTCCTTGATTGTTGCCAATGGTTATAACGATTTGTTTGCTTCTTTAAATGCTACCCAAAACCCAGACTTGTTTTGTATTCAAATCGATAATAATTTTACGGTTCCAACGGGTTGGTTAAAAGATGATTGGACCTATTACAGTGAAGCTACTTGCGCAGATATTTACACCTATGTTCCAGATGATAATTTTGAACAGACTTTAATTGATTTAGGACATGATGACGTTCTCGATAATTTGGTGTTAACTACAAATATTGATGCGCTAACAAATTTAGACGTTTCTAATGTATTCATATCCAGTTTGATAGGAATTGAAGATTTTATTGCTCTAGAAAATTTAGATTGTAGTGCAAATGCTATTGAAAATATAGATGTATCAGCCAACCTTGCAATCCAGCAATTAAATGTTGCCAACAATAATTTATCTGCTTTAGATCTCAATGAAAATTTGAATATTACTGCTTTAGATTGTAGCAACAATACCATCCAAAATTTAGACATCGCCAATAATAGTGCAATAACAGATGTAAACTGCTCCAATAATTCACTTACGCAGTTAGACTTAAATGCCAACGTTTTGTTAAGCAATTTAGATTGCTCGTTCAATCAAATAGAAACGTTGAGCATCACTGCAAATACTTCATTGGCTAATGTCTTGTGTAATGATAATAATTTGTTTTCGCTTCAAATCAATAATGGAAATAATGCAACAATCACATCTTTTAATGCAACAAACAATACCAATCTGTTTTGCATTGAGGTTGATGATGTTGCTTTTGCAAATGCAGCTGCAAATTGGCAAAAAGATGCAGCTGCGACTTATAATTTGAGTTGTGGTACTTACGTTCCAGACGATAATTTTGAGCAAGCTTTAATTAATCAAGGTATAGATTCTGACAATACACTTAACAATTTTGTGCCGACAGCAGACATCAACACGTTGACGATTTTGGATGTCTCTAATCTTAATATAGCAGATTTAACAGGAATTCAGGATTTTGTAGCCTTGCAAAATTTGAATTGTAATGCTAATGTCTTATCAAGTATAGATCTAAGTAATAATATAGCTTTGGTAAGTTTAAACTGTTCGCAAAATAATATTGAAAACTTAGATGTAACAACAAACGTTGCACTTTCAACTTTACGTTGTAACGACAATGCATTATTGACTCTAAATATTAAAAATGGAGCAAATGCTACATTGACTAATTTTAATGCGACAAACAATCCAAATTTATACTGTATTAATGTTGACGATGCTATTGTTGGAAACATTCCTGCTGCTTGGCAAAAAGATGCGTTTGCAACTTACAATAGCAATTGTGAAACGAATCGATTTACACTAATACCAGATGTGTTTTTCGAGCAAAAACTAATAGATTTAGGTCTTGACGATACTATAGATGCTCAAGTCTTAACCTCTAATATTGAGCATGTTTCAGCATTAGATGTCAGTAATGCAAGTATCACAGACTTAACAGGAATTCAGGATTTTAAGTCTTTGGTTGAACTTAATTGTAGTGGAAATTACCTCAATACTCTTGATGTAAGCAACATGTTATTCTTAGAACGTTTAGATTGTAGTTCAAACTATTTAGTAACGAATGATATTAACGATACCATTGGTTTGTTCAACACTACTGGAACTCCAAACTTAAAAGAGCTTTATTGTACAGGAAATAACTTAAACAACCTTAATACGTCACAAAATACGAATCTCGAAATTTTAGATTGTGCAGATAACAATCTAAATGTTCTAAATGTCGATAACAATACCAATTTAAGGGTTTTAAACTGCTCTAATAATAATCTAGAAAATTTAGACATTAGTACAAATCTTGTTTTAGAAGACCTCAACTGCAATAGTAATCAAATCGATAATTTAACTACTGTTGGAGCAAACAATACAAGCTTAACAAATTTGAGTTGTATTAACAATGATCTTTCAGATTTGTTGATTGCAAATTACCAAGGCTTGCTAACACTAAATTGTAATTCGAACCAACTCACACAACTCAATATTGCTTCAAATACAGATTTAGAATTTTTATCGGCTAGTAATAATCAAATAGAAACCTTAAACCTTTCTAATAATAATAATTTAATTGAAGTTTTACTATCTCAAAACAGTTTAACAGATCTAAATCTAACATCTAATCTGATATTAGAAAATCTAAATTGTGATTTCAATGCGTTAACTCAGCTTGACTTAAATACAAACACAGTATTGAAATATGTGTCATCTTCAAATAATGAATTAAGTACATTAGACCTGAGTGCAAATAGCAATTTAATTGTAGTGGATATGAGTTCAAACCTGCTAACAGGTTTAATCTTGCCTAACGATTTAGGAACATTAAAAACGCTCAATGCAAGCAATAATCAACTAGAAGGTGAATTAAACTTAGCTACAATGGCATTAAATGCTTGTGTATTTCAAGTTAATCAAACAGAATATTGTCCAGAAACAATCTCAATAAATGTATCAAACAATCTGTTTAGCTTTATAAATCTTCAAAACGGAATCAATACTGATATTGCTAATTTTAATGCCGTTGGAAATCCAAATCTGGATTGTATTCAAGTCGATGATGCCAATACAATTGGTCCTAATTGGGTTAAAGATGAGGCGACAACCTACAATGAAAATTGCAATTTTGGTGAAACTTTTGTGCCTGATGATAATTTTGAACAAGCCTTAATCGATTTGGGTTACGACACTGCACCTTTAAATGACTATGTGCTAACTGCAACTATTGAGACCGTAACTAATCTTAATGTCATTGGATATGGTATTGAAGACCTAACAGGAATCGAAGATTTTTCAGCTTTAGAGACTTTAGATTGCTCTAATAATGCGTTAAGCGAAATTGATATTAATGCCAATAGCAATTTGATGGTTCTAGATTGTTCAAACAATATGCTAACTAATGTTGAGGTTTCAAATAATCTGGCTTTAACAACACTGAACTGTGCTAATAATACAATTAGCGATTTAGAGTTAAGTACCAATGTCAATCTTGAAGTTTTAGATATTTCAAATAATGCGTTTGTGGCTTTTTCTCCAAATGATGTGCTGTCTCTTCAAGATTTTAATTGTGATGCGAATCAAATTTCAGAACTGGATTTTCAACAAAATCAAATGCTAACTAGTATCAGTTGTGAGTCAAACGCCTTACAAATTCTCAATATCAAGAATGGACAAAATTCAATATTGGCAAATTTCAATGCTTCCAATAATCCAGATTTGTTATGCATAGAAACAGATACTGGAAGTATTCCATCTGGTGCATCTTGGACATTTGATGGACCAACACAACTTTCGGTGAATTGCTTTTTTGGTCAAACCTTTGTTCCAGATGATAATTTTGAACAGGTTTTAATCGATTTAGGATACGATTCTGGAGCATTAGACGATTATGTTGTAACAACATCTATTGAAAATGTTGCTTTTTTAAACCTCAACGCGCTTAATATTGCTGATTTGACAGGTATTGAGGATTTTGTAAGTTTAACCAATTTGAATGTTGCCAATAACGCAATGTCTACCGTAGATTTGAGTAATAATTTATTACTCGTTAACCTTAATCTTTCAAACAATGAATTAACAACAGTAGATGTGTCATTGTTGACTAATTTAATAAATTTAAACCTTTCTAATAATCAATTAACACAAATCAATTTAGAGGTTAACACTAATCTTGAAGATGTTGATGTGTCGAGTAACAACATCGTAAATTTTAATGTTGATACACTACAATACTTGGAAGATTTGAATTGTGCTTCAAACCAAATCGCTAATCTAAACCTAACACAAAACACGAGTTTAAAAACACTCTTCTGTCAAGCCAATGCCTTAATTTTAGACCAATTAAACATTCAAAATGGCAATAACGAAAACTTGCTTATTTTTAATGCAACAGAGAATCCAAGTCTAGGCTGTATTTTGGTAGATGATCCAGTTGCAGTTATCGAAAACAATGATGGTAATTACGATAGTTGGTTTAAAGATGATTCGGCAAGCTATCAAACCATTTGTGAAGATGCTGATAATGACGGCGTTCCAAACGAAGACGATTTGTGTCCAAACACACCATTTGGCTCTGTCGTAGATTTATCAGGCTGTGCTTTTCCAAATTTACCAAACGATAATTTTACAGTTAGTATTACTGGAGAAACCTGTTTAAACAGCAATAACGGAAAAATAACCATAGTAGCACAGGACCTTTATAATTATACTGTCAATCTAACTGGAACTATCATTTTTGATGGTACAGGAGAAGTCTTTAATCAAGCCTATAATTTTACAAACGATGTAGATATATTTAACTTGTTGGCAGATACCTACCAAATGTGTATCACTATAGAAGAATGGCCAGATTATGAGAGCTGTTACACAGTAGTTATTACAGAACCAAATCCTCTTAGTGTATTTGCAAGCAGAATGGCATCTAGCAATCAATTGGCTTTAGAACTATCTGGTGGTAATATCTATTATATTGAGCTTAATGGCGACATATTTACAACTCACAACACATCATTTACACTTAATTTACAACAAGGTGTTAACCAATTAAAAGTAAGTACAGACCAAGAGTGTCAAGGAGTTTATGAAGAGCAAATAGTTTTAAACGAAGCATTTGTGGTATTTCCAAACCCTTTTAATAATAAGATTAATATTAGCAGCACAGCCAACCAAGACCATCTGACAATACGTATGTATTCGGTTTTTGGACAACTCATGTTTCAGAAAAAAATAACCAACTCCAATCATACAAATCAAATAGATACAAGTCATTTAGCTAATGGCATGTATATTTTGAAAATAGAAGCTGAAACGATATCAACCTATAAAATTATTAAAGAATGAACCCTTTAAAAAAAATCATAAACTTTGTTGTTATAGTGTTAATTTGCCAGGCGTGTAACAACGCTTCAGATGGTGATCCCGAAAATGGAAGCGGCATAGGAAACCAAGATGAACCCAATGGTGTGGGCTTGGTTTTTCCGGCTCAAGATGCGTTGTGTAATGAAGGTACAGACTTAACGCCAACCGAAAGTACGGTATATTTTGAATGGGAATCTAATACCAATGCTCAAATTTATACACTTACACTAGAACATTTAGAGACTAATACTATTACTCAATACACAACAGAAGATTATGTAATTCCAGTTACGATACAACGTGCTGCTGCTTTTAGATGGTTTGTTGAATACGTACACGATAACGACATTAAAAAGAGTGCCATTTGGAATTTTTATAATGCAGGACCAGGTGTACAAAATTACGCACCTTTTCCAGCAGAAATTGTATCGCCAGCTATGGCACAAAGTGTACCAGCAACAAATTCGGTGACCTTGGAGTGGAGTGGAAGCGACGTAGATAATGATATTATAGCTTACGATGTATATTTTGGTACAGACAGTTCTCCAGATGTACTTGAAAGTGGGCTGATATCAAATCAAACCACTGTTCCAGTACTTTCTGGTACGATTTATTATTGGAACGTGATAACAATAGATTCAGCAGGTAATTCTTCGGAGTCTGGTGTTCATCAATTTATTGTGTTATAAATCTTTTATATCAAATCACTTGATGTATACTTTAAAGTTAAATGTCAAACCCTTTTTAAGTTTTACGAGTAATAAAACGAAGTGTCTTTAATTCTTTTGAAAAGCTTACATAAATATTAGGCTTGTAGAGCCTATTTATTTTGAAGTCAAAGCATTATTTAATTGCACGTTTTAGATGTAATAGAGCTTTAATTAAAGCGCTAATATAAATTCTTGTAAAGAGTCTTTAGTAGATAGGCTTAGTTTTTTACGAAGTCTATAACGAGCTTTTTTTATGCCATCATTAGAAATATTTAGGATATTGGCAATTTCTTTGGAAGTTAAATTCATTTTCATCAATGCCATTAAGCGTAAATCGTTAGAGGTAATTTGAGGGAATTGTTCTTGAGCTTTTGTGTTAAAACCTCTATGGACTTGTTCAAAGTACTTGCTGAAATTTTCCCAATTGTTATCATCTTGCAAATCAAAATTAATGGTTTGTATCAACATTTGATATCCAGGATCTGCATTGGCATCTGCTCTTAAAACCTTGGCTTTTTGTTTCAAATCATTTAAAACCTCATTCTTTTTTGCCAAATGAAGTGCATGTGTTGTGAGTTCTTTGGTTTTGTATTCAGCTTCAGCTTCAGCTTTTTCTTTGCCTAGTTTGTTGCGCTTATTTCTTTGATAAAAGGCATATACTGCAATTAAGGCAATAAATAATCCTAGTGCTAAAAGTAAACGTTGTAACCTATTTACTTTGCTTGTAATCGTTAGGAGTTCAATTTCATTTTTCTGATTTTTTATTTCTTGCTCTTTTTTCTCAATTTCATAAATTGTTTTCAGCTCTTCTATTTGTTCGATTTTTTTGCTTGACAATAAACTGTCATTGATTTTTTGTGATGCTTTTAGATAAAAAATAGCGTCTTTGTTTTGATTTAACTTTTGTAATATTTCAGATCGAAAATTGTAAAGAATTTGTAAATGTGGTAATACGCCATTTTTCTTTGAAAGTTCAATAGCTTTACTATTTTGATTTAAAGCTTCCGTGAAATTATTTGAATGATAATCAATTTGTGATAATCCATCATAGGCATTGGCTAAACTTAGTTGTAGATCTTCTTCTTCGGCTATGTTTTTTGCCTCATTTAATAACTGGGTTGCGTTAGGGTAATTTTTATCTATTATGTCTAATTCAGCCAAATTATGTAAGACATTGGATAAAGACATTTTATCTTCAACTTCTGTTGCGTAATCTTTAGCTAATTTGTAAGAAATTTTAGCGTTTTTGTAATCTTCTAAATCTTGATAACTAATACCTAGTGAATTATATGCATACGCTAAATACATTTGTTCTCCTAGTTGTTTATAAACTTCAATGGCTTGCTTAAAGTACCTAATTGCGTCCTTGTGATTTTCTAAACCAGATTCAATATCTCCAATTTGTTTTAAAACATCTGCTTTTCTAGATTGATGGTTGATGTCATTAAAACATTTTAAAGCTTTAAATGCTTCTGTTAATGCTCTTTTATAACTCCCTTTTTCTATATAAATATTTGCAAGACTGTTATGTTGGGCACCAATAAATTTGGTTTTCAAATCTCCTTCTGGTTCATGTTTTCTAATTATATTTAATGTTTCTTCTGTTACTGCTATCGCATCGTCTAAATCACCTTTAGATGACATAATTGTTGACAATGAATGATTTGTAAAAATAAGACCTCTAGTGCTTTTTAAGTCTTTAAATTGGTTTTTTGCTAAGGTGTAATAATGTAATGCAGAATCATTTTCATTTCTATTGCCATAATAGTCGCCAATATGCATATATCCTGTTGCAATGCCTTTTTTGTAACCTGTATGTTTTGAAATCTCCAATTCTTCCAAGGCGTAAGCTTTAGCTTCTTCTGGTTTTGAAAACATTAATTTTTCATGAAGTTGAGCTAAAATTTTAACTCTAACCGAATCATTAGTTCTACTGTTTTTAAGCTCTAATTTTAAACTATCTATAAGTTTGGTTTGCTGTGCCGTAAGGCAAGTTGAAATAATTAAAAACAGTAAAACAGTAACGTATTTCATAATTTGTTGTATATCACTTTCGTTAAGATTATAAATATAGTACTAAAACGTATAAATTTTAAAGTTTTGGGGTAGGACAAAAAGGGGACATTGGCTAAGATGATGGAATTTACTAATGTTTAACATTGTTAAAAAAATATTTAAAAAATCACAAACTCTAAATCGTCAATCTAAAATCAATTATTACTTTTGCACATGCAACACAACAAAGTCCTTATTTTAGATTTCGGATCTCAATACACACAGCTTATAGCACGTCGTGTAAGAGAGTTAAACATCTACTGCGAAATTCATCCGTATAACAAAATTCCAAACGATTCTGACAGTTTTAAAGCTGTGATTTTATCTGGTAGCCCAAACTCTGTTAGAGGAGAAGATGTGCTGCATCCAGATTTATCTGGTATTCGTGGAAAAAAACCAATGTTAGCCGTTTGTTATGGTGCGCAATATTTAGCTCATTTTTCAGGCGGAAAAGTTGCCGAATCGAACACAAGAGAATATGGACGAGCCAATTTAGGCTTTATAAAAGCTGATGAAGACTTCTTTGAGAACATTCACGAAGGAAGCCAAGTGTGGATGAGTCATAGCGATACCATAAAAGAACTGCCAACAGGAGGTGTTTTATTAGCAAGTACAAGTGATGTCGAAAATACCGCTTATAAAATTGAAGGTGAAGACACCTATGCCATCCAGTTTCATCCTGAGGTTTATCACACGACCGATGGTCACCAATTATTACATAATTTCTTAATCAAAATTGCTAAAGTTGAACAAGATTGGACACCACAATCCTTTGTTGAAGAAACTGTTGATAGCCTTAAAGCTCAAATAGGAAATGATAAAGTCGTTTTAGGCTTGTCTGGAGGTGTAGACTCGTCGGTAGCTGCTATGTTATTGCATAAAGCGATTGGTAAAAATTTGTATTGCATATTTGTAAACAACGGATTACTGCGTAAAAATGAATTTGAAGATGTATTACATCAATATGAAGGCATGGGATTCAATGTTAAAGGTGTAGATGCTTCGGCACGCTTTTTGGATGCTTTGGCTGGAAAGAGCGATCCTGAAGAAAAACGAAAAACGATAGGTCGCGTGTTCATTGAGGTTTTTGATGATGAAGCTCATCGAATTCAAGATGTAAAATGGTTGGCACAAGGCACAATTTATCCAGATGTTATCGAAAGTGTTTCAGCAACTGGAGGTCCAAGTGCAACGATTAAAAGTCATCATAATGTTGGAGGATTACCAGACTTTATGAAACTTAAAATTGTTGAACCACTAAAAACTTTATTTAAAGATGAGGTAAGACGTGTTGGTGCTTCTATGAATATGGATTCACAGTTATTGGGTCGACATCCATTTCCAGGTCCTGGATTAGCAATTCGTATTCTTGGTGATCTAACTCGTGAGAAAGTACGTATATTACAAGAGGTAGATGCTGTTTTTATAAATAACTTGAAATCTTGGAATTTATACGATAAAGTATGGCAAGCAGGAGCAATTTTATTGCCTGTAAATAGTGTAGGTGTAATGGGAGATGAACGAACCTACGAAAAATGTGTCGCTTTAAGAGCTGTTGAAAGTACAGATGGAATGACGGCAGATTGGGTAAATCTTCCGTATGAATTTTTACAGAAAACCTCTAACGAGATAATAAATAAGGTGAAAGGCGTTAATAGAGTAGTGTACGATATTAGTTCAAAACCACCAGCAACCATTGAATGGGAATAAAATTTTGTGACTTATGCACTGAATTTGTTTCAAAATAAAAAACATGCAGTACATAAAATATTTTTTTGAATGAAAAAACTCTTAATCATCCTTGTTATTTTGCTTTGCAGTTTTTCTGCAACAGCTCAAGATTACAAAACACACAAAGTCAAAGCAGGCGAAACTATTGAGCAAATTGCCAAGCAATATTTAGTGACACCTTTTGATATATTTGCACTTAATCCTGATGCGAAAAAAGATTTAAAACCAGATACGGTTTTGATTATTCCAACCTCTCGTGTTAAAAACGAAACCATTCCTGACGATACTGTTGAACTTATTGGTTATAAAAGCCATAAAGTGAGACGTAAAGAAACACTTTTTAGTATTTCTCAAAAGTATGGGATTACCGTAGAAGACATTAAAAAAGCAAATACCTCTTTGTATTCAGAGAATTTAAGAAAAGGTGATAAGATTAGAATTCCAAGGTTTAAGACTATTGTTAGTAATAAAACATATAGCAATACCATTAAAAAATATGTAGTTGCGCCTAAAGAAGGTAAATGGCGAGTGGCTTATAAATTCGGTATTACAGTACCAGAATTAGTGGCTTTAAACCCAAATATGAATGACGTTTTGCAACCTGGTGACGAACTCAACGTGCCAAATATTAGCAATAACGAAGAGAAAGCAGTAGAGGAAGACTTCAACTATTACACCGTTTTAAAGAGTGAAGGTTACATGGCTTTGAATAGGAAGTTAGGTGTAACTCAAGACGAATTAGAAGCCTTAAATCCTGAACTAAAAGAAGGTGGATTAAAATTAGGAATGGTTTTAAAAGTACCTGGAAATATTAAAACTACAAACATTATTAAGGATGTTGCAAATACTAACTTATCGGATAACCTTAAAAATTTAAGCACCAAACGAATTGCGTTAATGTTGCCGTTCAGCTTAAATAAGGTGGATGTCGATTCTGTGCAAGAGGCTAAAAAGATGATTCGAACTAATGGCTTGTTATCTGTATCCTTAGATTTTCACTCTGGTGTATTGATGGCCCTAGATTCAGCTAAACAATTAGGAATTTCTACCAACTTGAAAGTTATTGATACTAGAAACCAAATAGCTGAGATTTCAAAAATATTAGAAGCCAACGATTTTTCAGATTACAATGCTGTTATTGGTCCGTTAATGCCAACAAATCTAGATCGCGTTGCTGCACAATTAAAGTCTGATAATGTTCCTGTGCTATCACCTTTAACAATGCCTAAAAATTTGCATTCTAATGTGTTTCAAACCATTCCGACAGATGACTTGTTAGAGCAATCGATTATCAATTTTGTGAAGAAAGATTCCTTTCCGAGACATATGGTGATCATTTCAGATTCAAAGCATAAAAGGATTAGTGATAAGTTGAAAACGGAATTTCCTTCAGCGAAACAAATCTATTCAAGAAAAAATAAGAAAAAACAAGAAGCCTATTTTATATACCAACAAGATTTAGAAAATGTATTTAAAACCGGAACTAATATTGTGTTTTTAGAAACTGATAATGAAGGTTTCGCATCTAATGTGATTAGTATGATTAATGGTTTAAATATGGACGACCAAGAAATTATTCTAATGACAACCAATATGAATAAAGCTTTTGAAGGTAAAGAAATTTCTAACTACCATTTGTCTAATTTGAAGTTTCATTATCCTTCAGTAAATATGACGATTGCTGTAGAATCTAGAAATAGCTTCGTGAAGAAATACATGAATACCTATAATGTAAGTCCGAACAAGTATGCCGTTCGTGGTTTCGATTTAACCTTAGATTTATTATTGCGTTTGGCTTCTGAAGATGATTTGTACACAGCGTCTTCTAGCGAAATTGAAACCGAATACGTCGAAAATAAATTCAGATACTCAAAGAAGTTATTTGGTGGTTATTACAATGAAGCGGTTTACATTGTGAAGTATGATGATTTAACGATTGTAGAAGCAAAAGAATGACTTCAAAAGTAACCTATTTAGGTGATTTAAGAACCGAAAGCACACATCTCAAATCTGATAATTCGTTCTATACAGATGCACCAACAGACAATAATGGTAAAGGAGAAGCGTTCTCACCTACAGATACTGTTGCTACAGGATTAGCGAGTTGTATGATCACCGTTATGGGAATTAAAGCACGCGATATGGGAGTTGACATGACTGGCACAACAGCACATGTTACCAAAACGATGGCGAGCGATCCAAGACGGATTTCGAAGATTGAAGTGGTTTTAGAGTTGCCGTTTGAAGCAAATACTAAAACTCGTAAAATTTTAGAACGCACTGGAAATACTTGTCCTGTACATTACAGTTTACATCCAGATATCAAAAAGGATATCACGTTTAACTGGACCAAATGATAATTAGATTTTTATTACTTGTCGCTTTAAGTGTTTTCATCTCAGGAACTGATGGTGAAACCATTGCATGGACGGAAGCCAATAAATTAACATGGTCAGATTTTAAAGGTCCAAAACACAACGAATCTGATGCAGCTGCTGTGACTGCTTCGGGAATTACATTTTCATATTCGGTAAGTAAAACAAATGATCGCATCACCGAATTTGATACTGAAGTTTATGCCCATTTTTACCCTGAAGATTCTTGGTTTATTGCCGACCGTTGTAATGATCATATTTTAGCGCACGAGCAATTGCATTTTGATATTACCGAATTATACGTGCGCATTTTTCGTTATAGAATAGCACAATTAAACGTCTCACAAAGCATCAAATCACAATTACAAGCACTTCATAAAACAGTGAATCAAGAATTGGCTGAGATGCAACATCAATACGATACTCAAAGCCAGAATTCTATTAATAAAGAAGAGCAAGCCAAATGGGCTGCTTATGTGACTGAAAACTTAAAGAAGTTTGAGGCGTACAAATCTGAATAAGGACTTCAAAAAATCACATTTGTCATTCAGAAGGAGCAAAGCGAATGAAGAATCTGCTAGTTTTGAGATTCGTCACTACATTGTACGGTCATTCAGAAGGAGTCTAGCGATTGAAGAATCTCAAGAATTAGATAGTATCATTTAAAAAACGCCATTCGGGATTAAATTTCGATATTATTTGTTTTTTTTCAATCGACTAAACCCTTTAATTTGTTTCTCTCTTCTGATTGCACTTTTAATTTCAAAAAAATGTTCGTGGTAAACTAGATAAAAGCACTTGTATTTTGTGCTAAAAGCTTTTGAAAATGGAAGCGGATTATTATGAAAATATAATCGTTCTTTCAGGTTACTAGTAACGCCAGTATATAAAACGTTTTTATTTGTTAATATGTATACATAATAATTATGAGAACCTTTTGTCTTCATATCACAAATGTAGTAAATAATCTATGAGATTCTTCACTTCATTGCATTCGTTCTGAATGACAAACGGCATTGTCATTTCGACAGAGCGAAGTATGAGCAACGAGAAATCTCACTCAAAAAACTTATTTTAGTACCCTGTAATAAAAACCATGCTCCAACCCGATCCTCAATTTTTAATCAAACTCGCACATACCAAAATGCCATTTGGCAAATACGAAGGCAGATACCTCATTGACTTGCCAGAATATTACATCGTTTGGTATCACAACAAAGGCTTCCCAAAAGGGAAATTAGGTGATATGCTAACGCAAGTGTATGAACTTAAACTGAATGGTTTGGAGTATTTAATTCGTGATATTCAGAAGCGGTATCCTAGGTGAGGGTTTTTAGTTGCGCTTAACGTGTTCGTGGATGAGTAGTAGCGTTGGCTGGAACTAAGTTAGTAAATAGAAAAGGAACCAGAGGAAAATCCGTAGGATTTTCCGAGTACACACAGACCAAGCAATTGGTTATACACGTTGTTGTGCCTCGTTATTTTATTTCAGTATTATTCATTATTTGTTCCCTATATTTACTCTTAATAAATTTAGAAAGTTCCACACCTTTTAGCTTGTTTGAAGAACTTAAATTTCTAACATATATACTTTCTTCAGTTGTACCTTTTTCATTTTTTAATAAAAAGACCTCTTCAGTACTTTTTTTAACTTTCACAATAAGGATATCTCCTTTTGGAAATTTTAAAAATTCTTTTTCCAGCAAAGTTGAAGAGAAGCTATCTCCGAAATAATCTTTAATCATTGAATCGAAAAATTTACCAAAACCATCTCTATCTTTGTCTTTTTTAAATGAATTATAGTCTTGTTCGAGACCAAATATTTTTTTATCATCACTAACTCCTAATAATAAAACTCCTCCGTTTGTATTAGCAAAAGCACATATTGTTTTTAAAGCACTATGAATAATGATTTTGTCAATCCCTCTTACATTTTTACTTAAGTCTTTAACTTCTTCTATTTTGGACTTAATTTTATTAATATTTTCTTCTGATTGCTCTTTTTTCAATTGCTTTTCTAAACCTTCAATAATCCTATTTTGGTCATTTGTTGGTATAGGTGTAACAAAAGTTGCTTTGAATTCTAATTTCTCTCCTTCATCTTCATTGATTCTTTTTTGCCAGTAAACTTTCTTTTCTTTAAGTTCTTTCTCAAGTTTATCCTCAATCGATTCCTCAACCGACAATACACCTTGGTTAATATATTCTCGAATTCTTTTTAGGTTCTTGAAAGTATATTCATTTAAGCTATCGTCATTATCTTTATCAATTTCTGTTAAAATTAAATTATTAGATAGAACTGTTTTTGCAACCGCTTTTAACAAAATGTCATTCTCTTGAATTGATTTTTGAACTAAATTAAAAACTATTTCAAGGTCATTTTCATCTTTACTATTAAAAATATGTAGTATGTCAATAAAAAATAAGAGGTTTTTTGATTCAGGAAAGTTTTCTAAAGTTTTAGTCTGAACCTTGTCTTTTATTTTAATTATAAAATTTCTAAAATCGTTATATTTTTCAATTGTATAATCTTGAGTTAAACTATCTAATTTTTTAATACTATTAAAATATTCTATGTAAATATTTAGAAGATATGACCTAGCATTTTTTGTGTTTGAAAAAAATGCCTTTGCAAATTTTATATATTTTATTTTTTCATCAATTGAATCTTTAAAGAAAGCAAACTGTTCGAATATAAAGCCTTTTTCAAGTTCAATTCTAAAGTCAGAATTAATTTCTTCATCTGTTAAGTTTTCAGTAATATCGATATCGTAATTATTTAGGATATCATAATATTCATTTTCAAATCGAGTGCCTATTAATTGTTTAAATCCTAAAACTAGATTTTCATTATTATATCCTAATACATATAGTGGTATTTTATCTCCTTTCGTGAAAATATTATTTAAATCATAATAATCATATTTGTTGTAAGTTATTTCATTTTGATGAATTAAACCATCTCCAAATTCGGTAGAGATGAAAACACCAGTATTATCTGAATCAAATGTTGTAACATTTTTTACTATACCATAGATTATTTTACCTCTATTTAACTTTTTATCCCTTTTAAGGTTTTTTGAATAATAGTTTTTAGATTCTTTATCTAATTGCTTGCAAATAAAATATTGAAATTTTGAACAATATAACGTTATATCAATGTTGGTTTCCCATTCTAAACTTTCTTGTTTATTTTGTTTTAAGTTAATATCGGTTATGTTCTGAAAAGGTAAAAAACCTTCTGTTTCTCCAATCGTAGCTTTGAAGCCATTGTAGTGTTTTTGAACTATTTTGGTTTTAAAATATTCTTCATCTAAATTTAGAGCAATAAATTTATTGGGATTGTCTTCTAATTGAGAAAGTGTTATTTCAATATTGTTATTTTTTAAAACTACAGGTATGCTATGTTTTTTAGTTGAATTAGAAATTATATAAAAAGCATTTAGCAGTAATTTTTCGCTATCAGCTTTATTATTTAGTAATAAGGTATTAAATCGATAAAATTTTGATATTAGAATATTGGATTCTACAACTAAATCGGTAAGACCAGAAAGATAGATTTGAATGTAAATCCAATTTACATATTTAATTATCTCCTCTTTTTGTTCAGATTTCAGATTTTGAGATAAAATAAAATATTCTTGTTTTAAAGAGTTCTTATATATTTCTAAAGACCTATTTATGTAATTTATAAGTCTTTTTATTATATATCTATTCTCGTTTTTAGTTGATTTTATAGAAGATAAAAACTTTAAAAGTTCTATTTCATTTATGTTTTCAAAATCTGAATATTTAATTAAATAATATATTTCTTTGAAATTTGTATCATTTACTTGTCTTTCATATAATTCTGGAATTTTGAAGTCAAGAATTGCTTTTATAGCTTTTTTTTCTAAACTGTTATTTTCTATTATTTGTAGAATTTTTAATTTTGTTAATTTTCTTTCATCATCATCTTGTATAGCTCTTAAAATACCACTTGTAAGTATCCAATTTTCGAAAAACGTATGTAAGTCTATAATTTTTAAAACCTCAGATAAGTTTCTTCTTATAGATTCTTCATATTTTATCTTTGTTAAAATATAATTACAATATGTGAAAACCCAAAAGCCACTTTCTTGCTCATATTGTGATTTTAATTTTAAATTATATTCATCATCTTTTTCGAGGTGTTTTAAGAAATATTTTTTCTTCAGAGAATCGTCTTCTACTATTTCATCAAATTCATAAAAAAATGGGTCTTTACTATTTACTTGTTTTAGTTGAATTCTAGTATTTATATTATCAATTTTGCATTCAATTGTTTCGCCTATTTTGATTTTGTTTTCTTGATTAGGAATTGCTAAAACATCGAACGAATTATTTAACTTATCAATTAGGTTAATCACTTTATAATTAAATCCTTTATAAGATGTTTTGTCTGTGAAACCAGTTACGATAAATTCATAAGTTTTTCCAACAACAAAATGAGGATGCCTAGTATCATAAGTAATTAATTTAGGCAACCCATTACCCAAAATACCTATAACTTTACAGTTAATATTTTTAAAGGACCAATCTTTTTGATTTTGCCAATTTTGTGTTCTTATATCAATTGTTTCAGTTGAATTAGGTATTTCTAAAACAACACAATCAATAATATCATCACTTTTGTCTGTAAATTGGCTAAATTCTTTAATTGTAAAAGGAATTATGTCTCCAATGTTCCATTCGCTATTACCAGTTTCTATATTTTTTAATCTAGGTCTGCCTCTTTTGTATCCAACCACTTTACATTTAACCTTTTGAAGATTATTCTGCCAATTTAATGCTCTAACTGTAAGTGGTTTTTCGTAGTCGCTTTCTAACTCAAAATATGTTTTCTCATCAATTTCAAATGAGCCAATTATTTTTAAATCTCTTTCTTGTCCGATTTTAAAATCGGGATGGATAATTGAAAGATAAGTTTTATTATGAGTTGTATTATATTCTTTTAAAAAATTGTACTTTTTAAATGGTTTTATATTTTTGAAAGTATGTATTTGATTTATAGGAATTAAATGTTCTTTTTTAGACTCACTTTCCTGAATGATGTAAAAATTCTTATCATCTACGGTTGTTTCATTTTTTATTAAACAACATATTTCATTCATAAATTATTCGTTTTTTTAATGAGGCACAACTAATAGGATATAATATCGTTTTAATATTGTATATCCAAAGTAAAGCGAAGGTCGATATAATTTATAATAATGTCAATACGTAGAACTACGTACTTAGTCCAAAATTCTCAAGTTTTTCAGATTCAAAAAACCATCACCTACATTTTAACGATTAAACCTAAAAACAATGCTTAGATAACTATTTAAATTTTGTAATTTTGCCTGCGTTAACAACGCAACATGACAACTACTAAATACATCTTTGTAACTGGAGGAGTTACTTCCTCACTTGGAAAAGGCATTATTGCTGCTTCTCTTGCAAAACTGCTCCAAGCACAAGGTTACAGGACGACCATTCAAAAATTAGACCCTTACATTAATGTAGATCCAGGAACCTTAAATCCGTACGAACATGGCGAGTGCTATGTCACAGATGATGGCGCAGAAACCGATTTAGACCTTGGTCACTACGAGCGTTTTTTAAACGTACCTACAAGTCAGTCTAATAATGTTACCACTGGTCGTATCTACCAAAGTGTGATTGAGAAAGAACGTCGTGGTGAGTTTTTAGGGAAAACCGTTCAGGTGATTCCTCATATTACAGACGAGATTAAACATCGTGTGCAAATTTTAGGACAAACAGGCGATTACGATATCGTCATTACCGAAATTGGCGGAACGGTTGGTGATATTGAATCATTGCCATACATAGAAGCGGTTCGTCAATTAAAATGGGATTTAGGTGAACATAACGCGATTGTGATTCATTTAACTTTAGTGCCTTATTTATCGGCTGCTGGAGAATTAAAAACGAAACCAACGCAACACTCTGTTAAAACCTTAATGGAAAGTGGAGTCATGGCAGATATTTTGGTCTGTCGTACAGAACACGAATTACCAGAAGAATTACGCGTAAAATTGGCTAAGTTTTGTAACGTACGTGAGGAAGCAGTGATTCAATCTATTGATGCTTCAACCATTTACGATGTGCCAAATTTAATGCTAGAGCAAGGTTTAGATCAAGTGGTCTTAAAGAAATTAGCTTTAAAAAGTGCAGCACCAGATTTAACCCAATGGAACCAGTTTTTATCACGTCATAAAAACCCGAAAGGTGAAGTGACGATTGGATTAATTGGAAAGTATGTAGAACTTCAAGATTCATATAAATCTATTTTGGAAGCCTTTATTCATGCAGGAGCAGAAAATGAAGTGAAAGTAAAGATTGAGTCCATACATTCGGAGTCGCTTTCAGAAAAAACGGTTGCTAAGAAATTAAAACATTTAGATGGTGTTTTAGTAGCTCCAGGTTTTGGAGAACGTGGTATTGAAGGTAAAATTGAAGCGGTTCGATTTGTACGTGAAAACAATATTCCATTTTTAGGAATTTGCTTAGGCATGCAAATGGCAGTCATTGAATATGCTAGAAATGTCTTGAAATTGGCAGATGCTAATTCAACAGAAATGGATGAGAATACTCCAAATCCTGTAATCGATTTAATGGAATCTCAAAAAGCAATTACAGACAAAGGAGGAACGATGCGACTTGGTGCTTGGGATTGTCATTTGTTAGAAGATAGCATTGCAAAAGACGTCTATCAATCTGAAAACATTGAAGAGCGTCACAGACATCGTTACGAATTTAATAATGATTACAAGCAACAAATTGAAGATGCTGGCATGAAAGCTACAGGCCTAAATCAAGAAACAGGATTGGTAGAAATTGTAGAAATTCCTAGCCATAATTGGTTTGTTGGTGTGCAATATCATCCAGAATATAAGAGTACAGTTGCGAATCCACATCCTTTGTTTGTGGCCTTTGTAAAAGCAGCTCTAAATTTCAAAACAGATAAAAATAGTGTCAGTATGGCACAAAACTAATAGTGGACAGCTTTTTGTTAAATAAAAACTTGTCTGAAGGACGGAGTGGTTAAAAAATGCCACACTCATAATTATGATTAATTAATAGAATTATGAATATAACGTTCTCTCCTTTTAAAGGAGAGATGTCCGAAAGGACAGAGTGGTTATAAATAGAATTGAAGTAAAGTTGAAAGTATATTATTTTGAATAATGAATTACATAATAGGAAATACCTAAAGGAATTCAGAAAAGAATTAAGAAATAATCCAACCAAAGCTGAAATTAAATTATGGCAATCGTTACGAAAGAGCCAACTGGAAGCAAGGAAATTTAGAAGGCAACACAGTATCGATAACTATATTGTGGACTTTTATTGTCCGACAGAAAAATTAATAATTGAAGTTGATGGAGTAATTCACAATAATTTTATTAATAATGAATATGATTTTAAAAGAACTGAAGTATTACAAAATCTAGGCTACAAGGTCATTAGGTTTAGTAATGATGAAGTTTTTAAGAAGATTGATTTAGTATTAGAAGCGATTAAACAAGAATTTAAAAGGTAATTAACCACCTCTTAATCTCCTCCTTTAAAAGGAGGAGAAATTAAATGACATATGGAAGAAAAAAAATTTGACTTAAACTCCATCATAGGATTCGTTCTTATATTCGGAATCTTATTATACATGATGTGGCAAAATCAGCCAACACCAGAAGAATTAGCTGAAGAAGAAAAAGCAAAGCAAGAACAAGTAGAGGCAGAGAAAAAAGCGGCAGTTACAACAACTACTGAAGATACTGTTGTCACTACAGCCCAAGATTATTCAAACAATTCTGCAAACGATTCCCTTCAGTTAGTAGATTTAAAAAATAAATTAGGAGCTTTTGCATATTCTTCAACATTGTCTTCGGCAACAGATTCACATACAACGGTTCAGACTGATGTTTTAGATTTAAAATTCAGTAATAAAGGTGGTTTTCTTTCAGAAGTAAGATTGAGCAGCTTTGTCGATTACGATTCTGTGCCAATTCATTTAATTAAGAATGGCAATCAAGATTTCAATATTACATTTCCAACAGCAGACAACAGAATATTGAATACCAAAGATCTGTATTTTCAGCCTTCGGTAACGAAAAACGGAGAGAATACGGTTGTGACGATGAGGTTAAAAGCTTCAGAAAGCAAATTTTTAGAATACCGTTATGAGTTGAAACCTGGCGAGTATATGGTTGATTTTTCAATTGTATCTAAAGGATTAAATAATGTGATTAATAGTTCTCAAGAAATCAATTTAGATTGGAGATTGAAAACCTATCGTCATGATGAAAGTATTGCTTACGAAAATCGTTACACACGTTTAACCTACATGCATGAAGGTGATAAAATTAGTAAACTTGCCCAAAATGGTGATGATGAAGAACTTATTGAAGAGGCTAGATGGTTATCGTACAGACAACACTTTTTTAGCTCAATTTTAGTAGCAGACCAACCGTTTAAAAAAGCGACTATTTCATCTGTCGATTTAGTTGCAGATGAGGATATCGATACTGTATTTACAAAACAGTTTGCTTCAAAATTACCATTAGCATTTAATGGAGGAGAGGCAAACAATAATTTTCAATTGTATTTTGGACCAACAGATAGTAAAATTCTTAAGCAATATGATTACGATTTAGAAGAAAGTATTCCATTTGGTTGGGGAATTTTCGGATGGATTAATAAGCAGTTGTTTATTCCACTTTTCGGATTTCTAAGTTCGTTCTTGCCTTACGGAATTGCTATTATTGTCATGACCGTTTTAATCAAATTGATGATGTCATTTGTACAGTACAAGCAGTTCTTATCACAAGCTAAGATGCGTGTTTTAAAACCAGAATTAGACGCGATTAAGGAAAAGTACAAGGACAATAAAATGAAGGCGCAACAGGAAACAATGGCACTTCAGAACAAAGCAGGCGCAAGTCCGTTAGCTGGATGTTTGCCTGGTTTAATTCAACTGCCAGTATTCTATGCCTTATTTATGTTTTTTCCAACTGCATTCGATTTAAGACAAAAGAGTTTCCTTTGGGCAGACGATTTATCATCTTTTGACTCGATTTATGATTTCCCTAACGGATTCAGTATTCCAATGTATGGTGATCACGTGAGCTTATTTCCAATATTAGCAGCTATCGCTATTTTCTTTTATATGAAAATGACTACTGGTCAGCAAATGGCATCACAACCTACGCAAGAAGGTATGCCAGATATGGCGAAAATGATGAAGTAT
Source organism: Psychroserpens sp. (assembly GCF_034670085.1). Taxonomy (GTDB): domain Bacteria; phylum Bacteroidota; class Bacteroidia; order Flavobacteriales; family Flavobacteriaceae; genus Psychroserpens. The sequence goes on along the minus strand of NZ_JAXMOD010000004.1, from coordinate 284,915 downwards.
ATGATTTATTTCTCACCAATATTAATGTTAGTATTCTTTAATCAATATGCGTCTGGATTGAGTTTGTATTATTTCATTTCAAACTTAATTAGTATAGGAATTATGTTAGTTATTAAAAACTACATTTTGGATGAAGATAAGATTCACGCGCAAATTCAGGTGAATAAGAAAAAGCCTAAAAAACAGAACAAGTTTCAGAAGAAAATGGCTGATATGATGGCACAAGCTGAAGAACAAAAACAAGCACAACAAAAACGTAAAAAGTAAGTGTTGTTTATTCTATAATGAAAAGCCTTTGGATGAGTCCAGAGGCTTTTTTTATTGTATATATGTATAGAATTCCTATGGAATAGTTTTATTTTTAATGACGAATAAACCATTCATGAATAAGAAGAAAAATGAAAATAAAAGCATGAAAAAACCATGGCCAACAAAAGAGGCTATGGAACAGGTTTATGCCATGAAACTTTGGGGTGATCATCATTCTGATTTTTATTCTGGTGAAGGATCACATCATCCTGACATAATAAATCCGTATGTAGATGCCTTAAAAGGATTTTTAACCGCTTTTGAAAGTCCGTTAGTAGTATGTGATTTGGGTTGTGGAGATTTTAATATTGGCAAGACGTTAGTAAAAAATACAAAGCAATATATTGCAATAGATATAGTAGCCGACCTTATAGCATATAATAAAGAGAAATATAAAGCAGACAATTTAGAGTTTCAGTGTTTGGATATCGCAAACGATGTTTTGCCGTCAGGAGATTGCGCAATTTTAAGACAAGTATTGCAACATCTTTCAAATTCGGAAGTACAAAAGATATTGAAGAAGTTATCTGATTTCAAATATGTTATTATAACTGAGCATTTGCCTGAGGGTGAATTTTTACCTAATAAAGATATTATTTCTGGACAAGGCACTAGACTAAAAAAGCAAAGTGGTTTAGATGTATTAGTTTCGCCATTTAATTTTAAAGTAGTCGAAGAAAAACAAGCTGTATCCATTAAGTTAAAAGATGGAAAAGGAATTATTGTAACTACGATTTATCAAACTTTTTAAAGCTATCTGGTCCTGGTAATTGACATTAAAAAAAGAGCTTCTAGAAATTCTAGAAGCTCTTCCAATCAACCAACCAACCAAGTCAAATTAATTTGCTATTAATCAATTTGAATTGAAATTTTTATATTAAGGTGTAGGACGAATTACCGTATCTACAACGTGTACAACACCGTTCATAGCTTGAATATCTGTTAGTTCAGCAATGATTCCGATATCTCTCATTAACCCATCAGTAATTGTTAATGTATTGACATCTAGTGATAAATCACCACCTAAAGTAGGAATTGTTCCCATTAAACTAGGTAAATCTGCTGCACGAACGTTTCCGCTAGCAACGTGCATTAATAACACAGCATCAACAGTAGCTGGATCTAAATCGCCTAAAGTTGTGCTTCCAGAAGGATCTAATTCTACTAATAAATCTTCAAAGGCTCCGTTTGTTGGAGCAAAAACAGTAAATGGTCCAGCACTAACATCAGAAGTAGTTCCTATCCATGGCACTGTTGGTGATCCTGTATCTGCTAATTGTAAAGCAGCAACTAAATTTCCTAAAGCAGCATTTGATGTTGCGAATGTCGCTATGGATGGTAAATCAATGACATTGTCTACAACATGTATAACACCATTTGTACCAACTACGTCAGTAACAGCTACCATAGATGAACCATTTAGCATTACGCTACCATTTTCACCTACATTAACATATAAACTCAAAGCGTCACCATCTGCATTTGTAGCTCCAGTTGATACATAACCTGATGCTAAACCTGTGGAGATAGCAGTAGTTCCAATAAGTACGTGGTTTAATAAAATATTTGATAACGCATTCCCATTTGGATTGGTAAACCCAGCAAATGCATCATTTGTAGGAGCAAATACGGTAAATGGACCAGCGCCTTGTAATGTAGATACTAAGTTTTCAGATGTTAAAGCTCCTGTTAATGAAGTAAAATTGTCATTGTTTATAGCATGATCAACGATATCTGGTAAACCTAAAACAGCATCGATAACATGTACTGTTCCGTTTGATGTGGAAATGTTTGCAAGATCAGCAGAAACTACACTAGCTGTATTATTAAATCTTGGCAATGCACCATTGGTGTCAAACAGAATACTAACGTTTTCATTTCCTGCACCACTTGCATTTGTTCTTGTATACCCTTTACCATCTGCTCCGGATAAAGAAACTAAATCTGCAGCACTAACATCAGCTGAAATAACATGGTTAAGTAAAATTTGAGCTAATACGTCTGTTGGTACTTCACTTAATTGTGTAAAGCCATTAGCATTTAAAAAAGCAGAAAAAGCATCGTTTGTTGGTGCTAAAACTGTAAAAGGACCACTTCCTCTAAGAAGCGTTACTAAATCACCATCTGCTGCTTGTAATGCAGCGACTAAACTAGATAATTGAGGTGTTGCAATTGCAGTATCTACAACATCTAATTGCTGTGGCAAGATTGTTGTATTATTATCATCGTCATTGCTACATGATTGAAAAGCAAAGACGAATAATAATAAAGGCAAAATTTTTAATGTTTTTGAAATAATTTTCATTTTTTTGAGTTTTTGTTGTTTAACTTTATGAATACAAATCGTTTTGTTTAACAAAAATACAAAATGATTAAACAAAATATCATGAGACACTTATTTTTTATGTTTATTTTAACAATGCTTGGCTTTAGTATGCCTGCACAAGAGGTTGTTAATCAATTTGATGACGATGGTAAACGGCATGGTATATGGAAAAAGTTCTTTGATAAAACCGATCAATTGCGTTATGAAGGAAAATTTGATCATGGTAAGGAAATTGACACATTTAAATTTTATACCTTAAACAAAAAGAAGAGTGTGCTGAGTGCTGTGAAGGTTTTTAATCCTGATAATAACTTGGCTTCAGTCAAGTTTGTGTCATCTAAAGGCAAGCTGATTAGTGAAGGCACAATGAATGGTAGATTATATACAGGAAAATGGACCTATTATCACAATAAGTTTAAGACGGTTTTGTCTACTGAATTCTACAATGAGAATGGCAATCTAGAAGGTGAAAAAATTGTGTTCTATCCCAATGGAACAGTTGCTGAAATGGTTAATTATAAAGACGGTAAGTTAGATGGCACCTCCAAATGGTTTTCAGAAAAGGGCATTCTACTCAAAGACTTATTGTATAAAGATGATGAACTTCATGGTTCGGCAACCTATTATGATGCTGATGGAATTAAATCAGCAGAAGGCGAATATCAAAAAGGTAGAAAACATAAAGTCTGGAATTATTACGAAAACGGACAACTAAAAGAGTCTAAAGATCATACGAGACGAAGTAAGAATCCGATAAAGCAATAGTCAAAACTTATTTATCCTATAGTCATATACAATAGCAACGGTGTTTACGTTGCTATTTTTATTTCTTAATTTTGCCGAAGAATTAAAAACGAGTTCCACTGTCGTGGAATATAAATATGAAAAGAGTAATTGTCGGACTTTCAGGAGGTGTTGATTCTAGTGTTGCTGCTTACTTATTAAAAGAGCAAGGCTATGAAGTGATTGGTTTGTTTATGAAAAACTGGCATGATGATTCTGTGACTATTTCCGATGAATGTCCTTGGCTTGACGATAGCAATGATGCTATGCTAGTTGCTGATAAACTTGGTATTCCATTTCAAACTGTAGACTTAAGTGAGCAATATAAAGAGCGTATCGTTGACTATATGTTTGATGAATATAAAAAAGGAAGAACCCCAAATCCTGATGTACTTTGCAATCGAGAAATCAAGTTTGATGTATTTATGAAAATTGCACTTGAACTTGGAGCAGACTATGTTGCTACAGGTCATTACTGTAGAAAAGGCACCATTGTAAAAAACGGAAAAGCACTATATCAATTGTTGGCAGGAGCAGATGGAAATAAAGATCAGTCTTATTTCTTATGTCAATTATCTCAAAAGCAATTGGCAAAAGCCTTGTTTCCTATTGGCGAATTAACAAAGCCAGAAGTTAGAGAAATTGCCACAAAACTCGATTTGGTTACTGCAGATAAAAAAGATTCTCAAGGCTTGTGTTTTATTGGTAAGGTGAGATTGCCTGAGTTTCTTCAGCAAAAATTGAAACCAAAAGAAGGTGTGATTGTTGAGATTCCTAAACAATTAAAAGCGTATCACACCAATGCTCCTAGTTTTGATTCAAAAGAAAAGCAATTAGAATATTCAGCAAAACGAGTGGAATACGCTATAACCGATGGAACAGTAGTTGGAAACCACCAAGGAGCACATTATTTTACAAAAGGTCAACGAAAAGGTTTAGGAGTTGGAGGAACGGTAGAACCATTATTCGTTATTGAAACTGATGTCGTTGAAAACGTAATATATACTGGTCAAGGCAAAAACCATCCAGGTTTATTAAAAACGACCTTGTTCGTAACGAATGAAGAATTGCATTGGATTCGTGAAGACCTAACTTTGGCTATTGGCGAATCGATGTCTGTTAAAGCCAGAATCCGTTATCGTCAAACACTTGAAAATGCAATAATTTATAAAGTGAGTAAAGGACTTTTTGTTGAATTTGAAAATATGCAATCCGCAATTACTGAAGGGCAATTTGTAGCTTGGTATTTAGATGATGAATTAGTAGGTTCGGGAGTTATTTCTTAAATTGCAGTAAAAAATTACCCAAAATAATTGCAAGATGAAGAAACTATTACTCATTGGCTTTATGCTTTTTCAATTTATATCTTTTGCGCAAGAACATGCTTGGGTTTATCTAACAGACAAAGAAAATGTCGCAAACTCAATAGCCAATCCAATTTCTATTTTAACTCAAAATGCTATTGACAGAAAAGCAAGTCACAATATTCCTATCGATGAACGTGACGTTCCAGTAAATGAAAATTACATCACACAACTTAAAGCTCAAACCGGAATTACGGTTATGGCTAAATCCAAATGGTTTAATGCGGTTTATGTTATTGGATCAGAACTAGCTGATGTCATGGCTCTTGAGGCATTGAATTTTGTTGCTTCAATTGATTTTGCAGATAAAAGCCTTAATGCTGATTCAAGAGTTGCATTTAACAATAATAAATTCGAAGTAGAAGAGAGTTTAATTGATTTCACCTATGGAAGTGCTCTAAACCAAGTTGAAATGATTGGTGCAGATCATTTGCACCTGTCGGATTTTACAGGTGAAGGTATTGTAATTGCCGTTTTAGATGCAGGCTTTCCAAATGTAAATACGATGGGAGCTTTTCAGCGTCTACGTGATAATGGCGATTTATTAGATGGTTATGACTTTGTAGGTAGAAATGATAATGTATATGAATTTACAGGAAACGAACATGGTACGCGAGTTTTGAGTGATATGGCTGGTTTTATTCAAGATGAATTTGTAGGGACTGCACCTGATGCGTCGTATTATTTGTTTAGAACTGAAGATTCTGCTAGTGAAATGCCAGTAGAAGAAAGTTATTGGGTTGAAGCTGCCGAACGTGCAGATAGTTTAGGAGTTCATATTATAAATTCGTCTTTAGGTTATCGCGTATTTGACAATGAAAATTATAATTATACACCAAGTGATATGAACGGGAATACCGCTTTCATTACTAAAGGTGCAAATATTGCTAATGAAAAAGGAATCCTGGTTGTAAATTCAGCAGGAAATTCTGGGAGTAGTCCTTGGCAAACTCTTGGAGCTCCAGCAGACGCATCAGGTGTTTTTAGTATAGGAGCTGTAGATTTTGAAGGTAATTATGCCGCATTTAGTTCACAAGGAAGTACAGCACAACCGACACAAAAACCAGATGTGGTCGCTCGAGGTTTAGCAGCAGCAGTAGTCAATTCAAGTAATATTATAATTAATAACAACGGGACATCATTTAGTTCTCCTATTATGGCAGGAGGAATAGCCTCGCTTTGGCAAGCATTACCCAATGCGACTAATGAAGAAATCAAACAATATGTTAGAATGTCTGCATCACAATTTAATACACCAGATTTCTTTTTAGGTTTTGGAATTCCCAATTTAGAACTAGCATTAGATATTGGTTTGTCACTTGTTGAAGAAGAATTTGTGCGCTTCAAAGTGTTTCCAAATCCAGTAACTCATAGTCTTAATATTCAAATTCCGACAAATTCTGAACCAACGAATTTGAAAATATATAATGTTTTAGGAAAATTAATTTTAGAAAAAGATATTACACAATCTGAAACTAAATTAGATGTGTCTTCAATGGCTTCAGGTTTGTATATGCTGTCTTTTGAATCAAACAAAGGTTCGAAAACATTCAAACTGATAAAATCTTAAATGGCAAATAGAATTACCAAACTTTTTAATATTAAATACCCAATAATTCAAGCTGGAATGATTTGGGCTAGTGGCTGGAGGTTAGCTTCGGCTGCAAGTAATGCTGGTGCTCTTGGTTTAATAGGTGCTGGTTCAATGTATCCTGAGGTATTGCGAGAACATATTCAGAAGTGTAAAAAAGCAACAGACAAACCATTTGGTGTAAACGTTCCCATGTTATATCCTAATATTGAAGATATTATGGATATTATCGTCGAAGAAGGTGTGAAAATTGTATTTACATCTGCTGGAAATCCCAAAACATGGACATCATGGTTAAAAGAAAGAGGAATTACGGTTGTTCACGTGGTCAGTAGTGTAAAATTTGCACTCAAGGCTCAAGAAGCTGGTGTCGATGCCGTTGTTGCTGAAGGATTTGAAGCTGGAGGTCATAATGGTCGAGAGGAAACGACAACACTAACTTTAATTCCTATGGTAAAAGAGCAATTAAACATTCCCTTAATTGCAGCAGGAGGAATTGCTACTGGAAGCACAATGTTAGCTGTGATGATTTTAGGTGCAGATGCGGTTCAGGTTGGAAGTCGATTTGTTGCCAGTATAGAGGCGTCTTCACATCAAGCTTTTAAGAATGTTGTAGTAGAGACAAAAGAAGGTGATACACAACTCACCCTAAAAGAATTGGCTCCTGTAAGACTAATCAAAAATAAATTTTTCAATGAGTTACAAGAACTCTATAAAAAAAGTCCAACAGTTGATGAATTGAAAGCGCTACTAGGAAGAGCAAGGGCAAAACGAGGAATGTTTGAAGGAGATCTTGAAGATGGCGAATTAGAAATCGGACAAATCGCTGGATTAATTCATGACATAAAACCTGCCGAACAAATAATTAATGATATGATTGCAGAATTTTCTGAAGCACAGAAAAAAGCAAATCATCCATTTTATTAAAAAGATGTTATATTTGAGAAAATTAAATGACTAATTATCCCTACAATTAATGACTTCTAAGTTACACGTTTTAATACCTGATGGCAACAGTACTTGGGCTTTAGCAGTTATGAATTGTTTGTCAGATAATTCCGATTATAAACTTCATGTTTTATCTGACAAGAAACGAACTCCATCAAAATTTTCTAAACATACATCGTACTTTAAATATTACAAAAGAACAACTAATAATGACTGGTTAGATATTGTTTCTAAAGAAGTTGAAACGAACTCTATTTCAATTATAATTCCTATTGCTGAGGAGGCGTTTAGATTTTTTATTAATTACACGCATCTTTTACCAAATTCGGTGAAAGTAATTGCTTTACCTGAAATTAATAATTTCGAAACAGCTATTAACAAACATCAACTTAGTTGTTTTTTAAATGCGCATAATTTACCACATCCTAAATATAATCATTTCGATGATTTTCAATCGTTTTCTGAAAAGGGCCTAAAGCTTCAGTTTCCTGTATTAATGAAACCTTTACATGAAAAAGGAGGTGATGGTATTCTAAAATTTGAAAATCAAAAGAAGTTAGATACGTTTTTAAAACAACATTCAGACTTTAGTGAATTATTTATTCAAGAGTTTATTGAAGGCTATGATATAGATTGCAGTGTACTTTGTCTCAATGGAGAAATACTCACGCATACAATTCAAAAAGGAAATTTGAAAGGTCATAACTCGTTTGCACCACAATTGGGATTTGAGTTTTTTCATAATGAAGAGTTGTTTTTAGTCATTAAACAACTAATGAAAGCCTTAAATTGGTCTGGAGTAGCTCATGTGGATTTGCGTTATGATACCAAAACAAAGACTTATAAAGTAATTGAAATTAATGCTCGTTTCTGGGGAAGTGTTGAAGGGTCTAAGTTTGCGGGAATTAATTTCCCTGATTTGGCAATTCAATTAGCCATGACTAATGACATTGAAACGCAACAATTTAATGAAATTGAGTATATGCGACTTAAAGGGATCTTAAAAACAATTAAGCGTAAACCGTCCTTTTTATTTAATAAAAACTTCATGTTAAATAATTCTGAGGTCAAATCATTCCTTAAAGATCCAATTCCAACCTGTTATAGATTTGTAGAATGGCTAGAAAGAAAATTTAGTGTTATTCTTTTATTTTTAGGTCAGGAATTGACATTTTATACAATCTACTAGAACCATTGTCATAACTGTTAAATATATCTTTTAGTTCTTCAATTGTCATCTTTGTATTAAAATTTTTAGGTGTTGAATTACGCTTGCTTGTAAAGTATAAACTCTGCGTATTTACATCAACGAAAGGACAATAATCCATTTTATCAGAATTTACGGCATTACCCATGTTTTTGGCTTCACTCCATTCATTATTTTCATTTTTATAACTAATATAAAGATCACCACTACCATAGCCATCTTTTCTATTGTAGCAGGTATATATTAAAAAGGATTCATCTGGCGAAATAAATGCGTTAAATTCATAACCTTCACTGTTTATAGCCTCTCCTAAGGCTATTGGAGATGTATAATTACCATCTTTATAGACGCTCATATAGATGTCATCTTTTCTTTTTAAAGATGTATTATCAAGTGTAAAATATATGTTTTTTGAATTTGTAATTACTGGATAAAATTCATCCATTTCTGTATTTATTGGTGCACCTAAGTTTTTAGGCTCAGACCATTTTTCGTTTATATTAGTCCTTGTGACCAGCCAAATATCAAAATCTTTAGTTTCTGTTGAGGTATTATTCAAAGGTCTGTTTGAAGCAAAATATAGTGTTAGACCATCCCTAGAAAAGTATGGTTCAATGTCAAAATATTGCCCTGAAAAAGAAAGAACTTCTGGAGTTGTCCAACCTTCTTTATTTTTTCTAATATAAACTAGTGCTGAAACATCTCCCATAACACTTTGGGCTGAAAAAATAACTTCATTTTCATTAGCTGTTAAAGCAACGTCTCTAACGTTAGGAAACTGTGAGACAGCATCTTCTGCAAATGGTACTGTTTTAATGTCTGTGGTTTGAGCATATGCAAATGATATAAAACAAAAGCATAAGAGCGTAATTAATTTCATAATAAAGGTTTGGCATATAATTTACAAAACGAAGCTATTCGTAAATCAAAATTTTTGTTAAATAATAGAAGGCTATAAACAACAAAAAGAGGAATAAATCCTCTTTTTGTCTGAAACGTTTTTTAACAACAAAATTTTTAAATCCCTCTAAAATAATAGCTAAAAAAGTTTCTACCCCAAATACCTAACCTACTAAAATAAGGTATTCAAGTAGTAAAAATAATGCTTTCAAATGTTTTGACTAAGTAAATAATATTCAACTTATTAACAATTTGAGTTTATAACGTTATAATTGTCAATCTATTGTAATTTGAATTTTTCAAATTTATGACAATTAGCTTTAGATAAGTCCACAAAGACTTTACCTTTGTTGACTTAAATATTTAAAGTATTGACTTTAGCAGATTATACAAAAGAATTTAAACTTAATTGGAAATTAGCAGCTCCAGTAATGCTTGGAATGCTAGGTCATACATTGGTACAGTTTGTTGACAATATTATGGTTGGTCAACTCGGTACGGCAGAATTAGCGGCTGTCTCATTAGGAAATAGTTTTATGTTTATTGCTATGTCTATTGGTATTGGGTTTTCTACTGCAATTACACCTCTTGTTGCCGAAGCAGATGCTGCCAATAATTTTCAGGAAGGAAAATCCTCCTTTAAACATGGGTTATTCTTGTGTATTATTTTAGGATTTGTATTATTTCTTTCGGTTTTTTTAGCCAAACCATTATTGTATTTTATGAAACAACCTGTTGAGGTTGTTGAACTTGCATTGCCATACCTTAATCTTGTTGCATTTTCATTAGTTCCATTAATAGTTTTTCAAGCGTTTAAGCAATTTAGTGACGGACTTTCAATGACGAGATATCCTATGTACGCAACTATTTTGGCGAATATTGTTAATGTAGTTTTAAATTATTTACTCATATTTGGAAAGTTTGGTTTCCCAGAAATGGGTATCGTTGGAGCAGCCTATGGAACCTTAGTATCACGAGTAATAATGGTGTTTCATCTTTGGTGGTTACTTACTAAAAAAGAAAAATCAAGAGCCTTTGTAACCAATATTAAACTCTTTGTTTTAGATAAATTAATGTTTAAAAAGGTCATTAGTTTAGGCTATCCAAGTGCGATGCAAATGTTTTTTGAAGTCGCCATTTTCACTGCTGCTATTTGGTTAAGTGGCTTACTAGGAAAGAATCCGCAAGCTGCAAATCAAATTGCCTTAAACTTATCATCTATGACTTTTATGGTTGCTATGGGTTTAAGTGTTGCTTCAATGATTAGGGTTGGAAATCAAAAAGGATTGCAACGCTATTTTGAATTGCGTCGTATTGCATTTTCGATTTTTTTATTGGCTATTATTTTATCTGTTTTTTTCGGAATAATTTTCTATTTGTTTCACAATCAACTGCCTAAATTGTATGTAGATTATAAAGATGCTGAAAACTTAATTGACAATACCGAAGTAGTTAATATTGCATCAAAACTATTGATTGCTGCTGCTATTTTTCAAGTGAGCGATGGTATTCAGGTTGTTGTTTTAGGAGCTTTAAGAGGATTACAAGATGTTAAAATACCAACTATAATTACATTTATTTCCTATTGGGTTATCGGATTTCCGATAAGTTATTTTTTAGGTAAAGAAGAGGCTTATGGAAGCTTCGGAATTTGGATGGGATTGTTAGCAGGATTAACCGTTGCAGCAATTTTATTGTTTATTAGGTTCAATTATCTTACGAAAAAGTTAATTTTGAATTCAACTAATACTTAAGACTAAATAATTTGCACATGGAACTTCCAAAATTCATACTAGGCGATAATACAGATCATCCCAATGCGATTTATGTTATTCATACTGAATTTCCTCGATTTATAATCAATCTAGAGGATGATGAGGTCGAATGGTTTGAAGAGTTTGATGAGCATGATCAAAAAGAGATTGAAGCTGAAGCAGAAAATCTTATCCAGTCAGCAACCGATTTTTACGATAGAGAAGTTTCTAGATACGATGACTAATGTTTGAAGAATTAGTACAACTTGATATTGATTTATTTGTATACCTAAACGGATTAGGTACTGATTCCTGGGATGCCTTTTGGATGTTTTATACCACCAAATTTAATTGGATTCCGTTTTATGGACTTTTACTATATCTATTCTATAAGCGACTTACAATAAAAATGTTTCTTATCACAATTTTAGTCATTGTTTTGATGATAACGTTTACAGATCAAATCACCAATTTGTTTAAAAGAGTATTGGTTATGCGATCACGACCATGTTATAATCCAGACATAGAAAACATTATTAGATTGGTTAAAAATTCTTGTGGTGGTAAACATGGCTATTTTTCAGGTCATGCCTCTAATTCAATGGCTGTTGCTATTTTTACAAGTTTAATGTTACGTTCTAAATATAAATACTTACCATATATTTTAGTTGTTTGGGCTATGGCTATGGGTTATAGCAGAATTTATGTTGGAGTTCATTATCCCTTAGACGTATTAAGCGGAATGCTATTTGGTGCCATTTCAGGATTCTTGTTCTATAAACTTTTCAGTTATCTTCAATATAGATTTGAAAGAAGTTAGACTATAAAGTCGATTTCACAAACTAAGTAGATATTCAGCAGCTACAAAAGGTGTCGTTTTTCCATCTTCTATCAATTGTAATTGAAACTTTAGCTCGTCTTTAATTTTTGGCTGATTAAAAAAATCAGACTTTAATCGGTCTTCTATAGTTTGTAATAACCAGAATTTGTTTTGCTCTTTTCTATTATGATCAAAGAAGTTGTTAGATTTTGAGTGCTCGATAAACGATTCGATTAATGTCCAAAGATCTTCAATGCCTTCTTGTTTCAAAGCACTACACAACATTACTTTTGGTTGCCACTCAGACGCCTTTTGAGGGTACAAATGTAGCGCTCTATTAAATTCTACTTTAGCAAGTTTTGCGGCTTTCAGGTTGGCGCCATCTGCTTTATTAATAGCTATGGCATCAGCCATTTCAATTATTCCGCGTTTAATGCCTTGAAGTTCATCTCCAGCTCCAGCTAATTTCAGCAGCAAAAAGAAATCTACCATACTGTGAACTGCAGTTTCACTTTGTCCAACACCAACGGTTTCAATCAGTATAGTGTCAAAACCGGCAGCTTCACATAAAATAATAGTTTCACGAGTTTTGCGAGCAACTCCTCCTAATGAACTGCCAGAAGGTGAAGGTCTTATAAATGCATTGTCGTCTTTTACCAAGTCTTCCATTCTAGTCTTGTCGCCTAAAATACTTCCTTTACTTAAACTACTACTGGGATCAATAGCTAGCACTGCTACTTTTTTTCCAATGGAAGTTAAATGCATTCCTAAGGCTTCAATAAATGTGCTCTTTCCAACACCAGGCACTCCTGTTATACCAATTCGTATTGATGCATTTGCATGTTCAAGACAACCTTTAATAATATCATTTGCTTGCTCTAAATGTTTTGGATTAGAACTTTCAACTAAAGTAATAGCTCTACTCAAAGCCGTAATATTACCTTCAATAATCTCAGAAATTAATTGCTGAGTTGTTGGTTTTGCTTTACGCTTTTGTTGAATTTTAGTAATAGAGTTTGCATTAGTGATTTCAGATTGAGAAACACCTTCTTTTTGTTGTAATGCCGAAGATTTTGATGCTTTGGTCAAATGCCTTTATTCCTTATTGTCTTTTAATACCAATAAAGGTACGGCAATTTTTGTTTTGTCCCAAGCCATAGTGAGCTTTAGGTCATCAGTAGAATTATCAAATGCAATGGTAAATTGCTCTACGACTTTATTTAAAGATTCTGTAGGAACATCAATTTCTAAAAGATCGTAATTTGGATCCCATAAGGGTTGCATTTGTTCATCAACTCCCCAAGCATATTGCTTAGTGTTGAGCATTACTTTCCAAATACTATCGTTAGGAACTGTCCAGATTGTATACTTTCCTGAAGGCACATAAATGCCATCAATCATAAGGTTTTTATTAGTTTCAAAGGTTGTCGCTTCATTAGCTCCAGTTCGCCAAACTTTTCCAAAAGGAACTAATGCACCAAAAACGTCTCGTCCTTTTTTTGAAGGCCTGTTATAAAAGACTTCTAATTTTAAGTCGTTAAGCTTAAACTCAACAGTATCTTTCGGACTTAAACGCTTAGAAAAAACATTTTCTACAAAAGTAGAATAAAGAAAAAGTCCAATGGCTACAATGGACAAAACAATGAGAAGTCGTTTAAGAAACGTATTCATATAAATTTTCAATTTCAAAGTGGGTGATAAAGATAATAGTAAATCAATAACTTCGCAATATAACTTAACGTACTTTTAGGATATCTATTATATTTTCAAAAAAGTAAAACATTTTTGCAACACTCTGTTTTTTGTGTCGTCTTTAAAGTGAACTATACCAAACCAAAAGAAGTTTTAGATGTTACAATCTAATATTATTGAAAAATGTAGGCAAAATAATCGCATTGCTCAACTGCAGTTGTACAAGCAGTATTGTGACGGAATGTATATTGTTGCCATGCGATTTATGAAAGATTCTATGGAAGCTGAAGATATCGTTCAGGAAGCTTTTATAAAGGCATTTTCAAAATTAGATCAATTTAAAGCAGAAGTTACTTTTGGAGCTTGGTTAAAACGTATCGTGATTAATAAATGTATTGACTGTTTAAAATCTAAAAAGCAACATTTGCAAGAATTAGATGAGGTGCACCTAAAAGTAGTCGACTCCAGTTATGAAAACGAATGGTTAGTAGATGATACAATAACAGTAGATGAGGTTAAAGATGCCATCCAACGGTTACCAGATAAATATCAATATGTTGTCCTATTGTATTTGGTAGAAGGTTACGATCACCAGGAGATTTCTGAAATTTTAAATATTACAGAAATCGCATCACGAACTCAACTCTCAAGAGGAAAATCAAAATTAAAAGCACTTTTAACACCTATTAAAAATGGCACAAGATCTTAGACATCTATTTGAAAATGACAATAAAAATTCGCAATTAAAAATGAGCGAAGGTCATGAAGCACGCTTTCTTAAAAAGTTAGACGAGGCTTTACCTGAAGAAACATCAATCAAAAAACGTTTCAGTGTGTTACAAATAGCGGCAAGTATTGTTGTTTTAATTGGATTGGCCTTTGGAGCTTATAAGTTTACACAACAACCAAAATCGATTGAGAATCAGATTGTAAAACAACATAATCAAACTAATGAAGACCAATTGAAGTCACTTGGAGACATTTCTCCAGATTTAAAAAAGGTTGAAAATTATTATTTGGCTAATATCAATCTGGAATTATCAAAAATAAAACAAACTCCAGAAAACAAAGAGCTTTTTGATGGTTACGTTATAAGACTCGCCGAATTAAATCAAGAGTATAAACGACTTTCCATTGAGCTGACCGAAAATGGACCTAATGAGTTAACCGTTAGTGCTTTGATTGATAATTTAAAACTACGTCTCAATTTATTGTATCGCTTAAAAGAACAATTACATGATTTAAATGCTTCGGAAGAAGTTAAATTAAACACTTAAGATTTTATTGAATACTATTTCAAATTAAAAATAAAACCATGAAGACAAAATATACCACATTACTACTATTGTTTTTCTGTTTCACCATACATGTTTCAGCACAACAACAGTTAACAAAATTATCACAGAAAATTGATGTTTCAAAAGATGTAACTATAGATTTAAACACAAGTTATGTTCAGATTGAAGTTGATACCTGGAATAAAAATACTCTAGAAATTGAAGCCTTTGTCAACGGCGAAAAATTATCAAAAGAAGAACTTCAGGAGGCCCTTAAAGCTTGGGATTTACGAGTAGAAGGTTCAGGAGATTATGTAAAAATTAGTTCCGAAGGTTCTCATAATTCATGGGATAATCTTCGAAGCTTAAACCTGAACTTAGAGGATTTGCATTTAGATTTAGAGGGTTTGCAAATTAATCTCGCTGAAATGCCAGAGATGCCAGAAATGCCTGAATTACCAGAAATGCCTGAGACTGCTAGGCTCAATGCTAAGAGTTTTCCTAAAATCCCAGAAATTCCTCAGCTACCTAAAGGTGTTACAAACGTTAGTTTTGATACAGAAGCCTTTGAAAAAGATGGTGAGGCGTATTTAAAAAAGTGGAGTAAAGAGTTTGAAGAAAAATATGGTAAAGAATTTGGCGAGCAAATGAAAGCTTGGGGAAGAGAAATGGCCAAGATAGATTTTTCAAACTATGAAGAAGACATGGAAAAATGGGGAGAACGCTTTGGTGAGGAATATGGCGAAAAGATGGAAGCTTGGGGAAAAGAATTTGAACTTAGATTCGATGATAAATGGGCAGAAAAAATGGAAAAATGGGCTGAAAAGTATGGCAAAGAAATGGAAGGTCGTACGATTATAATTGAGGAACGTATGAGAGATAGAGAAAAACGTATGGAAGAAAGAGCTAAGGCTTTAGAAAAACGCCATGACGCTCATGAGGATCGAAATTATAAGGCTAGGTTGCATTTAAGAAGCAATAATGTAAAGAAGACTATAAAAATTAAAATGCCTAAAAAAGCAAAATTAAAAATGAATGTTAGACATGGTGAATTAAAAATGTCTTCAATAATAAACAATATGAAAGCAGATATATCACATGGTGTATTTGTAGCAAATCACATTGATGGAAGCGAGACTTCCATCAATGTGTCCTATTCTCCAATTGATATTGCAACATGGAGTTTAGGAGAACTTAATATTAAATATGTAGAAAATGCACGTATCCAAACAGTCGGGAGTTTGATGCTAAGTAGTATTTCCTCAGATATTATTTTAAATAACCTTCTAGATAATGCAATTATCGATGGAAGTTTTGGTGATTTGACTATTGCTAATGTTGCAGATTCGTTTACTAATCTAAATATTGTTTTAGAAAATAGCGATGCCTTATTATCATTGCCTCAAAACGATTATAGCTTTTATTTTAAGGGTAACCGTTCTAAACTAAACAATGTTATGACGAATAAAAAGACGATTGAAAACTATCCAAATGGTAAAAATAATGTAAAATCTATAGTACTTAATGCCAAGTATAGTGATGTTGTTTTAAAACAATAACTGTGTCATTCAAAGCAAAGCGAAGAATCTAAATAAAGATATATAAAGATTCTTCAGTCGTACCTCTTTCTGAATGACAACTTTTGAAGACTCAGAAAATGTCATTCCGACAATAGGAGGAATCTCATACTTACTTCTCTGAAAGATCTCTCTAATTATAGTACTTTTGAGAAAAACTACACGCATGATTCCAAAAGCGTTTTCTCAATTATTAAACGAGATTAATAAGCGTTCACTTCACGTTTTACATCCTTCAATTCCTAAGTCAGATTATGTCTGTTTAGATTTATCTGTTACCAATGAAACACTTAACTCAGTTGATGTATCATCTTCAGAAAAGTTAGAAGCTTATATTAATAATCACATAGATGTAAATAGCGCTAAAGTTGCATTTGGT
Source organism: Psychroserpens sp. (assembly GCF_034670085.1). Classification (GTDB taxonomy): domain Bacteria; phylum Bacteroidota; class Bacteroidia; order Flavobacteriales; family Flavobacteriaceae; genus Psychroserpens. The sequence continues at coordinate 267,988 of NZ_JAXMOD010000004.1, read as the reverse complement.
GGTTACCTCGAAACACGAAACATATACCAACGCAGTACGTATTTTAAAAATTCGAATCCAGAAACCGAACGCAATATTCATTTGGGACTTGATCTTTGGTTAGCTACTGATGCTCCAATTTATGCGCCTTTAAATAGCGTAGTACATAGCTTTAAAAACAATACCAATTTTGGCGATTATGGTCCGACTATGATATTAAAACATAAAATCCAAGGGATGAGTTTTTACACCTTATATGGTCATTTGAGTATAACTTCTATTGAAAATCTTACAATCGGACAAGAATTTAAACAAGGAGAACAAATCGCAACTTTAGGTGATGCTTCCGTTAATGGTGATTATCCACCACATTTGCACTTTCAGATTATAAAAGATTTACAAGATTATGTAGGAGATTATCCAGGTGTGTGCTCAAAACAGGATTTAGATTGTTTTAGGGATAATTGTCCTGATCCTAATTTGTTGTTGAAACTTTAATTTAGAGCTGTTATTCACTCTTAAAAAACGAACTTTTTACACCTTTAACTTCGGTTTTGACTTTAAAAATTGAGCCTGCTAATGGGAATCGCTTCTGTTCATCTTCAGTCATATCAATATTTGCTGTTGTAATATATAGAACGTCTAAATTGTCTCCTCCAAACGCACAAGACGTAACATTATGAGCAGGAACTTCTACTTTTGATAAGATCTCACCAGTTTTAGAATCAAACTGAAGCACAGCATTGCCATTCCACATGCCAACCCAAAGATTATCATGTTCATCTATAGCCATTCCATCAGGAAAACCAAGTGAATCATTTATTTTTACAATTACACGTTCATTAGAAATATCACCTTTAGCATCATCATAATCATAGGCTTTTATTTCTGATGTAGGTGTATCAATATAATACATGGTTCTTTGGTCTTTGCTCCAAACAATACCATTAGAAATGGTAACACTATCTTTTTTAAGTAAAGCTTCACCTTTGGCATTTACCATATATAAATTTGCTTCATATTGCTCCTGACTAAACGCCATAGATCCTACCCAAAATCGACCAGATGGATCACATTTTCCATCATTAAATCGATTACCAGGCATATCTCGTTCTACATCACTTAAAAGTTCAGTGTAGCTATTTCTAGTGTCCATTATATAAATCCCATCTTGTAATGCAATAATAGCTTCATTTTTGTCTTCGGAAGGTACAACAGTTCCAATACTTGAAGGTGTTTCTAAACTTCTGTTCGTATAAGTTTCGGGATTATAAATGTGTAATTTTTGATCTAGAACATCGATCCAATACAATTCATTGGTTTTATGATTCCAAAAGGCACCTTCTCCCAATTTTGAGTTGATTTGAAACTCTAATGCAGCATGCAAGACTTTTATTGGAGCATGAGTTTTATTTTCGTCTTTGCATGAAAAAAATATCAAAATTATAACAAAATAGAGGAGTGGTTTCATTTGATGAAACTAGTCAATTTAATTGAATGATAAGACAAAGCTCTATTCGTTTTTAATCTGCTTTTTGGCTAGTGATGTTCCAACCAAGAATCCAATAAAAGCGAATGCGCCATCTGAAAGCGTGAACCATAACTCTTTTGGTAACATAAAGATGTTAAAGAATGTTGCAGCTATCATCAATCCACCAACAATATACGCAGGAATCATACTGGTTTTAGAAATTAATCCAGCGACAAACATACCAAGCACGATGCCCATAAAATGTGCGATTACAACAAAGATTTTTGCGCCAGTCGGAATTTGATCCATGTTGTTTTTTATCCATTCCATATCCATAGGATTTGCTCCTTCGGGTAATGGAAACAGATTGTGACCAAGTAGCGATTCAAAAACATAAACGGTTAATGAAGCAACAACGAAACCAATTATGGTTGCTAGAATATTTTTCATGATAATTGTGATTAGTTAGTGGTTTCAAGGTAATAAAAAAATCCTGAACGTTTAAGTTCAGGATTTTTAGATTCCATTTTAAGAACGGAATAACAGTTTTATTTGTGAGACACTTCGACTGCGTTCAGTGTGACAAAACGACTGAGTTTCGTTTGAGTGAGTAAATAATCAAATACCACTTAGTGGTTAGTCTTCGATTAAAACCCATTCGCCTTTAGCGATTAAAGGTTCTGCTTGTTTGTATTTTACGGTTTTGTTTTCTCCACTCATCACGTGTTTGATAGTCACACGGTCATTACGACCAATTTTTGGCTTGTCACGAACTATGGTTTCTACAACTTCTTGCTGACGCTGAGTGTTTCCACCAGCTGCTCTACTTTGAGCAGCACGTTCATCCATATTTGGGATTTCGTCTTTTTGAGTTTGTAACTTTTCTTCTTTTCGAGCTTTTGCTTCTTGAATATTGTTTTGAGTTTCAGTTGGTAATTCACCTTTAAATAGGAATGAAATCACATCCTTATTTACTTGGTCAATCATTTCTTTGAATAATTCAAAGGCTTCAAACTTATAAATCAATAATGGATCTTTCTGCTCATGAACAGCTAACTGTACCGATTGCTTTAACTCATCCATTTTACGTAAATGCGTTTTCCAGGCATCATCAACAATGGCTAACGTTATGTTCTTTTCAAAATCGTTGATTAACTGTGTTCCTTTGGTTTCGTAAGCTTTTTCAAGATCTGTTACAACTTGTAAATTCTTTACGCCATCAGTAAAAGGCACAACAATACGTTTGTATTTATCACGCTGATTTAAATACACATTCTCAATCACTGGAAATGCTAATTCAGCATTACGTTGCATTTTTTGTCTGTAATGTTCAAAAGCTGCTTTGTACACTTTTCCAGCAATATCTTGAACAGTTCCTTTACTAAATTCAGCTTCAGAAATAGGTGAACTCATAGAGAAATACCTAATCAACTCAAATTCGAAATTCTTGAAATCTTCAGCTTCTTTATTGGTTGTAGTAATGCCTTCAGACGTATCGTAAATCATGTTTGCTAAGTCTACACGTAGACGTTCTCCATGCAAGGCATGACGACGACGTTTGTAAACGACTTCACGCTGAGCATTCATCACATCATCATATTCTAATAAACGCTTACGAACACCAAACTGGTTTTCTTCGACTTTTTTCTGAGCACGTTCAATAGATTTCGAAATCATAGAATGCTGAATGACTTCACCTTCTTCTAATCCCATTTTATCCATCATTTTGGCAATACGTTCACTACCAAATAGACGCATTAAATTATCTTCTAAAGACACATAAAACTGTGAACTTCCTGGATCACCTTGACGTCCAGCACGACCTCGTAACTGTCTGTCAACACGACGAGAATCATGACGTTCTGTACCTACAATTGCTAAACCACCAGCTTCTTTTACAGCTTCAGATAATTTAATATCTGTTCCACGACCAGCCATGTTTGTTGCAATTGTTACCTGTCCAGGTTGTCCAGCTTCAGCAACAATATCGGCTTCCTTTTTATGAAGTTTCGCGTTTAAGACGTTGTGTGGCACTTTACGTTGTGCTAAGATTTTACCTAATAATTCAGAAATATCTACAGATGTTGTACCAATTAAAACAGGACGTCCAGCTTGTGATAATTTAGTAACTTCATCTACAACGGCATTGTATTTTTCACGCTTTGTCTTATAAACTAAATCCTGTCTGTCATCACGAGCGATTGGTCGGTTGGTTGGAATTTCAACCACATCTAATTTATAGATTTCCCAAAATTCTCCAGCTTCAGTAACCGCTGTACCTGTCATACCGGATAGTTTACGATACATTCTAAAGTAATTCTGAAGTGTTACTGTCGCAAATGTTTGGGTTGCATCTTCAATTTTCACATTTTCTTTGGCTTCAATCGCTTGGTGTAAACCATCACTATAACGACGACCATCCATGATACGACCAGTTTGCTCATCAACGATCATGACTTTATTTTCCATCACGACATATTGAATATCCTTTTCGAATAATGCGTAAGCTTTCAGTAATTGATTAAGTGTATGGATACGTTCTGATTTGATTCCGAAGTCTCTGAAAAGATCTTCTTTTTCAGCAGCTTCTTCCTCTTTTGATAAACCTTTAGCTTCAATTTTTGAGATTTCCATACCTATTTCTGGCATGACGAAGAAATCAGGATTGTCTTTACCAGACAAATATTCGACACCTTTATCGGTTAATTCAACTTGATTATTTTTTTCTTCAATAACGTAGTAGAGTTCTGCATCAACTTTCGGCATTTCTCTATTATTATCTTGCATATAGAAGTTTTCAGTCTTCTGAAGTAATTGCTTAATACCTTCTTCACTTAAGAATTTAATTAAAGCTTTATTCTTTGGAATACCTCTGTAAGCTCGTAATAAAAGGAAGCCACCTTCTTTAGTGTCACCTTCAGCAATTAATTTTTTAGCTTCAGCCAAAACACTAACAAGTTCTTTTCTCTGAACACTTACGATATCATCTACTTTAGGTTTTAACTCTGTAAATTCGTGACGATCACCTTGCGGTATTGGTCCAGAAATAATTAATGGTGTACGTGCATCATCGACTAATACCGAATCGACTTCATCGACAATAGCGTAGTGATGTGGACGTTGAACCAAATCATCTGGTGAATGTGCCATATTATCTCTTAAGTAGTCAAATCCAAATTCGTTATTGGTTCCATATGTAATATCTGCCCTGTAGGCTTTTCGTCTAGCCTCAGAATTTGGTTGGTGATAATCAATACAATCGATACTCATCCCGTGGAATTGGAAAATTGGAGCCATCCACGCACTATCACGTTTTGCTAAGTAATCATTTACGGTTACTAAGTGAACACCTTTTCCAGCCAAAGCATTTAAATACACTGGAAGTGTGGCTACCAAAGTTTTACCTTCACCAGTTTGCATCTCTGCAATTTTACCTTGATGCATTGCTGCACCACCAATTAACTGAACATCATAATGAATCATGTCCCAAGTGATTGGTTTTCCAGCTGCATCCCAAGAATTTGCCCAAATAGCTTGGTCGCCTTGTAATGTTACATAGTCGTTATCTCCAGAAACCAAACGGTCAAACTCATTTGCTGTAACAGGAATTTCAGTATTGTGGACAAAACGCTTTGCGGTTTCTTTTACCACTGCGAAAGCTTCAGGCATAATGTCGTTTAAAACACCTTCTGTAACTTCGTAGATATCGTCTTTAATTTTATCAATTGATTCATAGATATCTTCTCTTTTGTCAATATCGTCAGTTTCCTCAGCATCTTTTAATAACTGATCAATTTCGTCTTGAAGTGGTTTGCGAGCTTCGGCAATTTTTGTTTTAAATTCTGATGTCTTAGCTCTCAATTCGTCATGCGATAATTGCTCAAGAGCACTTTCAAATGCCTTAACTTGTTCTACAATAGGAGAGAGTGCTTTAACATCTTGTTTAGCTTTATCTCCTACAAATACTTTTAATACTGAATTTAAAAAACTCATTGGTGTTTGTTTATATGATTTAGAAACGTTGCGAGCAACGTTTTATCTTCAAAATTGTTAGACCTCAAAGATATGATTTGTGTTATTTATTCTGAAAGATTAAGGCACAAAAAAAGTCTCTAAATGAGACTTTTTTACATTTTTTATCTATAAAAGATAATTTTCATTTCAATTATCTTTAATACTCGTCTTCATTCCAGAGATAATCTTCATCTGTTGGATAATCAGACCAGATTTCTTCAATCGAATCGTAAGAGTCGCCTTCGTCTTCTATTGCTTGTAGATTTTCAACAACTTCCAAGGGAGCTCCTGTTCTAATAGCGTAGTCAATTAATTCGTCTTTCGTTGCTGGCCAAGGCGCATCACTTAAATAAGATGCTAATTCTAATGTCCAATACATTTCTTAATGGTATTTATTTTTTTGCAAAAATAAAATTATAGTTCATAAAGTCAAGAAAAAAGTGAATTAATTAAATAAAAATTTTAAAGAACTTGTGTTTTCAATCATTTAAGCCTAGTAGAACTGATACTTTATTCTGCAAAGTGGTACTTCAGGATTCTTTTTGTGGAATCCATTTTACTTCTTCGGCTTGTAAGTCATAAGACAACTTTCGTGCCAATACAAATAGGTAGTCAGAAAGTCGGTTTAAGTATTTCAAACTTTCGGGTTGAAAAGGTTCTAAATCGTTAAGCGCACTTGCTAAACGTTCGGCTCTTCTGCAGACACAACGCGCTATGTGACAGAATGACACAGTCTGATGTCCACCAGGTAGAACGAAGTGCGTCATAGGAGGCAGAGTTTCGTTCATGGTATCCATTTCTTGTTCCAGCTTAGAAATGTGCGTTTCAGATATTTTAGGAATGTTTAAGCGTTCTTTACCACTTTTAAGAACAGCTTTTTCAGGATCTGTTGCTAAAATGGCACCAACGGTGAATAGTTTGTCTTGAATATCCATCAAGACTTCTTTATAATGTTGGTTAATGTCTTGATCTCTTATAAGTCCTAAATGAGAATTGAGTTCATCAACGGTTCCGTAGCTTTCAATTCGTATATGATGTTTCGGTACACGAGTGCCTCCAAAAAGGGCAGTTGTACCTTTATCTCCAGTTTTAGTGTAAATTTTCATATATGCAAGTTAACACGTAATAAGAGAAAAGGCAAAAGAATTAATTGGATTTGTTTTTAGGTGAAAATTAATTGATGGTATCACTTTCAATTATGCCATCACGAAGTCTAATTACTCGTCTAGCATGCGCAGCAATTTCTTCTTCATGTGTTACCATAATTACGGTGTTTCCTGATTTATGGATTTCATCAAAAAGGGTCATGATTTCATGTCCTGTTTTAGAATCTAAGTTACCTGTTGGCTCATCTGCTAAAATAATAGAAGGTTTGTTTACTAGGGCACGACCAACAGCTACACGTTGACGTTGTCCACCAGAAAGTTGATTCGGTTTGTGGTCCATACGATCAGCTAAACCAACGTCTGTAAGCACTTCACTTGCGCGTTTATTACGCTCAGATTTAGATGCTCCAGCATAAACCATTGGTAAGGCAACATTATCTAGGGCAGTTGTTCTAGGCAATAAATTAAAGGTTTGGAAAACGAAACCAATTTCTGTATTTCTGATTTCTGCCAATTCATCATCGCTCATTTGGCTTACATCATTTCCATTTAGAATATACGAACCTGCAGTAGGTGTATCTAAGCATCCTAATAAGTTCATAAGTGTTGATTTACCTGAGCCAGAAGGTCCCATAATAGCGACATAGTCGCCCAGTTTGATGTCTAAATCAATGCCTTTTAAAACATGAACAGTCTCTTGACCGAGTTGAAAATCACGAATAATACCTTTAATTTCAATGACGTTACTCATTCTAGAATTGGTTTTTAATTGATGCTTCTGCAAGATACAGATTTCACTCCATATGACGCAATACATTAACGCTTGTTACACTCTAATAGTAAAATTTTCTTTGGCTTGTTCTTTTCTAAAAAAAATAAATCCCCAAAAAAAAGTATCTATGCTTATTGTAACTTTTGGATGCGACTTTATAGTGTTCCATGCTTCAACCATATCTTTAGACCAATGAATATCGTCAAAAATAAAGACAGAATCATTATGAGCTTTGTCTATAAGTGTATTAAAATAACTCAGAGTTGCTCCTTTATTATGATTGCCATCAAGAAAAATAAGATCATAATTATCAGGTTCCAAAGTAAGAAGTACTTTGTCAAATTCTCCTGTTTTAAGCGAAACATTGTGAATATTGAATGCCTTAAGTTGTTGGGTCGTAACCTCAGTAATATTTGGACAACCTTCTATAGTCATTATTTGGTTTTTTGAATGACCTAAAGCTATGGCTTGGGTTGCAATACCTAGTGAAGTTCCAAGTTCTAAGGTATGTTGTGGTTTGAAATATCGCACAACTCTGAATAATAATTGTGCTCGTTTTAATGGTGATCCCGAAGTTTTAGCAATAGATTTAATAGATCGCAAATTAGATTTAAAGACTCTTGATCCTGCTCCTAAGTCTGTTATTTGGATCTGTTGTTTGTTTTTTAATAAAGACCTGCGGTATTCTGAAAGATTAGAGTATTCCTCATATGTTGTACTATCATAAAAACACTTGGTGACCAAATCATAAACAAAGGGAGAATGTACACCATGTTGATTGGTAGATTTGAATAGGAACTTTATGTATTCAATAATTTGAAACATTATTTAGGATTCAAACTTTTCTGATAATTCAAACCAACGCATCTCCTTTTCTTCAATATCATTTATTATGGATTGGAGTTGTTGTGATAGTTCGCTTATTTTGTCTTGAGATAACGATATATCTGTGAATTTTTCTTCCAAAGCTTTTTTATCTAATTCTAATGAACGGATTTTACTCTCTAAGTTTTTATACTCTTTCTGTTCATTATACGACAGTTTTTGCGCCTTATTTTGAGTGTCATTTACTTCTGAAATAGAACTTTCTTTGATTTCAGGTTTTCTTTCCGAAGGTTGTAAAGAATCATACTCGCGATAATCAGAATAATTGCCAGGAAAATCTTGGATTTCTCCATTGCCTTTAAAAACAAATAAATGATCTACAATTTTATCCATAAAGTAGCGATCGTGAGATACGACTAAAAGACAACCTGGAAAATCTAATAAAAAATCTTCAAGAATATTAAGTGTGACAATATCTAAATCGTTCGTAGGTTCATCAAGAATTAAAAAGTTAGGATTCTGAATTAAAACCGTACATAAATACAAGCGTTTTTGTTCACCACCACTAAGTTTTTCAACAAAATCGTGTTGTTTTTTTCCGTCGAAAAGGAAACGTTCTAATAATTGTTTTGCACTAATTTGACGACCTTTAGTTAGCGGAATAAATTCACCAAACTCTTTAATGACATCAATCACTTTTTGTCCTGGTTTGACTTTAATTCCGCCTTGTGTATAATAGCCAAACTTTACGGTGTCACCTAGTATAATTTTACCAGAATCAGGAAGAGTTGTATGCGTTAACATGTTTAGGAATGTTGATTTTCCAGTCCCATTTTTTCCTATAATTCCAATCCGTTCTCCGCGTTTAAATACATATTCAAATCCGTCAAGAATCACTAAATCTTTAAATGATTTTGAAACCTTATGGAACTCTACAATTTTGCTTCCTAAGCGTTCCATATTGATTTCTAATTCAACTTTATGATCCTTTCTACGTTGATGAGCACGTTTTTTTATATCTGAAAAATCATCAATTCTAGATTTAGATTTGGTGGTTCTCGCCTTTGGCTGACGTCGCATCCATTCCAGTTCTTTTTTGAACAATTGTTTCGCTTTTCCAGTTTCAACTTGCTCAAGTTGGATTCTCGCTTCTTTATTTTCTAGATAATATGAATAATTTCCTTTGTAAGTGTATAGTTTTCCGTGGTCAAGTTCAATTATTGTAGTACAAACACGTTCTAAAAAATAGCGGTCGTGAGTGACCATAAACAACGTAAACTGAGATTTGGCAAAATACTGTTCTAGCCATTCTATCATTTCCAAATCAAGATGATTGGTAGGTTCGTCTAAAACAAGAACATCTGGATTACTAATTAAAGCTTGAGCCAAAGCAAGACGTTTTAGTTGACCACCAGACATTGTGCTAATCTTTTGATTAAGGTTATCTAATTTAAGCTGTGATAAAATTTGCTTAAACTGAAGTTCAAACTCCCATGCATTATTAATATCCATTTGCTCAAAAGCTTTTTGATAAGCTTCTGTGTCTTCTGGATTGAGTAATGCTTTTTCGTAATTTTCAATAATTTTTAATTGAGGAGAATCTGAATTAAAAATAGTATCGTTTATGGTCAGGTTTTTATCAAATTTAGGTGATTGTGATAGAAAAGAAATCCGTAAACCATTTCTCATTACTACTTGACCAGCGTCTGGCGTATCGTCGCCAGAAAGGATATTAAGTATAGAAGTTTTGCCACTTCCGTTTTTGGCGACAAAGGCGATTTTATCATCTTTATGGATACTAAAGGACAAATTAGAAAAGAGTTCTAATTCGCCAAAAGATTTCGATATATTTTCAACAGTAATATAATTCAAATCAATTTTTTTTACAAAGAAAGTTATATTGTTCAAAAATACTGCGAATAGTTTTGATATTAATAGTGATAAGTTATATTTGTGAAGCAACAAGCAACTTTATAATGAATAGACTATTATTGCTCACAGGATTGTTACTCTGCGTCTTGTCTACATCGTGTATACCTCACAAAGATATTGTGTATCTTCAAGAGAAAGATATGCCTTCAGACTCTACACAAGTAATGGTTGAGAAGCAAAAACCATACAGAGTACAAATTAATGATATTTTGAATATTAGAGTGAAGGCTCTAGATCAAGAAACAGTATCAATTTTCAACCCAACAGGTGAAGGTAATTTAAGTGCAAACAGTACAGAACGTGCTTATTTTGATGGATTTACTGTAGATATGCATGGAAATATTCGTGTGCCAACTTTAGGGAATATTAATGTCCTTGGGTTTACTTGTGAGGATATTGAAAAACTTATTGAAGAACAACTCTTAGATGAACAGTTTAAAGAAACAGCAAATATTTTTGTTACCGTTAAATTGGCAGGACTTCGGTTTACCGTTAATGGCGAAATAGGTTCACCTGGTACAATTACACTTTTTCAAGAACGCGTTAATATTTTTGAAGCAGTTGCCAACGCTGGAGAAATTCCTGTAACAGGTAATAGGAGAGAAGTGCAGATTATTAGGCAATATCCTCAGGGTCAAAAAATTCATACCTTAGATTTAACTGACATTCAAGTTATGAAATCTCCATATTATTATATCCAACCAAATGATATTATTTATGTTAAACCATTAAAACAAAAAACTTGGGGAACCGGTACTACTGGTCGAGAAACGCTCACTACAATTATTTCGGTTTTAGGGATTTTAACAACTACATTTTTATTAATTAATAGAACATAGAATGTCCAATCAAGACTATTTAGATTCTGAAGATTCCGGTCGAGTGAGTTTTGACTTTAGAGGTTATCTTTTTAAAGTATTAAACCTTTGGAAATTTGTGCTGCTATGTATTGGGTTTGCTTTATTGACTGCATATTTCATTAATGTTAGAAAACAGAATGTGTACAAGTTAGATTCATTAATTTCTGTTGATAATGATCAAAATCCATTTTTTACCGCCAATACAAGTATTTCCTTTAATTGGGGAGGAGTTTCTGGGAAAGTCGGTAAAATAATTACGGCTATAAAGACCAGAAGTCATAATGAAAAAGTAGTAGATTCTCTTCAATATTATATGGAGTATCTAACTCAAGGTAAATATCGAAAAGAAGATATTTATAAAAAATCTCCGTTTGAATTTATCATTGATAAAACTAAAGGTCAAGTATTGGGATATCCTGTAGGAATACGGTTTATTAATGCCAATGAGTTTGAAGTGTTTACTGAGTTTCAAGGTTCAATGGCTTCAGTACAAAAGTACAACAGTGAGAAATTAATTTCTCAGGTTAAGGTGCCAGAAGGTATATTTACCAAACGGTATAAAAATGGTGATATAATAGATTTGCCTTTTCTTAATGGTCAAGTTTTAGTCAAGCCTTCGGAAAGTATCAAACCAGGTACAGAGTTTTTTCTTAAGTTTATTGGTTTTGATGCCATAGTAAATAGCTATAAATCAAGAATTATAATTGGACCTTTTGCTCAATCTTCACCTTCCATTTTAAGATTGCAATTATCAGGAAATAATAAAGCAAAAATTGTAGACTATCTTAATGCAACTTCTGATATCCTTAGTATTACAGAATTAGAAAGGAAAAACTTATATGCTACCAATACAATTAGGTTTATTGATAGTAGTCTTGCTTCCGTTAACTCAAATCTCAAAGATGTTACAGATGAGATGAATAAGTTTCGAAAGCAAAACAAGGTGTTCGACGTTACAAATGAGATTGCACAAATTTCAGAACAATTGCGAACATTTGATTTGTCTAAACAAGAAGAGAATTCAAAGTTAGATTACCTAAGTAATCTCGAAATTTATTTAAATACCAAAACAGATTATACAAATATTGCTGCACCAACTAGTGTTGGTATACAAGAAGGAAATATTCTAAACAGTGTATCAAAAATAATAGGATTAGCTGCAGAAAGACAAAACTTAGAGTACACGACCAAAGAGGGTTCTGGACTTTTTAAGGATATAGATCGTCGTATAGATTCTGAAAAAAATGTACTCCTTGAGACTATAGATGCAACAAAGAAAATTATTGGTATTCAATTATCTACATTAAATCGAAACATTGCCAATTTAGAAGCTAAGTTGAGTGAATTACCTGAAGATCAACAACAATTCCTGAAAATTCAAAGAAAATTAGACATAAGTCAAGAGGCGTATAACATATATACTGCTAAGAGAAGTGAAGCAGCGATAGTTAAAGCAGCTAACATTTCGGATCTTACTATTATTGATGAGGCCAAAGATATTGGAAACGCGCCAATAGGACCAAATAAGTCCCTTAATTATATGATGGGATTAATGATGGGGTTTTTCATTCCTATGCTCTTAATCTTTGTTATTTTCCTTCTAGATAATACCATCCATGGTTCTGATGAAATAGAACAATTGTCCAAAATTCCAATACTTGGTTTAATTGGTAAGTACAATTATAAAAATAATTTAATTGTTTTTGAAAAACCTAAATCGGCAGTTTCAGAATCGTTTAGAGCCATACGATCCAGCTTACAATTTATTTATAAAAAGCAAGGTAGTACTGAAGGAAAGACCTTAATGATAACGTCTTCAGTTAGTGGTGAAGGGAAAACGTTTTGTTCCATAAATATTGCCACAGTTTATGCCTTGTCTGGTAAGAAAACAATTTTATTAGGTCTTGATTTACGTAAGCCTAAAATTTTTGGTGATTTTAATATTGAGAATGATTTAGGCGTTGTTAATTACTTAATTGAAGAACATTCATTTGATGAGGTAAAATACTCAACTCAAATAGAAAATTTAGATATAGTCCCTTCTGGTCCAGTACCTCCAAATCCGTCAGAGTTATTGATGTCTGACAAAATGCGTGACCTCATAACTAAACTCAGACAAGAATACGATATGATTGTATTGGATACACCTCCTTTAGGGTTAGTTACAGATGCGCTTGAATTAACTCAATATGCAGATGCGACTATTTTTATGATTCGATTGGATTATACTAAAAAAGGAATGCTATCGCTTATAAATGCTAAATATAGAACAGGCGAGGTGAAAAATATAAGTTTTGTCCTCAATTTCTATAAGCATAAAACAAATCATAATTATGGTTATGGTTACGGTTATGGATACGGTTATGGTTATGGCTATGGTGTTTACGGTAATGCTTATCATGAAAAGGATAAAAAATCAATTTGGAAACGTATAAAAAGAATTTTTAACCGCGCATAATTGTGATAACAAAAACTCAACTAAGAGCAAAGCGATTTTTTGATCTTGTGTTTTCTATCATGCTTATTCCTGTGTTAATTATTCCCGTTGTTTTATTCGTAGTTATAGCAACCATAGATACAGGTCAGTTTGGATTGTTCTTTCAAAAAAGAGTAGGTCAGCATGGTAAATTGTTTTACATCTATAAAATTAGAACGTTACGCAAAGAAAAGCATGTTTTAGGACATTTAGATTTAAGTGCCACACCCTTCGGTAAGTTATTAAGACGATATAAACTGGACGAACTTCCACAAATTTTTAATGTGTTTATTGGGAATATGGGCTTTGTTGGTCCAAGACCAGATATACAAGGTTTTGCTGATGAATTAAAAGGTGATGATCGAATCATTTTAAAAGTAAAACCTGGTATAACAGGTCCAGCAACTTTAAAATATAAGGACGAAGAAACCATTTTGTCTCAACAACTTAACCCTGAAACCTACAATAGAACGATTATTTGGCCAGATAAGGTCAAAATAAATAAAAAATACATTGAGAATTATAGTTTTTCTTTAGATTTGAACTTTATATTAAAATCGATAGTAAATTAAAGATGAATAATACACAAAAAATAACAATTCTTGGGCTCGGTTATGTTGGTTTGCCACTTGCAGTTGAGTTTGCCAAAAAATATATGGTCATTGGATTTGATATCAATGAGAAACGAATAAATGAACTTAATAATGGTATAGATAAAACTTTAGAGGTCGAAGACGACCATTTGAAGTCTGTGCTTACTTCAGATCAGAATTCAAATACAGGATTATTTATTACTAACGATGTGAGTCATTTGGCTGACTCCAATATATACATTGTTACGGTTCCAACACCGACCGATGAACTTAAAAGACCAGTCTTTACGCCTTTAATAAAAGCTAGTGAAAGTGTTGCAAAAGTGCTTAAAAAAGGAGATATCGTAATTTATGAATCTACTGTCTATCCTGGCGCAACCGAAGATATTTGTGTGCCAATTTTAGAAGAAAATTCAGGACTTAAATACAACAGTGATTTTTATGCTGGTTATTCTCCAGAACGTATTAATCCAGGAGATAAAAAACATACAGTAACTAAGATTCTTAAGGTAACCTCAGGTTCAACTCCTGAAGTTGCTAAAATAGTTGATGATTTATATAAGAGCATCATCACAGCCGGAACACATTGTGCTCCTACTATAAAAGTTGCTGAAGCTGCTAAAGTAATTGAAAATTCTCAAAGAGATATCAATATTGCATTCGTGAATGAATTGTCTAAAATCTTCAGATTATTAGATATTGATACCAAAGCAGTACTAGAAGCTGCTGGAACAAAATGGAATTTTATCAAATTTAGTCCAGGTCTCGTTGGAGGCCATTGTATAGGTGTCGATCCTTACTATTTAGCTCAAAAAGCTATCGAGTCTGGTTATAATCCGGAAATTATCCTGGCTGGTCGTAAAATGAATGACAGTATGGGTGGTTATGTTGCCCAAGAAACAGTTAAAATGATGATTCAAAAAGGAGCACGGATTAAAGATTCAAATGTTTTGGTTTTAGGTATTACCTTTAAAGAAAACTGTCCAGATATTAGAAATTCAAGAGTAATAGATATTATTGAAGAATTTGAAACCTATAATGTTAATGTAGATGTTTTTGACCCATGGGCTTCAAAAGAAGAAGTAAAACATGAGTATGGTTTTGATTTGATAGACGATGCTTCAAAATTACGCAAAGATTACGATGCTATCGTACTCGCTGTTTCTCATAATGAATTTTTAGAGTTAGATTTACAAAAAATGAAATCAGATATAGGCGTAATTTTTGATGTTAAATCATTACTTCCTAAACATACTGTAGACGCAAGATTATAATGTACGAACACAAATATCATTCAGAAGATTTAAGTCAGTTATCATTTTTAGTAACTGGAGGAGGAGGTTTTATAGGCTCAAATATTGTTGAGTATCTTTTAAAATATGGCGCAAAAAAAGTACGTGTTTTAGACGATTTTTCAAACGGTCATCGTAAAAACTTATTAGAATTTCATGATAACCCTTCTTTTGAATTAATTGAAGGTGACATTAGAGATTTGCAAACCTGCAAGGATGCAATGATTGGTATTGATTATGTCACTCATCAAGCAGCTTTAGGTTCTGTGCCTCGCTCTATAAACGATCCTGCTACAACAAATACAGTAAATATTTCAGGGTTTTTAAATATGATGATTGCATTAAAAGATTCATCTACAGTAAAACGAATGATTTATGCAGCATCAAGTTCAACCTATGGCGATAGTTTAGAGCTACCTAAAGTTGAAGATAATATTGGTAAACCTTTGTCACCTTATGCTGTAACAAAATATGTGAATGAATTGTATGCGGATGTTTTTGGGAAAACATATAATACAGATGTTATTGGATTAAGATATTTTAATGTATTTGGCCCAAAGCAAAGTCCAGATGGTGCGTATGCAGCTGTTATTCCTCTTTTTATGCAAGCCTTGAAAGATGAAAAATCACCTAAGATAAATGGTGATGGTGAACAAACTCGTGACTTTACATTTGTAGATAACGCTGTACAGGCTAATATTAGAGGGTTTTTCGCTTCAGAGTCTGCTAAAAATCAAGTTTTTAATGTTGCTTGTGGTGAGCGAATAAGTGTTAATTACTTATGGAATTCACTTAAAGAATCAGCAAAATCAAATGTTGATGCAATTTATGGACCACCAAGACAAGGTGATGTTCGTGATTCTTTGGCAAATATTTCCAAGGCTGAAAAGCTATTAAATTATAAACCACAATTTACAGTTAAGGAGGGTTTACAGATTACTTGGAATAATTTTAGTTCTTAATACGTTATTATTTTACTTATATTAATTATTGGATTAAATCTTTAATTAAATGATTCAAACACCTGAAATTTCCGTAGTAAGTCCAGTTTATAAGGCTGAGAATACAGTTACGGACCTTGTTCAGGAGCTTGAATCGGAATTAAATCAACTTCATGTTTCATATGAAATTATTTTAGTTGATGACTACAGTCCCGATAACTCTTGGACTGTTATGAAACGACTAGCTGCTAGTCATGACAATCTAAAAATCATAAGACTAAGCCGTAATTTCGGACAACATCCAGCTATTATGGCAGGATTATCAGAATCATCTGGTGAATGGACTGTAGTTATGGACTGTGATTTACAGGATAAACCAAGTGAAATTTCTAAACTTTATGCGAAAGCTCAAGAAGGGTTTGATGTTGTTTTGGCTAAAAGGTCAAAACGAAAGGATACGTTTTTTAAAAAAGTAATGTCGAAATGGTTTTATAAATGTTTTTCTTTTTTCACCAATATTAATGTGGATGAAGAAGTCGCTAATTTCGGTATTTACAATAAAAAAGTAATTAAGAGCATATTGTCAATTGGAGATGTATTGGTGTTTTTTCCATTATTTGTTAAATGGGTTGGTTTTAAACAAACATCAATAGTTGTTGAGCATTCTAAAAGAACTGAAGGTAAATCTAATTATAGTTTTTATATGCTTCTTCAGTTAGCTTTTAATACCATTATCTCATTTTCAGATAAACCTTTACGCCTATTCCTAAATATTGGTTTGGTCACGTCATTTCTATCATTTATAGCGGCTATAAGAGTATTTATCCAGGCTTTAAATGGTGAAATAGAAATATTAGGCTATAGTTCTATAATTATTAGTATCTGTTTTTTCTCTGGAATAATTATTAGTGTATTAGGTGTTATTGGTATCTATCTTGCTAAAACATTTAATCAATCAAAAGGTAGACCATTATATATAATAGATCATGAGCCGGTTGAATAGACTTTCATGGGATTCTGATTTTTTTGGAATAGAAATAGCTGAGTATCATTCTGATGATATTGTGGAGTTGTCATGCCTGAATAATTTTGAATTTGATTTAATCGTTACAAAGACCAAAAGTGATGAATCAATCGCTATTGAAGGTTACTCTCCTAGTTTTAATGAAACTAAAATAGTATACTCAAAATCCATAAATAACATTGATTTGAAGACTATGGATTCTTCAGTGTTAGATTTTGATATTCATCCTGTAAATGCAAAAGAACTAATTGATTTAGCATTTGAAAGTGGAAAATACAGTAGATTCAATTTAGATTCTAATTTATCTAAAGACAAGTTTGAAAACTTATATAAAGAATGGGTCATCAATAGTTTGAATAAAACCTTTGCAACAAAAATGTTTTACACTAAGCATAATGATGTGATTACTGGTTTTGTAACCCTTCAGAAAAAAGAAACGGCGTGTCATATCGGTTTAATTGGTGTTAAACCGGAGTTTCAAGGTCAAAAAATAGGTTCTAAACTAATAGATGTTGTTAAGCGCTATTGCCTAGAAAATGGGATTCAAAATTTGTTTGTTGCAACTCAAAAAGCCAACAAATCGGCATGCAAGTTTTATGAAAAGAACAATTTCGAAATTGAAAGTATGCTTAATATTTCTCATTTTTGGAAAGTAAATTAAGTTTTTATCAGTTCAAGTATTAATTTTAAATAAATTTGTTGAGTGCCACTTAAAAGTTAGTCTTATTTGGTACCTGTTGATTTATATACTTACAATTATAGTTAGTATATTGCCTACGATAAATCAAATATAAATTCTCAACCATCAAGAGTACAAAATTACAACAGTTTGATTCCATTTAATAAACCTTTTTTAACGGGAAAAGAGACTGCATATATTGAGCAGGCTGTTGCTTCTGGCAAGATTTCTGGAAATGGAATGTTCACTAAAAAGTGTCAACATTTTTTTGAGTCTAAATTTGGAATAAAAAAAGCATTACTTACGACGTCTTGTACAGATGCCCTAGAAATGTGTGCTTTATTGTTGGATATTAAAGAAGGTGATGAAATTATAATGCCTTCATATACCTTTGTTTCAACTGCTAATGCATTTGTTTTAAGAGGAGCAAAAATTGTTTTTGCAGATTCTTCGCCAAATCATCCAAATATTGATGTTTCTAAGATTGAGGCTCTAATTACGGATAAGACCAAAGCTATAGTCGTTGTGCATTATGCAGGAATTTCTTGTAATATGACAGCCATTATGGAAATGGCTAATAAGCACCATATTTTTGTTGTTGAAGACGCAGCTCAAGCTATTGATAGTTATTATAATGGAAAATCTTTAGGGAGTTTTGGGCATTTAGCAACGTTTTCTTTTCATGAAACAAAGAATATTATCTCTGGAGAAGGTGGATTGTTGGCTATTAATGATGAGCGTTTTATAGACCGTTCTGAAATTATTTGGGAAAAGGGAACTAATCGATCAGCTTTTTTTAAAGGCGAAATTGATAAATATGGTTGGGTAGATTTAGGCTCCTCATTTTTACCATCAGATATTATTGCGGCTTTTCTTTGGGCTCAATTAGAAAACCTAGAAAAGATTCAAAATAAAAGAAAATTGTTATGGAATGCTTACTATAAGGCACTAGATAAATTAGCAAAGCACAATCATTTTAAGCTACCACAGATTGAAGAAAATGCGTCAAATAACGCCCATTTGTTTTATATTATTTGTAAGAGCAATCAAGAACGAAGTGAACTTATTGCATTTTTGAAATTAAAAGGAATTAATGCTGTTTTCCATTATTTAAGTTTACATAAAAGTATGTATTATTCAGATAAGCATGATGGCAGATCCCTAAATTTGGCAGATTATTATTCAGACCAACTCTTAAGACTTCCTTTATTTTATGACTTAGAATTAGATGATGTTGATTATATCGTATCACAAATACAATCGTTTTATGAAGCTTAAATTTGTAAACGTTTACTACCTAATTCTTTTTATTATAGTTGGTCTATGTGCACTTAATTTTAATTATATTGAAGGTGATGATGCCAGAACAATTTTATATCATGTGTTTGGTAGAGATGCTAATTTTCAGCCTCCATATTCGCCTTATCATTCTATGATGGATTCTTTATTGTCTATTATTAAGACAACAGATGAAGCCACACTCAGAATATTTGCAATTTCATTAACGTTTTTATGTAGTTTTTTTATTCTTATAATTATGTCTAAAATTTTTGAATTTATGTTCAAAACTGACATAAAAGGGGTGTTTGCATTCTTGCTTTTACTTCCGTTTATTATTCCAGAAATGCTTTTTAGTAGTTTAATTATTAACCCAACAAATATTTCATTTGCTATAATTTTAACATCTCACTTGTTTTTAATGAAATATAAGGATAATCAACGTATTCTTAGTTTGTGTATGTCTGTTTTACTTTTCGGTTTGGGTGTTAGTTTTAGATGGAGTAATGGATTTTATTTATTCGTTTTGTTTGGGTTTTATATACTTTCTAATGTATCTAACACAACATCCTTTTTTCTAATTAAAAATGTAAAAAAGAGTTTTGTACTATTTCCTTTTTATATTCTAGCAGTTTTGATTTGGATCCAAATTTCAGGATATTCCATTGTAGATATTATAGATGTTTATCAAAATGGGTCTAGTTATTTGGATGATAAAGAATTTTCATTGCTGTCCTCTGTGGTATCAATGATATCATTCACTACTCCAGCATTTTTGATAGTACTACTAATAGGATTTTATCACTGTATTCAACGAAAATTCTATACACCACTTTTATTACTGTTAATAGCGAGTTTACCATACTTTTTTATCGGATTTGTTCCAATGTATAAATTCCTAATAACGCTCGTTATTCCGTTAATTGTGATTTTGATTTATGGCTACAAGTCGATTACAAATAGAAAACTAAGAATAGGACTATTAGCTATTGTTTTTTTACCATGGGTTTTTGGATTACAAATAGACAGTAATACTGCTTGGGGACCAGGATTTGAGGTGAGATCAATTACTAATTATGACATTAATGAACATAATTTTAATCCAGATAAATCGACTTCAATAAAAGATGTTAGACTTGTTTTTGGTTCTGGTATGGCATTGCCAACTTTTGAAGGACCTCGACCTTTGTTAGGATTTGGAATGGCATTACTCACTGGCTGGAATCAATTTTTAACTGTAAATAATCTTGAAAGAGAATCTTCAGTTAATTATGCTATTGAAAATAATTGTAATATTTTGCAGGATGTAAATCATTCATTCATTATAACAAAACTTAGTGAATTTGGTTTTAACACTGATGATAAATCGAAAGCATCAAATAACTTTGGGATTCATAGAACTTTTTATAACGACACAAGTACTATCAGTATCGATGTTTTTAAGAATAAAAAAGAACTATTTAATAGCCAATTGATGAATTCATATGTATCAAAATCTAATGATCGTAAAGTTGTAATATATTCATCATATACAAATATTATAACGAAATTACAATCTAAATATCGAAGTCAATTTAAACAACAAGGTGCTTTTTGGGGCATTTTAACATTGAATGAATAAATGAAAGAGAGTCCATGGTTATATACGATTTCTGCCAAACGAAAATTGATAGAACTTAATTTCAAAGAGATTTGGAATTATAGAGACTTGCTATTATTATTTGTTAAGCGCGATATTGTTACGGTTTATAAACAAACTGTTTTGGGACCATTATGGTATGTCATACAGCCTGTTTTAACCTCAGTGATTTTTACAATTATTTTTAATGGTATAGCCAATATTGATGTTGGCGAAAATATCCATCCCTTTTTATTCAATTTAGCAGGTGTCACAATTTGGAATTATTTTTCAGAATGTTTTAAAGCCACCTCAGATACCTTCAAACAAAACGAACAAATATTTAGCAAGGTCTATTTTCCAAGGGTAATTATGTCCATCTCTAAAGTGATTTCAGGCTTGCTTAAATTTGGGATTCAATTTTTGATTTTCCTAGGTTTTTATATGTATTTCAGCTATAGTAACGCTTCAGGAGAATTAAATTTTGGTACGCTTTTATATTTCCCAGTATTAGTCCTTGTTATGGGTTTATTGGGTTTAGGATTTGGAATGATTATCTCTTCGCTAACAACAAAGTATAGGGATTTAACCTTCTTAGTTACTTTTGGGATTCAATTATTAATGTATTTGTCTGCTGTAATGTATCCTATAGAAATAGCGACGAGGAAACTGACTAATAGTTTTCCGCAATCCGCAAAATTTATAAATCCAATAATAGAAAATAACCCACTAGCTGAGGTTGTTGAATCGTTCAGATATATGTTCTTTTCACAAGGCAGTTTTTCAAATCAAAGTATGATGATTACACTTTTTATTTCAGTTATTGTATTTTTATTAGGGTTAGCTGTTTTTAATAAAACTGAAAAAAGTTTTGTAGATACTATTTAGTATTATGACACAAATAATGTTGAAAGTTGAAAATATCTCTAAACAATATCGTTTAGGTCTTGTTGGTACAGGAACAATAAGTCATGACCTAAATCGATGGTGGAGTAGAGTTAGAGGTAAAGAGGATCCATATTTGAAAATTGGAGAAACAAATGATAGAAGTAGTTCAAGCTTAAGTAATTATGTTTGGGCTTTAAAAGACATCAATTTTGATGTAACACAAGGTGAAGTTCTTGGTATTATTGGTAAAAATGGTGCTGGAAAATCAACACTTCTTAAAATACTATCGCGAGTAACCTCGCCATCTACGGGATCAATTAAATCTAGAGGAAGAATTGCTTCTCTTCTGGAGGTTGGTACAGGTTTCCACCCAGAACTTACTGGAAAAGAAAATATTTTTTTAAATGGAGCCATTCTTGGTATGACTAAAAAAGAAGTCAAAGCCAAAATAGATGAGATTATTGAGTTTTCCGGTTGTCAACGTTATATTGATACACCTGTAAAACGTTATTCTTCCGGAATGCGAGTACGTTTAGCTTTTGCAGTTGCGGCACATTTAGAACCAGATATTTTGGTTGTAGATGAAGTTTTAGCTGTCGGAGACGCTGAGTTTCAAAAAAAGGCAATTGGGAAAATGCAAGATATCTCAAAAGGAGATGGTCGAACCGTTTTATTCGTGAGTCATGACATGGGAGCAATCCAAAGTTTATGTAATAGGCTTATCGTACTAAAAGATGGCACAGTATCTTATGTTGGTAACGTTGAAGAAGGCATTGAGTTTTATTTGAAAAACACAGATATCATTGGTTTAGATTATAGAAATGAAGCCTGTCAATTTGGTGTTCAAGAAGTGAACTTTTTGGATTCAAAAAATGAAAAAGTAAACCTAATTTCTGTAGGACAACAAGTTGTAATAAAGGTAAAATATAAGAATCCAGAAAGCAGAAAGCTATCCATCAGTATTGGTTTTTTTGATATGTTTTCAAACTTTAAATTCTCCTGTAGAAGCGATATAATTAATAAATCGTTTGATGAGTCTCAAGGCGAAGCAACGCTTGTAATTGATAAATGGCCATTAAGTGCTGGTAAATATTATTATAACTTGGCAATTCACGACCAGTCTTCAATGGTTGAGAATATTAAAGAAGCAGGAATTTTAAATGTTGAAAAAGGTGATTTTTATGGAACAGGAAAATTACCAGGTCATAGCAAAGCATTTTATATAGATTATAAATGGATGTAAAATGAATCGACTATTAAAAAAAATAGCTAAGCGGTATGCTAATAGATTGTTTAAATACTTTAAATCGTTAGAAGATTCTAGAAAGAAACAATTAAAAGTAGATCTTATAAATAGAATTAGTAGTGTAGGCTATAATGTGAAATTAAATGGCGATTCACACATCATTTCAAAGCCTTCTAAAGTCATAATTGGCAATAACGTTCATATAGGTAATAATCTGTTTGCAAAAACGGAAGGAGGTCTTATTATAGGCGATAATACTCATATTTCTAGAAACGTAACCATTTATACAGAAAATCATAATTATTTAGGAAAAGCACTTCCTTACGATAATACTACAAATTATAAACCCGTAACAATTAAAGAGAACGTTTGGATCGGAATGAATGTGTCTATTATTCCAGGTGTTGTTATTGGTGAAGGCGCAATTATTGGAATTGGTTCTGTTGTAAATAGAACTATTGAGCCTTATGAAATTGTTGGAAGTCCAACAATTCAAAAATTAAAACTTAGAGACACCGAACATTATAAAACACTAAACAGCAATAAAAATTTTGGTGGTGTTAATGGTGAAGTTTTAAGAAAGACAGAATTACAAGGGTTCTTAGATTCCTATGAAACAAACAAACACAAGAACATTCTTTTTATTTTAGGAACTGGTAGAAGTGGAACAGTATCTATTACTGATTTATTTAACCAGCATCCTAATTGTAAAGCATTTCATGAAGATGTCTTACAATTAATTAGAATTAGTACCGAAATAGCACATAACATAGATGTAAAGAAATCGTATAGCGAATTAAATGAAATCTTCAAGACAAAAATCTGGAATGCTTCTGAAAATCAGCTTATAGTGCATTCTGATCAGAGACTTTGGAATTTAATTCCTTTTCTATCCGATTATTTTCCTAATTCTAAATTTATCCATTTAGAAAGAGAGCCAATCGGTTGCATAAAATCTATGGTTGTAAGAAACTGGTATGCCGAAAACGAATATCCAGATTTGTTTTATCACGATTGGGCAAAATATAGAATTCAAGGTGATGTCTTAGGTGATGTTAGTCATACTGAATGGAAAAAAATGACTCATTTACAAAAATGTACATGGTATTTTTACCATGTGAATAATACAATTGCAGCTGAACTTTCTAAGCTGTCTTCAGAAAGAACTTTAAAAGTTGAGTTAGAGAATATTCCTGAAAAATTAACCACTATTCTTAAATTTAGTGGTTTGAATGAAGTAGGTTTAAGTTTTAATAAAAAGAATAGTAGAAGACAAGAAGATTATACGAAGATTGAATCGAATAACAAAGCAGCTATTGAGGAACAAATTTCTGAAGAAATAAAAAAGTATACTTAAATAGTTCCACGTCATTATAAATTCAGTTTTATAATCCAACATTGATTTCAACACTAATTTTAAAGAATCAAAGCAACATACATGATTACTAATTTAGTATCTATAATTATACCAACATATAATAGAGCCCACCTCATTGGTGAAACACTAGATAGTATTATGTCACAAACCCATACGCATTGGGAATGTTTGGTTGTAGATGACGGAAGCACAGATCATACACACGAATTAGTAGCCAAATATTGCACAAAAGATGATCGATTTAAGTATTTAAAAAGACCAGATAATAGGCCTAAAGGTGGTAATGCAGCTCGCAACTATGGATTTGAAAATAGCAATGGCGAATTTATACAATGGTTTGATGATGATGATGTTATGGGGAAAAATTACCTTTCAGAACGTCTAAATTTGTTTTCTGAAAACACGAAAGCTGTGATTTGTAGTGGGTTTTGTACTGATGAAAATTTAAATGTCTTGAATGAAATCTCACTAAAAACAGAGGTTAATGTCTATAAAGAGTATGCATTATGGCGATTTGAGATGTACACACCTTCAGTGCTATTTAAAAAAGAGTCTTTAGGAGATAAACCACTTAATGAAACCATTTCAAGAGGTCAAGAAACTGAATTTTTCACACGTTTCTTTTTTCAATTAAAACAAGACGACTACGTTATTGTAAACACACCATTGTTTTATTATCGTCAGCATTCTAAATCTAAGACTGAGCAAAATCAAACGTATGTCAAACGCAATAAAGAAGACCTGTTTTATATAAGTCAGATAAATTTTGAAAGGGCTTTACAACTTAAAGATAAAGACCTTGTTTATTTTTATTATAAACTTTTAATTAAACAGTTTTTTAGAAGCGTAGATAATGATCATGTTAATAATGCTAAAAATATCATTAGATTTTTAACCAAGACTTTAAATAATAAAAACCTATTTTTAAAACTTAAACTGGTTTTGTTTAGTAACATATCTATCATATTTAAAAGAGGTTATGTTCTGAAAAAACATCTGAGAAACCATAACATATCAATGTAATTTCAATGATTCCAAAAAAAATACATTACTGTTGGTTTGGTGATCAGCCGCTTTCAAAAACAATTTTGAAATGTATTGAATCATGGAAATTTCACCTGCCAGATTTTGAAATTATCCTTTGGAATGAAAACAACTCTGATGTAAACCATCCGTTTGTTAAACAAGCTATTTTAGATAAAAAATGGGCATTTGCTTCTGATTATGTACGACTGAAAGTACTATCAGAATATGGTGGTGTCTATTTAGATACAGACATGCTATTGCTAAAGAATTTTTCAGAATTACTAACACATAAATGCGTCGTTGGTTTAGAGTCTGAACATTATATTAGTTGTGGTGTGATTGCTGCTCAAAAACACCATCCGTTTATTGTGAGTTGCCTTAAGTTCTATGATGAAATTGATGTTTCAAAACCAATTAATTATAAGGATTTAATTATTCCAAAAGTTTTCACATCTACATTTAAAACCTTGTACAACGTTGAAGACATTGTACCAAATGGGTATGGTGATATTTTAGTTTTAGATGTGAATGCCTTTTATGCATATCCCAATCCAGATCCTAAATTAAGACAGTCAAAAGATGATTATTTAAAATATATCAAATCTGAGTCTTATGCTGTTCACCTTTGGGAAAGGTCTTGGAAAGGCTATAACGAATTCCAACTGATTTATCAACGTCGCTATTTTAAGGCCATAAATATGATTATTAGGAATGGAAATCGTAAAAACTTGGAACCTAAAAAATACTATAGAAAACTACTAACTACTTTTAAATCTTCTATTTTTGGATAAATAAAGGTCGTCCGCTTTCAAAAGAAGCAATTCCTAAAACGCTTTCTATTAAAAATGAAAATTAAATACATGTGTGATAGCAACACTTCAATTTTAAATTATGTTATTTAACTCGTTTGATTTTGCACTTTATTTACCAATTGTTTTTATCCTCTATTGGTTTGTTTTCAATAAACAACTTAAAATTCAAAATGCTTTTTTGGTAGTCGCCAGTTATGTGTTCTATGGATGGTGGGATTGGCGCTTTTTATCTCTGATTTTATTTAGTTCATTTTTAGATTATTTTGTAGGCTTATATTTGTCTAAATCAAAAGTTACTAGGACTAGAAAATTATTGCTATGGACGAGCATATGTGGAAATTTAGGTCTGTTAGGGTTTTTTAAATACTTCAATTTCTTTATCGATAATCTTGCACAATCGTTCCGTTTTTTTGGTCAGGATATTACGTTAACAGGATTAGAAATTATTTTACCAGTAGGTATTAGTTTTTATACGTTTCAAACATTAAGTTATACTATCGATGTTTATAAGGGAAAACTAGAACCCACAAAAGACTTTTTATCCTTTGCCGCATTCGTTAGTTTTTTTCCTCAACTTGTTGCTGGTCCTATAGAGCGAGCGAAACATTTATTACCACAATTTTATAAGCAAAGAACCTTTAATTACGCTAAAGCTGTAGACGGCATGCGTCAAATTTTATGGGGTTTATTTAAGAAAATTGCTATTGCAGATAGTTGTGCTATGTATGCAAATACCATATTTGATAATTATGATGGTTACAATGGAAGTACTCTATTTATTGGTGCATTATTCTTTACATTACAAATTTATGGTGACTTTTCGGGATATTCTGATATTGCTATTGGGACCTCAAGATTATTTGGGTTTGACTTGAAACGTAACTTTGCATATCCATATTTTTCCAGAGATATAGCTGAGTTTTGGAGACGTTGGCACATATCTTTATCTACTTGGTTTCGAGATTATCTTTATATTCCATTAGGTGGTAGTCGTGGATCTACACTCCAAAAAGTTAGAAATACATTTATCATTTTTATAGTCAGTGGCTTTTGGCATGGTGCAAATTGGACATTCATTATTTGGGGTTTCTTAAATGCTCTTTATTTTCTACCATTACTATTACGACATAAAAACAGAGTGTACACTGGTAATATTGCTGAGGGGAGACTATTCCCGAATTTCAAAGAGTTTAAAGGAATGGTAATCACCTTCTTTCTAACCCTTATAGCTTGGGTGTTTTTTAGAGCTGAAACAATAAATCACGCCTTTGCATATTTAGAGCAAATGTTTTCAGCAAGTCTTTTTTCATTGCCTGAAGTAAGGCCAAAAGATATCTTTGTTTTAATTTTTGTTTTCATTTGTACCGAATGGTTTGCTCGAGATAAAGAATATGCGCTTGAATATTTAAACTTTAATAAGTATTTAAGATGGTTTGTTTATGTTTTACTAGTCATGTTAATTTATTTATTTGGAAGTAATTCTGAGAATGTTGAATTTATTTATTTTCAGTTTTAGAGGCTTATGAAAAAATTCAGTTATCAAATAGGGATTTTTGTGGTTATACTTTTTATAGTGAATCTATTGCTATTCAATTTAGGCAACGATTTGTATTATAAAAATTATGACAATCATGATTTGAACTATAAGAGCTACTTATTTTCAGATTCCCACGGAGCACAACTTAAAACGTATCCTCATCAATATGGTGTTTATAATTTTTCGGCAGATTCTGAATCCTATCTTGATATTCAACGGAAAATTAACTTTTTAATAGAACATACAGCTTTAGATACGATTTATTTGAGTGCAGATGAGCAAATGCTGAGCACATACAGAGAAAAATTAAATAATGCTGATAAATCCATGTATTACGCAACTAGTGAGGATTTTCCAAATCAGTTTGCATATTTTAAAAGTCAAATTTCTCAAAAAGTCATATATTTTCAACCTAAAATTGGCTTAGTTCTTAGAAAATATGTTGTTGCCAAACTTGAAAATATACCTTCACTGTTTGAAACTGATCAAGATAGAACGAACAAAACCCAGTCTTCTTTAAATTGGAATGATTTCACTCTAGATTTTAAAGAAGAAAAAGTTAGAAATAGACTTAATAATCAGTTTACATCTCAAAAGAATTCGATGCAATTGCAAGAAACCTTAGTTGACATTATACGCGTGTGCAAATCTAATAATATAGTCTTAATTGGGGTCAAGTTTCCGTTAACTAAAGCATATTACAACGTTGTGAAAGATCAACATTTTGGAGTAGATTCGATCTTTAAAGCCAATGGTTTAAAGGTTTTAAACTTTCAATCGTTGTACATAAATAATGACGATTTGTTTGTCGATGTAGATCACTTAAACACTAAAGGAGGTAAGAAATTTACTGAACTATTGTTTAAGAAGCACTAAGCAATTAAAATTCAAAAAAATATTATTGAATACTTCTAACTACCATTAAAACCTCTATTTTTGGGTAATGAAAAGTGATGTTTTAATAATTTATGGTTCGCTTAATTCTGTGCCTTCTCCAGAAGGAGCAGCACCTGCTAAGGTTATTTATGAAACCGTTGAATCGTTACATGATAATCAGTTCAAGACACTCTCAAATTATAACCCTAAACTTAAATCAGTTTCTTACGATAAAGATGTGTTTTTACATGTCAAACCCAATGCATTTGATGCTATTATTTTATTAGTTTTAAAACTGTTTTATCCCTATAAAAAGAGAAAACATAAATTTGTAACCACCTCAAATGAGCAGTTATTGTATTTTGTTTCTGTGTGTCGATTTTTGTTTTTTAATCGGTATAAAAAAGTTGTTGTGCATGTAAGTGTTGGTTTGGTAAACATGATTAAGTTGTTATTACCTAATCGTGACGTTGTGTTTTTTCATCATGGCACGTCATTACATACGAAATACGATGAGAAGCAATGGCAAGAATTAATAGTAAATTGTAAGGCAATTTTCGGTG
The DNA here is from genome assembly GCF_034670085.1 of Psychroserpens sp. Lineage (GTDB taxonomy): Bacteria > Bacteroidota > Bacteroidia > Flavobacteriales > Flavobacteriaceae > Psychroserpens. The sequence goes on along the minus strand of NZ_JAXMOD010000004.1, from coordinate 238,802 downwards.
TTAATGACATAGCCTTTCATAAAGCAAATAGCACCTTTAAAACTCAATTAGAGTCATCAAAATATTTTGCAATTCCAAATGCCATCATTCCCATAATGACCTTAGATGAGGTCAGTGATAATTATAAAAATCGAACTGATAATCCTAATGTTTTTGTTTTTGCATTTTCTGGAAGAATTTGTATCCAAAAAGGTGTGCTTAATTTAATAATAGCTTTTCATGACGTTTATAAAAAGAATAAAAATGTCAAATTGATTGTTTTTGGTGGAGCAGGAGCTATTGGAAAATATGATAAAACGACTTCATATATTCAGGAATGTTTTAACTATTCAGCAGAACATAAGTTACCTGTAGAGTTTACAGGATTTTTAAAAAATAGCGATTTAATTACAAGGTTATCAGAAGTAGATACCATAGTTTTGCCAACAGACAATAAACATTCTGAAGAAGGGATGCCTTTATGTCTAATTGAAGCTTTATCATTAGGAAAACCAATTATTGCTACAGACTCAGGAGGTAATTCTGAAGTTGTTGAAAATAATGTAAATGGATTTCTTATAAAGTCGAATCCTTATATTGAAGAACTTGCCGAAGCCATGCTAAAAATGAGCTTAGATAAAGATCTTTATTCAAAGTTTTCAAAAGCAGCTTATACAACGTATATTGAAAATCATACATATAAACAGTACACAAAAAAGTTTACAGATAGTTTACTACAACTAAGTTATATTAAAAATGGCAAGTAATTTAAACATAGCTATACACTATAGAGAAGGCGGTTATGCTAAAAGCTGGGTAAACTACTGTAAAGAAAACAACCTTAATTACAAACTCGTCGATTGCTATTCTAATACCATTATATCAGATTTAAAAGGTGTCGATATTCTGTTGTGCCATTTTCACAGATTTGAATTTAAAAACGGAAAAATTGCTGAATCGATTTTAACGATTGCAGAACATCAAGGAATTACTGTTTTTCCTAACCTAATGACTAGAGTGTCATTTGATGAAAAAATTATTCAAAAGTATATTCTAGAATCTGTTGAAGCACCTTCACCAGATACCTTTGTGTCATTCAAACTTGAAGAGGCAAAATTGTGGTTATCAAAACAACAGAGCCCTTTGGTTTCTAAATTAAGCAAAGGAGCAGGTTCAAAAAATGTAAGGCTAGTTAATCCATCTGAAGGTGAACACGTAATACATAAAATGTTTAGTAAAGGCATGCCTTCTTTTAAGGCGGCTTTGAATTTTAACCCTAAACTATCACTAAATAAGATTATTTATAATTTTTATAGATATTTTTCTTTCAGGATACCAGAAGCAAGATTGAAAAACAGACTTGTGGGTAAAGAATTTCACTATGCTTATTTTCAAGAATTTTTACCCAAAAACGATCATGATATTCGTATTGTGGTTATTGGTAATAAAGCTATTGGCTTAAAGAGAATGGTCGCTAAAAATACGTTTAAGGCTTCGGGTAGTGGTATCATTTTATACGATAACGAATTAATTCCAACGGAATGTGTTTCAAAGGCATTTAAAGTACAAGAAGATCTCAATTTTCAATGTATGGCATATGATTTTGTTAAGCATCCTAAAAAAGGGTATCAAATTGTTGAAATATGTTATGGCGTCGCAGCTAGAGCCTATGATCAATGTCCTGGTTATTGGACCAAAGACTTAAAATGGAATGCTTCTGATGCTGTGCATGTCGAAAATTTAATAATCGAGTCTATCCTAGAAAACAATTAATGACCAACACAAACGTCATATTAGTTTCAGGTTCAAGGCATACAGTTCCTCCAAGCAAGAATAGTCCTGGAGCACCTAGAATCATAGAAACGCTTTCAAATAGTGATGTAGAGGGAATGTGTTTTAAAGTTATTAGTAAATATAACGACAGTTTAAAACTCCAAAATTACAATACTGATAAATTCCTTCACATAAGACCAACTGTTGTAAATCGTTTTTTTGAAAAACTCCTACATTATGTGCCTCTTAAAGTTAAAAAGCGAATTTTTGGCTATGCGCTTCCTGATCGCATTGTGTATTATGAAAGCATTAAACGATTAATAAAAAAAGAAAAACCAGATATTATTATCACTTTTATGCACTTTGAGCTTTTTAAAAAGTTGCATAAATTATATCCTAAAGCCAAGCACATCTATTTCTTTAGGAGTACTGACTTGCAAATGCGTTTAGGTACTGATAATATTGCGTATTTAGCGAATCATTCTGATGGATTTTTAGCAAATACCAAATCACCTATTCAAGAATTGCAATCTATTTATCCTAACTTAAATATTCCAAAGGAAACGATTTACAATGCTGTGAACCTAAATGATTTTTCAGATAAGATTAGCGATGAGCTTTCAAAACAATATCGTGAGAAACTTAATTTGACATCTGAAGATTTTATTATAGGCTATGCAGGAAGACTTAGCGAGGAAAAATCTATATTAGAGCTTTTTGAAGCCATTAGTTACTTTAAAAGTAAAGGGCAAAAAGTACATTTGTTAATTGCTGGAAGTATTAAAATTGAAACGACGCCAAATAAGCATTATTACAAAGACATAATGACCTATTATGATGAACATCTTTCAGATCAGGTTCATTTTCTAGGTTGGATTCCAAATGAACATCTATATGAGTTTTATAATGCCTTAGATATTGGTGTTTTACTTTCAAAATATAGTGAAGGGAATTCTATGTTTTTGTTAGAGTCATTGTCTATGGGTACACCAGTAATAGCTACAAATATTGGTGGAAATATTGAAATGATTAGCGATGGTGAAAACGGTTTTTTAATAGATAGCCAAGATATAAAGCAAAATGTAATACAAACCTTGGATAATATTTTAAAAGATAAATCACAATTAAATAAAATGTCGGAAAAAGCAGTAAATTATATCAGACAAAATCATACTGATGAGATTATGTTAGATAAGTTTAATAACTTTATAAAGAAATTCGAATAACCTAGTTTATGAAGATAGAAAACCAAATTGAGTTTTATGACAACTATTGGTCGGAGAGAAAACTATTAAATAATTTAAAGCTTAGACGAGCTGTAAAGATTCTAGATTATTTTATTGTGGTAAAAAGAGCAATAAAAACGCCTAGAATTATTGAATTAGGTTGTGGTGATGGCAGATTTACATCCTTTATAGGTGAATTTGGTAATGCAGATGGTATTGAACTTTCCAAGAAAGCAGTAGAAGAAGCAAATCAATTATATCCTCATGTAAATTATTTTCATGGAAATGTGATCGATTTTCCTTTACAAGAATCTATTTACGACGTTGTTATTTCTCAGGAAGTTATTGAGCATATCGAAGAACAACAACAATACATAGATGTGTGTCATAAAGCACTGAAACCAGGAGGATATCTTATTTTAACAACGCCAAACAAACGCGTTTTAGATCATTTAGAAGGTGGAAATTGGTCTAACCAACCCATTGAAAAGGTTCTCGATCCCAGAACTTTAAAAGCATTGATTAAAACGAAGTTTGAAATTATAGATTATGATAGTATTATTCCTAATTTTGGAAGGCTTGGTTATTTTAAAATAGTTAACAATAGTTTTATTACTGGCTTCTTTAATAAAATAGGCCTTAGAAAAACACGTGAAAATGTTCTAGGTAAGCTAGGTTATGGCCTTCATCAATGCATTTTTGCACAAAAAAAATGATTTTATAGTGTAATGAACATAGCAATCTATAACGGAAATTTAAAACCTACTACGTTTGTCTTAAGATTGGCTCAAGTTGTTAATAAAAATCACAATTTATGTGTTGTTGGCGCTTCAACTAAACTATTCAAGTACAAACATGCCGATATTAGTTTTTTACCAACAAATCATAATAACAAACTAATTCTATTGTTTCAGTTGCTATTTCAACTGATTACTTTTTTAGTTTTATACCCAAAAATTTGGCTTCACTTTGTGGCCATTCTACGAAAATCTGATAAACCGATTTTAACTCGGATTAAACAGTTTTTAATCTGGTCAAAATTGATTAGAAATAAAGCTGATATTGTACATATTCAGTGGGTTTCTCATTTAATTTTATTCGAAGAATTATTAGACCTATCTTATTTTAAAATTGCAGTTAGTTTGCGTGGACGACTTATAAATAGTGCACCACTTTCAGACCTAAATCTTACAGCGTTATATCGTAAAACGTTTCCTAAAATTGATAAGTTTCATGCAGTATCTAATGATATAAAGATGAAGGCAATGCATTATGGAGCAGATGAGAACAAAATTAAAGTCATTTATTCTGGAATAAATGTATCTTCTTTTAAATTTAATAAGTCTATAAAGGATTCTCAACCAGATACCTTAAATGTATTATCTATTGGAAGAGAACATTGGATTAAAGGGTATAACTATGCTTTAGAAGCTATAAAAGGTTTAAAAGATAAGGGTGTTAAAATCAACTATACGATCATTGGAGCTTCAGATTCTGAAGAACTTGTTGTTTTAAGACAGAGTTTAAATATAGAAAAAGAGGTCCAATTATTATCAAGAGTTTCTTTCGAAGACGTGCTAAATGCAATGAAACAAGCAGATGTCTTTTTACTGCCAAGTGTCTCCGAAGGATTAGCAAATGTTGTTATTGAAGCGATGCTAACAGGATTGCCTGTCATCAGTTCGGATACTGGAGGAATGCCAGAATTAGTACTCCATAATGAAACCGGATTACTGTTCAAAAACAGAGATGTGACTAGTTTGATAGATACCGTTTTGAAATTTAAGAAGTTGTCTATAAAAGAAAAGGAGACAATGATAATTAAGGCTTATGAAAAAGTAAACGAACAGCATAACTTAAAACAGTTTGAACTATGTTTTAACGATTTTTATGCAAGTGATGAACATAATACCAAAATGAATTAAATGAAAATAGGAATTGTGCTTTCTTCCACTCCAGGTTACTCTGAAACCTTTTTTACTTCAAAAATAAAAGGATTACAAGCGCATGGTTATAAAGTCGTTTTATTAACTCAAGTTGCAAATGACGATTTTAATATGTGTCCAGTTATTAAACAACCTAAAGTATATAAAAATGCGATTATTCAAATTTTTATGATGATCATCGTATTCTTGAGTTTAATGCCACATCTCAAGGCCGTAAAAAGGTTTGTAGCTTTAGAAAAAACACAAAAAAAGAGTGCAACGCAACTTTTAAAGAAAATATATTTAAGCTCGCATATTTTATCACTAAAAGTAGACTGGTTACATTTTGGATTTGCTACTCAAACTATTGAATATGAACTTGTAGCTAGGGCCATAGGCGCGAAAATGGCCGTAAGTTTTAGAGGTTTTGATATTAATGTGTATCCTATAAAACATCCAAGCTGTTATGACTTGTTATGGAAAAATGTAGATAAAGTACATAGCATATCTAATGATTTGCTTCAAAAGGCTTATGTTCATGGACTTTCTAAAGATGTTCCTTTTAAGATCATTATGCCTGCAGTTGATATGTCTAATTTAAATCTAATTCGCAATTATACATCGCAAAACAAAAAACTTCAAATTGTAACCGTAGCAAGATTAAATTGGATTAAAGGATTAGATCTCGCTATTAATGCGATAAAAATTTTAAAGGATGAAGGTTTAGATTTTGACTATCATATTATCGGTTCTGGTACTCCAATTGAAAAAGAACGTTATCGACTTCAATTGCATCAACTACAATTAGAAAATGAAGTATTCCTTCACGGAAAATTATCTCATGACGACGTATTGTCCAAATTAAATTCGGCAGATATTTACTTGCAGTCTAGTATTCAGGAAGGATTCTGTAATGCAGTCTTAGAAGCTCAAGCATTAGGATTATTGTGCGTTGTTACTGATGCAGGAGGTCTTAATGAAAATATAGTTCATGAAAAAACGGGATGGATCGTACCAAATGGAGCACCTAAATTGCTGGCTAATAAAATTGTTGAGGTCAATAATTTGTCAACAGAACGAAAAAATGAGGTGTCAAAAAATGCCATTAGCCGTGTGAAACATAATTTTAATGTTGAACAACAACAAATGCAGTTTGCAGATTTTTACATTACATAATCGTCGATTTAGATTTTTTAAACACGTAGATCTTAAAACAATTCTGTTTAAAAGTTTACCTTTTAGAAGTTTAGTCGTATCAATAAGATTTTAGATATATTTGGCGAAAGTTTTAGCTGAGAAACTATAATTTTTTATTAAAAAATAACCCTTAGCAATTTAAATTAGCAGCTATTTAAACCAGATTAATGTTATTCAATTCATTAGACTTTGCCATTTTCCTTATTATAGTGTTTATACTATATTGGTTGCTATCTAAGAAATCGATTGGGTACCAAAATCTTTTAATTTTAGTTGCCAGTTATGTGTTTTATGCCTGGTGGGATTGGCGCTTTTTAAGTTTGATAGTATTTAGCAGTTTAGCCGATTATTTAGTTGCCATGTACTTAAAAAAGGAGGAACGAATTACGACAAGGAAAGTATTATTGTCCGTTAGTATTGTTTTCAATTTAGGTCTTTTAGGGTTTTTTAAATATTATAACTTTTTTGTCGATAGCTGGATTTCAGCTTGGGGAAGCTTCGGAGTGACCATGCATGAGAGTACTTTGAATATTATTTTACCAGTCGGCATTTCATTTTATACATTTCAGACATTAAGTTATACTATTGATGTGTATCGTAAAAAACTTGAACCTACTTCTAGTTTGGTTCAATTTATGGCTTATGTTGCATTCTTTCCGCAGTTGGTGGCTGGACCAATTGAGCGTGCAAAGAACTTATTGCCACAATTTCAAAAAACACGTGTTTTTAATAGCGAAGCTGTGATGAGTGGTGTTTATCTCATAATTTGGGGATTATTTAAAAAAGTAGTAGTTGCTGATAATTGTGCTTTTTTTGTGAACCAGATTTTTGATTCAACTACAGGGCATTCTTCTTTTGAATTGATAATTGTAGCCGTACTATTCGGATTTCAGATTTACGGTGATTTTTCAGGATACTCTGATATAGCGATTGGTGTAGCGCGTTTGTTTGGTTTTTCTCTAATGACAAATTTCTTATTTCCTTATTTTTCAAGAGATATTGCCGAGTTTTGGAGACGATGGCATATTTCACTCTCAACTTGGTTTCGGGATTATTTATATATTCCACTAGGTGGCTCAAGAGGAGGTCGTTACCAACAAATACGTAATGTAATGATTGTTTTCTTGGTTAGCGGATTTTGGCATGGAGCCAATTGGACGTTTATGGTTTGGGGTTGTATTCATGGACTTTTATTCTTGCCTTTATTGCTTTCTAATACGAATAGAAATCATGTTGTAGAAACACATATGCTATGGAGACAAGTGCCAAAAACGGTTTTAACTTTTGCCCTAGTGACAGTTGCTTGGGTGTTTTTTAGGGCAGACAGCGTCCAAATTGCATATCAATATATTATAGATATTCTTACATTTTCTGGCTGGAGTTTAGAATTGTTTTACAAAAGCTCTAAGATGATTTTGTTTAGTAGTATTATTTTAGTCTCTCTTGTAGTGATGCTTGTATTTGAATTTATTACATTACAACGTAATCAACGAGAAGTAAGATTGAATCATTATTCTGGAATTTTTATAGCGCTGTTGATTGTGTTTATGGGCGTTTTTAAAAACCCATCAGATTTCATTTATTTTCAGTTTTAATTATGAATATTTTTCTAAAAAAAATAGGCATATTAGTTATTAGTGTTTTAATACTAGGCAATCTGTTGTCCTATCTTAGTCTTTGGGCTTTAAGACAAGGTAATTTTTATAAACCATCGTTTTTGGTTAATGGAGTTACTGAAACAGACTTCGATTATATTGTACTTGGTGCCAGTACTGGATTGACAACATTAGATACACAAGTTATCGATTCCTTAACACATAAAAATGGAATTAATCTATCTGTAGATGATACTCCTATTTCAAGCCAATACTTGATGCTAAAACATTTTTTAGCAGAAGGTAAATCAACAAAAATTTGCGTTTTAGCACCTAGTATAACTGCTTTTGATGATCAAACTAATAGAATAAATGCTAACGATTATAGGTTCTTGCCTTTTATAGATCGTTCTTATGTTTCTGATTACTTCCAATCCTATTCTGGAACTGATGCTCGTTTATTATCTAATAGTCGCTATTTACCAATTATGGGTGTATCCTATTATAATGCTGAAGTATTTTATCCTTCAATTTTGAGTGTATTTCAACCAAAACGACGAAATAGATTTGATGCTAAGGGGAATTATACATATCCTTTTAAAAATTCAAATGCTGATTTAATTGAAAATCGTAACACCATAAGAGTAGAATTTCAAAATACTGATCTTAAAAAAATTAAGAGCTTGTGTGATAAGGAAGGAATAGTTCTACTATGTTATATTTCGCCTTTCAAAACAGCAAAGGTTAATACTTCAAACTCAATTTACAACATTATTAATCATAGTGATAAGTTGTTAAGAGCAAATTATTTTTATGATGATATTCATGTCACTAGTATTGGTCGTCAACTTATTAGTGAGATTTTTGCAGAGGATATAAGACCTTATTTTAATTAAAAAGATATAGTATAATAAGTAGATTTTTAGGGTTTTCCCTTCAGGTATATGAATAATCTAGCTTATTAAAACACCAAGTCTTAAAGGTTTGAATCTTAAGTTTATTTTATCGAAAGGCCTATAAAAAAAAACCTGCAAGGATAAATCTATTATATTTGTTAAAGGTTTATAAAAAATTAATGATGCTTGTATATTTATACGATAAAGTACCAAAATCAATAAGACATAAGATTGGGAAATCTAAGACTTTAAAATGGTTTAGAGATTTGCTTTTTAGGAGCAATGGAGTTTATAGAGAAAGTGTAGTAAGTATAAATAGATCTTATTTAGACTATGAGGTTAGTTTTAAGTTTGTGGCCTCTATTAAAGATGCGTCTAAAGCATATTCTAAAGGGATTGAAAATACAATGCTAAGGAATTCGATAACATTACTAAAAAGAAGGTATTCCGATTTAAGTGATCTCTCCATTTTAGATGTTGGCGCAAATTTTGGCTATTTGAGTTTGGTTTGGGCAAAATCAATTTGTAAAACAGGAAAAGTTATTGCTTTTGAACCTAGTAAAAATGTTTATAATACATTACTAAAATCTGTTAAAATTAATGAGTTAGGTGATACTATTCATGTTGAAAATTTGGCAGTAGGTAACGAAAATAAAAGCATAAATTTATATTTAGATAATTCGACGTCTAATGTTCTAGAATCAAGTGAATCTCAGTTATTCGAAACGGTTCAAATGGTGAGAATTGATGATTATGTAAACACTCAAAAATTAGAGAAATGCCATCTTATTAAAATTGATGTAGATGGAATTGAAATGGATATTTTAAAGGGTAGCATTGAAACTTTAAACCGGTTTAATCCAATTTTTATTGTTGAGACTAATAATGACGTTAAAATTGTAGAGTTTTTTATCGAAAATAAGTATCAAGTATTGGATGGGAATTTGAAAGACTATAATTTAAATAACCCATTGCCTCCAAATATATATTGTATTTCAAAATCAAATTGATGCTATTCAATTTTCTAAAATACTTACAACCAACTCATTACTTTCAAAAGAAGACTAAGACTGGGACTTCAATATTTCCAATTGTCAGTCAATTGCCTGAAGCTATAAGGAATCAATTACAAATTGATGATCAGTACAAATCTGAAATATCTAAGGCTTATGATTTGTCATGGCAATCTATTCATTTAGGATATATTGGAGATTTTGAAACATACTCGAGTTTTTCAAAATTACCACGCATTGATGAATATCGTTTCATTAGAAAAAATTTTCATGCAGCATGGGTGTTTTTTGTGTTTCTATTGCGCATAATGTCATTTCATAATCCTTTTAAAGAATGTAAAGCTTGGTGGAGTACTAGAATGGTCAATCAACTCAAAGAATCAAGTAATTCCGTTGTGTATAAAGATTGGGAATCATTTTCATCTCAATTAATAGAAGCGAATCCATTGGTAAGTGTTGTAATTCCAACACTTAATAGATATGAGTATTTAAAAGCTGTTTTAAAAGATTTGGAAGCGCAAGATTATCCTAATTTTGAGGTGATAGTTGTAGACCAGTCTGATGATTTTAATACAGCATTTTACGCCGACTTTAATCTCAATTTTCAATTAATCAACCAAAAGGAAAAAGCCTTGTGGTTGGCTAGAAATAGGGCTATTAAAGCAAGTAAAGGTGAATGGATTGCCTTGTCTGAAGATGATGTTCGAATTAAACCAGATTGGATTAGGATGCATTTAAAATGCCTCGATTTTTTCAATGCTAAGATCTCTGCTGGTGTCTTTTACCCAGAAGGTCATCAAATCCCGAAGTCGAGATCGTTTTTTGCAGTTGCTTCACAGTTTGCTACAGGAAATGCTATGCTTCATAAAACTGTTTTTAATCAGGTTGGATTATTTGATCGTCAGTTTGAAAAACAACGAATGGGTGATGGTGAATTTGGAATGCGTCTTTATCTTAATGGTTTGAAAAGTGTTTCAAATCCCTTAGCATCCTGTGTAGACGTAAAAGCAGGAACAGGTGGTTTGAGAGAAATGGGAAGTTGGGATGCATTTAGACCTTCAAATTTTTTCGCAGCAAGACCAATTCCTAGTGTTTTGTATTATTTCAGAACGTATTATGGCAATGCTTCAGCTAGATTAGCATTATTACGAACGGTTCCAATTTCGATATTTCCATACCAATTTAAAAAGAATAAACCCTTATTATTTATTGGGTTTATCGTTACAATTTTAATTTTACCCATTGTCGGATTCCAAGTTTGGAAGTCATGGTATTTATCGAGTAAAAAAATAAAAGAAGGTGCTTTAATCGAGCCACTTGTATGAACGAAACCAAGTCAAATATTGTAATTGCAACCTCCGAATTCCCACCACAACCAGGTGGAATAGGAAATCATGCTTATAATTTGGCTTTACATTTAACCAATCGAGGCCATGAGGTTCGTGTTATTGCAGACCAACGTTCTAAAACAGGTAATGAAGAATTAGAATTTGATGCGTCTTTACCATTTGCAGTAGAGCGAATCAAGGTGTATAAACTTCGTTTTATAATGTATTTAAAACGCATTGCGCTTACTTTTAAATATGCTAGAAATGCAACACATTGTATTGCAACAGGGAAATTTTCATTATGGAATGTTGCTTTTTGTACGTTCTTTTTCCGAAGAAAAACAATCGCAGTGGTTCACGGAACAGAAGTCAATTTTAAATCAGTTCTTTTACGAAAGTCCATCAGTTTTTCACTGAAACGTTTCAATAAAATAGTTGCGGTATCGAACTACACAAAAGGTCTGATAGCACATTTAAACAAAACGATTGTTGTAATTCCAAATGGCATTACAACCTCTGAATGGAAAAATTCAAAAGATAAAATCACTCTTAAAGGCAATCCAGTGCTAACTACAGTTGGTCGCGTAAGTTCAAGAAAAGGACAGTTAAACGTTATAAAACAATTACCAGAACTTATAAAGCAGTTTCCTGAATTGCATTACCATTGTGTTGGAATTCCAACAGAAGCTGATGCATTTTTGAAGGTCGCAAAAAATTTAAAAGTAGATGCCTTTATTACGTTTCATGGAAGTGTAGATGATGATACATTAAAAAAAGTACTTGAAGCTACAGATATTTTTGTGATGCTAAGTGAAGAAAGTGTTACAGGTGATGTTGAAGGTTTCGGAATAGCTATTCTTGAAGCCAATGCTATGGGAATTCCTGCCATTGGATCAAAAGGTTGCGGTATTGAAGATGCTATTAATTCTGGCAAGTCTGGACTCTTGATAGATGCTAATAATTCTAAAGAATTTATTGATGGTGTGTCACAAATACTTGAAAATATATCTAAATATAAAACGGAAGCTAAGATTTGGGCCAATACTCATGATTGGACACATATCATTATGCGTTATGAAGAATTATTATAATACAATACATACTTAGGATTTATAAACCATGCTTTTTAACTCAATTGACTTTGCTATTTTTCTACCAATTGTATTTATACTGTATTGGTTTGTGACGAATAAAAGTTTGAAGCTTCAAAATATATTGCTTGTCGTTTCGAGTTATATCTTCTATGGATGGTGGGATTGGCGTTTTTTATCGTTAATTCTTTTTAGTACACTTATTGATTATTCGGTAGGACGAGCATTGGCAAAGGAGAATGCCATAAGTAAAAGGCGATTGTTATTATGGACGAGCATTTTAGTGAATATCGGTTTTCTTGGGTTTTTTAAATACTACAATTTTTTTCTTGAGAACTTTGTTTCTGCATTTTCATTTTTTGGAAAAGAAATCAATGCCAATTCGCTAAATATCATTTTACCTGTTGGAATTAGTTTTTATACGTTTCAAACATTGAGTTACACGATTGATGTGTATAAAAGAAAGTTAGAACCAACAAAAGATGTGATTGCGTTTTCAGCTTTTGTGAGTTTCTTTCCGCAGTTAGTTGCAGGTCCAATTGAAAGAGCAACAAACCTATTGCCTCAGTTTTATAAGCATCGTAAATTTAAATATTCTAGTGCAGTTGATGGCTTACGTCAAATACTTTGGGGTTTATTTAAGAAAGTAGTCATTGCAGATAATTGTGCTAAATATGCCAATTATATTTTTGATAATTCAGCAGATTTAAACGGAAGCACTTTAGTTTTAGGAGCTGTTTTTTTTACATTTCAAATTTATGGTGACTTTTCTGGGTATTCAGATATTGCAATAGGTATTTCTAGATTATTCGGGTTTAACCTAAAGCAAAACTTTGCCTTTCCATATTTTTCAAGAGATATAGCTGAATTTTGGAGACGATGGCATATGTCGTTATCAACTTGGTTTAGAGATTATCTGTACATTCCATTAGGCGGAAGTCGAGGTCGATTAACGAAGACGATAAGGAATGTATTTATTATTTTTATTGTCAGTGGTTTTTGGCATGGCGCAAACTGGACTTTTATCGTTTGGGGAGCTTTAAATGCGGTTTACTTTTTACCAATTTTACTTACCAAAAACAATCGAAATCATCTAAATACTATTGCTGAAGGAAGGCTTTTTCCTAGTTTGAAAGAGTTTACATTAATGATGATAACGTTTATTCTAACAGTTTTTGCATGGATCTTTTTTAGAGCCGAAACTATAGAACATGCTTTTAATTATACGTCTGGAATCTTTTCAAATTCGCTTTTTTCGACGCCATATTTCGAAAATGGAACCTTGGCAATCCCAACAGTGTTATTGGTTGTGTTTTTTAGTATTGTTGAATGGTTTGGAAGACAAGATCAATATGCAATTGAATCGATGTTTAAGAATCACAAAGTATTGAAATGGAGCTTTTATTATCTTATTGTGATTTTAATTTTTGTTTTTGCAGGATCTAGTCAAGAATTTATTTACTTTCAATTTTGATGAAGAAGTTCATTTTAAAAATAGTAGTTTTTGCAATTCCAATTCTTTTATTGGCATATGGTCTTGATGTATATCTATCTAACAATTTAAGAAAATCGAATACATTCGCACATTTAGAATATCCAATTTGGAATGATGTCTTAGAGGGTAATTTAAATGCTGATATTTTAATACATGGAAGCTCTAGAGCTTGGGTCCATTTTGATCCTAAAATTTTAGAAGACGTCTTGCAACTAACGGCTTATAACCTTGGTGTTGATGGTCACACATTTAATATGCAGTATTTAAGGCATAAATTGGCTTTAAAATACAATGACAAGCCACAGATGATTATTCATTCTGTTGATGCAACAACACTTCAAAAAGGAGATTTTTTTAACTCAGAACAGATTTTACCTTATATGTTATGGGAAAAGGATTTTCAAGAGTTCACATCTGAATATGAGTCGTATTCTTATTTTGATTATAACTTACCACTACTTAGATATTATAGCCAGACTGAGGCGATTTCAACAGCATTCAAAATGAATATGAGCTCAAATAACAATCCGCAAATTAGAGTTAAAGGTTATCAAGGACAAGAGAGAACTTGGAATTCTGATTTTGATAAGGCTAAAAAATTAATGAAAGGTTTTGAGGTTAAAATAGATGAAACTTTAAAGATGAAATTTGACAGGTATCTAAAAGACTGTAAGGCAAATAATATTGAAGTTGTACTAGTGTATGCTCCACTTTATTCTGAAGGAAAGGCATTTATTAAAAATGAAGAAGTTTTAATTAATACTTACCAAAAATTTGCAGAAACCTATGGTTTTGCTTTTTTTGATTTCACTAATGATGACATCTGTAATGATAAAGCCTATTTTTACAATGCCAGGCATATGAATAAATTAGGTGCTGAACTTTTTACTAAAAAACTAGCAACTAAGATTAAAACCGAAATTAATATTGACAGCATTAAAAACTAAAAGCCATTACAAAAGTCTAAAGTTGTTAATTTGTGACCCATGAAAGTACTAACCATAATTTCACATACAGAACATTACAAGGCGCCTGATGGCACTATCGTTGGTTTGGGTTCTACAATTACAGAAATAAATCACCTTCTCACTGTATTTGATCAAATTAATCATGTAGCAATGTTACATGAAACTTCTGCGCCTGCCAGTGCATTGCCTTATATTTCTGATGCCATCAAGTTCATCCCAATTAAAGCAGTTGGAGGTCAAAGGTTTGTTGATAAAATTTCCGTGTTTTGGCAAGCACCAAAAGTATTAAGTACAGTTAGAAAAGCTTTAAACCAAAGTGATTGTTTTCAGTTTAGAGCACCAACAGGAATAGGAGTTTATGTTATTCCATATCTAATGTTATTTAGCTCTAAAAAAGGTTGGTTTAAGTATGCTGGAAATTGGAAACAAAAAAATGCACCAATAGCGTATAGGTTTCAAAAATGGGTATTAAAAAATCAAAAACGCCATGTTACAATTAATGGAGCATGGCCTTCTCAACCGAGTCAGTGTTTAACTTTTGAAAACCCTTGCTTGAATTCTATTGATATTGAAAAAGGTGAACAAGTGGTGAGACATAAAGTGTTGAGTACAAACCAAATTAATTTTTGTTTTGTTGGTAGACTTGAGAAAGAGAAAGGAATAGGTTTACTCATTAATGCATTTAAAAGTTTAAGTGAAGACGATACATCTAGAATTGGGCACATTGATATTGTTGGTCATGGAAGAGCCATGGAAGTCTATAAAAACGATGCAAGAGATACAAAACTAAATGTTCATTTTCATGGATTTTTATCTCGAGAGAAAGTTCATGATATCTATATAAAATCACATGCTATTGTTTTACCATCGGCATCAGAAGGGTTTCCAAAAGTAATAGCAGAAGCTTTAAACTTTGGTTGTTTGCCTGTTGTGTCTAATGTTTCAGGTATTTCAGACTACATAAAAGATGGAAAAAACGGGTTTTTATTAGATGATATTTCTGTTGAAGGTATAGTTGCCAAATTACAAAGTATATTAAAGTTAACTGCTCAAGATTATAGAGCAATGACAGGTTTTGAAAGGGAAAATATTGAGAAGTTTACGTTTGAGTATTACAATTCTAGAATTAAGAATGAATTATTGAAATAATCTTTATGTGAAATTCAACTGGATTTTGGGAGATTTTCGCGTAATTTGCTTATTCAATTCTTAGAAATGATCTTTATAGATTTATGATTAAATCAATACAGCTAATTAGTAATGAAATCAATAAAAGTCTGGACTTTAAAAGAGTCCATGAACATAAAATTGTGCTGTATGATTTAGAAAATGAATTGTATTCGTTTACTTTAAAAATTGAATTTAATCAACCCATCGTTTTATTTAGAAATCACGATTATACTTGGGTAGATATCAAGCAAAAAAGAATGGCGAATTGGTATGCGCCAAAACTTATAAAACTTCAGAACAATCAAATAGTTCAGCCAAATCAAAATCTCGGAATTTGGGAAGTCAATGCTAAAGAAAAGCAAATTTTATACTGGCATTTTAATCCAGTAAATGCGAAACCAATTTCAAATTATAATAAGGATAACTCTAAGGGAATCATCCAAGCAATTTCAAAAAAGCCCAGAGAAATACCTTTGTCTTTTTTGTTTTCAAATGACTTTGGTGTTGAAATAAGTCGTTCTAAATTTCCGTTTTCTGCCATAGCATGCTTTACAGATCATTGTGATTTTGACACCTTAGATAATTTAACCTTACAACGTCAATTCTTTAAGGAACATAATATTAAAGTGACTAAGGGCTTTTTTCTAAATCACTTTTCTAAACGAGAAGATACAGCATCTATAGAATTTAATAAAGATGAAATAGAAGAGTGGGTGAAAGATGGACATGAACTAGCTTATCACTCATTATCACAGTCTTTAAAATCACAAGATGAGAGTTTTAAAGATTTTTTATCCTTTAAACCGCCTTTTGAAAATATTACCACTTGGATTGATCATGGTTTTCAACCTTATAATTTTACATTTTCAAATTGTAAAGATGAAATTAAAGACCAATATGGTAAGTATTTAAAAGACAGAAATATTAGTCAACTTTGGAATTATATCGATTCTGGTACAGCAGTAGATGGTGTGATTAATCAAATTAATCCAAATCAATTTACACTAAAAGCATTTTATAAGGGTATTAAGCATTTAGGTTTTAAGAAGGTATTTACCTTGATAATCAAGAATATTATTTTTCACTATAGTACTGATGATTATAGTCTAAATTTATATCGAGAAATAGCTAAATACGTTAAACGATTTAAACGAAAAAAGAGTAAGATTAAGCATGTATATTTTGTAATTAACATAATTAAGCTCGTTATATTCTTTATCCCAATTTTGCTGTTTTGGAGATTCAAAAGGAATAAAATCTATCCTTTAGCAGAATATGCACCAGTATTCTTTGAACATGTTCTGAATGGACAAACGTTTACCGTTTTTCAAACTATAGAAATGATCAACTTTAAAAGAGCATTACATAAAGATAACTTGGACTTACTAATTAAAGAAAAAGGACTCTTTATTGCACATACTTATTTTTCTGCACCAATGAATTATCACGAAGGAAAATTATTTGGAGAGAAAGATAAAATTAATTCAGAAGTAGAAGAACGTTTTAAATATTTGTCTCAAAAAGTGACTACAAAAGAGATTTGGAATCCAACCTTAAGTGATTTAATTAGTTACATGAAAAAAATTGAACATGTCATATTTGATTGTAATGAAAATGGTGAGATTTATAGTAGTAATGATCATGAATTAATCACTAGGCAAATAAAATGATACGACTACTATTTACCAAGGAGATTCATTGGCAAGAAAAGTGGGATGAGTTTTTGACAAATAATCCAAAAGGAAGTCATTTAATCCTTTCAGATTGGCTTAAATCTTATAAATCTTATGGTTTTGATTATGAATTAGGGTTGTTTTTAGAGAATGATGAAATAATAGGAGGTTATGGAGCAGTGATCCCTAAACTCTTGTTTTTTAAGTTTTATATCATTCCTCATGGACCAATATATAAATCTGGATATGAAGATAATTTTGAGAATCACATCAAAGAAATTACTAAACACGCTAAGAAAAGTGGAAGTTGTTATTTACAAATAAGTATTCCTAAATCTTCAAATAAAAAAATATTAAAACATGCTTATTTACCAGATCATGTAGAGTTCATGAATTTTATTTTTAAACCAGGTAAGCACTTTAAGTATGTGTATAGTTCTTATGGTATTAATTGGGTTGATTTTAATGGATTTCAAGATCCTGAAGAATTTTTGGCTCAGTTAACACCTAAAGTTAGGAGAAACGTAAGAATGCCATATAATAAAGAAGCAAAAGCTACCTTTGTAAAAGATATTAAATCGATAGAAGAAGGATATAAGGTGATTTCTGAAAATGCCAGACAAGCCAATTATAGTGTTCGTGATTTTAAAGAATTTAAAGCTACTATTTTTGATTTGGTAAATAAGGATTTAGCATATTTTGTAAACTGTGAAGTAGATAATGTGATAAAAGCTTCAGGGTTTTATGTCAAAACATGTGGTTATATCACTAATATAACTGGAGGTGTAATTCGTCATAAACCAGATATTAAGCTAGGTTATATGTTGCAATGGGAAATGATAAAAAAGTCCTTTAATAATGACTTTAAAGGCTATAACATTTCAATGGGTGGATCTAAAGGAGTGCAAGATTTTAAATCGAAATTTGGAACCGAAACTATATATTTCGAAAACCCTCATTATCATTTAGTTTTGAATACGATGTATTTTAAGCTATTTCTGTTTTTTGATAAATATTTAAAACCATATAAAGCTAGAATTTCAAAGATTTTGGCAAAATTGAAATGATGAAAAAAATACTTAGACGATTTAAATTAGTGTTTATTGATGTACTTGTATATCATATGCAAGACTATAAATCAATTAGTATAGAAAATGAATATAAAATTGAGAAGTCTACTGATGGGCATAAAATCTGTTATTTCATAAAGGATAATAATAAAATTGTGCATAAAAGTTTTTTGATTCCTAAAGTGTATTTAATGAAATCATTAAACAAGAAAGGTCCAGTAATTGGAGACTGTGTTACTGTTAATAGCCATAGAGGTCAATCCATTTATCCTTATGTCATAAATAAGATAGCTCAAGAAGTTATTAATAATGATAAGACTGAAGTTTATGTCATTGTAAATTCCAATAATTTAAATTCTATTAGAGGAATTGAAAAAGCAGGGTTTTCAAAATTAGCATCCATAGTTGCAACACGTTGGTTGTGGTTTTATTTTAAAAGAAAAATAACGTATTTAAATAAATAATTAATGAATTCAAAATTAACAACAAAGTTTAAAATTATCTTATCTAAGATTATACCTAATTCTGAAAAGTTTAGATATTTATTTTATTTGCCGAAATTAGAGGCCTTTAATAAAGCTTATGGTTCTAAAGGTAAGTTTTTAGAAACTAGAACTCAATTATACAGTTTTGTAAATCAAAGCATAGATAATAAGCCTATTTCTTATTTGGAGTTTGGAGTTTTTAAAGGAAAAAGTATAAAATATTGGTCGCAATTAAACACACATAAGGATTCACTTTTTCATGGGTTTGATACATTTAGTGGCTTACCTGAAAGTTGGGATAACTTCACAGGAGGATTAGAAAAGGGATTCTTTGATACTAAAGGCCAACTCCCTCAAATAAATGATACAAGAGTCGCTTTTTATAAAGGGTTGTTTCAAGATACTTTTCCATCATTTATGGACAATTATAATTCTGAAAACACTTTAGTAATTAATATTGATGCAGATTTATATTCATCAACACTTTTTGTATTAACCATGTCTCATAAAATACTTAAAAAAGGGTCAATTATAATTTTTGATGAGTTTTCAAGTATGTTGCACGAGTTTAGGGCTTTTGAAGATTATTGCAAATCTTATAATGTAGATTTTGAGGTTTTGGCAAGCACCAAGGCAGCAAAAAATTATTATGCTCACGTTGCTGTGAGAATTATTTAAAAATTGATAAAAACCTTTCAAAATTAATAGTTGAGCAGAAATATCTATTTAATATAGATATATTATTGCAAAGTATTGATTAATTAGGTGTAACAAAAAAAAAAAATTATTTTTAGCCTTTATTTTATTCATTATATGAAATAATAATTTATGATTTTAAAGAAAATACTTTGGACGATCAAACGTCACCCCTTCTTGTATTTGACTAGATTTAGATTATTATCTAAAAACTCTAATTTAAATGAGATTAAAGGTTACTCGTATAATATTGATAATAATAAAGCAGATATTCCAGCATATTTCACAGAGGTTAATACTATAATTTTTAAGGATGGTAAGCCAGATACTGATATCGAATTAGTAAAAAAACTTAGTAGTTGGTTAGAGAACAATATTAAAGGTGGTCCAGGCTTAAGTGTACCATCTGAAGAAGCATTGAAAATAATGCTTTCTGGAAAAGGTGGTGTTTGTAGTGATAAAGTTCAAGTTTTTAATAATTTTTGTGTCATTAATGATATTAAAGTTCGTGAATGGGGAGTAACTCGTGCTCCATTTAATAGGGATTATGGAGGACATTCGTTTAATGAAGTATTTATTAAAGAATTAAACAAGTGGATAATGATTGATGTTTCTTATTGTTCTTTGTTTTACTTTGAAGATGATAAACCCTTATCTGTAACAGAGTTTTATGGATTACTTAGAGACGGTAAAAAAGTGTATTATAAAGTATATAACGAGGTAATGGCTGTTGATCATAAAAGTATCGATAAGAATTATTTAAACCCTAATAATGTGCCATTTCTAATTCATAATTATTCAAATAAAACATATGATGCCTTTTTAAAGGTAATGCGTCCAATATTTCCTGTTTTTATAATCCACTTTGTAATATATTTAATTGCAAAAAGTTATAACTATAAGTTTCCGCTAGACAATTATAAAAATATATTTTCTTAACTACTAAATGCTTATTTTGTATCGCAAATAGTAGATTTAAAGCGTCATTAATATCATATTTATTCTAAATAATTGAAAACTAATATTACTTATTTAAGTCTTATAGCATTGCATATACTTATTGGAATGCTCATTTATTTTAATGAAGATTTAGCTAAGTTGTACTTCATTGTTGCGTTTTTCATTTTTTTATATCGAATAATTCTAGCGCCAAGTAATAAAAAAACAATAGAAATTTTAAATGCTTGCGCATATTTTGTAGGCGCTGAAGTGCTTTTAAGAATGTCAAAAGGAGGATTTTCATATGAAGCTGTAAAATATATTGTTATTCTGTTTTCAATAATTGGGATGTTTTATAAAGGTTTGTCGGGCAATAGTTATCCCTATTTTCTGTATGTTTTACTTCTTATTCCATCCATATTTGTTGCGTCTACTACATTAAGTTTTGATGTCAACTTTAGAACCAACATAGCATTTGTATTAAGTGGTCCTATATGCTTAGGTGCTGCAGCTTTGTTTTGTTATGGCAAAAAAGTATCACTCAAGCAAGTTCATAATTTGTTATTATATATGGCGTTGCCCATTATTTCACATACAGTGTACATCTTTTTTTATAATCCAAGTGTAAAAGAAGTGTTATCAAATACGGGTTCAAATAGAGCTACATCTGGAGGTTGGGGAGCCAACCAGGTGGCCACAATTCTAGGTATTGGAATGTTCGTTTTTGCCGCTCGTTTGTTTACTAAATCTCCTTCAATCGGACTCAAAATTATTAATATTGCTATATTTTGTGCAATAGGTTTTCGTGCGTTTGTTACCTTCAGTAGAGGAGGTGTCATAACAGCAGTACTTTGTATATTGGCATTTTTAGTGATTTATTATTCTGAAGTATCAAGGAAACAAAAGAATAATATTATTGCCATATTTTTTGTTTTTTGTTCGACATTAGCACTCACTTGGGTTATTAGTTCAAACCAAACTGATGGTTTTATTGATTTAAGATATGCTAATAAAGATCATACTGGACGAGAAAAACAGGATATATCTACCGGACGCGGTATGTTGTTTCAAAAAGAAATAGAAGGTTTTGTGAATAATCCTTTTTTTGGAATTGGTTCAAGTCGAGCTAAAGATCAACGTATTGAAGAAGAAGGACAAGGTGTAACTTCACATAACGAAATTAGTAGAACTTTGGCCGAACACGGTATGCTTGGTGTAATTATTTTAATTATTCTGATTTTTAAACCTTTAGATTTTAGATCTAGAAATAAAGGAAACTATTACTTTTATGCATTCTTGTGCTTTTGGTTTGCTACCATTAATCATTCGTCGATGCGAATAGCTGCACCAGCGTTTATTTATGCCTTAGCACTTTTAAATGTAACTAATGAAAAACGTCCTTTACATAGGAAACAACTTAAAGAACAAAACCTCTAATTTATCTGGTATACAGACTCTAGGTCCTTTGCTTGAGAATGAAGGATTCAGGATCCATTATGCGTCCTCAAAACAGAATAAAGCCCTGAGATTATTAGACATGACTTGGACTTGCTTAAAATTGTTCAAAAAAGTAGATGTCGTTTTAATTGATACCTATAGTACCCAAAATTTTTATTATGCCTTTGTTGTTAGTCAAATGTGTAGACTATTGAAGTTAGATTATATTCCCATTCTTCATGGTGGAAATTTAGCATCTAGACTTAGGAGCCATCCGAAATGGAGCAAGCGAATCTTTGAAAATGCAAAGTATAATGTATCACCTTCCATGTTTTTAAAAGAAGCTTTTGACAATGCTGGATTTAAGAATATAATTCATATTCCTAATACGATTCAAATTGATAATTATGCATTTAATATTAGAAATTATGATGCCCCAAAATTACTTTGGGTGAGGTCGTTTTCTGAAATTTATAATCCGCAATTAGCCGTTCACGTCTTAAAAGAAGTACAAGAAGTGTATCCAAATGCAACACTTTGTATGGTTGGTCCAGATGCAGATGGATCTCGCAAAGTTGTTGAGAGTTTAGCACAAAAATTAAATTTGAACGTTAAATTTACTGGTAAACTAGAAAAAAAGAAATGGATTGATTTGTCTAGCAACTATAATGTTTTTATTAATACGACAAATTTTGATAATACTCCAGTTAGCGTTATTGAAGCGATGGCTTTAGGTTTACCGGTTGTTTCTACCAAAGTTGGAGGCATGCCTTATTTGATAGAGCATGGTGTCGATGGATTACTCGTTGAACCAAACCATGCCATAGAAATGAGCTCTGCGATCGTTTCAATATTCGAAAACCCAAATACAAGAAACACCTTGATAAATAATGCTAGAAATAAGGTAGTAAAGTTCGATTGGAACCATGTGAAATTAATTTGGTTTAAAGCTTTAAGCAGTAATTAAGGGGAAAACTTATCTTAACTTATTATATTTAGCAATAATTTGAATTAATGACTAAAAAGAAGGGCATACATTTTGAAATATCCGAGCGTAAGATACTTTTACGCATCTTTGATATGTTATTTATTTTTACCGGACTTTACCTTATTGAGTTATTTCTTGATTTTGACTATTTAAGAATTAATAAAGAAAATGGGGTAGCTTTATTTGTTCTTGGTTTATATATATCCATATTTGGGACTATTTTCGAAATCTATGACTTACAAAAATCGAATAAACTGGATGTTACATTTAGAAATATTGTAATTACGGCATCTACAACAGTTCTATTCTATCTGTTAACACCTTTTTTCACACCATTTTTACCTGAAAATAGACTGCAAATCATTTATTTTTATTTAATTATAATCGTCATGTTGTTTATCTGGCGATTGGCATATACTACCTTCGTTTCTTCTCCTCGTTTTTATAAAAAAGTACTATTGGTTGGTGAAATATCGAATATTGAAAACATTATTAAACCTTTAAAAGAAACAGATCCTAATTACAAAATTATAGGCTTTATTAACTGTGAAAGGGAAACAGATGATCCCATTAAGTTTAAAGGCCTAAAAGAGTTTCAGCCAGAAGAGCTTATGGATGTTATTCAAAAGCATAAAATTTCTGAAATTCTAGTCGCGAGTTATGATTCTGAAACTATTACGCCAGATATTTATCATGATTTAATTAGCTTATTAGAGCATGGCTTTACCATAAGAGAGTATACGCAAGTTTATGAAGAAATAACGTATCGAGTACCAATTCAATTTGTTGGTAAAGATTTCTATAAATACTTTCCATTTAGTAGAAGCAATCAAAACACGTTGTATTTGTTTTTTCATAGAACATTTGATGTTTTGTTTTCTATAGTTGGTTTATTGATTGGTATTTTATTATTACCTTTTATTTTATTCGGAAACCTTATTGCGAATAAAGGACCATTGTTTTATTCTCAAGAACGTGTTGGTAAAAACGGACATATTTTTCATATTAAGAAACTGAGAAGTATGATCGTTAATGCTGAAAGTGAAGGTGCAAAATGGGCTGAAAAAAATGACCATAGAATTACGACTTTTGGAAAATTCTTAAGACGATCAAGATTAGATGAAATTCCACAGTTTATCAATGTTTTAAAAGGAGAAATGAGTATCATCGGACCAAGGCCTGAACGACCATTTTTTGTCAATGAATTGTCTAGAATTATACCATTTTATGAAACAAGACACATTATTAAACCAGGTCTAACAGGTTGGGCTCAAGTAAAAACTAGATACGGATCTTCAGTTGATGATAGCTTAACAAAATTACAATACGATTTGTACTACATTAAGCATAGAAGTGTGTTTTTAGATTTGAATATCGTCGTTAAAACCTTGAGCACAATATTGTATTATAGAGGACAGTAATTATCTAAAGCTTACTTTTTTCTTTTCGGAAAAAACCAATTAAGAATACGAAAATCATAATAAATATTGAAATTCTAGCGATATAGTCACCAGCAATTACATAAAAGGTGAGCTTGTTATTTGTAGTAATTTGTCCGGCTAAGGCACCTTTTTGATTATAGGCTAAACGACTAGTAATCTCTCCTTTTGAATTAATAATTGCAGAAATCCCAGTATTTGCACTTCTAGCTATATCACGTCTAGTTTCTATAGCTCTTAATCGAGCAAGACTCAAATGTTGTTTATGGCCTTGAGTGTCATTCCACCAACCGTCATTAGTTATAATGGTTAAAAAATTAGCTTCATTTCTAACATATCCAGTAACAAATTCGCCATAAACCGATTCATAACAAATGATAGGTGCAGCTTTAAACTTATGGTTTGATGAAGTAAATACACCTCTATAATCTTGTGTGGTTTTCATGGCAACAGTTCCACCAAGATCAATTAAGGCATCTCCAACAATTGGCTTTAAAATATGTTGATAAGGAAAATTTTCAACACCAACTACAAGTTTAGATTTGTTATATTTTGCTACGGAGTCTGAAGCGTTAACTAGTATAGCCGTATTATAATCGTCATACCATGTATTTATTCTAGGTTTATAGGTGTTGGTTTCTTTTCTTATTCTTTTCTTATCATGAAACCAATCAATAAATGAAATTCCAGTTAATAGATTCACATTGGGATGCTCGTTGACATAACGTTTTAGTTTACCTGTTAAGGGTGAATTGTCAAAGGTTGGAAGTCGAGTGCTTTCAGCAAAGAAAGTTTCAGGAGCAATGACAAAATCTGTAGAATCAGTAATTTTTGAATTCGCTAATTCAAAGAATAACTCTGAAAACTCTAAATTAGTAATGTTGTATTTGTCCGAATATGGATCAATATTAGGCTGAAGCACAATAACATTAACTTTGTCGCCTTCATGATTATAGTTATAGTAAATGACTAAAGATATTCCAATAGGAATGAAAACAAAGGCAGCAAACTTTAATAGAAAAGGTTTTATTAGGGCTTTAGATTGCTTCTTGTGATACTTGAGAATATTTTTAAATACGAATACATTTAATACTAATACCCAAAGTGTTCCGCCAAATGTTCCAGTATATTCGTACCACTGAATCCAAGAAATAAATTCTGAAAATGCGTTTCCTAAATTGAGCCAAGGCCATGAAAATTCCCAACCTAAATGTAGTTTTTCAAAACTAATCCAGAGCGTTACTAAAAAAAGTAGAGCTCTGTTTTGTGAAGAACGTTTTGCATATTTATGATAAATCAATACTAACAAAGCCATCAACGCAGTATTCACAAACACAGCAAATGCAGCTCCAAAAACGCTAGCGTAAGCTAACCAGCTGGTTGTTAAAATATTCCATATAAAAAATGAAAGATAGGAAAGTCCAAAAATCTTAAGTCCTTTACGTTTGGTTTCAGATAGTCTAATGTTATGTTCAAGCAAAAGTAAAGGCACAAATGCAAAAAATAACAATAGTGGAAAACCATAGGTTGGCCATCCTAAAACAAATAAAAATCCTGAGGCTAATGCGAGTAAGAATTGCTTCACTATCTAAAGATACTAAAATCGAGCTTTAATGAAAACACATTACTATATAATGCAACACTTTGGTCACCAATATCGGTAAACGCATAATCTACATAAATCCCTTTGTATTTAAAGCCCAATCCTAAACTAGGTTGAAAGGTTAAATCTTCAGAGTTATCGAGTTGTAACTCATTTTGGAAATTTCCAAGACCAGCTCTTAAAAACACCAAATCTGTGTAGCCAAATTCAAATCCTAAAGCGGGATTGAAACTTGCAAAAGACGTAGAAATAAGGTCATTATTTTGCTCAAATCTTACATTTAAATCAAAAGAAGCTAATAAAGAATAGTCATAACGAAATATGTATTTCTTCGATACGCCTATTTGTAATTTAGGAATCGTGAGCTCAGTGCTTTCTGGAACTGTTTGATTTTGGCCTTCAATAGCATTTTCAATGGTTTCAAGCTTGTCCTTATCAAAAGACCAAGCATTAAAAGTAGTCGTAATGTCTCTCGCCATGATACCAAATTTCCAATCGTTATCACCTTCAAATTGAATACCTAAATCTAACCCAAATCCCCAAGAATTGGCAAAGTCACCAATAATTCGTCTAACAACTTTGGCATTTACACCATAACTCAAACCAGGAATTGGTAAATTTCTGGCATACGAAAAAGTTAGTGCATAATCTGCTGTTGAGAATAAACTAATGCGATCATAATTGATGTTTCCTTGATCGTCGATTAATTGGGTGGTATCTAAAATATCATCAACACCAAAACGAATTAATGAGATGGCAATAGCGCTTCGGTCATCTAGTGTTTTTGCAAAAGCAAAATAATTGTAGTTGGCAATATTTGCAAAATAACTTGAATGCATAGCCGCTAATTGGTTGTCTTCCAAATGGACTAATCCTGCTGGATTCCAATAGCCAGAATTTACATCTGATGTGTGAGAAACTACGGCATTGCTCATTCCCAGAGCAGCTGCGTCTACACCAATATTTAAAAACTCATTTGAGTATTTACGAACGGTTTGTGCAGAGCTTATTAATGTCATTAATGACAGTACAATAAGTAAGTATTTTTTCAACAGCAAAAATTTTTACAAAGATGCATATTATTTTTCATCTATTAAACTGTAAAATGATGTAGTTATTGTCTTCTGTTTGTATTAGTCGAGAATAGTTTACTATTTTTACACAAACCTTATACATGTCCATAAAAAAGTACATTCCTAATTTTGTAACACTTCTTAATTTGCTCTGCGGAAGCATTGCCGTAGTATTTGCTGTTCATAATAATTTTGTGGAAGCTGCAGCATTTGTATGTTTAGGGATTTTCTTTGATTTTTTTGATGGTTTATTAGCCAGAAAACTAAACGTGCAAAGTGAATTGGGTGTCCAGCTTGACTCTTTAGCAGATATGGTTACTAGTGGATTAGTGCCAGGAATAGTGATGTTTAAATTGATATCAATTAGTATAGATGCACCAGAGATAATACATAAACAAGGATGGAGTTCAGACTTTCATTCCTCTTCAGTATATATTGCACCAGTTGCACTTATCGGTTTGTTTATAACGCTAGCGTCTGCATATCGTTTAGCAAAATTTAATATTGACGAAGATCAACAAAGTTATTTTAAAGGGTTGCCAACACCTGCAAATACCTTGTTAATTATGTCTTTGCCATTAATCATAGAATTTCAAAACAGTGAAATGTTTAGTTCACTTATTTTGAATACATGGTTTTTATTTGGTTTAACAATTGTCAGTTGCTTTTTATTGAATTCTAATATAAAGTTATTTGCCTTAAAATTTAAAAACTTCAGTTTTTCAGATAATAAATTTCGATATGCTTTGATTCTATTGAGCGTTATTTTAATGATTGGTTTTCATTTTATAGCGATCCCTTTAATTATTATTCTGTACATCTTACTGTCGATACTAAAAAATGCAACTACTAAATAATCTATTTTTATGCTAGAAATTCTTTTCACACTAGTTATGCTTGTTTTACTGCAAGCAGTTTTAGGATTTGATAATCTTCTCTATATTTCTTTAGAATCTAAAAAGGCACCTGCTTCCGATCAAAGGCGTGTTAGGAAAATAGGGATTTTAATAGCTATAATTTTAAGGATAGTCTTATTATTTGTACTTGTCTCTATTATTGATTTTTTTCAAGAACCTTTCACTTGGTTAACTGGCAAACTTGGTGATGTTTTGCATTTTGCGTTTAACGGACATAGCATCATTGTACTTGCCGGAGGCGCTTTTATAATTTATACAGCTATAAAAGAAATATGGCATATGATTGGTAAAAGTGATTTAAGTGAAGAGGTTGATGGTGATCAAAAAAGCCGAAAGTCTTCAAATGCAGTCATAACGAGTATTGTAATCATGAATTTGGTGTTTTCATTCGATTCTATTTTAGCAGCTATTGGTTTAACCAGCGATATAGCAAACTCTACAACTGCATTTATTGTAATGGCTATAGCCATTGTTGTGAGCGGATTATTAATGCTGTTATTAGCTGATAGAATTTCAGTTTTCTTAGCGAAAAATAGAATGTACGAAGTATTAGGTTTATTTATCCTTTTTATTGTCGGTATTATGTTAGTGACTGAAGGCGGACATCTAGCGCATTTAGAAATATTTGGAAATGAAATTGTTCCAATGAGTAAAACGACGTTCTATTTTGTAATTGCGATTTTGGTGATAGTGGATATCGTTCAAGGCCGTTATCAAAAGAAATTAATAGCTGAACAAACGATGGATTCAAAAAAGAAAACAATGTAGCATACTAATGGTAAAGTGACATTAGAAATTTAATTTCTTTTTTCTAAGCTCGAAGTTTTGACCTAAATAAACCTTACGTACCATTTCATCACTAGCTAGTTCTTCAGGTTCACCTGCTTTAAGAATGCTACCTTCAAACATCAAATATGTTCTGTCTGTAATAGCTAAGGTTTCTTGTACGTTATGGTCAGTAATTAAAATACCAATATTCTTTTTAGTCAGTTGCGCAATAATTCTTTGAATATCTTCAACAGCAACGGGATCAACACCAGCAAAAGGTTCATCTAATAAAATAAAATCTGGATCAGTGGCTAAGGCTCTGGCAATTTCAGTACGACGACGTTCACCACCAGATAATAAATCACCTCTACTTTTACGAATGTGTCCTAAACTGAACTCTTCAATTAAAGATTCCATTTTATCTTCTTGGGCTTTCTTACTAAGCTTAGTCATTTGCAATACACTTAAGATATTGTCTTCAATACTTAGTTTTCTAAATACTGAAGCCTCTTGAGCCAAATATCCGATTCCATTTTGAGCACGCTTATACATTGGAAACGATGTGATTTCAGTATTATCAAGAAAAATTTTTCCGCCATTAGGCTTAATAAGTCCAACAATCATATAAAATGATGTTGTTTTACCAGCACCATTTGGTCCAAGTAATCCAACAATCTCTCCTTGTTTCACTTCCAAAGAGACATCCTTAACGACTTTTCTTCCGCTATAGGATTTCATTAAATTATCGGCAATTAATTTTTTCATGATGGCTAAAATAGTAAATTAACAAAGACCAGTCTTTGTCTTTATTATAAGTTTAACGCTCAGCTTCGAGCGCATCCCAATATTCATAGGCACGTCTTAAATGCGGAATTACAATCGTTCCGCCAACCAGTGTAGCAATTCCTAAAGCTTCAACAACTTCATCTTTATTGAGTCCTTCTTTATGACTTGATTCTAAATGATACTTTATGCAGTCGTCACATCTTAAAACCGTTGAGGCAACTAAACCTAATAATTCTTTGGTTTTTTTATCCAAAACACCTTCAGTAAATGCATTAGTGTCTAAATTAAATATGCGTTTAATAATTTTATTATTATCCGCTAATATCGACTCATTCATTTTAGAACGATACGCATTAAAATCAGAAACTATATCAGACATTGGCTTGCTTTTTTTTATTTAGATTTTTAACTACAACTTTTGAAATATAGATACTTACTTGATATAATATTAATATTGGAATAGCAACAATAACTTGACTTGCCAAATCTGGAGGTGTTATTATAGCTGAAAGTACCAAGACGATGACTAAGGCGAACTTTCTGTATTTCTTCATGATTTGTGGTGTGACCAATCCAATTTTAGTTAAAAAGTAAATAATTATTGGCAATTGAAATACGAGACCAGAAGCCAAACTTGATGATCTAATAATGGAAATATAAGAGCTAATATCAAACTCGTTTGAAATTTCTGTACTCACACTATAATTTCCTAAAAAATTAATAGATAATGGTGTTACTATATAATAACCGAATAACACACCTACAAAAAACAAAAACGATGTAATAAAGATAAAACCTTTAGAATATTTTCGTTCTGAAGGGCGTAACCCTGGACTTATGAAACTCCATAGCTGATAAATCACATAAGGGAATGCCATTACAAATCCTGCAAAGATAGAGGTCCAAATGTCAGCTGAAAACTGACCAGCCATTGTTCTACTCTGAACCTTAAATGGAAACTCTGTAGCACAAAATGTTGTATCATTAATTCCAATAAATTGTGAAGCTTGACATAACCATTTATAAGTTGGAAAGTCCATACGCTTTGGAGCAAAAATAATATGTTCAAAAACGAAACCACTAAAAATAAATGCGACTGTAGCACAAATTAAAATAGAAAGTGTGATTCGTATTAAATGCCATCTTAACTCTTCAACGTGATCTAAAAAAGACATTTCGTCGGTATTCTTTTTTCCCATTATATAATGCCTTCTTTAATTAAGTTATGAATATGAATTACGCCAGCGTATTCTCCGTTTTTTTCAACTAGTAGTTGTGAAATACCATGTTCTTCCATGAGTTCCATTGCATCGATAGCCATCGCGTCTTCATCTATTCGTTTAGGATTGCTACTCATTATTTCCTTTGCAGTTAAATGAATGAAATCTTCACTTTTGGTTAGCATTCGTCTTAAATCTCCATCAGTAATAATTCCTGCAATTTTATTATCGTGAACAACAGCAGTAACACCTAACATTTTTTCTGAAATTTCAACAATGACATCTTTAGCTGATGTATTAAGATCTACTTTAGGTTTTTCGTTTACAGATGATAAATCACTTACGCGCAAGTACAAGCGTTTTCCTAAGGCGCCTCCTGGATGATATTTTGCAAAATCCTGACTTGAAAATCCTCGAAGCTCTAATAAACAAATAGCTAAAGCATCTCCCATAACCAATTGTGCCGTTGTACTTGTTGTAGGCGCTAAATTATTCGGACAAGCTTCTTGTTCTACATAGGTATTTAGAATATAATCAGATTGCAATGCTAAAAACGATTTGTCATTACCTGTAATAGCTATCATTTTATTATGAGCATTTTTAATTAAAGGTACTAAGACTTTAATTTCAGGTGTGTTGCCACTTTTTGAAATACAAATCACTACATCATCTTCTAAAATTAAACCTAAATCACCATGAATGGCATCTGCAGCATGCATAAACACGGCTGGAGTTCCTGTAGAATTTAGAGTTGCGACAATTTTATTAGCGATTATAGCGCTTTTACCAATTCCGGTGATGATAACGCGTCCTTTAGAGTTGTATATTAAAGAGACCGTATTGGCAAAGTCATCAGTAAGCAAATGGCTTAGATTGGCTATAGCATCCCGTTCTAAATCTATGGTTTTTCTAGCGGTTTCTAAGATAGAATGTATACTGTTCAAAATTAAATATTTTTGAGTTTGATGGGTTTAAAGAAATTGTTATCTTTAGTCTTATGCAAATGTATCAAAAATACTAATAGGGATTAATGAGTATAAAAGAAATTGATATACATTCTGCACTTAAACAATACTTTGGTTTTTCAAAATTTAAAGGACTTCAAGAGAGTGTCATTGAAAGTGTTGTTGCTGGTGAGGATGTATTCGTTATAATGCCAACAGGAGGTGGGAAATCAATGTGTTACCAACTTCCTGCACTAATTAAAGAAGGCACGGCTATAATAGTATCTCCATTAATAGCTTTAATGAAAAACCAAGTTGATGCCATAAGAGGTATTTCTAATGAAGAAGGTGTCGCGCATGTTTTAAATTCATCACTAAATAAAACTGAAGTTAAACGTGTTAAAGAAGACATCACTAATGGTGTAACTAAATTGCTTTATGTGGCTCCAGAATCTTTAACAAAGGAGGAACATGTCGAGTTTTTAAGAACGGTTACAATTTCATTTATGGCAGTTGATGAAGCCCATTGTATTAGTGAATGGGGACATGACTTTAGACCAGAATACAGAAACCTTAGACATATAATTAAACGTATTGGTGATAATATTCCAATTATAGGTTTGACAGCAACTGCAACACCAAAAGTTCAAGAGGATATTTTAAAGAGTTTAGATATTACCAATGCAACGACCTTTAAAGCGTCTTTTAATAGACCAAATTTATATTATGAAATACGTCCGAAAACTAAAAATGTAGATGCTGATATCATTCGATTTGTTAAGCAAAATGAAGGAAAGTCAGGAATTGTTTACTGTTTAAGTCGAAAACGGGTTGAAGAATTAGCCCAAGTACTTCAGGTTAATGGTGTAAAAGCAGTGCCTTATCATGCAGGTTTAGATCCAAAAACGAGAGTTAAACATCAAGATATGTTTCTTATGGAAGATGCAGATGTTGTGGTGGCTACTATAGCCTTCGGAATGGGAATCGATAAGCCAGATGTGCGTTTTGTAATTCATCATGATATGCCAAAAAGTATTGAAAGTTATTATCAGGAAACTGGTAGAGCTGGTCGTGATGGAGGTGAAGGACATTGTTTAGCATATTATGCTTATAAGGATATTGAAAAACTTGAAAAATTCATGTCAGGAAAACCCGTGGCTGAACAGGAAATCGGACAAGCATTACTTCAAGAAGTTGTTGCTTTTGCTGAAAGTTCTGTGTCTAGACGAAAGTTTATTTTGCATTATTTTGGTGAAGAGTTCGATAATGAAACAGGTGAAGGAGGAGATATGGATGATAATGTTCGTAATCCTAAAAAACAACACGAAGCTAAAGCTGAGGTGGTAACCTTGTTAGAAACAGTCGACAAAACCAATGAAAAGTATAAATCTAAAGACTTGGTTAATGTATTAATAGGTGCTCCAAATGCATTAATTTCTTCGCATAAAACAGATGCCCAACCTTTCTTCGGTATTGGAAAAGATAGAGATAAACGCTATTGGATGGCTCTTATTCGCCAGGTTTTGGTAGCAGGTTTCTTAAAAAAAGATATTGAAACTTATGGTGTATTACGCATGCCTCAAGCTGGTCACGATTTTATAAAATCTCCGAAATCATTCATGATGACTGAAGATCATGTGTTTGATGAAGGTAGTGATGATGGAATAATTACAGCTGCTAAAGGAGGTGGAGGAGTTGCCGATGAGAAATTAATGAAAATGCTAAAAGATCTCAGAAAAGCTAACGCTAAAAAATTAGGTGTACCGCCTTTTGTGATTTTTCAAGATCCTTCCTTAGAAGATATGGCCTTAAAATATCCCATTACTATTGAAGAATTAAGCCATGTTCATGGAGTAGGTGATGGTAAAGCTAAAAAGTATGGTAAAGATTTTATTCAGTTAATTTCTACTTATGTTGAAGATAATGATATTATGAGACCTGACGACTTTGTTGTTAAAAGTACAGGGTCAAATTCTGCAATTAAGTTATATATCATTCAAAATGTAGATAGAAAGTTGCGGTTAGATGACATTGCATCGTCCAAGGGAATGAGTATGACAGATTTCACTAAAGAAATGGAGGCAATAGTGTTTTCAGGTACAAAACTCAATATAAACTATTGGATCGATGAAATTTTAGATGAAGATCAACAAGAAGAAATTCACGATTATTTTATGGAATCTGAAACGGATAAAATCTCTGATGCCATTGAAGAATTTGATGGTGATTATGAAGAAGAAGAACTCCGTTTGTATCGCATTAAGTTTATGAGCGAAGTCGCTAATTAGGATTTATTTTCTACCACTATTTACTGTTATCCGAATTAAGTTTATTTTTAACACATTCAAAATCAGAATGTTGTAATATTAATGTTTAAAATTAGCAAAATTGTTTTATAAAGTAAGGAATCCTAACTATATTTGTGTTGCAATAGTGCAATAATTTAAATGTATAGTAAAATGAGTAAATCAATTTTTTATCACGCAGGATGTCCAGTTTGTGTAAGTGCAGAACACGACATTATTAACCTTATTGGTTCAGACAACATTGAAATCGTTAACATAGGAGAAGATAGATCAAGAATTCAAGAGGCTGAAAATGCTGGAGTAGAATCTGTACCTGCTTTAGTTACTCCAAATGGAAATACCTTGCACATCAACTTTGGTGCTTCAATGGCAGATGTAAAAACTTAGTCTTTTATAATCTAGTTAGGAGTCCTATTTAAATAAAACTAATTTAATACCCCTCGTTTATGAACGTTTCAGTATGGGACACATATGTCCAAAGAAAAGATGGAAAAATAATGCACTTTGATATCTTAGTTCCTAGTCAATTTAATGACGAACAACGCATTTTAGATTTCGGTAATTCTTATGTGTCAAGTAAGACTTTTGAAGCTTCAAAACTCACAACAGAGATATGTAATTTTTGTCATATAGAATCTGCTCCAGAATCTGTGATTGATGATATTTCAAAAAACGGATATTCTATAATTGAAATGGAAAATTGTAATTAATTTAATTAGGATGACTAACTTTGCCTGTCGACTTATATTCGGCAGGCTTTTTTTTATATTATGGATAATAGTGTTTTTAATCCCAATCATCAGGAAGAAGATCTTTCCAGTAAAATTGTTTCAGGTCTTGAACGTGTTTCTGAGGTGTTTAAAATTTTACTCTGGGAAAAAGCGAAGCAAGTGGGTTTAAGTCCGATACAAATTCAAATCCTGATTTTTATAAATTACCATAGGCAAGATTTGTGCAATGTGAGTCATCTAGCTAAGGAGTTTAACGTGACTAAACCTACAATTAGTGATGCGGTTAAAATTCTTGATAAGAAGCAATTAGTTCTTAAAGATTATTCTTCGAGTGATAGTAGAAGCTATAGCATTCATTTGTCTCAATTAGGAAAGCAAATGGTTTCAGAAACCTATGATTTTGCAAATCCATTACAACAGCAAGTCGATAGATTTAAGAAGGTAGAACTTGAAAGTGTTTTCAAAACCTTGAGTGAATTGATTTATAAACTCAATCAAAACGGTACATTAACAGTACAACGAACGTGTTTTGGTTGTAAGTATTATCAGAAGCAAGGTACTTCAGATTATTGTGGATTATTAGAAAAAACACTATTAAATCGGGACATCAGGTTAGATTGTCCAGAGTTTGAAGAAAAGAGTTAAATCTTATTCCTCTTCATCTTTGCTTAATTCATAAATTGAAAACACCACATTTTCATTTTTACAAGTTAATGCAAGCTGTTTTATGCTAGAACGATCAATTTTAGAAGCATCTTCTTCATCAATTTGAAAATCTATTTTAGAAATACTTCTATTAGAAACATTTGAATGGTCAGATTCTAACTCTATCATATCCGAATCTAATACTAATTCAAAATCATTACCAATTACTTTAAGTTGTGCACCTTTTACAGTTTTTACATGAAACGACCCAACAATTACCGTTTGAAAGAAATAATAACCACCTAACTCGTTAAGTCCAGCATAAAGCACATTAGAATCTGAAATAGCAAAGGGTTCATTTTCTATGTCATTAATTATAGCTTCGGTATGATCATCAACATGAAGTTTTTCCATGGCTTTAGGATTTCCGAAGGCAGCTTTTAATTTGGTAATAAAGTTCATAATAGAGAATTTCAGCAAAATTACTTTTAAAATTGACGCGTACAAAACTATTTTGCAATGCCCTTTTATATTTTCATAAATCGTAATTCGGATATCATAAATCATTGTGTATCTTTGCACCTCAATTAAAATAAAACAAGATGCAAGACGGTTTATACGCGAAATTTAATACAACTAAAGGCGAAATATTAGTCGCTTTAGAATTTGAAAAAACACCAGGAACAGTAGGTAATTTTGTTGCTTTAGCTGAAGGGAATTTAGAGAATTCTGCAAAGCCTCAAGGAACTCCTTATTATGACGGATTAAAATTTCATAGAGTAATTCCTGATTTTATGATTCAAGGTGGTTGCCCTCTAGGTGCTGGTACTGGAAATCCAGGTTACAAATTTGATGATGAGTTTCATCCCGACTTAAAACACGATGGACCAGGAGTGTTGTCTATGGCAAATGCTGGACCAGGAACAAATGGAAGTCAGTTTTTTATTACTCACATTGAAACACCTTGGTTAGATAATAATCATACGGTTTTTGGTAAAGTGAAAGAAGGACAAGATGTAGTAGATGCAATTTCACAAGATGATGCTATTGAAACCTTAGAGATTATTAGAGTTGGTGCGGCTGCTGAAAGCTTTAATGCTGTTGAAGCATTTAGAACTTTTGAAGGTTCAAGAGAAAAGCGAGTTGCTGCTGAACGTGAGGCTGCAAGAGCCGAATTAGATAAATTAGCTGCAGGTTTTGAAGAAACTAAAAGTGGATTACGTTACCAAATTATTCAAAAAGGTGAAGGTAAAGCTGCAGAAGCTGGTAAAATGGTGTCAGTACATTATAAAGGTCAACTTGCTGACGGAACTGTATTTGATTCGTCGTATAAACGAAATTCACCATTAGATTTTCAAGTAGGTGTTGGTCAGGTTATTCCAGGTTGGGACGAAGGAATTTGTCTGCTAAATGTTGGTGATAAAGCGCGTTTAGTAATTCCGAGTGATTTAGGTTATGGTGCTGCTGGAGCTGGAGGCGTAATTCCTCCAGATGCAACTTTAGTATTTGATGTAGAACTGATGGATGTGAAGTAAGCAGAGAACCAAGTTTTTTAAACTTGAGTGAATCGCTTATGCTGAACTTGCTTCAGTATCTCATTGTATTGGTTGAACATATGTAGAACCAAGTTTTTTAGACTTGAGTGAATCGCTTATGCTGAACTTGCATCAGTATCTCATTGTATTGGTTGAACATATGTAGAACCAAGTTTTTTAAACTTGAGTGAATCGCTTATGCTGAACTTGCATCAGTATCTCATTGTATTAGTTGAACATATGTAGAACCAAGTTTTTTAAACTTGAGTGAATCGCTTATGCTGAACTTGCTTCAGTATCTCATTGTATTGGTTGAACATATGTAGAACCAAGTTTTTTAAACTTGAGTGAATCGCTTATGCTGAACTTGTTTCAGTATCTCAATTAAATATATATAAAAAAAGCACCTAAAAAGGTGCTTTTTTTATATCGTGGTTTTAGTAATATCTATCTTAAAACTAGCTTATAAATCACATCTTTACCTAATGATTCATTGAGCATTTTAATAATTTTTTCTTTGCCATAACTCAATTCTTCACGCAACACACTCGAACTTAGTTGCACATAAAGTGTATCGCGTTCTAATACGATATTTGTTGTGTAGTTATTTACACCATTACCCATCATTTTAGCCCAAGCATCTCTTACATTGACTTTGTCCAAGCCCGTTTGGAGATTATTTGCTTCAACAAATTCCTTTAAAATGTCACTAATTGGTAAATGGTTATTATTACGTTTTGCCATATCAATCTTAGTTAAGATTTACTCTAAATTTAAAGGCTCATACCTTTTATAAAGATACATATCTTTATTGGTATTAATAATTAATAATTGATCTTTATTGGCATTTAAAACGGTTTCTTTCCAATTTGCATAAGGTGTAGAATACATCAAATGTAAACTGTCATTTTCTATTTTGACCTCTAATCGTTCTTTGTCGGTTGACGTTTCATAAGTGCCAGTTAAATTAGGTTTTAATTTGGTTCTAAATCCTACTAAACTATCTGTAATTTCAATATAATCAACAGTATCGTTATATGAGTATGTTTTTTTTGTGCCATTTGAAAGTGTTACTTCCTCAATTTCCCAATATCCATTTAGATGTGGTATGAAAATTTGAGGATCTTTTGAACAACCCAGAATTACTAATGTAAAAATGATAACAAATACCTTTTTAAAATGCATATCTATAATTTAAAAATTTTGTAGGATTGATGAATTTGCTTGACTACATTTTCGGTGCGTTCAGCATGTGTATCACTTATAAATAATTGCCCGAAATCTTCATTGTCAACCAAACCAATAATTTGTGCAACACGCTGTTCATCTAATTTATCAAAAATATCATCTAATAACAATAAAGGTGTTACACCACTTTGCTGCTTTACAAAATCAAATTGCGCTAGTTTTAAGGCAATTAAAAATGATTTTTGCTGACCTTGACTCCCAAACTTCTTAATCGGATGTGTTTCAATTTCAAAGCTCAAATCATCTTTGTGAATGCCTACACTAGTATATTGTATGGCTTTATCTTTATTAATGCGTTGTAATAAAAGTGAATTCAAATCATCTTCATACAAATCACTTTTATAAATAAGATTTACGGTTTCATTATTATTACTAATAGCGTCATAACGTTGTTTGAAAATGGGAATGAAAGCCTCTAAAAATTCATGTCTAGTTTTAAATATTTCAGTACCATAACCATGTAATTGTTCATTGTAAACCTCTAAAGTTTGTTGATTAAATGTATTGTTAAGTGCAAAATACTTTAATAATGCATTACGTTGTGATAAGACCTTATTGTAGTTAATTAAATTGTTGAGGTAAGATTTATCACTTTGCGAAATCACACTATCGATAAACTTACGTCGTGTGTCGCTGCCTTCAATAATTAAATCACGATCTGCAGGCGAAATGATAACTAAAGGGATAAAACCAATATGATCGCTAAATTTTTCATAAGCCTTACCATTCCGTTTGATCACTTTTTTTTGTCCACGTTTAAGAGAGACTATAATCTTTTCAGGTCGCTCATTCTTTTCAAAAACACCATCTACAACAAAGAATTCAGCATCATGTTTTATGTTTTGAGTTGCTACAGGATTAAAATAACTTTTCCCTAGAGACAAGTGATATATGGCGTCTAATACATTTGTTTTACCAACACCATTGAAGCCAACAAAGCAATTAATCTTTGTGTCAAACTCGAAATCTTGACTCTCAAAATTCTTGTAATTAACCAAACTGAGGGTTTTTAAAATCATAAAACTTACAGGAATATTTGCGTTTAGGTTTAGTTTATAGTAAGAAGAAGTAAAAATAACAAATAATTTACCTTTTAAATCCCAATAAAAATTTTATTTTTGCGGGCACAAATAAAGAATTATGGCAACGTATAAGAAAAGAGGTTACAAACCAAAAACAAAAGCTGAGAAAGTTGAAGCTATAGAAGAAAACTCAACAACTGCTGAAGTTTTTAATACCTTAGATGAAGGTGCTTCAAAGGCTGAAGACTGGGCTGTTAAGAATCAGAAGAATATTTTTATCCTAGTTGGACTTGCTGCGGCAATAGTTTTAGGATACTTAGGGTACAATAAATTTATTGCTGAACCTAAGGCCAATGAAGCTATGAACGAAATGTTCACTGCTCAAAAATATTTTGAAGAGGCTGTTAACGGTACTGCTAAGGATTCATTATACAATTTAGCGCTTACAGGAGGAGATGGAAAGTACGGAATGCTGGATATCGTTAACGAATATAGTAGCACACCTGCCGGAAATCTTGCAAACTATTATGCAGGTATGTCGTATTTAAATCTTAAAGACTATTCAAATGCAGTAAAGCATTTAAGTGATTTTAAAACGGATGATGCTGTTTTAGGACCAGTGGCAAAAGGGGCTATTGGTGATGCATTTGTTCAGTTAAATCAACAAGAAGATGCTTTAGGATATTACGAAAAGGCAATTGCTGCTTCTACGAATGACTACACAACACCTATGTATTTATTTAAAGCTGCTAATGTTGCTTTAGGATTAGGCCAAGCCGATAAAGCATTAGATTATTTTAAAAGAATAAAAGAAGAATTTTCAAGCTCTGCTGAAGCTACCAATATTGATGTATTTATAGGAAGAGCAGAAGCAAAGAATTAAATTATGGCAACTGCAAACCATAACTTATCAAATTACGATAAAAACACAATCCCAAATGCGAAAAATTTTCGATTTGGGATTGTTGTTTCAGAATGGAATGATACCGTAACTAACGGACTTTATAAAGGTGCTTTAAATGCTTTATTAGATTGTGGAGCACTATCTGAAAATATTATTAAATGGGATGTGCCAGGAAGTTTTGAGTTGATTTATGGTTCAAAAAAAATGATAGAACAAAATGTTGATGTGGTGATTGCTATTGGATGTGTTATTCAAGGCGAAACAAAACACTTCGATTTTGTTTGTGATGGTGTTACTCAAGGCATCAAAGAATTAAACCTTACCACAAATACACCTGTAATTTTTTGTGTGCTTACCGATAATAATATGCAGCAATCTATAGATCGTTCTGGAGGTAAGCACGGTAATAAAGGCACAGAAGCAGCTATAGCTGCTATTAAAATGGCAGATTTAAACTTAAAGTAGTTTGAATTTTATAGTTTTAGTGGACTAAGATGCTTCAGTTGATGTTAACAATTTTTAGGACTTCAACGCTTATTTTTCCTTGTAAATTCTGTACTTTTGGATAATAACATCTATTAAGTTTTGTAGTGAACTTATTTCAGCAACGCAAAAACAAACGCTTCGGTTATGTACCTAGACATCTAAGAGATTCTGAAGGCAATTCTGATGAGAACATCAAGTCGCAATGGGATTCCATTAGAAATAAAGGTAAAAACAAAAGCCATTCAGCAAACAGATTAGTATTATTATTAATTGTTTTAGGAATGATAATTGCGGGTTGGTATGTTTTAACTTACTACGAAATATCATAATTATGGGAATTCTAAACACACGCAAGAACAAAAAATATAGTTACACACCTCGTTATTACAAAGGTGAAGGTAATCCTTTTGAACTTAAGCATAAGTTTGATGAGTATCGTGTTACCGTTGGAAGTGATAAAGGTTTAAAGAATAAACTTAATAACGCTTTAGAGGATTATAAATACAATGATGATAGGTCAGGTGCTAATCGACGTATCTTGATAATTGTTGGTGTTTTAATTTTAGTGTTCTTATTTATTATTGATTTCGACCTTTCTATTTTCTTTTCTGATCGCTAATGGCAGACATAATTCAACTTTTACCAGATCATGTTGCTAATCAAATTGCAGCAGGCGAAGTCGTACAGCGTCCAGCTTCAGTAGTTAAAGAATTGCTTGAAAATGCTATTGATGCAGATTCCAATCTTATTAAACTCATAGTTAAAGATGCTGGGAAAACCTTAATTCAAGTTATCGATAACGGTAAAGGAATGAGTACGACTGATGCTAGATTAAGTTTTGAACGTCATGCAACTTCTAAAATTCGTTCCGCAGAAGATCTATTTAGTTTAAATACAAAAGGATTTCGTGGTGAAGCTCTCGCTAGTATTGCAGCTATTGCTCATGTAGAATTAAAAACGAAACAAGAACAAGAAGAGCTTGGAACTCAAATTGTAATTGAAGGTAGTGAAGTGAAATCTCAAGAGGTTGTTGTAACTCCAAAAGGGACATCAATAGCTGTTAAACACTTGTTTTTTAATATTCCTGCCAGACGAAATTTTTTAAAGTCTAATAACGTAGAGTTACGACATATAATTGATGAATTTCATCGGGTAGCTTTAGCACATCCTGATATCGCATTTATAATGTTTCACAACGGAAGTGAAAGTTTTAATCTACCTAAAGGTAAATACAGACAACGTATTGTTAATATTTTTGGAGGAAAAACCAATGAAAAGCTTGTGCCTGTTGAAGAAGAAACTGAAGTTTTAAAAATCTCTGGTTTTGTTGGAAAGCCTGAGTTTGCTAGAAAAACTAAAAATGAACAATTCTTTTTTGTAAATAATAGGTTTATTAAAAGTGCTTATCTCAATCACGCAATCAATGCCGCGTTTGAAGGTTTGATGAAAGATAACAGTTATCCAAGTTACTTTTTGAATCTTACAGTAGATCCAAAAACAATTGATATCAATATTCATCCTACCAAAACTGAAATTAAATTTGATGACGAACATACCTTATATGCTATTTTGCGTTCATCTGTAAAGCATAGCTTGGGTCAGTTTAATATTGCGCCAGTTTTAGATTTTGATCGTGATAGAAACTTAGATACACCATATGATTTTGAAGGAAAACGAGTGTCTAACCCAACCATAGATGTCGATAGATCATTTAATCCATTTCAAGAAGAGAAATCGTCTAATAAATCTGGTAGTTTTTCAACCTCATATAGGAAAGAACCAACTGCACATTGGGAAAGTTTATATGTAGGATTAGAAAGTAAAGGCACCAAAACAACACAAGAGTTTAGTGAGGTTCAGTTTGAAAGTGAGCCTCAAAATCAATCGCTTTTTAATGAGAAAAGTGCTATCGAATCAAAACATAGAACCTATCAACTGCACAATAAATATATTATAAGTACGATTAAATCAGGTATGCTTATCCTAGATCAGCATCGTGCACACCAACGTGTACTTTATGAAGGTTTATTGAAACATACTACGATTCAAGAGGCTGTAAGTCAGCAGTTGTTATTTCCATTAGCATTGCAGTTTTCGACTTCTGAAATGGAATTATTGGAGCAGTTAAAAGAAGATTTAGAGCACACAGGTTTTGTGTTTTCTAAATTTGCAAATAATTCCCTTGAAATTACAGGAGTTCCTGTAAATGTGCCTGAAAGCGAAGTGTCTATTATTTTAGAACAGCTAATTAGTGATGTAGAACAGGAAGTGCCAGATAGTAATTTTAGTGCTACAGATTTACTTGCAAAGTCATTGTCTAAAAGTTTAGCGATTAAAACAGGTCAGTCTTTAACTAGCACAGAGCAAGAGTATTTACTTAATAGCTTGTTTGCTTGTAAGGAACCTTCAGTTTCACCAACCAATAAAACTACATTTATAACAATGAGTGTAGACGATTTTGATAAAAAATTCATGTAATTAAATTATGATAAGAGGCATCACCGATACTGTAAAACATTTAATTATCATCAATGTAATTATGTTCATTGGAACATTATTTGTTGGTAATGGAAATCTATTTTACGAGTGGTTTGCATTGTATTTTCCAAAGAATGAAATGTTCCAGCCATGGCAAATAATAACGCATATGTTCATGCATGGAGGCGCAAGTCTTCAGAACTTAAGTATTACTCATATTTTGTTCAATATGTTTGCCTTATGGATGTTCGGGTCAGCTGTAGAAGCACAATTGGGAAGTAAAAAATTCTTGTTCATTTATATGTCTGCAGGATTTGGAGCTGTTTTATTTCAATTGGGTTATTACTATTTTAATTATGTCCCATTATATTCAGAATTAATCTCAAGTGGTTTAACAAGTTCAGAAATCATACAAATGTTTACCACTAACGAGGTTATTCAAGGTGTAAATGATAGCCAATTTGCTTTATTAAAGGATGGATTTCCAATTTATAATGCGTCTATGGTTGGCGCATCTGGTTGTATCATGGGCATTTTAGCAGCGTTTGGTATGATGAATCCTGAAGCGAAACTCATGTTAATTTTCTTGCCAATACCAATAAAGGCGAAGTATTTTATTCCAGGAATTATTCTTTTAGATGTCATTTCTGCTGTTACTGGTCAGTCGTTCTTTAGTCCGAGTAATACAGCTTATATGGCTCACGTTGGAGGTGCATTAACTGGATTTATTATCATGTGGTATTGGAAAAAAAATCAGTTTAATAAAAACCGTTGGGATCGATGACCTCGTTAACACACGACATAAAAGATAAACTGAAACATCTCAATGTTTTTGAAAAGATAATTGCCGCAAATATTGTCGTCTTTTTTTTAGGTTGGTTAATTAAAACCGTCCAGAAAATCCCAAGAGAAGACGCTCTAGCTTGGTTAGAATTGCCTAAGGATATTTTCGATTTTATTCTAAAACCATGGTCTATTATCACTTACGGATTTACACATTATGATATTATTCATTTGCTATTTAATTTGGTAATACTATATTTTGTGTCCCGTAGTATGGTCAATTTATTTCCATCCAAGCAATCATTAAATATATACTTTTTAGGCATTTTATCTGGTGGAATATTATATCTATTGGTCTATAATCTTATTCCAGAATCGATGGCTTCGAGAGTCGGACCTTTAGTAGGAGCTTCAGCAGGAGTTAATGCTTTATTGATTTTTTTATGTGCTTATATGCCTAATCGTGAAACTAAATTTTTTGCTATTAGAATTAAATTATGGCATATCGGACTCGCAATTGTGGTTATTGATTTTATTGGTCTTTTTGGAATTAATCAAGGAGGTAAAGTAGCTCATTTTGGTGGTACCATTCTAGGTTATATTTACGCTACGCAATTATTGAAAGGTTCAGATATTGGTGCTGGTTTTGGACGATTTATGGATAGTATCGCTAACCTATTTAAAGCCAAATCTCCATTAAAAACGGTGCATAAAAGTAAAAAGAAA
The DNA here is from genome assembly GCF_034670085.1 of Psychroserpens sp. GTDB lineage: Bacteria > Bacteroidota > Bacteroidia > Flavobacteriales > Flavobacteriaceae > Psychroserpens. Next base: position 194,244 of record NZ_JAXMOD010000004.1, on the reverse strand, counting down.
CCATTTGCAGGTCATAATAAAGAACAGTTTAATGAGTTTAATAATCAAAAAAAGGTTGACCTCATTCTTGATAAAATAAGTAAGAGTGGTTATGAAAGTTTGACAGCAGAGGAAAAAGCATTTCTATTTAAAGCAGGTAAAAATTAGCTATTTTTAAATGAAAAATCTTAAAGGTTTTGGCAAGTTGATTTTTGTCATCAATTCATTGATGGCTTTTGCCTTGTTATTATCTTATGTTTTGCCATACATGGCTCCTAAGCAGTTTGCTATCCTTTCTGTTTTAAGTTTGGCTGTACCAGCCTTAATCATTATCAATATTTTGTTCCTAATTTACTGGTTACTCAATGTGAAACGCCAACTTTTATTGTCGCTTTTGGTTCTTGTTATTGGTTACAATCATGTGTTTTCTTTGTATAAGTTTTCTTCTTCTAAAAATGTTGACGACAGCCAGAATATTTCAATTATGAATTATAACGTGCGATTGTTTAATGTTTTTGACTGGATTAAAGATACCAATGTAAAGCAAGAAATATCCAGTTTTATTGCTGAAAAAAATCCTGACATTTTATGTATCCAAGAATATAGACCTGATGCTAAAGTTAGTATTGAAGGGTATTATAAATATGAGCACTTGTCTGGAAAGAAGGTTAAAAACGGACAAGCAATTTTCACAAAGTTTCCGATAATAAATTCAGGTTCCATAGAATTCCTAGAAACCTCAAATAATGCCATTTTTGCTGATGTTGTAAAAGGCGTAGATACCATTAGAATCTATAATGTACATCTGCAATCTTTAGGAATTGATCCTACCGTAGAAAAATTGAAGAATGAGAATTCTGAAAATTTATTTAAACGTGTTAGCAATACTTTTAAAATGCAACAGTTCCAGACCGAACTCTTCTTAAAGCATAAAAAGGAATGTTCATACAAAATGATTATTTGTGGCGATTTAAATAACACAGCGTATTCTTATGTCTATAAAGAAATAAAAGGAAATCTAAAAGATGCGTTTAAACAAGCTGGAAATGGGTTCGGACGCACATTTGATTTTAAGTTCTTTCCAGTAAGAATTGATTTTGTACTTGTTGATGAACGGTTTAATGTGAATTCATTTAAAACCTACGACGTTAAATTATCTGATCACTATCCAGTTATGGCTAAAGTGAAACTAGAATTATAATTTTAAGTCATCATCAAGCAATCCACATAGTCTGCTAAGATGTGAATTATACAACCAATACCCAGAATTCTTGTTTTTTTGATAATTGATAACAGTACATAAGCACAAATTGCATAGTAGGAGTGAAGCGGATGAAAATTAATACTACAACGATTCGGGTCAAACATTGGTGTTGCTAAAAGATGATCTGCATCGATTAGCATGGTACAAATCATAATTATGAAAGCCAATTTCCATTGATTTCTAAAAAATAGCAATGCAAAAATTAATGGTAGGAGAAAATGTATTCCGTAATGAACAATCGTTTGTAACATTACAGTTTAAGTTTTTGAGATTCTAAATATGTAATTGAATTTGGTCCTTCGTTAAATAGCAGATCTAAAATGCTTAAGTTTTGGATGAAACCATGCTTTTCATCAAAAACTTGAGCGTAAGATTCGAAGTGTTGTGCAATCTCTTTTCTACTGTTAGCTAAAGGTCTTGCGTCTTGGGTATTAATAGGTTCTTTTTCAAAAACTTGAGTTGTTTCATAATCAAAAGGGACTTGCATGCATTCAAAAATAGCTTCTAAACACTTCAAATTAAAATCCATAATATGAGTCGCTTCTATTTCAAATAAAGGCTTTAAATCATCGATATAAAATTCAAAAAAAGGTGATGCGCTATATGCGGATTCCAAAGATTTTAGATGTAAATCCTGCCAGTTATCAATATTAGAAATGGTAACGTCCTTGTATAATTGACGATTTTTTTGAGTATAATGTACAGGAACGTTGAGGTCTAATCTTCCGTTGGCACCATAAATTGTAGTCCTGTTTCTGTAGGTTTGCTTTTGATAATTATCATTAATTTCGAATACATATCTTTCGGCTTTCATCATCGCTACAAAATTTGCGATACTCGGAAAGTATGTGGGATGTAGTAAGACTTTCATTCGTCTGTTTAGAAATTAATAGTTCAATTAGCTATTCGCTTTCTTGCGTTTTCGCCATGTATTGAAACCAAACCATCCAAATAATAGAACTAAGAACGGTATGAGGTAAGACGTTGCTTTCCCACTTCCGCCAACAGTTGTAAACCAACGTTCCCAGCGTGGACTTTTGCCATTCCAACTCATCCAGATGAATACTGGTTTTCCAACAACATGATCAAATGGCACAAATCCCCAAGCTCTAGCATCAATAGAATTGTCTCTATTATCTCCCATCATCCAGTAATAGTTTTGTTTGAATGTATATGAATTGGCAGGTGCTCCATTAATTAAGATTTGGTTGCCTTTTACAGTTAACGAATTGCCTTCATATTCTGAAATCAATCGTCTGTATAATGGTAATACGTCTAAATTTAAATCAATTGTTGCGCCTTCTTTCGGAATATAAAGTGGTCCGAAATTATCATAATTCCAAGGATATTGTGGGTCTCTCGGAAATAGATTACCATCTTCACCTTTTGGAGTTACACGTCTAGAAATGCTTGCGAAATATGGATTATTCTTAGCTTTAGCAACCGATTCTTCCGTAGCTTGAACAACGATAGTACCTTGTTCTAACTGATAAGGGTTATCGGTTATGTCATAACGTTTCAATGCATCATAAATTTGATCTGCTGTAAAGTTACCCTTCAATACAATGTCGTAAGCAAACTGTAATTTTGCTCTGTCAGGTAGTTCATTTTTCTTACCATTGATGTATACATAACCATCTCTAACTTCTAATGAATCTCCAGCAATTCCTACACAACGCTTAACTAAGTTCGTTTTCTTATCTATCGGTTTATAATAATTCCGATCTGGATTGAAATTATTCATATCTAATAAGGTATCGGCAGGTTGATTGAAAACAACAATATCATTACGTTCAATATCTTCAAAACCTGGCAACCTCAAATATGGTAATTGGAGTTTGTTTTTCCAAGAGCTGCTTCTTTTCTCGATGCGGTCGTCAAATAGATATGATTTTTTATTAATTATAGGAATTGTATCATGTACCATTGGAGCTCCAACTGTGGTCATAGGAATTCTGGCTCCATAATGAAACTTGCTAACAAAAAGAAAATCACCAACGAGTAATGATTTTTCTAATGAAGAACTAGGAATTGTAAATGGTTGAATAAAATAGGTATGCACAATGGTAGCCGCAACTATAGCAAATAAAATAGAACTCGTCCAATCTCCAGAACTTGATTTTGGATTCAAATCTCGATTTTCTACGTAAGAAACATCTGCTACATAGTTGAGATAATAATTATAAAACCCTAAAGTAATTATAGCAAGACATGTGTCTTGATACGTGTTTTTTCCAAAACTTCTTGCAGTTTCAACCCAAACAACAGGAAGCATAATAAGATTTACAATAGGAACGAATAATAAGATGGTCCACCACCAAGGTCTATTGATGATTTTCATTAAAATAACCGAATTATAGACTGGAATAAAGGCTTCCCAAGCTTGTCGTCCAGCTTTAACGTATAGTTTCCATGTTCCAAGTCCGTGAATAACTTGAATTATCAAGATGAAAATTAACCACTGTGTTATCGTCATAATATTATGTTTGCGTTGTTGGTTGAAAAATTTCTTAAAACGTTACCCGTAAATTACATATTAACCTATGTTTAACACATCTTTCATGGTAAAAACACCAATTTTATCATGAATCCATTCCGCTGCAATCACTGCGCCAAGAGCAAAGCCTTCTCTGCTATGTGCTGTATGTTTTATTGAAATGCTATCAACTTCAGATTCATAATTGATTTCATGTGTTCCAGGAACGCTATCAATTCGTTTTGCTAAAATACCAATCTCTTTTGGTTTTGGTGTCTCTAGTGTCCAGTTTTTGTAGTCAGAGTGTTTAATTATAGCTTCAGCTAAGCTAATTGCTGTACCACTTGGAGCATCTAGCTTTTGCGTGTGATGTATTTCTTCAATATTTACATCATATTGTGGTAATCCTTTCATGAGTTCAGCTAAGGTTCTGTTCACTTCAAAAAAGATATTGACACCTAAACTAAAATTAGAAGCGTATAAAAAAGTGCCCTTCTTCTCATTACATAACGAAACGACATCGTGATATTTGTCTAACCATCCTGTTGTTCCAGAAATTACAGGTGTTTGTTGATGCAAACAATTGCTAATGTTTTCAAAAGCTGAAGATGGTAAACTAAAATCTATGGCAACATCAACTTGTTCTAGAGTGTAATTTATTGTATCGCTAGATACTTTTAAAACAATTGTATGCCCTCTTTTTATTGCAATATTTTCAATGGCTTTACCCATTTTTCCGTAGCCCAATATCGCAATGTTCATGGTTTAGAATTTAAAGTTGAGAGTGAGACCTAAATCTGATGAATTCTCCATTCGGTTATACTGAAAATGTGGTTTTATGGCTAGGTTTTGATCTACATTGTACTGCAATAAATGTGCATCGACATTTGCATCTACAATGTTTAGCGCGTATAAACCTATAGTAATCAAAAGGGAAAGCTCTTTGTTTCGTTTGAGCGTCTGTTGAGCGTTTATAAGCCCTTCATCACTAACACCTGGGAATTCACCATCAAATTGACTGTTTCCAGCTAATCGACGTTTAAATTCATCTCTATAGCGATTGTACTCTTTATCATTGGTGACATAAAAATAAACACCTGTACCAATGGCTGCATAAACGATAGGTATTTTCCAGTATTTTTTATTGTAAGCTTGACCTAAACCTGGCAAAACAGCCGAGTAGAAGGCTGCTTTTGAAGGTGCAAGAATATTTATAGGTTTACTTTTAATGGAATCCATAACTACCATTAAGTCTGTGTCAACGTTTAAGCTGTCTCTTTCTTTATTGTTTTGAGCAAATGATTGCAACCCAAAAAGCAATAGAAAACTAATGATATAAATATGCTTATTTGGCACTTTGAACGAGTTTTTTTATGCGATTAAAATCTTCTTCAGAATGAAAGGGGATTGTAATTTGTCCTTTACCATTCTTAGATACTTTAACGTTAATTTTATGTCCAAAGTATTCTGAAAACTCTTTGACACCTTTTTTAATATACTTTGGTAGTTCCTCTTTTTTAGATGGTTTTAAAGGGTCTGTATTATGATGATTTTTAACCAATTGTTCTGTAGCTCTAACAGATAGCTTATCAGTTATTATTTTCTCATAAATATCTAGTTGAATATTTTGATCTTCAATATTGATAATCGCTCGACCATGACCCATAGAAATAAAGCCATCACGCATTCCGGTTTGAATAATCGGATCTAGTTTTAATAGCCTTAAATAGTTTGCGATAGTAGAGCGTTTTTTACCCACTCGCTCACTCATTTGCTCCTGCGTTAATTTAATTTCATCAATTAAACGTTGATAGGAGAGTGCTATTTCAATAGGATCAAGATCTTGTCTTTGGATGTTTTCAACCAAAGCCATTTCTAATGATTCTTGATCGTTTGCAATCCTTATATAGGCAGGAATTGTAGTCAATCCAATTAATTTTGAAGCTCTAAAACGACGTTCTCCCGATACTAATTGAAATTTATTAAATTCTAATTTCCTAACTGTTATTGGCTGAATAACACCAAGTTCTCTAATAGAAGAGGCTAATTCACGCAACGTTTCTTCGTTAAAATTTGTACGAGGCTGAAACGGATTAATTTCAATGGCTTCAATATCAAGTTCTACAATATTACCAATAATAGTATCGGCATTTTTGTCTTTTACAGAATTGATATCGTTTGATGGGTCTTTCAGCAAAGCTGAGAGTCCTCTACCTAACGCTTGTTTTTTTGTTGCCTTCGCCATTATGCGTTCTTATTAATAATTTCTTTAGCTAAACTTAAATAATTTGAAGCGCCTTTGCTGCTTACATCATATTTTATGATGCTTTCGCCATAACTAGGTGCTTCACCTAAACGAACATTTCGTTGTATTATGGTTTCAAAAACCATATCACTAAAATGTTTTTGTACTTCTTCAACCACTTGATTAGATAAACGTAAACGTTGATCAAACATTGTAAGTAACATACCTTCAATATCAAGTTCTTGATTATGTATTTTCTGAACACTTTTGACGGTGTTCAATAGTTTACCAAGACCTTCAAGTGCGAAATATTCACATTGAATGGGAATAATTACTGAGTCTGAGGCAGTTAAAGCGTTTAAAGTTAATAATCCCAAAGAAGGTGCGCAATCAATTAAGATATAATCATAAGAAGTTTTTAAATGTGAGATTGCTTTTTTTAGCATGTATTCACGTTCATCTTTGTCTACTAATTCAATTTCAATAGCCACTAAGTCAATATGCGCTGGAATGATATCAACATTTGGAGAATTGGTTTTAACAATACATTCCTCAGCTGAGGCTGTATGTTCTAGTAATTGATAAGAACCAGTTTCAACGCCATCAACATCAATTCCTAAGCCAGAAGTAGCATTAGCTTGCGGATCAGCATCTATGAGCAATACTTTCTTTTCTAATACTCCCAACGAAGCGGCAAGGTTTACTGACGTTGTAGTTTTTCCTACGCCTCCTTTTTGATTGGCAATTGCAATGATTTTACCCATTAATTGATTTGGTTTTTATGAAGTGTAAAAATACGATTATTTGCGACTTTTGGAAGTGGAAGTTGTTAACAGTTGTTTATAGTTTTATGGGTTTTGAGTATAAAAAAACCACTTCAAAAAATGAAATTTTAAAGTGGTTTAAAAATTATCTTAATTAATTATTTTTCCGGATTATGAATTCCTAAAATATAACCTTTAGTTAAATATTTTTTAGCTACGGTTTGTAAGTCTTCGATAGTTAAACTTCTAACCTCTTTTTCAAACTCGAAAAGTTTTGAAGCATCTTTGTCTTGGTAATCTGCATTTTTCAAAGCACCTAGCCAGAATCTATTTTCTTTCATATCTTCTTTTTGATCGAGAACTTGCGCTTCGATTACTTTGTCTAAATCTTTTTGACTAGGTCCATCGGCAATAAGTTTTTCTACTTCAGCTAAGGTGGCAGATTTTAATTTGTCAACATTTTCTGGTCCACAAGGAAAACTAATATTAAATCTATACCAGCCATAAGGCATTTTACCTATGCTAGCTCTAGCTCCAGCACCATAAACGCCACCTTCTTCTTCTCTTAATTTTTCAATAAGCTTGATGGTTAATACTTCGGCAAGGCTTTTAAATGCATGTGCTTCTTTAGCGTCGTATTTTGTTGGACCATGATAGGTGATTCTAACAGCACTTTTTGGGTCTTCACCTTTTTCAATAATTTTTTCATGCATACCAGTAAGTGGTCTGAAGTCGCTTACTTTATACATTTCATTAGAGTTTGAAGATGGTAAACTTGCTAAATATTTCATACTAAATTCAGCTACTTTTTTCTCGTCTATATTTCCAACAAAGTAGAAGTGAAAATCACCAGCATCTGCAAAGCGTTCATGATACTTTTTATAGGCAAGATCATAATTAGCTTTGTCCATTTTTTCAGGAGTAGGGAAGCCCGTGTATCTTGGATTTTCACCATACATGAATTCTCCCATTTTTACAGAAAAGTAAGTTTGCGGATTTGACATCATATTACCAAGAAAGGACTTTTGTTTCTCAATAAATGAATTAAATGCTTTTTCATCTTTATTAAGAGAGGTGAAGTGAAGATGTATTAATTGAAACAAATCTTCCAAATCTTTTGGTGTTGTACTGCCAGACATGCCTTCACTGTACGTACCAATACTTGGTCGTACTCTAACAATTTTACCAGACATCATTTTAGATAGCTCAGTTTTGTTAAACCCATTAACTCCAGCTTCAGCTAAACCACCATTTGCATTTACAGTAGCAAGATATTCTTCGTCAGTATATAATGAAGTTCCACCAAAACTAAACGAGTCAAATAAGACTTCATCGTTTTTGAAATCAGTAACTTTATAAGTAACCTTAGCGCCATTGCTAAGCGTTAAAGTGGTGGTTCCAAGTGTGTCATCAGTTTTGTAATCTTTAATTGTTCCCATTGTAGGAAGCGTAGTAATTAAAGATTCAGCTACTGCTTTATCTTCATACGGTTCTAGTTTGGAGTTTTTAACATTTTCTAAAAGCGAACGAACTTCTGCTTCAGTAATTTTAGTCATGCCTTCTTTTTCAGGACCAGTAAGTACAATAACTCTGTTGTCATCTTTAATGTAGCTAGATATTAAAGCGTTTATTTCGTCTAAACCAACAGAAGGAAGTTGTTGTTTGTAGAAATTATATTCCCATTCTATTCCAGGCATTGGTTCGTTTTCTAAAAAGTGTCTAACATATTCTCCAACAACTCGATTGGATTCCATTTTATCGCTGTCTTTGAATAGCTTTTCCATACGAGCAACAATATCTTTTTTAGCACGTTCTAATTCACCATTGAAGAAACCATGTTGTCTTACACGTTCATTTTCTTCTAACAATGTTTCTAATGCTTTCATTTGTCCAGATTCACTGCACATTGCAAAAGATTGGTAAGCATTTTTGGTTCTAGCGTATGTGCCACCATAACCGCTTGAGCCAAAAACAAACGGAGGATTTTCACTATTTCTTAATTCATTTAATCGGTTGTTTATCATTTGTGAAAACAAGCCTTCAACAATTGACTTTCTATATTCTCCTAATGTCACATCAGGTTTAGAATTTTCTTTATCCTTAAACATTACTTGGACTTGAGAAAACGATGCTTCCTTGTCTGTTTCTATGGCTACAAACGTTTCTTCATGATTTGGAAGATCAAATACTGGTCTTGATCTAGGGTTTATAGCTGCTGGGATTCTACCAAAATGTTCTTTTATTTTAGCTTCTAGCGTAGCTACATCAACATCACCTACAGCAATTACTGCCATGAGATCTGGTCTGTACCAATCTTTGTAATAACGTTTTATACTTTCATATTTAAAGGTTTCTAAATTTTCTTTTGTACCTATTGGAAGGCGTTCTGCGTATTTAGAGCCATAAAGTACTTTAGGTAAATAATTTTGCATCATACGTTCATTTGCTCCTTTACCTAGTCGGTATTCTTCGAGGACAACACCTCTTTCGTTGTCAATTTCTTCATCTGTTAAAAGTGCATTGTGTGCCCAGTCTTCTATGATTTGAAAACCTTTTTCAAGCTTTTCAGGATCATCGCTAGGAATAGGGAGAATGTATACAGTTTCATCAAAACTAGTGTATGCATTTAAATGTGCTCCAAATTTCACTCCAATTCCTTGTAAATAATCTACTAATTCGTTTTTCTTAAAATTTTTGGTACCATTAAAGTTCATGTGTTCCATAAAATGTGCAAGACCTAATTGGTCTTCATCTTCTAGTATAGAACCAGCATTTACGACAAGTCTAAGTTCAACTTTGTTTTCAGGTTTGCCATTATTTTTAATGTAATAGGTGAGGCCGTTACTTAATTTACCTGTTTTTACGTCAGGATTAAATGGAATTTTTGCTGTCGCATCAAGGGTTTTGGTTTTGTTTAAGACTTCTTGTGCTTGTAAAGTAAATGAGCAGGTGAACATTAATAGCATAAGCATTAATGCTGAACGTGATAGTTTTTGCATAGTTTTTACGAGTTTTTGGATTTAAAATAGTTGTTAACCAAATATAACTAAATAATTAGTTGAAAATTGCGTATTGTACTAATTTTCTTTCTTTAATGGATAAAGGTGGATTGTAAGTGAAGGTATTTGTGCAGTTTAACTAATTTAATCTTTTAAGACTATGACGTAGTACAATATATCTAAGATATTAATTTAGGAGTCATTTTAGTCTATTAAAATCTCCAAAATTTTAATCGCAGCATCACTAATTTTAGTTCCAGGCCCAAAAACTGCCACAGCACCAGCATCAAATAAAAACTGATAATCCTGCTTAGGAATCACGCCTCCAACGATGACCATAATGTCTTCACGACCATAATTTTTAAGCTCATCTATTACTTGAGGTACTAGTGTCTTATGTCCTGCTGCTAAAGAAGATACACCTAAAATATGAACATCATTTTCTACGGCTTGCTTTGCGGCTTCCTTGGGTGTTTGAAATAAAGGGCCAATGTCTACATCAAATCCAACATCTGCATATCCAGTTGCGACAACTTTTGCTCCTCTATCATGGCCATCTTGTCCCATTTTAGCAATCATGATTCTTGGCCTACGACCATCTTGTTCAGCAAATGTATTTGCTAATTCTCTTGCTTTTTGAAAGCTTGAGTCGTCTTTGATTTCTTTGCTGTACACGCCTGAAAATGATTTAATTTGAGCTTTATATCTGCCAAATTCTGCTTCTAAAGCATCACTAATTTCTCCTAGAGTTGCTCTGTTTCGAGCCGCTTCTACTGCTAAAGTTAATAAATTTTCTTGTCCAGTTTTAGCAGCTTCAGTTAATTTTTTGAGTGATATTTCTACAGTTTCAGAATTTCTAGTAGCTTTTATGTGTTCTAAACGTTGTATTTGTCCAAGTCTGACAGTCTGGTTGTCAACTTCTAAAGTTGAGATTGGATCTTCCTCTTTTAAGCGGTATTTGTTGACACCTACAATGATGTCTTGGTTAGAATCAATTCTTGCTTGTTTACGAGCCGCTGCTTCTTCGATTCTTAATTTTGGAATACCGGCTTCAATTGCTTTTGTCATTCCGCCTAATTCTTCGACTTCTTCAATGAGCGACCACGCTTTTTGTGCGATATCGTGCGTTAATTTTTCTACATAATAACTTCCAGCCCACGGGTCAACAGTTTTTGTGATATGCGTTTCTTCCTGTAAAAATATTTGCGTATTTCTCGCGATTCTTGCTGAAAAATCTGTTGGCAAGGCTATGGCCTCATCTAAAGCGTTGGTATGTAAACTTTGAGTACCTCCAAAAGCGGCTGCAGCAGCTTCAATAGTTGTGCGAGCTACATTATTAAATGGGTCTTGTTCAGTCAAACTCCATCCAGAAGTCTGGCAATGTGTTCTTAGTGCTAAAGATTTTTGGTTTTTAGGATTAAATTGGCTTACAATTTTTGCCCATAACATGCGAGCTGCTCGCATTTTCGCAATTTCCATAAAATGATTCATCCCAATTGCCCAAAAGAAGGAAAGGCGAGGCGCAAAGGTGTCAATATCCATTCCGGCTTCAAGTCCTTTTTTGATGTATTCTAGACCGTCAGCTAAAGTGTAAGCTAACTCAATATCGCAAGTAGCTCCAGCTTCCTGCATGTGGTAGCCAGATATGCTGATACTGTTGAATTTCGGCATGTTTTTGCTTGTATATTCAAAAATATCAGAAATGATTTTCATTGATGGTGTAGGAGGATAAATGTATGTGTTCCTAACCATAAACTCTTTAAGAATATCATTTTGAATGGTACCTGCTAGATATTCGGCTTTTACGCCTTGTTCTTCTGCAGCAACAATATAAAATGCCATAATGGGTAAAACCGCTCCATTCATGGTCATAGATACTGACATTTTATCTAATGGAATCTGGTCGAAGAGAATCTTCATGTCTTCAACGCTATCAATTGCTACACCAGCTTTGCCAACATCGCCAACTACGCGTTCATGATCTGAGTCATATCCTCTATGTGTTGCTAAATCGAAAGCTACTGATAATCCTTTTTGACCAGCAGCTAGGTTGCGCCTGTAAAAAGCATTACTATCTTCAGCCGTAGAAAATCCTGCGTACTGTCTAATTGTCCATGGTCTACGAACATACATGGTAGAATAAGGACCTCGTAGGTTAGGAGTGATGCCTGCAACAAAATTTAAATGTTCTAAATGTTCAACATCTGCTTTAGAATAGGTTGATTTAATATTAATATCTTCCGCAGTATGGAAGAGGGTTACAGCGCCATTAGTATTATGTTTTGACTTCTGTTCTAGCTTGATATGTTGAATGTTTTTTCTTTCCATTTAAATAAATTGAATCCTCTAGTCGTGATTGTGTCCAGCATGTGGATCGTTGTCTTCCTTGAGTGTTTCTATAGGCTTAACATGTTTTTTTGATAAATCTACGTCAGCTAATTTTGAGTAATACAATTCAAGTGCTACAAATGTTGTTAGATATTTATCTGAATTAATTCTACCACTTTTGTTAATGAACACATCTTTAAGCATTCTTAAACTCATGCTATTGGTTGATAATAAGGCTTTAAATGTAGCTTTTAGGTCTTTGTCTTGAATGTTCTCTCCAATGCAACTGAATATTTCATGATTATAATTAAGAGTAACGTTGTTGTCTTTTTCTATGTACAAACCTTCAATATTTCTTAGTTCTTTATATATATCTAATGAATGTTGATTGGTAATGTTGTTGTAGTTTGCTGCATTATTTATGCTTGTTTTTAAAAAGTCTCGGAATGCACTATTTAAATTTGGATTTTTAACGTTATGGTTTTCGAATAAATTTTCTTCAAAATTATAGAGTGCCTCGTTAAATAATTCTGAATGATCAATGTCGCAATTAATAGCCACTGGTTTATCTGAAAATTTGAGTGCTATATCTGGCTTTGATTCTTTGCAATTAACAAGAATCAAACATATTACAAGATAAATAAGTTGTGTCTTCATTTTTATAAATATTAATTTTTTTCGTCTTCTAATCTATTGATTTCCATTTTATTTGATAGTCTTTTTTGAATGATAGGTTCAATTAATGTTTTGACAGGATTTGTTTTTAGAAATGGAAAAAGTTCTAATTCGTGTTGCATTACATCTTCTTTATTAGGATGCTTATTCGTGCCTAATAATACAAGTTCGCCTTTATCAAACTGCGCTTGTTCTTTTGCAGCACTATCTTTAATTTTTCTTTGAATTGTTCCCTCTTTGAGCTGTTTTAAAAATCCGCCATTAGCTTCAATATCCTTAAAAAGCTCAAGGGCTTTTTCTGAAATTTGAGAGGTTAGCGATTCTATGTAATACGTTCCATCAGCTGGATTATTTACGGTATTAAAATAGCTTTCGTGTTTTAAAATGAGCAATTGATTACGAGCTATACGTTCGCTAAATTCATTGTCTTTATGATAAATGGCATCGTATCCCAAGTTATTAATTGTGTCTGCTCCTCCAAGAATAGCGCTCATACATTCAGTGGTAGTTCTGAGCATATTTGTATTGTAGTCGTAAATGGTCTTATTGCGTTTTGAAGGTGTCACAAAAATGTGGCACTTTGGATTCACATCATATTCTAATGCTAAACTAGTCCAAAGCTCCCTGAGAGACCGAAGTTTTGCGATTTCAAAAAAGTAATTAGTTCCGACGGAAACATTGAAAACAACTTTTAATTTTTGTTTTGTGTCTTGATCAAGGGATTTGCTAAAATGATTTAGATACTCATTAGCATGAGCGAGAGCATAACCTAATTGTTGTATAATGGTTGCACCTGCGTTTTGATATAAAGATGCATTAATGCTCAATGTTTTGGTATTAGAAATACTTGATTCAACATGGTTATGGTCGTCATTTAAGTTAGAAAACCAATTTCCGGTTGATGCAAGTTTCCCAATGATATCAGTATTTATATATATTGAATTACGTGTTGAAGCATAATTTTGTATTTGACGTATATAATTGGGAGAAAGAAACTGTAATTCAAAATAAATGATAATCTGCTCTAAGTCAATATTTTGAATCAGTTCTTCTAGGGAGACCTCTTCATTTGGTATAATAAATTTTAGAGCTTCAGCGCCTCTTGAGCAGGCATCAATGGCTTTAGTATTTGATTTTGCCACATGGGCAACAAAAATAGTTTGACAGATTTTAAATTTTGTGACTTTAGAAGCAGAGATTTCAGGAAGTTGATCAAATTCGTCTTTATGATAAAAAGGTTTAACATGAATGCCTTCATTGGTTTTCCAGATCAATGTTTCATTATAATCGGCACCTTTTAAATCGGCCTGAATCTTTTGTTTCCATTCTTTAGAGGAGACTTCTGGAAACTCTTTAAATAAAGGGTTACTCATCTTTCTTTTTTGTTTTTAAACTGTCTTCATATTCAATGATGTAGATATCCTCATTGTCTTTTTTCATATAATATTTTTCACGAGCTAATTTTTCTATACCATCCTCAGTACTTAATCCTTTTATGGCTTTTTTATCTTTTTCAATTTCTTTATTGTAGTATTCTTTTTCAGCTTCTAAATCATTAATATCCTCGTTTAGCTCATGATGAATCATTAGGGAGTTAGAATCTATAAATAGCATCCAAACAGCGAATACTACAAAGATGATAACAAATATATTTTTTAGATATTTAAGCATTAATTCAGTTTTTCATTAATTATAGTTTTCACTATATCAACTGCTACAGTATTGTATTTGTTGTTTGGAATTATAATATCAGCATATTCTTTCATAGGTTCAATAAATTGCTGATGCATTGGTTTTAACGTATTTTGATATCTTGACAAAACTTCGTCAATATCTCGACCACGTTCCGTAATGTCTCTTTTTAATCGTCTTATTAGGCGCTCATCACTATCGGCATGAACGAAAATTTTAATATCAAACATGTCTCTTAATTCTGGATTTGTCAAAATTAAAATACCTTCAACAATCATTACTTTTCGTGGCAATGTATTAATGGTGTCACCTGTTCTATTATGTTTCACAAAAGAATACACAGGTTGGTCAATGGCATTTCCATCTCTCAGAGCTTTTAAATGTGATTCTAATAATTCAAAATCTATAGATCTTGGATGGTCGAAATTAATTTTCACACGTTCATCATAACTTAAGTGTGACGTGTCTTTGTAGTACGAATCCTGAGAAATAATCCCAACTTCACCTTCAGGTAGTTCATTTAGTATTTGATTAACTACTGTAGTTTTACCACATCCTGTTCCACCTGCAATACCAATGATGAGCATAATTTAGTTTTAAATTGTATCTACAAATTTAAATATTTATAGACAGTTTATTGTTGAATTTCTGAAACTTCTTTTTCAGTTATTAACGATGAATTTGTATTTCCCCAACTATTAGTTATGTAGTTCATGACATCGGCAACTTCATCGTCTGAAAGTCCTAAGCGAGCCATAGGCATATTATAGGAATCTCCATTTACTTTAATTTCTCCAGACAATCCGTATTTAATTGCTTTAATGCTTTCATTCCTTTTAGTCATTAAATAATCTGAATAAGCTAAGGGCGGAAAGGTTTTAGGAACTCCTTTTCCATTTCCCATGTGACATACGATACAAAAGTCCATATAAATCTCTTCGCCGCGCTCCATGCTTGATTTTAGGTCAGGGTTTTGAGTTTTATTTGTAACCATTACTTTTGAATTGGTTTCATTCTTAACTCTGTTATTGCAACTAACTAGAATTAGGCAAAATATTGAAATTATAATTATAGATTTCACTTACTCCTTTATTAGTCTAACAATTCCTAAATCTTCAATTCCAACATAGATAAAGCCATCTGGACCTTGATTAACAGATCTTACACGACCTAATCCATCTAATAAACGTTCTTCTTTAACAACTTTACCGTTTTTAATGAAGCAATTATCTAAGTATTGAAATTTTAAAGAGCCAACAAGTAGATTGCCTTTCCACTCTTTGTATTTATTGCTTGAGATAAAAGTCATTCCGCTTGGCGCGATAGAAGGATCCCAATAATGTAAAGGTTGTTCCATGCCTTCTTTCTCAGTGATATCGGTAAAACTCGTGCCACTGTAGTTAACACCGTAGCTTATAATTGGCCAACCATAGTTCTTACCAGGTTTAATAATATTTATTTCGTCACCACCTTTTGGTCCATGTTCGTGTGCCCAAATCTCTCTAGTTTCAGGATTTAATGTCATGCCTTGCGGATTGCGATGGCCATATGAATAAATGGCTTTTTTGACATTCATTTCATTACTAAAAGGATTGTCATTTGGAATACGTCCATCATCATGTAAACGATATATTTTTCCTCCATCTCCCTTAATATCTTGAGGATTCACATCTCGATTACCACGATCACCTATTGAAAAGTATACATAGTTGTCATCGTCAAAAACAATTCTTGAGCCAAAATGCTGACCTCTGGTTGAATTAGGAGATGCTTTATAGAGTAGTTGTTTTTCGGTAAGAGAATTGTCTTTTAGTTTTGCTCTCATTAAAGCTGTATGGCCGCCTTTTTCCTGTCCTTCAGACGACGCATAGGTAAAGTAGATCCAGCCATTATTGGAGTAATCCGGATGCAAAACAATATCTAAAAGACCGCCTTGTCCACGGTTATAAACGTCAGGAACATTTTTAATTTCAGTTTTTTTTCCATTTTCAAAATGAATTATTCTGCCTTCTTTTTCCGTGATAAGTATCGAATTATTTGGAAGAAAAGTAAATCCCCAAGGTATACTAAGGCCTTTTACAATCACTTCGTAGGAATGTTTTGTATTTACAGGATTTTTGTCTTGAGCACAAGCAAAAACAGTAAAAAGAACAATAAGAAACATTAATTTTTTTCTAAACTTCATAAAAACAACTTTTGAGTTTAAATTTAATAATAAAATGTATCAGTTTTTAAAGAAAAGGTATATATTTGCAATCCGATTTTGAGAAGAGTATTGTTTTCTTTTTAATCTCTAGATAACCAATTCGGAGTGTAGCGTAGCCCGGTTATCGCGCCGCGTTTGGGACGCGGAGGTCGCAGGTTCGAATCCTGCCACTCCGACAAAAAAAGCTGAACTACTGTTCAGCTTTTTTTTTATATTATCTTTTTTCTATTCAATACGTTTATAGTTTTCAGAATAAATGCGATTACCGTCTTCATCAATTTCTATTTGACTAAAAGTATTTTCAGTTAAAACGATTTCATAATTGAATTCTTTCCGCTCTTGAATAATTTTACTCATGATTTCAGAACCATAATCTAAAACTTCTGTAAGTGTATTGCCGTTAAGACTGTAAGAACCATAACCAAACCATTCGGTAGAATCTGTTGGAACATTTTTGCTCCACATTACTTTTGAAGAGGTATACATTTTTACTTGTCTGTAACCTTCGCTAGTATTAAATGAATCTTTTATGGTATCATTATCGTAATTGTAAAATCCTATAAGTTCCCATGTGCCTTCTAGAGATTGATTGTTATCTACTTCGATAATGTTGTTTTCATTACTTTCAGAATTTTCAGTCGTAGTTTCAGTTTTGCAAGAATACAATACGATTGTAATGCAAAACAAATAAAATAGAGCTCTCATGTGCCAAAGAATTTAGTGGTTACATTTAAATTTACGAAAAAATCAACATATAAAATCTTGTTAGTCCCATTTTTCTATAGATTAACTCAATATTAAAATATAAACTGTTGATAACTTCTATGTAAGGTTTCTATCAAAATTTCTACTTTTGTTTTAGAAAAAAGAAACATTTAAAACTGGGTTTTTATATATAAAATCAAGAGTATTGTAGATGTTCTTTGTAATCCCTTTTGAAATATATTATATACAGATAACTAAAATATGTCAGATACTATTGAACACGTAAAATGCCTAATTATTGGCTCAGGACCAGCAGGATATACTGCTGCGATATATGCTGCAAGAGCAAACATGAATCCAGTTTTATACCAAGGAACTCAGCCAGGAGGACAGTTAACAACCACGAATGATGTTGAAAATTTTCCAGGTTATCCAGATGGTGTTACTGGACCAGAAATGATGATACAGTTGCAAAATCAAGCAGCTCGATTTGGAACTGACATCCGTGATGGTTGGATTACAAAGGTTGATTTCTCAGGAGACCTTCATAAAGTTTGGGTTAATGATACTAAAGAAATTCATTGTGATACAGTTATCATTTCAACAGGAGCCTCAGCAATGTACTTAGGTTTAGATTCTGAACAGAAGTATTTGAAACTTGGTGGTGGCGTTTCTGCTTGTGCAGTTTGTGATGGGTTTTTCTATAGAAATCAAGAGGTTGTAATTGTGGGAGCAGGTGATTCGGCTTGTGAAGAAGCTCATTATTTATCAAAACTTTGTAAAAAAGTAACCATGCTGGTTAGACGAGATGAATTTAGAGCTTCTCAAATTATGCAAACCAGAGTAAAGAATACTGAAAACATTGAAATTCTTTACAATACTGAAACTGAAGAGGTTTTGGGTGATGGACAAGTTGTTACAGGTGTTCGTGTGGTTAATAATCAAACCAAAGAGACACATGACATACCAGCAACTGGATTTTTTGTGGCCATTGGTCATAAGCCTAATACTGATATTTTTAAAGGTTTCTTAGATTTAGATGAAACAGGATATATTATTAATAGCGTTCCTGGAACCTCTAAAACTAATGTTGATGGTGTTTTTGTGTCGGGTGATGCAGCTGATCATGTGTACAGACAGGCTATAACTGCTGCTGGAACAGGATGTATGGCAGCTTTAGATGCCGAACGCTATTTAGCAGCAAAAGATTCAAGCTTTGAAGTGAGTACCTCGACTTATAATTAAATAGGTAAAGCTCAAAAATATAGATACTAAAAGTGCCTAAAGTTGCAGTATAAATTCAACTTTAGGCACGTTTTAATTCTACTTAGTAAAATCTATAAAGTTTCTGGTAATGTGTAAGTTCTACCTTTATTTTGTTCTTTTAAATAATCCATTAAAGGATTAAAATATTCTAACATTGGTTTTGCACTCATTTCGCTACCAACACTTGCTTTAAGGAGCTCTCTCCAATCATTATTTGCTCCAGTTTCAAGAACACCTCTTAAAAATGTTCCTACTTCTTTGCTTCCAAAATAGTTTGTAGCATGAGGATCTTGTTTTAATATGTTTTTTGAAATATGATCGTGAAATTGGAATAATAAAATATAAGATACAGCATAGTCATAGTATTGCGCCGCATCGTTATTTATGTGAGTTTTTGAAGCAGCATCACAAAATTCTTCTCCACGATCTGTTGGAGGCACCATACCTTGATACTTCTTAGATAATTCCCACCATTTTTTATTAAATTGATCTTTAGGTAAATTTTCAGCGTATAATGCATTTTCAAATTCTGTCATAACACCAGCAGAGAATGGTAAAAAGACAATGTTACTTAAAGCTTCTTTAAGAAGGTTTTGAGTTTCATCAATTTTAGCATCGGCATCAACTAAACCTTTACCAGCCAAAAATGGTTTTTGCATGGCAGCAAAACCTAATAAACTACCAATAGCTTCATGATAACCGCGATTAGCACCTTCTCGAAGTAATGGAGGAACATTTGGATTAGTGTACGCCTGGTAATAGTATATATGCCCTAATTCATGGTGAATAGTTTCATAGTAATCTGCATTTGGTTCTACACTCATTAAACAACGTAAATCGTTTTCTAAATCCATGTGCCAAGCTGAGGCATGATTGTTCTTTTTATAAGGAGCATCTGCAGGTAAGGGATACATGCTTGATTTTTCATAAAAACTAGTTGGAAGCGCATCAAAACCAATACTCTTGTAGAAATTTTCACCTTCTTTTACTATCCACTCAGGATCTTTATCAGCTAAAACACCATCAATATCTAAGCCTTCAACACTAACTAATGAACTCCAATCTTGTCCCCAACGATTAGGTAGCCAATGTGCTGGAAGATATTCAGGTACATCTGCATTAAATTTCTTTGCAAGCTCGTGTCTTGCCCAAGTATGTAATTCTCTATATAATGGCCAAACTTCTTTAACCATTTTATTCATTTCATCTCGCATCTCTTGACGAGACATTCCGTAGCTTGAAACTTGATATGAAAAGTAGTCATCATAACCTAAAGCTCCTACCGTTTTATTACGTAACGATCTTAAGTTTTCTAAACCGTCTTTTAAACCTTTCCCAACATCTTTAGATGCTTCCCAATTTTTTAATCGTTCAGCTTCATCATTAGATTCACGTAAAACTTTATCAATATCTCCTGTAGTTACTGAAACTCCGTTAACTTTAAAATCATATCCAAAAAGGGCTTCATTTTGAGCATTTTCAGCAGTAATACGTTCTTTTACTAAATCTGAAACTGTTTCAGGGTTATTTGCCGCTGCATATAATATTGTATTTAGTTGTCTAACTTGAACAATATCTAAATCATCTTTACTTTTTAGAAATTCACGGGTTTTTTCTATAACATCAGTGCTTCCTGTGAATTTAGCAAAAGCCTCATTTGCTTTTTGTACGTTGTAAGCGTTTGTTGTGTCACCAGCAACAATCCTGGTGTTAGCATCCCATTCTGCTAAAGCAGATTCATAATATAATTTGGTAAATGATGCTGTGTAATCATCTAAAAAGGCTTGAACATCTTCTTTTGATGCCGTAGCTGTTTCCGATGTTTTTGTATCATTTTTACATGAGAATACTGTTATTAGAACAGCAATTAATAAGATTGTTTTCTTCATCTTAAATTAGTTTGAGTTAACATTAGTTGATTTGTGAATTATTTTTCTTTTTTCTGAAGTTTAGCCGTATCTAAAAATGTATTGATTGTAATTTTAGGATTTGCATATAAGTAAATTTCACTAGATCCTGAAGCTTCAATAGTAATCGTTTCGATTGCTTCAATATAAGCATCACTAGCGAGTCCACAAATTGCTGTACAAGCTTTTGTAGTAAAATTTTTGCCGTTAAATTGGGCATTATTATCTAATGTTAATTGAAGATTATCTGTAGTTCCTTCAATATCTATATTGGCACGTTGGTATAAATCTACTTTCGTTTCTTTTGCATTAATAAGTGCATCAAGTTTACAATTATCACTTAATTCAACAGTAGCTTTAGTCGCGCTTAGGTTTAGTTTAACTTTCGCTTTATCAAGGCTTATGTATTGAAAATTAGTTGCTTTTATATTTAAATAAGCTCTTGATGAACCTGTAGTTTTTAAGCTAGCATTATTTAATTCTAATGACGTCAATGATCTGACTTCGGCATTATCTCGAGTTTCAATATGTGAAAAGCCATCACTATAATTGATTTTAATCTTCAATTCTTTTTTCGATCGTATTTCAGTGGTAGTTTTAAATGTAAGTACACTATCTACAACTTCAAATTTTATAAATTCATGTAAATTGTCATCCGTTTCAATTTCAACTGAAGGTTTACTATTGTAATATAATTCTACTTCAAAATCTTCACCTATAATGATGGTGTTAAAATTATCAACATAGGTTTGTTTAATGGTTACATTTCTATCGCCTTTTACTTTGTCGTCATCCTGCGAAATACCAACGCTACAAAAGCCTAAAGTAATTAATAGAAATAAGGTAATCTTTTTCATTAGTGTAAATTAAATGTTAGAACAAATATAAAACAAAAACCATCCCAAACTCGAAACTGAGCTTGAAATGGTTTAAAAAAACAAGTTGATTAGTTGGTTGTTATTGTGTTACTGCTTTCTGATGCTACCTGAAGGGCCGTCGCTTTTTTCTACTTTTTCAGGGTTGCCATAATATTTTATATCGCCTCCGCTATTTGCGTTTGCTGTCAATTCTTTTGATGTATTTACTGTAATATCTGCACCACTATTGGCTTCCGCTTTTGTTTTTACAGCTTTAAGTTTAGCTGCTTTAATATCACTTCCACTAGAGGCATCTGCTCTAAATGTATTTGTAGTTCCCGATAATTTAATATCACTTCCACTAGAGGACTGACAAATTAAATTCTCAACGTCAACTTCAAGTTCTACATCACTTCCGCTGGACGTGTAAATTTCAAGGTCATTAGCAGTAATCATAGTAGTTGAAATGACATCACTTCCGCTAGAAGTAGAAATTTTGTTTACATTTTTAAAGTTAACCATCACTTTTTTAGAAGCGGCTGAACCAATGTTTTCATCTGCATAAATATTTAAAACGCCGTTTTCTACTTCAACTATAATGATTTCTTGTAAGTTGTCATCGGCTTGAACTCGTATGCCTTCTGTATCGCCTTGAGTTAGATAGACATCTAATCCTCGACTCACTTCAATGGCATTAAATGAACTATTTAATTCTCTGTCTGTTGTGGTCACATTTCCATTTCCTTTAACTCCCAAGTTAAAGTCGAAATTGCAAGACACGAGAAGGGCTCCTAATAATGCGGTTACTATAATTTTTATTAATGTTGTCATGATGAATTGGTTTTTATGCTGAATTAATTCCAACATTGATTAATGATTGATTTATACATTTCGATTTGATTGATGGTTCAAATATTCTAGTTTTTCATTGGTTTTCAAAACTGAATGATCTGAACTGTTGATTTATATAGTTGAATTGTTAATTATCGTCTGATGTGATTTCAATGCCATCTTCACCAATATTAATATTGATGCTTTCTGATTTAGCTTTAATACCATCTTCGTCAATTTTCAATCTACTATCTTCTGATTTCATTTCAATGCCATCTTCATCTATTTTGAGTCCAGTTTCGTCGTCGTTTATGTCAACTTTCACTTTGAAATCATCATCCACAGGACAGTCTAAACATTTAACTCCTCCATTTGTGATTTCCAGGTATTGATCCTCCATACCGTTATCTAAAATGTCATTGTAGTAACTAGAATTTCTGTGATACGAGTAGGTATTTCCTTCAGCATACAGAATTGTTCCTTCAGGTAGATAGAGCGTAACTTCAATTTCTTGGTCTCTAAATTTATTTTCAAAATCTGTGGTTAAATAACCGTTTAATTCAAGCCTTTTGTCTGAAAGCTCGTAACTATAATCAATTTCTTGAGCTCTTAATTTTGCTTCTTTATAATTTCTGCCTTCAGCAGTTTTCTCAATGTTTATTGAGGCAACCGAATCCTTGGTAGAACGAACAATTAGCCTTACATCTGTTGCGTAAATCATCTTATTGTCGTTGTCATCATATACTGGTCTGAACACATTGCTATGTCTTCCAAACTGTTTGCTATAAAGCGTGTTTCCAACAACGGCAAGTGTAAGTGTATCCTTAGCTTTTATATTAATTTGCTCTTTTTGACTAACGGTTGCATCATATGCATGTTCACTAGCTTGTCTAACACCTATTACAATACTTCCAATTATTGCCATAAGCCATAGGCCTAAAAGTGTAAACTTAGCTACATTACCGATAGACTTTAAGTTGTTAATTAGAATTTTTAATCCTAAATAAAACACAAAGAAAAATGGTACTCCAACACCAAATAAGGTAATTAAAGAAATTAACCAAACTGGTGTATTAGCAGCGTTAGCAGCTTCAAAAATGTCGAGTCCAGGAAAATGAACTATATCTATAGCACCTAAACTCAAGCAGAATATTAATAGTGAAATTAATGTAGCTGCACCTACGATAATTAAGATGATGCCAATGAATTTTGCAAAAACTTTAAAGAAAAACATGATAATGTCTCCAATGGTATCAAAAAATGTTTTTGATGAGGACTTAATTTTTTGCCCTTGCTTAGGTAAATCTACACTTTTGACCGTATCTGATACTGTTTGAGAGACACTGTCAAAGCCGTCCTTAATTTTTTTTTCGATATTACTAATGTTCACTGGTTCTCCAGTCATGGTTAGTTTTTCTGACGTTGTTTTAGCTTCAGGCACTAAAATCCATAATATGATATATAGTAAGAAACCTGTTCCAGCTCCAAAGATTAATATAAACCAGATTATTCGAATCCAGATAGGATCGATTCCAAAGTAGTGTGCTAATCCTGAAGATACACCTCCTATATAGGAGTTATCAGTATCACGATAGAATTTTTTTGTAGGTCTTGAACTTGAACTTCTTTGGTAAGATGTTTTTGGTTCATCTTCAAAAATTTCGTCATCAACCAAATAATCTTCTGGTTGACCCATAATTGTGATGACGTCATCTACTTCTTTGATTCTTATAACTTGCTTTTCGTTTTGAACACGCTCGTTAAATAATTCTGCTATTCGATGTTCGATATCTGATATGATTTCTGAACGACCTTGAGAGTCTGTAAATGAACGTTTTATAGCCTCAAGATAGCGCTGTAATTTTAAGTATGCATCTTCATCTATATGGAAGAATATACCTGCTAAATTTATGTTGACTGTCTTATTCATTATTTTTTTGTTTTTTGACTGGTTACTAGGTTAACTGCATTTTGTAATTCGGTCCAAGTGCCATTAAGCTCTTTTAAAAACAGTTGTCCTGTTTCTGTGAGACCATAATATTTTCTTGGTGGTCCTGAGGTGGATTCTTCCCAACGATAATTGAGTAATCCAGCATTTTTAAGCCTTGTTAGTAGTGGATAAATTGTGCCTTCTACCACAAGCAGTTTTGCGTCTTTTAATGTGCCTAAAATTTCTGCAACATAAGCATCGTCATCTTTTAAGACCGATAATATGCAGTATTCAAGTACACCTTTACGCATTTGTGCTTTTGTGTTTTCTATCTTCATATTCTAAATAGATTAAATTTTAATAAACTGTTCATTTTTTGATTGATGATTGATGATTAATTGATGAAATATTGATTTTATTTTAAAAAGTCTATAGTTAAGGGATAATGATACATTTCTCCATCTCTTGCCTTTAAACTTGCGATGACTATAAATACGAGTTCCAGTATAAAACCTAAAATTGCAAGAGCTCCTAATCCACCACCAATATAAAGTAGAGGTGAAGGTTCGGTAATATTGAGATGGATGCCGTCAAAAGGATCAATATCAATAAAATCGAAAGAACTAAATAGGTTAAAAAAGAAAAACGGGACAGATAATAAGCCAAGAATAAGTGCATAAAGCAATATGCTCATTTGAAAATTTATAGCTTGTTTGCCGTGGTTATCTACAAATTCAGATTTTTCTTTGTTTGCCATCCATAATACGATTGGACCTATAAAGTTTCCAAACGGAATTATAAACCTACTAAAGGTTGATAAATGGATGAATGTTGCGATATTTTTTTGGTGGTTGTCTAGCATAATATTAAATCATATAGTAATTGCTTATACAAATATATGTCTAAAAGAAGGTATTATGTTACGCATAGTACTTAAATTTAACATAATATTAACAAATTGAAGTATGGAATATTTTCAATACTTTAGCTGAAACTTCCAATGAATATGATTGTTTCACCAAGAAAACTCAATATTTTTTTATTATTTAAATTACCAGCTGCCTATTTCTGTGGAGTGCGTACAAAGTCATTAACAGAGGATTGTTGCGTGGTTTCAGTGAAACATAGGTGGATTAATCAAAATCCGTTTAATTCTATGTTTTGGGCTGTTCAAGGTATGGCTGCAGAACTTACGACTGGAGCTTTGGTGATGTCGAAAGTTAAATCTAGCGGACAAAAAATATCGATGTTAGTTACTAATAATGATGGGAAGTTCACAAAAAAAGCCACAGGACGAATACATTTTACTTGTAACCAAGGTAAAATGATTGATGATGCAATTGCCATGGCTATTGAAACTGGAGAAGGGCAAACCATATTATTAAATTCTAAAGGCATTAATAAAGAAGGCGTTCAAGTTTCAGATTTTAATTTTGAATGGAGTATAAAAGTAAAAAGTAAAACGTAAATAGTTTACAGTTGGAATTTGGAATATTTATTATTGGAGTTTTTTAAACTTGTAACAAAACCCAAAACAAATCAACATATAAACAAATCAACAACAAAACATATAAAATTATGACCTCACACGAAATAGATTACAGAATTTACGGCGAAGAAATGCAATTCGTAGAAATAGAACTCGATCCTCAAGAGGGTGTTGTAGCTGAAGCAGGAAGTTTTATGATGATGGATGATGGTATTAAAATGGAAACCATTTTTGGAGATGGTTCTCAAAATGACTCAGGTTTCTTTGGAAAAATACTTGGTGCGGGAAAGCGAATCCTTACAGGTGAGAGTTTGTTTATGACGGCATTTTATAATGATTTAACCGGAAAGCGTAATGTGTCTTTTGCCTCACCTTATCCAGGAAAAATAATTCCAATCGATTTAACCGAATTTAAGGGCAAGTTCATTTGCCAGAAAGATGCTTTTCTATGTGCAGCTAAAGGCGTGAGTATTGGAATAGAATTCTCAAAAAAATTAGGTCGTGGACTTTTTGGTGGTGAAGGATTTATAATGCAAAAGCTGGAAGGCGACGGAATGGCGTTTGTTCATGCAGGCGGAACCATGGCTAAAAAAGTATTGCAAGTTGGTGAAACAATGAAAGTAGATACAGGATGTCTTGTAGGTTTTACACAAGGCGTAGATTACGATATCGAATTTGTTGGAGGCATTAAAAACACCGTATTTGGAGGTGAAGGCTTATTCTTTGCCAAACTGCAAGGTCCAGGAACAGTTTACATCCAATCCTTACCATTTAGCAGATTAGCAGGACGCGTTTTAGCATCTGCTCCAAGAAGTGGCGGAAAAAGTAAAGGGGAAGGCAGTATTCTTGGCGGAATAGGCGATTTATTAGATGGTGATAATAAGTTTTAGAAACCTAAATTTGTAAGATTAATAGTAAAAGGTTGTGTTTTTGACGCAACCTTTTTCATATTCGTGTACCTTTATAGTATACAATCCATCAAAACTATAATCATATGAAGTCATTTCTACTTTCACTTTTATTTCTAAGTGTCATTGTAATTGGAAATGCCCAAATTATTGATATACCTGATGCTTCTTTTAAAAGTTGAGTTTGCATTATGAAAGTAATTTCATACGCTAATACAGAAACTTTTAAAGTTATTAAACAGTATAAACCTCTTATGTTTAATGATATAAAAGCATTTATTTTTGGGAAATTGAATGCTTCTCTCTGTTAATTTTTTGTTTAAACTGACGAAGCAATCATTTTTTTTACTAAATTTAGAAAGTAATCAAAAATAAAAAGCCTATTCACAAATCTACTTAACTAAACCTAAACTTAATTAAAAAATGGCAAGAGCAATGTTCGAGTACACCAAAACTGTACTTGCAAAAGTGAGTTTTGACAGTACATTGTTTTGTAAGGAATTAAAGAAAGCACTAAGTCGTTTGTTACCATACGAAATTGAAGAGCTTAAGATTTTTATCAAGTCTTTAATTCTACAGAACCCAGAATTAAATCAATGTTTAATATTACTAAAACCATAGAAAAAAGCGACTTACGAGTCGCTTTTTTTTTATTATAAAACTAGATTAATTAGGTAACGGACTAATTATATTTACGTTCTGAAAGGCTATTGCACCTCTTATAATTCCTGAAATGACATTGTGTAACGCGTCAATAATTTGCATTTTTAGTTCATTTTTATGATATATGATACTCACTTCTCTAGCTGGTGAAGGTTCATTAAAATGATGTAGTTGTTTAGACATTTTCTCATTTAAATCTAAGGTATTAAGATAGGGAAGAAGGGTCATCCCTAAACCTTCATTTGATAATTTTACTAATGTTTCTATACTGCCACTTTCTAATTGAAATTGGTCATCTTGATGAGTTTTAAATGCCTTACACAAATTAATCACACCATCTCTAAAACAATGACCATCTTCTAAAAGTAGCATGTCATTAATATCTAAATCAGATACATCAATCTTTTTCTTATCCTTTAGTCTGTGATCATTGGGAATATATCCAACAAATGGCTCATAGTACAAAACACGCTCTTTTATCGAGTCTAATTCTAAAGGTGTTGCAGCAATAGCTGCATCTAGGTGACCATCATTGATTCTTGTTATAATTTCTTCGGTAGTGAGCTCTTCAATCTTTAATTTAACCTTTGGGTATTTTTTAATAAATGCCTTTAAGAACATTGGTAACAAGGTTGGCATTACAGTTGGAATGATGCCGAGTTTAAATTCGCCACCAATAAATCCTTTTTGCTGATCTACGATATCTTGAATTCGTTCAGATTCGTCAACAATATTTTTTGCTTGAAGTACAATTTTTCTACCAACATCTGTGAGTTCAATGGGTTTTTTGCTTCTATCAAAAATTAAAACCTCAAGTTCATCTTCTAACTTTTGTATTTGTGTACTTAATGTTGGCTGTGTTACAAAGCACTTCTCTGCAGCTTTGGTAAAGTTTTTATGTTCGGCAATCGCTAAGACGTAGTTTAGTTGTGTAATTGTCATAGTTATGTGTTTAAACTATAAATTTACAAAAAACTATTCACAAAAACTATAATATGAATTATATTTTATTTAGGACTTACTTAATAAAAAGCCCTTTAGATTGTTTTCTAAAGGGCTTTTCGATTATAAATTTTTTATAATTTTTAATTGCAATCAAATTCTATAACACTTGACGGATTTGCAGAACTGGTAACCATTACATCATCAGTTTCACAACCAGTAAAGAACCATTCATCATTTAAGTTTTGATCTCCTTGAATAAAAATAGATGCAGGTGAATTTCCACCTCCTGTATTACCTATAAACCATAGACCAGCTATTGTGGTAGATTCATTAGTAATAATTAGGGTGCCATCACTATTGAATATGTAAGCAAATTCACCAATAGTCCAAGAGCATCCAGTAACTAATTCAAAAATATCATTTGGAGTACAGCCAGACGAATTGTTATTACAATCACGTTCTAAATGGATGAATTCATTACCAGATTCTAAAACTATGAATCCTTCACTACATAGAGCTACTGTCCAATCTAATTGAGAGAACATATCACTTGGAGAGTTTGGAACATTAAAAGACATAAACACTTCAGCAGTTGCAGGATTTGAACTTAAATCCCAAGTTCCAGTTACTCCAGTGGCAGAACCTTCACTAAAAATCTCTAAGGTTCCATCGGCAGAAAATTGAGCGTATTCAGCAACTACAGTGTTGTAAAGACTTGTGTTAATGTACCAGTTACATTGTATTAAAAAATCGAAAACTTCTTGCTCACTGCAATTATTAGGATTGTTGGTATTACAATCTAAATTAATATTGATTGTGTACCCTTCAGTATTTGTAAATATTAAGTTGTCATTTGAGTAACTGGTAAGTTCCCAATCACCATTTAATTGTGTAAAAGTTAGTAATCCATTTATGGTTAAAACAACGTCGTTATCTGAACATATCATATTCCAGAAAGCACTTTCAGTAACTGTAGGAGTACCGTTTACAATGAGTTCATTATTTGGATTAAAATTCACAGAATTTACATCCACTATATCACCATTTGGATTGAATATTTCTACTTCATAGAAGGTATCACAAAACATCAATGTATCTTCTAAAAATTCAATTTCTAAATCACAATCTTCTTCATAATTAAAACAATCATCCAATAAAGCCACAAAATCGTTTTCACTTGAAACAGTAACAACTGAACCATCTGTTAAAGTCACTTCAAAAGGATATACAAAATCAAAGTAATATACATTGTATAAGGCGTTGTCTAATTCTTCTTGAGATTCTATAGTAATAGTGACATTGTCGTCAGTTACTATAGTAATCGGAAAATTAAAGTCAAAACACCCATTCCCACCAGGACAGTTGTAATCGTCTTCACAATTTTCAGCAAAATCGTTAGGTGTAAAACCATCACACATTGCTAAGCATTCATTTGGATATGTAATAATAAAACTTTCTCCATTTGGATCTTGAACTTCCACACAAACAGGATTTACACTATCATCACAATCACATGAATCAATACCATCAAAATCACAGTCCTCTAATAAATCAAAGAATTCAGCTTCATTATTAATCGTTACAATTTCAATAGCATCAGTACTAGCGTTATACCTTTCTACGTTAAAAGGAAATTCAACGCCGTTAATATATAAATCATCAGTAGAATTAATAAGGATAATAATTAAATCATCTAAACTATTTACACTAACAGTAGTTCCGTTGTTGTAAGATAAGTTTAGAGGATACACAAAATCAAAGCAAAAATCGAAAACGATATTACCTGCTGGGTTAGACGTAGGAATTACGTCTCCTTCAGTATTAAATTGTTGTGCAAGTCGGTTTAAGGATATGGTAATAGCTTCAGATTCATTAATATTTTGATCTTCAACTACAGTATCATTATTTGTACACGAGGTTAAAAAACCTGCAATTAGAGTAAAACTTAAAAGAAATAATTTAAAATTTTTCATCATAGAATTTTTTTTGTTATTGTTTTTTTTGGTGATTAATCATACTTAAGACAACTAAAAAAAAAAATACCCTACTTTTTTCTCTAATTTTTTTTTAGTTAGTTTTGATGCATTCACTTTCGAAAAAAATAATGCCTAAAGATCAACATAATATATGTCATTCTAAAACTTTTGAAACGCTATACCAGATGTATGCAAAGGATATTAGGCGCTTTATTTTTTTTAAAACCCAAGATATTGATAAGGCAGAAGATATATTACAAGACACGTTTATAAAACTTTGGGATAACTGTGGAAAGGTAAATTATGATAAAGCAAAAAGCTTTTTGTATACAGTAGCTACCAACACCTTTTTAAATACAATTAAACACGAAAAAGTCGTACAAAAGCATCAACAAAGTATGACCAGTCAATTGTCAAATGAATCTCCAGAGTTCATAATGCTCGAAAAAGAATTTATGGAAAAATTAGAACGCACCATAAATTCCCTTCCTGAAAAGCAAAAAGAAGTGTTTTTATTAAATAGAATTGAAAAAAAGAAATATAAAGAGATTGCTGAGCAATTAGGTATTTCGGTTAAAGCTGTTGAAAAACGAATGCATTCGGCTCTATTGGTTTTGAGAGAACATATTGGAAATGTCTAAATCATAAAATTAAAAGTAGGGTTTTATTCTACACAGTTGTTTTAATATTGTAAGCAATGAAAACTAAAGAATTACATAACGAAAACGATTCATTTTTAGCCCAATGGTTAGAGGGGAAACTCTCCGATATTGAGTTAAAAAAACTCGTTTCTGAATCAGATTACAAATCGTTTCTTAAAATAAGAAAAGGACTTGAGGTTTATGATGATTTAGAAGGATCTACTAATGCCTCTTTTGCCAAAATTCAAGACCACATTTCTAATAAAAAAGGGAAAGTCCGCAATTTAAACGCAAATCATTGGTTCATAGGAATTGCGGCATCTGTAGTTTTATTTTTCGGGTTGTTTACCATCTTAGGAAATGATATCGTTACTATTGAAACCAATTATGGTGAACAAAAAACTATCGCCTTATTAGATGGTTCAGAAGTCATTATTAACTCCAAATCTACCATTACTTTTGATGAAAATAATTGGGAAAATGATAGAACGATAACCCTAAATGGCGAGGCCTATTTTAAAGTTAAAAAAGGCAGTACGTTTAAAGTTTTAACCGAAAATGGAGATGTTCAAGTTTTAGGAACGCAATTCAATGTAAACTCGGTAAGCGATTTATTTGAAGTGGTTTGTTTTGAAGGAAAAGTAAGTGTGCAAACAAATGCAGAAGATTACATCTTGTTACCAACAAATACTGTGAGGCGCATTAATGGAAATGCAATTGAAAAATGGGATATTTCAGAAAGTAATCCGAGTTGGATTAATGGAGAAAGCAGTTTTAAAAGTGTACCTTTAAAATATGTAATTTCGGCCTTAGAATCGCAGTATAACATTAAAATAAATTCAGATACTATTAATAATACTATAATATTTACTGGTAGTTTTACTCATGAAAGTTTGAATACAGCATTAAAAACAGTATTCAAGTCTTTACAGATACAATATTTTGAAAAAGAAAAAGGAAACATTTATTTGAGTGTAAAGTGAAAAAATTGATTATTTGCTTTTTAGTAACATTACCATATTTAGCCTTTTCGCAAGAAGAGGCTAAATTTTATATTAGTTTCAATTCAGAACCTTTAGAACGAGCATTTGAAACCATTGAAGACGTATTTGATGTTCGATTTTCTTACTACGATGATCTTTTAGCCGATAAAACCCTCTCGCTAAAAAGGGAAAAACGCTCTTTAATTCAAGTGCTTTCAGAAATTGAATCGCAAACAAATCTTAAGTTTGAAATTTTAGACAACAGATATATAATTGTTAATAATAAAAAAGACGAAGTTGACATTCAAGAATTAGATAAAGTCATAATTAATAGTTATTTGGCTAAAGGAATTTCAAAACGTAAGGATGGAACGTATCAAATAAAACCAACAAATCTCGGCATTTTACCAGGTCTTACTGAACCCGATGTTTTAGAAAGTATTCAATTATTACCAGGAGTTGTTAGTCCGAACGAAACAGCTTCTGGTTTTTTAGTAAGAGGAGGAAAGATAGATCAAAACAGACTTATTTGGGATGGCATAAATATGTATCATAAAGGGCATCTTTTCGGAATGATCTCTCCCTTCAATCCTAATGCCACAAAACATGTTACTTTCATAAATAAAGGTTCACACCCAAGATATGGTGAGCGTGCTTCGAGTGTTATTTCGATGACTACTAACACTAAAATTGAAGATGAACTTAAAGCTCAAATTGGTTTTAATGGCATTGACGCAGATGCTTATTTTGATGCACCATTAATAAAAGATAAACTTGGTATTCAAGCTTCTGTGCGATCGAGCTACACAAATGTCTATCAATCTGTAACGTTCAATAGATTTGCAGATAAAGTTTTTGAAAGCACTAAAATTGAAAATGGAGACAATCCTAATAACGATTTTAGTTTTTTAGATTTCAATATCAAATTGAATTATAAGCCTAATGCGAAGAACCATTTATTCGTAAGTATGATTTCTATAGACAATCAACTAGATTATACTGTAAATAATTCGGAAACAAATGAAGCCTTCAATGATCGTATGACTATAAAAAATACGGGTTATAGTGTTGGTTGGGATAGACAATGGACTCCAAATTTGAAGCAATCTACGGCTGCGTATTTTTCAGATTATGAATTTGATTATAATTATATAACTTCTGAAAATGATCAACAAACATCAGATTTTGAAAAGCGAAATTTAATTTTTGATTCAGGACTGTCAACTGAGTTTCAGCAAAACATTAATGATAATAATTCGGTGACAGTAGGTTATCAATATGTACTCAAAGATGTTGGGTATTCATTTAAAAACACCACTAATCTCGAGTTTATATTAGATCAAGACGAATCTATTGTTCAAACACATAGTTTGTATGCCAATTACGATTATAAAAATTCAAAGTTATTTGATGTATCCATTGGAGCAAGAGCAACCTATTTTAATGAATTAGATGCCTATCGTTTTGAACCTAGAGTATTACTTTACAAACGATTATTTAAGAATGTTAAGGTTCAAATTTCTGGAGAAATTAAAAATCAAATCATAAGTGAAATAGATGAAACAATTATTAGCGATTTATCTTTAGAAAACCGACTTTGGCGTTTGGCAAATGGCAATGATTTTCCGATTATAAATAGCAAACAAGTATCTCTAGGATTTATATATACCAGTAATGGATGGACTTTTGATATCGATAATTATTACAAAACGCTTAATAATATTACGGCATTGTCTTTTGGGTTTTTAAATCCAGAAAACAGCCAATTCAATTTAGGAGAACAAACAATTTACGGCGTAGATGTGTTTTTAAGAAAACGCTTTAGTGGTTTTAATTCTTGGGTGAGTTATTCATTTAATAATTCTGAAAGCAGGTATCGCAATTTAAATAATGATAATGCGTTCACATCAAGATCTAATGTTATTCATTCGGTTTCTACGTCCTTGAGTTATAAGGTTTCAAAATTTCAAATCGCTTTAGGATGGCGATGGCAAACAGGGAAACCCTTTACAGGTTCAACTTTAGGAGCTGATGGTTTAGAGTTTAGTGACGGCATAAATACCAAACGTTTACCAAATTATCATCGCTTAGACTTATCTTCAACGTATGCTTTTAATTTTTCTGAAGATAGCAGGCTTAAAGGGAAAATAGGTTGTTCAATTAGGAATGTTTACAACAAGAACAATTTAATTAGCAGAGAATATGTAGGTAATAATGACTTTGAAAATCATATTGAGGTCATTGACAAATTCTCTTTAGGTTTTACTCCTAATGTTATGTTCAGATTGTATTGGTAACTATGTGTCAAAAGAGTAGCTCTCTTTCAACTAGAGGAATGAGTTTTCTTGACAAGATTGAAAAGACGTCTTAAGGTCATTCAGAGCGAAATAAATGTAGCGAAGAATCTTAATAGAATTCTAGTTAGAACCATTTTAAGGGATTAAGATTTCTCACATTCGTTCGAAGTGACAATTAAAGTAAGCCTCTAGCTTTTATCTCTAAGTACTTATTAATAGTATTAATGGTTAATTCTTCAGGAGTCGTTAAAATACTCTGAATACCATGTTTTTGAAGTTCTTTAACCATCAATCGCTTTTCATAGGCAAATTTTTCGGCTATGGTTTTGTGATAGATGCTTTGCACATCTTCAGCATCAGTGGCGATGAGTGTTTCTAATTCGGTATTTTCGAAAAGAATCACAACCAACATGTGCTTTTTAGAAATGGCTTGTAGGTAAGGCAATTGACGTTTTAAAGCACTGATATGTTCAAAATTTGTATACAATAACAAAAGACTACGATGTGTTACCTTTCGTTTTAATTGTGCATATAATAAGCCATAATCACTATCTGTAAATTGCGTATTAATACTGTATAATGCTTCCAGAATCTTATTGAGATAGGTCATTTTATGAATCGCAGGAAGGAAATTCTCTATGTTTTTTGAAAAGGTTAGTAAACCTACTTTATCATGTTTTTTTAAAGCTACATTGCTAAAAGCCAAGGCAGAATTTATTGAATAATCTAAAAGTTTTAAACCATTGAAAGGCATTTTCATAACACGTCCTGTATCAATGATAGAGTAGATAGGTTGTGATTTTTCATCTTGATATTGATTCACCATCAATTGTGCATGTTTCCCAGTTGCTTTCCAATTGATGGTTCTAAAATCGTCACCTACCACGTATTCTTTAATTTGTTCAAACTCGGAAGTATGACCAATACGTCTTATTTTTTTGAGTCCGATTTGTGTTAAATGGTTTCCGATAGCCAAAAAATCATATTTCTGCATTTGGATAAATGACGGATAAACAGGAACCATCTGTTCATTTTGAAATTGATATTTGCGTTTTATAATTCGCAATTGTGATGAGATATATACATTGAGGTTTCCAAAAACATATTCGCCTCGTTCTACAGGTTTGACAACATAGGTGAAATTGTGAAGTTCCTGAGGTTTTAAATTCGTTTTATACGAAAAATCTCGCTTTTGAAATTGAATGGGTAGCTCATCTATAACATCAATATGAACTTGAAAAGGATACAGGTTACTTAGCGTTAACGGAATAGGATTATCATCACTATTAGATAATTTATCAGGTAAAATTCGTCGTACAGAAATGGCGTCTTTAAAGCGATAAAGTAAAAGTACATCGGTAAAAAGCAGCACGAACAATGCAATGATGAGAATCCAAGCAATAGGATATAAAATTGGGAGCCAATATGACACTAAAAAGCAAACTGAAACCACGGCTAAATAGACGTAGAATTGTTTATGTATGTATAGTGACTTCAGGAATTTCATAACTATTATCTTGGAACTTCTACAGATTGTAAAATCATTTCAACAACTTGTTCTGTGGTCATACCTTCCATTTCTCGCTCTGGAGTTAGTATGATTCTGTGAATTAAAACAGGATTGACAGCTTTTTTAACGTCTTCAGGAATTACAAAATCTCTTCCGTTAATAGCTGCAAATGCTTTTGCCGTATTTAAAATTGCAATCGAAGCTCTTGGTGAACCTCCCAAATATAAATGCGGATGATTTCGAGTTTTTGAAACGATTTCAGCAATATATTTTATGATTTTTTCCTCAACAACAATGGCTTGTGTTTTAGATTTATAATCTTCTAAACTTTTGGTGTCTAATATTGGTTCAATAAGAGTTTGAGGTAATTTGCCTTGACGCTTGTGATGCGAATCTATAATTTTGATTTCATCCTCTAAACTTGGGTAATCGACTTTAATTTTAAAAATAAATCGATCTAATTGTGCTTCAGGTAAGGCATAAGTTCCTTCTTGTTCTATTGGATTTTGCGTTGCCAATACCATAAAAGGTGTTTCAAATTTATAGGTTTTTCCATCAATGGTAGCTTGACGTTCTTCCATAGTTTCAAATAAAGCAGCCTGTGTTTTTGCTGGAGCTCTATTTATTTCATCTATAAGAATGATATTTGAAAATATTGGACCAGGTTTAAATTCAAACTCAGAATCTTTCATATTCAATATTGACGTTCCTAAAACATCACTAGGCATCAAATCTGGCGTGAATTGAATTCTGCTAAAATTGGTTTTAAGCACTTTGGCAAATAATTTAGCCGTAATGGTTTTTGCAATTCCAGGAACACCTTCAATTAAAACATGACCGTCTGCTAAAAGGGCTACAATAAGTAATTCTACAAATTGATCTTGGCCAATAATGACTTTGCGCAGTTCATGTTTAATACTATCAACGGCATTTCTTAAATCCTCTAAAGGAATTCTATTATCAAAATTTAAGTCTTTTTCTTCCATGAGTTATTGCTTTTAAAAGTTTCTATGAGCGCATTTAGTTGCTCTAATTGTATAGTATTAAGTTGTGTGTTTTGATTAAGGCTTTCAATAGTTTCAAAAAGATGTTTGGTGTCTTCAATACTATTATTGCTTCTTGCTGCAAGATTTTTTAAGAAGTCGTCATTAATGGTCGTCGTACTCAAATGCAAATGCGTTCTAATGTATTCTAAAAAATGTTGAATTTTATGCTGTGCTATCTCGTAATGCTTTCCTTTTTCATAATACATATTAGCAATAGTACGCGTAAAATCTATAGTTTGGTTGCGAAGCGGTTGTACTATAGGAATTGCTCGCTGCTTGCGTTTTCCTTCAAAAATAATATAAAATACAACGCCAATAAGCATGATGTAGTATGCCCATTTTAAAGCTTTGTTATTAAGTAGAATATACATTGGAGACGTGTAAAACGACTTCCCAGATTTGTAATAATTGTCGACATATACTGGTTTTGATTCATCAAAGTAAGACAATAATCCTGCTGTGTAATTATGATTTGGAGGATTTAGAATAAAGTAATTAGTGAATGCTTGCGGAAACGTGCTTAAAATAATGGTGCCATCCCCAAAGGGTTGTTTTAGAATCGTTATTGGTGTTGTTATTGAATCTTCAGCATCCTCATCGATTTCGTAATTTTTTAAAGTCCCTATTATCGAAGTGTTTAGTGTATCAATTTTATTGAAATGAGACACATATCTACTTTTGTCAAAAATGGCTGTTCTAGTATTTAATTCTTTATGATTAAGTTGAAAATGAAAACTATCACCTTCTACTTCAAATTTGCTAATGATATCTGTTTCAAGTTTTAAAGTGTCTAAAAGCTGATCTTCAAAATCTTCAGAAGCGATAAATAGTGTATTCCCTTTAGACGTCCAATCAAGTAGTTTTTCTAATTCTGTTTCACCAAATAGAATGTTGTTATTTATAAAAAGATAGGTTCCATTTATGCTATCAGATTGGGATAAGTATTGATAAGGCGGACTTTCAAGATTTATTATGCCAGATTCAGTAAACAATCGATCTAATTGGTCCTGGAAGATATAAGTCCCAAAAGGAATTTTATGGTGCTTTGCATACGATTCAAACCAATTAATTTGTTTTGGTTTTGAATACTCCATGAGGACAATTCCGAAAATTGCCAATGCCGTTAAAGCGATATAAAATTTAACTTGTTTACTCACTAGTTCGTTATACTTTTATTTAAAGATTCAAATGGAATTTTAAGACTTTCAAATCGTAATTGGTCGATATTAAATTCGCCATACCATACATAATCATAGATTCTTGTAATGTTTTTGAAACTACTTTTTATGGAGTCTGACGCAATTTCAGTAATATAATCTTCGTTTGTTTTTTCTTGCTGCCAAATAATAACTTGCTTTTCGGTTAGGTGTTTTAACGATTGTAAATAGTAATATCGGATTGCCAACCTGTAATTTTTTTGTTGAATAGCATTATTAATTAAGGCATTAATATCTTCGTTTTTGATGATTTGTTCATCTTCAGTAAACTGAAAACCAGCCTTTTCTTTTTGACCAGTTATTAGAGTTCTCGAATTCACTTTTAAGAAAAACCGAATGAGTAAGAAAATTAAGATGGCTAAAATGAGATAAGGTAAAATATAGAATATAAAATACAAAAGCCCTTGTGCTTCGCCAACTCCAAAAATAGCTTCAACAATTTCGCGAATGATATTGCTTAGCCAACTTATAAATCTGTTAAAAGCTCTAGCTAGAAAGTTTTCTTCAGGTTCAACTTCTATATAATTAAAGGCATCATCATTTTTATAAGTGTCAAGATCGTCTTCAGTGATTTCTTTAACGTCAATGGTCGAGTCGTCATAAATTATAATCGAATCATTGGCTTGAGCCGTTGCATACTGAACGCATAAAAGAATATAGAAAAAGAACTTGAATGGCTTCATTTAGTCTTTTGAATTTCCTAATGAATCTATGCGCTCTATTGTTCCAGAAAAGTATTTACGTTCGTTTAAATTAAAATAAATAAAGGCAGAACCTACTATTGTAATAATATTAAGAATATACTGAAAAAATGAACCTAATACATTAAGTGCTATATAAATTGGGTCGACAAAACTATCAAGATTACCAGGATCTATCTCACCACTAAAAATTCCCATTTTAGCATAAGTATAGATTGCGGTAGGTAAAGAAAAAACAAATGAAATGACCCAATAAATTATTAATAACAGAACGATGGTCGCCAATGTGATCCAAAATTCATCTTTAATAAGAGGATAACTTTTACTGTAAGCATCAGATGCTCCACTTTGTTCAAACACTAAAATTGGAAGGGTAACTATCATTGGAACAATAAAGTAAAACACCGGTAAACAACATAATATTGTTGCTAGGATTATGGTTAATCCCTTTAATATTGAAAGCCCTAAAAAAGGCCAAAAGTATTTATAAACATTCTTTTTGATTTCCTCTGGATTGACAATGCCTTTATTGTCAACATAAGATTTTATATAGTGTAAAACAGTAGATGTTGTAAAGGTATAGGCTAGGATAGCGGTTCCAAAATACACCACATACGCTAAAATTAATTTCAACGGACTACTATAAAACTGATTCGGTTGTGTAAAATCAAAATTAAACTGATCACCAATTATATAAATGTAAAACACCATTGCAAATAAAAATAAAGCTACATAAGGACCAGATATTTTTATAATGGCACTAAAGAATGGTTTGAATTCATTTCTAATAAAAGCAAAAGTATCTGCTAATAGTTCTCCAAATTCACGTTGTTTTTTAAATTCTATGAAGCTTTTCATTGAGTTATAGTTGGTTTAAAGTTCATTTAACTGTATGGGTTGGGACTTTTTATAAAGTTGTCTTGGATAAATCACGTAATAAAAAATGATAATAATAAGTGAGCTACCAATTATCAGAATGGCTAACCAATCTGGCATTTCGGTATGTCTGGTAACAAATCCTTCGAGAAGACCAGCTATAATAAAAAATGGAATGGTACTAATTAAAATTTTAAGTCCGTTAATTACACCTCGTTTAAAGGCTTCCAATCGCGTATAGGTTCCTGTAAAGAGCATACCATTTCCTAAGACCAATCCAGAACAGCCAGCAATTATGATAACAGAGATTTCAAAAGTACCGTGAATCCAAATGGTTCTAACAGATTCCCAAAGTAGCCCTTTTTCATAAAAGAAGTACTGAAAACTGCCTAGCATTATTCCATTTTGCATCATAATAAATAAGGAACCAATACCAAACATAATACCATAGGCAAAGGCCATTAGTGCTACTTTTATGTTATTGATGGTAATACCAAGAGCCATATTAAATTCGCCCATTTGTTTGTAAACAGCCATTGGATCATTGTTTTCAATATTTTCAATAGTCATATTTACGTAGTTATCACCCAATATAGAACGTACAAAATCACCTTCTGTTGCAGCAGAATAAGCTCCAACTATACAAAACAAAAGGAATACAAGAAAGGAAATTAAAAGCTCACGTTGGTGATGATAAAATAGCGTTGGGAACTCAGTTTTAAAAAATGAAATCAGTCGATTTTTAGATTCTTTTTTGGTCTTATAAATTTTCTGATGTGCTTGAGATGCAATTTGATTTAAATAGCGTTCGGTATTACTATGTCTATAAAATGTTTTAGCATAACTGAGGTGATCAGTTATTTCTATGTAAAGATCAGAAAGTTCATTGGGATCAATTGTATTATTATTTGAAAGAACGCTTTCAAATCTTAACCATTTATCTTTATTTTGCTTAACGAAAGCAGCTTCTCGCATTAGAGGATCTTATTTACTTTCAAAGAAAAGAAAATATGGAGGAATTTCAAATAGAAACCGCTCAAAATGTAGGGATTCAACAAAATGTAGCTAATTTAGGTGACAGAATGTTGGCTTACCTCATTGACACCTTGATTATTGGATTTTATTTTTTTGTCATGATTATGATTATGGTCTCCTTAGAACTTGATAATTCAGATCTTTGGGCATTATGGCTTTTAGTATCTTTACCTGCCTTTCTGTATTACGTATTATTAGAAACATTTTGGAATGGTCAAACCATAGGTAAGCGAACTATGAATATAAGAGTTGTAAAACTTGATGGTTCAAAACCTGGTTTTTCTAATTATTTTGTACGTTGGATTCTTCGAATTGTAGATGTGTCACTAACAAGTGGTGGATTAGCAGTATTAACGATTTTAATAAGAGGTAATGGACAACGTGTGGGTGATATTGCTGCTGGTACAACCGTCATTAGTGAAAAAGTTAAGTTGAGTATAGATGATACACTTCTTAAGGAAATACCAATAGATTATAAACCAACATATAGTCAGGTAACAGTTTTTAAGGATGACGAAATGCAACTGATTAAAACACTTTATGATGAGGCACGATATAAAAGTCAGCATAATATAATCTTGTCATTATATACAAGAATAATTAAAGTTATGGATGTTGAGACCAAACAAAAACCGATAGATTTTGTAGACACGGTCATCAAAGATTATAACTATTATACACAAAACATGTAATGTTTTTTCAAATTATAGATATTTTAGGAACCATAGCATTTGCTATTTCTGGTGTACTCGTTGCATTAAATAAAAAGATGGATCCTTTTGGCGTCCTTATTATTGCCTTTGTGACAGCAGTAGGAGGAGGTTCTTTAAGAGATGTTTTGATTGGAATTCAGCCTGTATCGTGGATGACCAACATGACTTATGTATATGTGATTTTTGGAGCGACGGTATTTGCTATTGTGTTTAAAAGTAAACTTAATTATCTGCGAAAATCCCTTTTTTTATTCGATACAATAGGAATTGGTTTATATACAG
Organism: Psychroserpens sp.; assembly: GCF_034670085.1. Taxonomy (GTDB): domain Bacteria; phylum Bacteroidota; class Bacteroidia; order Flavobacteriales; family Flavobacteriaceae; genus Psychroserpens. Next base: position 152,838 of record NZ_JAXMOD010000004.1, on the reverse strand, counting down.
TTGTTGGCATTGAAAAAGGTATTGTTGCCGATTTACATCCCATTATTTGTATTGCGTTAGGAACGATGACTGCCTGTTTTGGTGGTGTGATTAGAGATATTTTATGTAATGAAATCCCTGTAATTTTCAGAAAAGAGATTTATGCAACAGCTTGTATTTTAGGTGGTTTTACATATTTCTTGCTTCGAGAATTTATGGCTGATACTAATTTTGTGTTTATTATTGCAGGTACTATAGTAATTGCTGTACGTTTACTTGCTGTAAAATTTAAAATTAGTTTGCCTAGTTTGTATAAGGCTGAAGATTAATCATAATACATTTAGGAATGTCAAAAAATAAACTAAAAAAGAAAAAACTTAAGAAAACTTGGCTTGTTCATTTTTGGGCTAAAGTATTTAAATTATTTAGTTACATTTCATTATTTTCAGTTATCCGAAAAATTGCTCCTAAAAAGTCAAAATCCTATTCATTTGTAGAATACTACGTTACCATTAATACATTACTGTCAATTGTGACCCTATTTATAGTAACTTATCGCAGAAATTATGAAGAAAATTGGTTATTACTGTTTGTTATGTGTTTTGGGTTTTTAAGAACATTTGAAATTATTATTTATCAAATTAATGTATTGTTATTTGATGAATATCGAGCTAAATTAAAAGGGCTCAAATATGCAGTTAGAGGTTATAGAAGAATGGTTTTATTGTTATTGCACAACTATGTTGAGATTATTAGTTGGTTTGGAGTAGCTTATATGTGGTTTTACAGAAGCGGACATATTTCACTACCTCCAAATAGCCCTGAATTGACTTTTCTACAAGTTTTTCACGAAAGCATGGTATTGATGTTCTCATTTAGTCCAGATCAATATGAAGCAAGTACAAATATGGGATTTGCAGTATTTACTGCTCAAGCAATTATTGGGCTCTTTATGACATTAGTAGTATTTGCTCGTTTTCTCGGTTTACTTCCTCCTCCAGATACTATGGATGAATTTGAAAGTGATATTGATTAAATATTATGAGCTTCTTTGTTTCGATGGTAAAATTGCATATTTGTAAATCATAATGACCGAAACTAACATCGTTGTTAAGAAATAAGTCAAGCCAAAAAGCAGTAATGTTTTGGCTTCAGCATTAAAACTAGGAAATTCTCTCACTTCTGATATCAATGCCAATATCATATATAGACTTGTGATAATTAGCAGGAAAGGTATAGCAATTCCAACCATTTTATTTTTAAATATTATCTGTAAAACTATCGCGATTATAAGTCCAATAGCAATATAATTAATCGGTTGTCCAGCAGACATCCAATAAAAAAGGACTGCAGCAATTAGAAGGTATTCGGGAAGACTTAGAATAATTTTTTTTAAAAGCTTCATATATCATAAAGGTTGGTTACATAGAAAACGTAAGTTAGGTTTCTACATTGTATGCTTACTTTACTTATATAAAAATTCCCGTTACCTAAGATTTACATTAGATAACGGGAATTATAATAAGTTTATTCTATTTATTTTGTTGTCGTTACAGGGAATCCTCTATCTCGCATTAAAGCTTCAATTTTAGCATCGCGACCTCTAAATAATCGGTAAGCTTCAGCTGGATCCATTGCATTTCTAGGTGCAAACAAATATTTCACCAATTTGGCTGCAACGTCTTTATCGTAGAAACCTCCTGGAGCTTCAGCAAATGCTTCCGAAGCATCAGCAGTAAGTACATCTGCCCACATATAACCATAATATGCCGTTGCATAACCTTCACCAGAGAACACATGTCCAAAGTGTGGAGTTCTATGACGCATTGGTAATTCTTTTGGCATTTTAAGTTCTGCCAAAGTTTCACGTTCGAACTTGTCGATATCAATACCTTCTGGGTCTGCTAAATGTAATTTCATATCCATTAAGGCAGAAGCTAAATATTCAGTTGTACCAAAACCTTGATTAAAAGTTGACGCTTTTTTAATTTTTGCAACTAAAGATGCTGGAATTGGTTCTCCAGTCTTATTGTGAACTAAAAACTGATTTATTACTTTATCTGTCGATAACCAACGTTCTAATAATTGGGATTGAAACTCTGTATAATCTCTCACACCTCCATTAAGGGTTGGGTATTTTACGTTTGCAGAAAAGAAGTGTAATGCATGTCCGAATTCATGGAAAAATGTTGTAGCATCATCCCATGACACTAGAACAGCTTCACCTGGTGCAGGCTTCACAAAGTTTGAATTATTAGAAGCAAGAACATTCGTTACGCCTTCAAAAGAGGTATAGCTTCTATAGGTTGTAGCCCAAGCTCCAGAACGTTTTCCTTGTCTAGCATAAGGATCTAAATACCATAAGCCAATATGCTTACCTGAATCTTTATCAGTCACTTCCCAAACTTTTACATCTTCATGGAATACAGGAACTTTACCTTCTTCAACAGGTGTAAATGCAAAATTGAATAATTCACCTGCTGTAAAGAATAGGGCTTGTGTTAATTTATCTAACTGTAGATATTGCTTTACCTCATCACTATCTAAATCATATTTTTTCTTACGTACTTTTTCCGCATAATACCTGTAATCCCAAGGTTCAATTGTAATATTGTCACCAAGTTCATTTGCAACCGTTTGCATATCTGCAACTTCTTCAGCAACACGTCCAATAGCAGCAGGCCAAACAGCATTCATTAAAGCCATGGCGTTTTCTGGTGTTTTTGCCATACGATCTTGTAAACGCCATTGTGCATAATTATCATATCCTAAAAGTTCCACACGTTCTCTTCGTAGTTTTAGGATTTTGGCAATGAGGTCGTTATTATCAAATTCATCTCCATTGTCACCTCGAGAATAATAGTTAGTCCAAACTTGTTTACGTAATTCACGTTCGGTAGAATACGTTAAAAAAGGATCCATAGAAGAACGTGTATTAGTAATGGCATATTTACCATCTTGTCCTTTATCTGTTGCTATTTTAGCAGCCGATTTCACAAAGCCTTCAGAAAGACCATTTAATTGATCTTTTGTTAAATAGGTGACATAGTTTTCTTCGTCGTGTAAAACGTGGTCAGAAAAATCATTGTATAAGCTAGATAGTTCTTTATTAATTTCTGCATAGCGTTCTTTTTTGGCATCATCTAGATTTGCGCCATTCATTTCAAAACTCTTATAAGTTAACTCAACAACACGTTGAGCTTCTGCTTCTAAAGGTGTCTTTTGAGAGGCATCATAAACCGTTTTAATACGTTGGAATAATTTTGAATTCTGAGATATCTTCGAACTAAATTCTGATAATTTAGGAGCTAATTCACCTTGAATTTCTCTAAACTCTGGAGAGGACATATTACTGCTTAAGATACCATAATATGTAAATACATCACCTAAGGTTTTTCCTGAAGCTTCCATGGCAACTATAGTATTTTCAAAAGTTGCAGGTTCTGTATTATTAGCGATAACGTCAATTTCGGCAAGATTTAATTCCATGCCTTTTTCAACAGCTTCTTTAATATCGGCTACATTCATTTTGTCAAATGCAGGAACCCCTTCATAAGGACCTGTCCATTCTTGTAACAAAACATTGTCACTCATAGTGGTTGTTTCTTCTTTGTTTTCGCTTTGTTTTTCGTCTTTTTTGCAACTAGCAAAAAGTACAATGCTACATAAGAGTGCAGCTTTAATCGATTTTGAAATCATTGTATAAGTTAAATTAGTTTTTAGTGTGGTTCAAGATATTGAAAAATACACAGAGTTTATGTTGAATTTTTGTTAAAACACCACTAAGTGATTAGTCTAGAATTTCAACACGTCGTATATACACATTTTGTAAAGGCCAATCGCCATCATCTGTGTCAACCTTAGCAATTTTATCGGCTACATCTAGACCGTTTATGACTTTACCGAAAATAGTATAATCACCATCGAGTTGATACACATCTCGCAAGGTGATAAAAAACTCGTAAGGTGAGGCCAATTTATGCGGATTATCAATATCACTACTTGGCATAGAAATGACACCACGATCATGTTTGAAACCTCGTTTGGTGTCTGTAGGTAGCAAATACTTGCCGATAACTTTTCGTTTTTGCATCACATCTCTGTCATCTGTACTGCCTCCTTGTACAATATAATTCTCGATAACGCGATAAAATTGTGTGTCTGTAAAATAGCCTTGCTTCGTTAGAAAGATGAAGTTAGCACGATGAAATTTAGTTTCATTAAACAATAAAATATCTATGTTTCCATAATCTGTAACTAGACGGACTTTATTTTCTTTATGTAAAGTTTCGTACTGAAGAAAAAACTCCATGGCATTTTTTTCAGTTAGAAGAGGGTATTTTCGATCTGGAGTTCTTGGTATGGTGTCTTTTGGTATAGAAGTAACAGTTAATGAATCTGAAATTGGCGTCGTTGTTTTCTTATGAGATTGCTTATCTTCACAACTCATAAAGCAGATACAAAACACGATTAAAAAAAATGGCTTCATGTATTAAGATGGATTTCAATATATTTTTAAAATCAGTACCAAAAATAAAAAATCTAGAACTTCCGGGAGAAGTATCTCAGATTAAAATGTCACCTCCTTATCGCTTAGAACTTATGGAGCGTAATAGAACGTTGATGAAAACAGCTAAACAGGCTGCTGTATTGGCTTTATTTTATCCTAATAAGCTTAATGAAACACATCTTATTTTAATTTTAAGAAAAACCTATAAAGGCGTGCATTCTGCTCAAGTCGGATTTCCTGGTGGAAAATTAGAAGATGACGATATAGATTTACAAATGACGGCTTTACGAGAAACTTATGAAGAAGTTGGTGTTGCAATGGAAACTGTAAATGTTCTAAAACAAATGACACCAATGTATATTCCGCCTAGTAATTTTACGGTACACCCATTTTTTGGTGTTACGCATACTACACCAAATTTTATCAAGCAAGATGAAGAAGTAGAAGATCTTATTGAAGTTTCACTTTCTCATTTTTTAGATGAATCTAATGTAATTCAAACCTCAGTACCAACATCTTATAAAGTCAATGTTGAGGTGCCAGCATTTCAACTTAATGATCATGTGGTTTGGGGAGCAACAGCAATGATGCTAAGCGAAGTAAAAGACTTGTTAAAAATGGTGCTGTAAGTAGGAGTTTTTTGTAAGTTTGTCTTTCCGCTTAACGACAAAAATTAATGGGATTATTTAAAAGAAACCCTTTTGGGCACATACTTTTTGTAAAAAAATGGTTAATCAGAATCTTAGGAGCATTAACCCATCGCAGATTTAGAGGTTTTAATGAACTTCAAATTGAAGGCTCAGATATTATCAAGAATCTTCCGGAAACTAATGTGCTTTTTATTTCCAACCATCAAACTTATTTTGCCGATGTCATAGCCATGTTTCATGTGTTTAATGCGAGTCTTAGCGGACGATTAGATAATATTAAAAATGTTGGTTACCTGTGGAATCCTAAACTGAATCTATATTATGTAGCTGCTAAGGAAACCATGAAGTCAGGTTTGCTTCCAAAGATATTTGCGTATACAGGTTCTATTAGTATTGAACGTACTTGGCGTTCTGAAGGTAAAGATGTGAATAGGCAAGTAAAAATGAGTGACATTACGAGTATCAAAACGGCTTTAAATGACGGTTGGGTAGTGACATTTCCGCAAGGCACAACAACGCCATTTAAACCTATTCGTAAAGGAACAGCTCATATTATAAAACAGTATAAACCCATTGTAGTTCCAATCGTAATTGATGGTTTCAGGCGATCTTTCGATAAAAAGGGACTTCGTGTAAAAAAGAAAAACGTCTACCAATCATTTGAAATTAAAGAGCCATTACAAATCGATTATGAAAATGAAAGTATAGCTGATATCGTTGAAAAAATAGAATATGCTATCGAGCAACATCCTTCGTTTTTAAAAGTGATTCCACAAGAAGAATTGGAAGAAAAAGAGCGACTTAATCAAAAATTAAGAAACTGGTAAATTAATCTTCAAGCTTTTTTAATTCGAAATAATTTCTATTTAATCGTTTTAAAAGAATACCATAAATCAGCCAATAAAATAATAAGAGCACACTAATAGCAATGACTAAACCTATAAGTGTTACTAATGCTATACTAGCATAATACTTAAATAATTCACCATTAGCTTGAGCAATTTCTAAAAGCGCTCGAGAGTCTTCGTCACTTTTTATTGCATAAGGCATCATATAAGTTACACCAATAATTAAAACAACTAGATTGAAAAACACGTATTGTTTAACAGTACGCCTCGTTTTTAAGATGTTTTCCATTAACGTTTTGGCGTTATCAGTTGAGTTTATAGTTTTATAGTTTGTATAGAATTTGTAGAAGAAATAGGCTAATACTGCATAAGAGAAAATCGAGATGGCTATAAAACCAAAATTTCTCTCCATACCATCTAATTCTAAATTAAATCCTGAAGCTTTTAAACCAAAGGAGATAAATACCCAAAACACAAATTCTAAGATACTTATTATAAATATCCATTTAACAATAGAAGACGACTTGCTAAGTATCATATTATAAATTTCATTATATGATAATTTAGGATATACTTTGTCATCCTTTTTCCAGTCTTTTTTTAATAATTCTAATTCATCCATATGATTACGGATTTAATATTGTTCTTAATTTTTTCTTTACCCTATTCATTTTCACTCGAGCATTAACTTCAGTTATACCAAGGGTTTCACTTATTTCACTATAATTCTTATCTTCTAAATACAAAAACACTAAAGCTTTTTCAATGTCATTTAGCTGATGAACAGCTTTATATAACAGTTTTAATTGTTGTTCTTCAGTGTCATCATAAGGTTCAGATTTTATTTTAAACTGAACATTTTCAAACTCCTCAGTTTTTATACTTCGTTTTGACTTTCGGTAGAGTGTAATTGCAGTATTTAAACCAACACGATACATCCAAGTACTAAACTTAGCATCACCTCGAAATTTAGGATACGCTTTCCATAATTGTATAGTTATCTCTTGAAACAAATCATTATGCGCATCCTGATTATTGGTATATAATCTGCAGACTTTATGCACAATGTTTTGATGTTTTTCAAGTAATTCAACAAAACTATGTTCTAATGCTTTATTCAATTTTTTATCGGTTAGTTATCTATAAGTAGCTATACTATTTAAAATGTTACACAATGTGTTAAGTAATACTTCAAAAATAAGATATTGGACGACCTAAACCGTATCTTTGTAAGGATAGTTTTAATAAAAATTATGAATATTCCAGAATCAACTTTACCTCGAGTTGTTATTGTAGGAGGTGGTTTTGCAGGTGTAAGGCTAGTAAAAACTTTAGCAAATAAAAATGTTCAAGTCGTACTTATTGACAAGCATAATTATCACACATTTCAACCCTTATTATATCAAGTTTCTAGTTCAGGATTAGAGCCTGATTCTATAGCTTATCCATTACGAAAAATAATTAAGGCACATAAAACAACGTTTTTCAGGTTAGCCGAAGTTGAACGCATTCAACCAGAAGAAAAACGGATTAAAACATCTATAGGTAGTATTCAGTATGATTATTTAGTTCTAGCCACTGGAACAAAAACTAATTTCTTTGGAAACGACGCGATTAAAACGCATAGTATGCCAATGAAAAGTGTCCCACAAGCACTAAATATAAGAAGCCTTATTTTACAGAATTTTGAAAAAGCTGCAATAGCAAACACAAAACAGGAACGAGAGGCATTTTTAAACTTTGTTATAGTAGGAGGAGGACCAACAGGAGTAGAGCTTGCTGGAGCAATTGCTGAACTTAAAAATAATATACTGCCTAGAGATTATAGAGATTTGAATAGGCAAGACATGCATATTCACTTGCTAGAAGGAGCAAATAGAGTTCTGCCGCCAATGAGTGAACATGCTTCAAAACAGGCTGAGAAATTTTTAACAGAATTAGGTGTAAATGTCCATTGCAATACATTTGTTAAAGATTATGATGGTTTGCATGTTAAGACCAATACAACTCTTGAGTTTCAATCTGAAACCTTAATTTGGGCTGCAGGTGTTACGGGAGCTCCTATTCACGGTTTGAAAGCCAATTCTCTCATCGAAAAAAGCAATCGTTATTCTGTCAATAATTTTAATCAAGTCGAAGGCTATGATTCCATTTTTGCTATTGGAGATATAGCATTAATGACAACAGATGCCTATCCCAACGGTCATCCGCAAGTTGCACAACCAGCTATTCAGCAAGGTAAATTGTTAGGTGAAAATATATTAAGACATATCCAGCAAAAACCTTTGCAACCCTTTTCTTATAAAGATAAAGGCTCTATGGCAACTATTGGGAGAAATAAAGCGGTTGTCGATTTAAAACATTTTAAATTCGGAGGCTTTTTTGCATGGTTCGTATGGATGTTTATCCACTTAATGTCTTTGGTAGGATTTAGAAATAGGGTAATTGTTTTCTTTAATTGGACCTATAACTATATAAACTTCGATAAAGCAGCACGTTTAATTATAAGACCTTTTAAAAAATAGTTTTGGCGTTCCCTAACGGTCAGGCTGTACACTATATCTTTTGTTACCAAAAGGATGCCGTTTCCATCCTTAACGCATATGTTTATTATTTCAAAAGAGAAATCGAATCGTATTTTAAAATTCCAATAACAATACAATATTGAGCTAAAGCATAGGTCAACATGATACCAATTGAACTCAATTCCAGTGGCTGATAAAATTTGTCAATGGCCAGAATGCTATCAGAAATCATAAACAAAATGGCTCCTATAAACACCCAATTATAACTTTTAGAATTGTTTTGTTTCTGCCTTAGAAATGCTGTAGTTGACATACTTAATATAACCATCATGTACACAATAACTGGAAGTAGTAATTCGCCTAGTCCGTCTTTCAGTATATAAAACAGAAATGCAGCATAGACCAACATAAGTGCCATAAAACCTAAAGGTGATTTCTGAGGATTTCTTTGTTTTAAAAAGACGATAACATACATCCCATGTGCTAATAAAAATGAACCCAAACCTATAATAAAATATACTGGGTTTATCGTGTCAAATAATAATGCCACATCACCAATGAGAGAAAACACAAGCGCAAGAATCATTAACTTTTTAATAGTAGGATCAAGACGATGATTACGCGTGTAGAAAAACAAAAGGAGAGAAACTATTATTAATGGTTTTGTGAAATAATGCAGTGCAGCAAAGTCAGCAAAAGATCCACATAATAATTCAATAATGACAATTACAGCAAAGATGCCAGTAAATTTTTGTTCAGCTTTTGAAAGCATTTCATTCCCGTTTTTTGTAAAAATATGCAATTCAGCATTTAAAATTAACAATTCGGTTAATTAGAATTTCAGAAATCTAACAAATACATCAAGTTTGTACCATCAATAAGTGCTGAACTAGTTTCAGTATTAAAAAACGAACATTTAATTACAATCAAACCATGAAACTATCAACTTTTATCTTTGCTGTCTTAATCACGACACTTTCTTATGCACAAACTTCAATTAGCGGAAAAGTAACCGATAATAAAAATCAGCCTATCATTGGAGCCAATGTGTATTTAGATGGTACCTATGATGGTGCAACCACCAATGATGAAGGAAAGTTTTCATTTGAAACCTCAGAAACAGGTACACAAATTTTAACCATTTCCTATTTGTCTTATGAAACCAAAACCATTGCTGGCGATGTTTCAACACTTAATAATCTTCAAGTAAAATTAAGAGAAGATGTTAATGCCTTAGATACGGTTGTGATTTCTGCTGGGACTTTTGAAGCTAATGATAATAGCAAGGTCTCAGTTTTAAAACCTTTAGATGTTGTTACAACTGCAAGCGCAGTAGGCGATTTTGTAGGTGCACTACAAACTTTACCAGGTACTTCAACTGTTGCTGAAGACGGACGATTATTTGTTAGAGGAGGCGATGCCAATGAAACACAAATCTTTATTGATGGTATTCGTGTATTTACACCATATTCTCCAACTGCTAATAATATTCCAACACGTGGTCGTTACTCACCATTCTTGTTTGATGGCATTACATTTTCAACTGGTGGTTATTCTGCCGAATTTGGAAACGCTCTGTCTAGTGTATTGTTATTAAGCACCATTGATGAACCAGATCAAGAAAAAACAGATATTGGCATTATGAGCGTTGGTGCAAGTTTAGGTCATACCGAAAAATGGAAAAACACCTCGTTAAGTGTGAATGCGTCTTATATTAATTTGGCGCCTTACATTGCTTTATATCCAGACAGAAACGATTGGAAAAAGCCTTATGAAGGTGCTCAAGGTGAAGCTGTCTTTCGTCAGAAATTTGAAACGGGTATGCTTAAGTTTTATGCAGCTTTTGATACCTCAAATCTTGATTTGATACAAGAAGATATCAATAATCCTGAAGGTGTTCGCTTTAGTTTAAATAATAAAAATTTCTATACTAATGCATCTTATCAAGGTATTTTAGGAAATCGTTGGTCCATACAAACTGGTTTAAGTTATACCATTGCAAGAACAGATGTTGGGTTTAATAATCTTCTAAATGTAAAGGATAGTGAAAACTCTGCACACGCAAAATTGAAACTTAAAAAACGTTTTAATAGTAGATTCAAACTTAGTTTTGGTGTTGAGCATTTTTCTACAGATTTTGATGAAGCCATAGCATCTGATGAGTTTACAGGTAACTATGGATTTACAAATAATAATGCTGCGGCTTTTGTAGAATCTGATATCATTTTTAATAAAAACTTCGCTTTAAAAGTAGGAGTGAGAGCTGATAATTACGCACTTTCAAATGAATTTAATATTGCGCCTAGAGCTTCAATAGCTTATAAAACATCAAAAAACGGACAATTATCTGTTGCGTATGGTGATTTTTATCAGAATGCTAATAATGGTGTATTAAAATTTAATTCGCAAGTAGAAACTCAAAACACAAAACATTACATCATGAACTATCAATATGTAAATGATGGACGATTATTTAGGGCTGAGTTATATCGTAAAGATTATAATAATCTTGTAAAATTTGATACTGCCTTTGAAGGATTCGATTCTACATTTGACAATTCAGGTTCTGGATTCGCACAAGGATTAGATATCTTTTGGAGAGATAATAAAAGCATTAAAAATACCGATTATTGGATTAGCTATTCTTATTTAGATACCGAACGTGATTATAGAAATTATCCAATCCAAGCACAACCTAATTTTGCAAATACTCATAATTTTTCAGCTATAGCAAAGTATTGGATTGACGATTGGAAAAGTCAAGTTGGATTTGCATATACCTTTGCATCTGGACGACCTTATACCAATCCGAATACAAATGAGTTTTTAGGTGAGCAAACTAAAAGTTATAATAGTGTAAGTTTAAATTGGGCCTATTTGATTAGCCCGCAAAAGATCTTGTATGCCTCTGTAAACAATATTCTTGCTTTCAAAAACATAAATGGTTACCAATATGCAAATACTCCAGATATGAACGGAAATTTTGCAAGACGATCATTACAGCCTGCAGCTGATCAGTTTTTCTTTATTGGATTCTTTTGGACAATTAGTGAGGACGGAACAGATAACCAGTTAGATAATTTGTAAGAAGTTCAATTTCTTAAAGCTGGTAACATGATATTTATCATAGTTATCCTTATGTAATTGCAGTAATTTCATAGTATAAAATTTATGAATTATGCAAGTTAAAAAGAACCCAGAAATAGAAGTAGGCAGAAATAGTAGTCTCTATTTCGCTGTCGGCTTGAATTTAATGTTATTGATAACGTATCTTATGTTTGAACATAAAACATATGAAAGCGATATCATCACAAGAGATATTGTGCAAGTTGATAATTTTGTAGAGGAAGACATTCCTCTTGTAAATTTAGATGTACCACCACCTCCACCACCTCCACCACCAGCTTTAGTTCCAGATGATATAAAAGTCGTTGAGGATGAAATTGAAATAGAAGAAACTATTATTGAGAGTAGTGAAATTGGACAAAGTGATGCTATTGAAGAATATGTCGCTAATGTTGACGATGTAGATGTTGAGGATGTTGAAGAAGATATTGAAGTGCCATTTGCTGTTATTGAAAATGTACCTGTATTTCCTGGTTGTGAAGGAGGTAACAGACAAGATCAAATAGATTGTTTTCAGAGAAAAATGCAAGAGCACGTTAATAAAAACTTTAATTATCCAGAAAGAGCACTCGAATTAGATATGCAAGGTAAAGTATATGTGCTTTTTGTAATTGATAACACAGGTAGAGTTTCAAAAATTAAAAGTAGAGGTCCAGATAGAATTCTAGAAAAAGAAGCTGAACGTATAATTAGTATTTTACCAAAAATGACGCCTGGTAAGCAACGTGGAAGAGCAGTAAGCATGCCTTACAGTATACCAATTCACTTTAAAATTAGAGATTGAACAGAATTTAAACTCGCTTACTCGTTACATAAATAAAAATCTATTAGTTTTTTAATTAATAGATTTTGTTTTATCATACCTTTTTATTTCCATTTAATATTACAACCAATGCTCGGTTTTTGGATGTCTCTTTGATTTTGGTTGTTCAGCATTGCCTCAATTGCAAATCGCAAATCTTCTCCTGTGACTGGAATACCGTTTCCAGGTCTCGAATTATCGAGTTGCCCACGATATACTAGTTGTAATGTAGAATCAAATACATAAAAATCTGGAGTACAAGCAGCATCATATGCTTTCGCTACATCTTGTGTTTCGTCATACAAATACGGAAATATAAAATCATGTCTTATAGCATTGTCTTTCATTTTGTCAGGCGCATCAGCAGGATAATTAATAGCATCATTACTAGAAATTGCAATACAATTAATTCCTTTAGTGATATAATCTTTTGCTAGTTTTGAGAGTTCAGAATTGACGTGAATGACAAATGGACAATGGTTACAAATAAACATAATTACTGTTCCGTTTACTCCTTTTGATTTATTTAATGTCACCATTGAATTATCTATGGTATTGATGAGGTTGAATTCTGGAGCTTTCGTTCCTAATGGTAACATATTTGATGGTGTAAGTGCCATATTTTTTATACTTTTAATTCATGGATAATATAATAACTTTCGAAGACTTCACAAAAGTCGATTTACGTGTTGGAACTATTATTGAAGTTAATGATTTTCCTGAAGCCCGACAGCCTGCATATCAATTAACGATTGATTTTGGAGGATTAGGTCTTAAAAAGTCTTCTGCTCAAATCACTACGCTCTATAAAAAAGAAGAGCTGCTTAACCGACAAATTGTTGCTGTCATTAACTTTCCAAAAAAGCAAATAGGAAAATTTATGAGCGAATGTCTTGTTCTTGGAGCTGTTGATGGTAAGGATGTAATACTTCTAAACCCAAGTAATCAAGTCGAAAATGGACAAATTGTATCATAAATCATGGAGAGATAGAACAATCCATATATTGAACATTGAAAGTGTTGATTTTGAACATGGCATTAGCTTGTGTTATATTTAATTTGGTATAAGGCTTTTAATTAGGGACTATTAGAATAAAAAGGCCACAAAAAAGATAAAAATTTGAAGCGTATATGGCTATATAGTATGAGGTTATACTTGAGATTAGGACTCTTCTTTTATTTTAAAAAAGTAGAAGTTCGCAATGCCGAAAATATACCAAAGAATGAAGCTGTAATGTTTTTAGGAAACCATCAAAATGCACTTTTAGATGCTTTGTTGATTGCAACTAAAAATGGACGATTTTCTTATTTCTTAACTAGAGCAGCGGTTTTTAATAAGCCCATTGTTAGTAAAGTTTTACAGAGTTTACAAATGCTTCCTGTTTACAGAATTAGAGACGGTTGGGGAAATTTGAATAAAAATAATGTTGTGTTTTCTAAAAGCGCAGAGTTATTACATAAAAACGAAGCTATTGTAATTTTTCCGGAAGGAAGTCACAACTTAAAACGTACAGTTCGACCCTTAAGCAAAGGGTTTACGCGCATTATTTTTGAAACTATTGAAAATTACCCTGAAACTACTATCAATTTGATTCCTGTTGGTTTAAATTTTCAAAATGCTACAAAATTTGGAGATACTGCTTTAATAAATTTTGGACATGTAATTCCAGTCACCAAAAGTATAATTGAAGATAAAAATAAGAGCGTTATTCAACTTAAAGCATCAGTATTTGATAGTCTTACGAAATTAACCACCCATATTGACACTGAAAACTATGATTTAGTTCATGAAAAGTTAAAAGATTTAAATGTAGATTTCACTAAACCAGAACAGGTTAATACGTGCATTGAAAATAACTTTAATAATTGTGAAACGTATAAATCTGGAAAGAATAAACACATAAAACGGTTATTAAAGTGTTTACTAATCATCAATCTTTTTGTCCCATACTTAATTTGGAAGACAATAGCGGAACCGAAAATAAAAGAAATTGAATTCACCTCGACCTTTAGATTTGCTATTGCTATAACTTTAGTGCCATTTTTTATGCTTATAGTAATGTTGTTTTTTGGTTTAGTATTTCAAATCAAATTCGCATTTATCTATCTTTTAAATGTCTTGTTACTCGCTTTGCTCTCCATCAAACTATAGTTCTTCTCTAAAAAAGATGGCATTCATTAATAACTTATTTGTGCCATACCAAAACGCTCTAAAATTTGTATTATCTGTAAAAGATACTACTTTTCCAGATTTAAATCTATTTACTTTAAATGGCACTGAAAGCGCTAAACTATCTAAATTGCGTTGAGATATATAACCACTTAATAACGGATTCTTTGTATACTGAATAGGGTTGTTATAGCTTTGTTTATCTGGTGTAATAAACATCGTGTTGTTTCTAAATAAAGCTATTTTATCATTTTTATAACCAAAATTTATCGGATGAGATCGGTCTTGCTTTGCTTCAAAAATTGCACCACCAATAACTTGGGCTCCTCTAAAATCTCCGCGTTCTTCATGCGAAATATGTTCAGCAATAAGTTCTGATTTTTTGAAATCAATTTTCACAAATTCATTGCCATTTAGCCATCTTAATGCGTTTCTGTAAGCAATTAATGTGCCTCCATTTTCTGTCCATTTTTTTAGATTTTCAGTTGCACCTTTATCTAGTGAACCACTAGGAACTATAATTGTATTGTAACGATTCAGATTTGTCCAATCTAAGTTTCTTGTATCTAATTTAGTGATTTGCATGTCGTAACGCTGATCAAATACATGCCAGATTTCACCAGCATCATAACTACGAATGCCTTCACCAACAATCATCGCAACTTTTGGTTGTGAAAGAGCTCTAAATTGGCTACTTCCTAAATCGATTCCTTGAGTTAAACCAGTTGCCACTGCATCTATTTGAATATGACTGTCATTAGCCACCTTTTTCAAGAATGTATGTAAGTCTTCAGCAGATTTATTCTGATTTTGAACAGGAATTAAAATGGTTCCATAGTCATAAGTTTTACCATTGGTTGTAAACTGACGTTTACCAACTTTTGCTCTTAGGCCACTACCAAGAATTGCGTTTAAAGCTTTTGGAGCATAGTATTCATGCCATTCCATTAGGTAAGCATAATTGCTTTTTGCAGAAACTAAACCTGTTTTCATTTGCAAGTCTTCAACTTTAGTTCCTGCATTTGTAGTTGATATATTTTCAGCATAATCCAAACCGAAAGCTAAAGGAAACGTCCAAGCCGAAACATCATAAAACAAACTATCTTGAAAGGTTGTTCGTTTTTCAAACATCGCATTGATTAATCGCGTGTTTTTCTGATTTTTAGGTACCACATAACTATATCCTTTTTTGAATTGTTTTCCGTTAGTTTTAAAATCAGTTTTAAGTTCATGAAATTCAATGTGATGACGCTTCAATATTTCAGCTAAATGAAAGGTTTTTGCTGCATCTTTTTCATCTCCAAAAACAATAGCATTCCCGTTTTCTTTACTAGCTTCATTTCTCGCATTTTTATAAAAATCATGTTGGTATTGAAGAATCTCCTTACGCATATTTTTTCCGGCTTCTAAAGTAGATAAAGCCGCAGTAAATTGGTTGCGAATTGTAAACGGAAAAGTTAAAAGTCCATTTGAGGTTTCTTGAACATGTCCACGAGAACTACCTTGTTCAAACAAAATACCAATGCCTCCATTAATATCTGGAAACGTAGAGCCTTTTCCGTAGTAGAAATCATCAAAATTCTCTTCTGTATAGTATAAAGACCCAATTTTGTCCAAAGCTTTTGCGTGATAATTCCCGATAGATTTGGTGATTTTCTGATTCAGTTTTGGTGTTAATGGATGCGTTCTTGAAGGAATTCCTGGTTGAAAAAAGAAGGTAGAATTTGTTCCCATTTCATGGTGATCAGTTAAAATATTTGGTAACCATTTATGGAAGCTTTTTATCCGAACCCTTGATTCTGGTAACTGTACTGGTAACCAATCTCTATTCATATCAAACCAATAATGATTTGTTCTTCCGCCTGGCCAAATTTCATCGTATTCTCGATCATTAGGATCTGGGTTTAAGTTCTTACTTTTATTAGTGTTTGCCCAATATGCAAAACGCTGTAAACCATCAGGATTGTAAGCAGGATCGAATAGTATTATGGTATTATCTAATAAAGCTTTGACATTGTCACTTTGTGCAGCCGCCAAATAATAGGCAACAAGCAATGCAGCATTAGAACCACTTGCTTCATTACCATGAATAGAAAAACCTTGATAAACAACTAATGGCCTATTCTCGGTAGTCATGCTATTGTTGTCTGTAGAAGCGAGATGTGTTGTTCTTATAGATTCAATAGTCGAATGATTTTCTGGTGATGTAATGGTAAGAAGTAGGAGAGGCCTGCCTTCAAACGTTGTGCCTCTGTTTTCGATGCTAATTCTTTCTGAAGATTCAGCTAAAACGTACATGTAGTGTACTAACTTATCATGCGTAATATGCCATTCGCCAACGTGATGACCTATTATAGATTCTGGAGTTGGAATTTCAGAATCGTAGGTTGTTTCTTGAGGAAGGTAATAGGATAAATCTGTTGTGTTTTGGGCATGTAAAGAAAAACAGCTGCAAGCGAGAACGAATAAAATTAATCTCATAAAATTGTGGTTGATGTTTTATAAACGTCTAAAAATAAAAAAACCGTTACGAATAGTAACGGTTTAAGTATGTTTTAACAAAAGTATAGATTATATATCTTCAAAATTGATATCTGTAAATTTATCTGCCGAGTCAGAATCATCAACTGATTCTCCTCCTTCAGCTAAATCATCGTTATTTGAATTGTAATCTTCTTTTTTGTAATCTTTTTGATGTCTTTCACTAATAACTTCATCACCTTTTTCATCAATGATATAATCTGTCATTTCCTTTAAGATTTCATTAAACTCATTAAAATCTTCTTTATAAAGATAGATTTTGTGTTTTTTATAATGGAAAGACCCATCATCATTTGTGAATTTTTTACTTTCTGTAATAGTTAAGTAGTAGTCTTCAGCTTTGGTTGATCTTACATCAAAAAAGTAAGTTCGTCTACCTGCTCTTAATACCTTTGAGAAAATTTCTTCTTTCTCCATCATTCCGTGATCACTCATAGCTAATTTTTAATTTTTTGAGTTGTTAGTGCTTCAAAAATCTAAAAAAAAAGTATAGTAAGCAACAAATTATTATAATTCTTTTGAGCTTAGCTGTTTTAGATAGAGTTCTTTGTAGTAACCATCTACATTAATTAAGTGCTCATGAGTGCCGTTTTGAACAATCTTGCCTTCATCAAGCACAATGATTTTATCAGCATGTTTTGCAGAAGACACTCGATGACTCACAATAATAGTCGTTTTTCCTTGTGACTCTTTTCGTAAATTATTTAAGATTTTCTCTTCTGTTTCAGTATCAACGGCAGAAAGACAATCGTCAAATAGCATAATTTCTGGAGATTTAATTAAGGCTCTCGCAATCGAAATACGCTGTTTTTGTCCACCAGAAAGTGTAATACCACGTTCACCCAATTTGGTTTTATAGCCATTGGTAAACTTCTTAATGTTTTTATGGACATATGCATTTTTGGCAGCTTCAATTACTTCAGATTCAGTTGCGTCTTCTTTTCCAAACATGATGTTGTTCTCGATGGTGTCTGAGAATAAAAAAGCATCTTGAGGCACATAACCAATACTGTCTCTTAAGTTATTTAAATTGACTTCATTTATGATTTTACCGTCAATTGTTATGCTTCCTTCTTGAACATCATAAAGTCGACCAATTAAATCTAAAATGGTTGATTTTCCAGAGCCAGTCTTACCTAATATTGCTAAGGTTTCACCTCTTTTAATTGAAAATGAAATATGATCAAGCGCTTTAATGTTGGTGTCTGGATAAATAAAGGTCACCTCATTGAAATCAATATTTCCTTCAATTTTAGTGTATTCTGTAACTGTGTTTTTAATTTCTGGCTCTAATTTTAAAAACTCATTAATGCGTTTTTGAGATGCTTCTGCCTGTTGTACCAAATTAGTGACCCAACCAACAGTTGCCACTGGCCAAGTTAACATATTGACATAAATTAAAAATTCAGCAATCGTACCAATATCTTTAATTTCACCATTTATATATTGCATACCTCCAATATACGCCACCAAAATATTACTGATTCCAATTAATAAAATCATGGAAGGGAAAAACAAAGCCTGAACTTTCGTCAAGTCGATTTGTTTCTGTTTACTTTCTTCTGAAAGCGTATTAAAAACTAGGTTGTTTTCGTTTTCAATGCCATAAGCTTTGATGATTGATATTCCGCTAAAAGATTCTTGAGTATAGGTAGAAAGATTAGATAAATACTCTTGTACAATGGTACTTCTTTTATTAATTATTTTGCTTAGTTTATAAATAATAAAAGATAAAAAAGGTAACGGTAACATGGTGTACAACGTGAGTTTTGGAGCAACACTCAACATATAAATTAATGCAACAATAAACAATGTAATCATATTAAATGTATACATAATAGCTGGACCAGTATACATTCTAACCTTAGTCACATCTTCACTAATTCTGTTCATTAAATCTCCAGTTCTATTAGATTTGTAAAAATTAAGTGACAAACGTTGGTATTGTTGATACACTTCATTTTTTAAATCATATTCAATATATCGAGAGACATTTATAATGGTTTGACGCATTAAAAAAGTGAAAATTCCTGCAATTATTGCTGCACCAATTAAATACATAATATTGGTTGCTAGATCGCTTTTAAAAACAGCATTGCTGATGTCGTTATTTAGTCCTTTTGAAATTACTGTTATCGAATTCCCAATAAACCTTGGCGTAAACAGAGCAAATATTTTAGCGCAAATGGTAATTATAACGCCAAAAAGAAGACGGTATCTGTATTTGTAAAAGTATTTGTTAATGTGTTTTAGTTCCTTCATTAAAAAAAATGGAGCTTCAATTTATTAACAGATGTTTAATTTAACACCTATATTTTTGTTAATACTCTAATATTGATTTATTTTTGCACGCTATTTTGTGTAAACTGCAAAATAGTATTCAAACAAAAAATCACATGACATCAGATGTTATTAGTTCTAAAGAACTTCATAAAATAGACCCAGTTTTTGGGCAAGTATCCTTTGATAATCACGAGCAAATCGTTTTTTGCAACGACAAAGATACTGGTTTAAAAGCAATAATTGGTATTCATAACACAGTTTTAGGACCTGCACTTGGAGGTACTAGAATGTGGAATTATAATAACGAATGGGAAGCGCTTAACGATGTGTTAAGGTTGTCTCGTGGTATGACTTTTAAATCGGCTATTACAGGATTAAACCTTGGTGGTGGAAAAGCTGTTATTATTGGAGATGCTAAAACGCAAAAGACACCTGAACTCATGAAAAAGTTTGGAGAGTTTGTACATTCTTTAAACGGAAGGTATATCACAGCAGAAGACGTAGGAATGACTACTGCTGATATGGATTTAGTGCGTGAAGTTACTCCTTATGTTACTGGTATTTCTGAAAGCAAAGGAGGAGCTGGGAATCCGTCTCCTATCACTGCTTATGGTGTTTTTATGGGAATGAAAGCAGCTGCCAAATTTAAATTTGGAAGTGAAGTACTAGAAGATAAATCGGTGTTTGTACAGGGAATAGGACATGTTGGCGAAGCCCTTGTTGAACATCTAGTAAATGAAGGTGCTAGAGTTACAATTGCTGATATCAATCAAGAGCGTTTAGAATTAGTGAAATCAAAATATGATGTTGACATTTATAATGGACATGATATTTATTCGGAAGACATGGATATCTATGCACCTTGTGCTTTAGGAGCTACCATTAACGATGATACAATTTTTAAATTAAAAGCTAAGGTAATTGCAGGAGCTGCCAATAATCAATTAGCAATTGAAGACAAACATAGTACACAATTGCAAGAGCTTGGAATCGTTTATGCACCAGATTTTTTAATTAATGCTGGAGGAATTATTAATGTTTATGCAGAGTTAGAAAATTACGATAAGCAAGAAATTGTTCGCAAAACGGAAAATATTTATAATACAACATTAGAAATATTAGAAAGAGCCAAAACTAGTCATGTCTCAACTCACGTCTCAGCTTTGAGTATTGCTAAAGAACGAATTGAAACTCGCAAGAGAGAACAAGGTAAATAATTGTTCTAACTCTTAAAATTATAGTATTTTTGCCAGACGTTAGTTGTAGCGTCAAAATCATAATTTCTTAACGTTGTTATTATAAAGTTCTTTACATGTTAAATAGAAGACATATACGTATTAAAGTCATGCAAGCTCTCTATGCTTTTAAAGGAAACGAGAGTGAAGATTTAAAAGTTAGTGATAACTTTCTTAACCATAGTTTAAATAGCACGTATGATCTTTATCTTAGCATGTTGTCTTTAATTATTGAGATTCATAAAAAGGCTGAAGATCATCAAAATAAGACACAACAAAAGTTTTTAGCAACGAAAGCTGAGAAAAATCCAAGCTTAAAATTTCTTAAAAATGAAGTGTTAACGATGCTTAGTGCTAATGAAGCATTAACATCCGAATTAGAACACCGAAAGTTAAACCCATGGTATCTCGATTTTGAATATGTAGATATAACTTTTAAAGCTATTGCTGAAAGCGATCTTTATAAAGATTATATGTCAACTTCAACCTCTACATTTAGCGAAGATAAGGACTTTGTAATCTCTATTTTTGAAGATATTATTGCTCCAAATGACAAGCTTTACGATTATTTTGAAGATAAAAAGTTGACTTGGTTAGATGATATTCCTGTGGTGAATACAAGTATTTTGAAACTTTTTAAGAAGTTAAAACCTTCAACACCTGAAAAACATTTTTTACCTAAACTCTTTAAAGATGAGGATGATAGAGATTTTGGTATTGAATTATTAAAAAAGACCATTCTAAATCAAAGTAGTTTTAGTACAGAAATAGGTTCTAAAACTAAAAACTGGGATTCTGAAAGAATTACACAAATAGATACAGTGTTAATGCAAATGGCTATTTGTGAATTTCAGAAGTTTCCATCCATTCCTGTTAAAGTAACAATCAATGAGTATCTTGAAATTGCTAAAGAATATTCTACACCAAAGAGTAGTAATTTTATTAACGGAATTTTAGATAAAATTGTTAAAGAATACAAAGCCGAAAACAAATTCAATAAAGTAGGTAGAGGATTACTGTAAATCCTTTAAAAATCTAGCGTTAAGGTTTGTTTTTTCATTTAAAAAAATGCTAAAAAATTTTGATTCGATGAAATAATTACTACTTTTATCGCCTTAAACAAAACATTTTTAAAAAGTTTAATTTAAAATTATCGCAATGAAAAAAGTAATATTAGGATTAAGTGCACTTTGTATGGTGGCTTTTACATCTTGTAAAGAAGACAATGCTGCAAGTAAAATTAATTCGGACAATGTAGCTGCTGCTGCAGAAAGAGATGCAACTGCTGGTGATTTTCCAGTGATTTCGTTTGAAGAGACGGAACATGATTTTGGAACTATTGTAAATGGAACTCCTGTTGAAACTAAATTTAAGTATACAAATACAGGTGATTCGCCGTTAGTAGTAAGTAATATCAAAAGTACTTGTGGATGTACAGTGCCTTCAGATTGGAATAAAGATCCTATAGCTCCAGGCGATTCTGCTGAGTTTACAGTGAAATTTAATGGAAAAGGTAACAACCAAGTTAGCAAAAGTATAACGTTAACTACAAATACTGAAAAAGGTTCAGAGGTTGTAAAAATTAAAGCGTTTATTGAGCCAGATCCAAATGCACCAGCTAAAAAAGCAGGAACAGCTGCAATCAAATCAATAAACTAAAACGTTAAAACCTATGATGGATTTACTGCCTTTTGTAGCCATGTTTGCTGTGGTTTACTTTTTTATGATAGCGCCTCAAATGAAGCGTGCTAAGCAAGAAAAGAAGTTTGCAGCAGAATTAAAACGTGGAGACAAGGTGATTACAAAAAGTGGATTACACGGAAAAGTTAGTGACCTAAATGATAAGGACAATAGCTGTGTAATTGAAACTATGGCTGGCAAGATTAAGTTTGAACGCTCTGCAATTTCTATGGAAATGAGTAAGAAATTAAACGCTCCAGTTGTTGTGAAATAACGTTTATAAATTATAAATAAAAGGCTCCAAAAGAAATTTTGGAGCTTTTTTATTTAAGCTTAGTTTTGTGTTATGTCGTTTTGAAGGAGAATCGACTGAGGAATCTAGGTCGTGTTTTATTTGAGATTCTTCGCTATGCTCTGAATGACAAAATGATTATTGTTTATATTTTTCGGATTTATGTTCGGCAAAAAACAACTCCACAACTAACAAATCTGCACCTTTAACAATTCTTATACTTATCATGAAGTCCAACACCATTTAGAATCATCGGAATAATCTTTTCAATTCTGGTAAGTTTGGTAGCCTCTCGTTTGGCATCTGAGATATAGGAACAATATTCTCTTTGTTTTCCTGGTGTAAGTGCTTTAAAACTTGCGTTTACATTAGACTGTGTTTTTAGTACTTGCTGCAATTCCTTAGGTATGTCTACAGCTTTGGTATTGCGAACTGGCTTGATTTCTTTGCCTAATTTCTGATTTTCAATGGCCTCTTTTACATAAGCCAAAACGATATTCTTATTGATGTCTTCTATTGATTCGAAACGCATTTGACGAAGCGCTTTGGTTTTGTTTTCTTGAGCATTCACTAATAGGTTTTGTTCATCTTTTAGAAACACACCATTAAAGAACCAAATCCCAAAATGATTTTTAAATGCACCAAGTCCGACTACATTTTTACCATTTAAATCGTAAACAGGAGCACTCCACTTAACAGATTCATTTAACTCTGTAGTATTGATTATAGTTCTCAAAAGGACCAAGGCGTCACCAAAATGTGAATTGGTTTCAATGTATTCCTCTACTGAATAGATTTTTTTCATAATCTTGATGTTTAATTTAAAGTTTTACTTGCCGTCAACTCAGCAATTTTACAAATTACTTCGGTTGCTTTTATCATACTCTCAACAGGAACATATTCATAACGTCCATGAAAATTATGTCCACCAGCAAAAATATTTGGGCATGGTAATCCCATATAGCTCAATTGTGAACCATCTGTTCCACCTCGAATAGGTTTGATTAATGGTTTAATATCTAATTGTTTCATCGCATCTTCAGCAATATCTACAATATGCATTACAGGTTCGACCTTCTCCTTCATATTAAAATATTGATCTTTGATATCTATTGTAATCACTTCACGACCGTATTCAGCATTGATGTCATCTGCAAGTTTTTGTAGCATGTCTTTACGAGCTTCAAAATGATCTTTGTCATGATCTCTTATAATGTATTGTAAGGTAGTTTCATCAACTTTCCCATCAATATTATGTAAATGAAAAAATCCTTGATAACCTTCAGTATGTTCTGGAGTTTCTAGTCTTGGTAAAGAATTAATAAACTCAGTTGCAATGAACATTGAGTTTACCATTTTTCCTTTAGCATAACCAGGATGTACAATTTTTCCTTTGACATGAACTTTAGCACCAGCAGCATTAAAATTTTCATATTCTAATTCGCCAATCTGGCTACCATCCATTGTATAGGCCCAATCCGCTCCAAATTTTTCAACATCAAAATGATGTGCACCTCTTCCAATTTCTTCATCAGGAGTGAAACCAACTCTTATTTCACCATGTTTGATTTCTGGATGTTGAATAAGATATTCCATTGCAGATACGATTTCTGTTATTCCTGCTTTATCATCAGCTCCTAAAAGTGTGGTTCCGTCAGTAACAATCAATGTATTGCCTTTATAAAGTAATAAATCTTCAAAATAATCTGGTGACAGAATAATATTTTCAGTTTCATTTAAAGTGATGTCTTTACCATCGTAATCTTCAATAATTCTAGGTTTTACATTAGCTCCTGTAAAATCTGGAGAGGTGTCAAAATGTGAGACAAAACCAATGGTTGGAACTTCATGATCTACATTGCTAGGTAAAGTTGCCATGATATACGCCTTATCATCAATAGTCACATCACTTAAACCAATGGCTTTAAGTTCTTCAGCTAATTTATTAGCTAAATTCCATTGTTTTTGAGTACTAGGCGTTGTTTCGCTTTCAGGGTCAGATTCAGTATCAATAGTTACGTAGCTTATAAATCTGTCGATGAGTTGTTGCTTGTTTATCATGGTTGGAGTTTTTGCAAAATTAAAGATTCATATCACAATTAGAAAGTATTGTTTATAAATTTACAACATAAAAAAGCACCTTAAAATTAATTAAGATGCTTTTTTATTTGCATACTTTTTTACTTTCTAAATGTAAAAACAGGAAGTGTGGAATGATTTACTAAATCTTCAGAAATACTTCCACCAAACAAATGGTTTAAGCCTGTTCGACCTTCAGTAATCATGCCTATAGCATCTATGTTGTGCTTATCAGCATATCCTAAAATTGCTTCTTCAACATTATAATCAGAGATTAAAGCAATGTTGTCTTTCCAATCTTCACGATTTGTTAAGGCTAAGAAATTTGTAATTTTCGCTTCTATTTCATCGGAACTTAAGAAATGTGCATTAGGAAGATTGATATGTAATAATGACACTTTTTTACCAAGACTGCTTAGTAATTCCATAGCTACTTTTGCAGCAGAAGCACTATTTGGAGAAAAATCTGTAGCGATTACAATATGTTCAAAATCTATACTGTCTAGTTTAGACTTCACGACTAAAAGAGGAGTTTTACTATGACGAACAACTTTTTCAGTATTAGATCCTAGAAATACACCTTCATATTCATTATGACCTCTAGAACCCATAACGACTAAATCGGCTTTTAATTCACTAGCAATTTCATCAACTTCTTTTAAAACTTTATGATGTTTGATCATTGGTGTAACACTTAAGCCTTCCAAATATGGTTTGTCTAAAAAGCTTTCAAATTTTTTATTGGTAACCATTAACATAAAGGCCGTTTCTTCATTACGATCTGAACTTGAAGACGAAAATATAGATTCCGATAGCTCAAGCATATGCATGACGATAAGTTCTGAATTGTGTTTTTTAGCTATTGAGGCTGCCGCTTCTAATGCGTATTCTGAATGTTGAGAGAAATCAACAGGAATTATGATTTTTTTCATTAGTGGTTTTATTTAATTTGTATTCAAAAATAGAGAAACTATTATAAAAAATACATGATTAATGACATATAATTAATTGAATATTGACCAAATAGAATAATTAGATTCTTATTTTTGTGAAGTAAATATCAACTCATGTATAAATTTCTAATTCGTCCACTTTTTTTTCTTTTTGATCCTGAAAAAATACATCATTTTACATTCTCTTTAATTCGATTTTGTTGTAAAATTCCAGGAATGAAGTTGCTTTTAAAAAGTATATATGTGTTAGAAGACCGATCTTTAGAACGCAATCTTTTTGGATTACACTTTAAAAACCCAGTTGGTTTAGCTGCTGGATTTGATAAAGATGCAAGATTGTATAATGAACTTTCAAATTTTGGATTTGGTTTTATCGAAATAGGAACACTAACTCCAAAACCTCAATCAGGAAATCCTAAAAAGCGATTATTCAGGCTTAAAGAAGATTCCGCCATCATTAATCGAATGGGATTTAATAATGGAGGTGTAGAAGTTGCTGTTGAACATTTAAAGGAAAACAAAGGAGTTTTAATAGGAGGAAATATAGGTAAGAATAAAGTCACTCCAAATGATAATGCTGTTGACGACTACAAAATTTGTTTTAATGCTTTGTTTGATTACGTCGATTATTTTGTGGTGAATGTGAGTTCGCCTAATACACCAAACCTAAGAGCATTACAAGATAAAGAACCTCTCACTGATCTCTTAAACGCTTTAAAAATTGAAAATTCAAAAAAAGAAGTTTCAAAACCTATCTTATTAAAAATAGCTCCAGATCTTACAGATGAGCAATTAATTGATATTATTGATATAGTTTCAGCAACTAAAATTGATGGGATTATTGCAACAAATACGACAATTTCACGTGACGGTTTACAGTCTGAAAACAAGAATGAAATGGGTGGATTAAGCGGAAAACCTGTCACAAATCGTTCTACGGAAGTGATTCGCTTTTTAGCAGAAAAAAGTAATAAAGCGTTTCCTATTATTGGAGTAGGTGGTATACATTCAGCAAAAGATGCTATAGAGAAAATTGAAGCTGGTGCCGATTTAGTGCAGTTGTATACAGGTTTTATTTATGAAGGACCTAAATTGATTAAGCAGATAAATAAAGCGCTCATAAAAAAAGCGAACCAATAAATTACTGATTCGCCTCTGTTATTTTAGTAATTACAATTAGTTTTTTACAAACTGAATTGTTGTTTTAGCACTGTCTTTTTGAAGTTCGATAAAATACATGCCATCACTAAATGTTGAAACATCAATGGCTAAATCTGAAACTTTAGAAATACGTTCAGTTTTTACAAGTTGGCCTAACATATTATATATCGAATAGCGATCTGGTAAATTGTTAGTATTTGATAATTTGATGTTTAAGACAGTTTGACTAGGATTTGGATACACAGCAATAGAATTCTCTAAAAAGAAATCATCCACACTTAGAGCGACACCGTTTTCCATAAATACTTTAGTGCCAAAACCGTAATCACCTCCAGTTGCTATAACTACTCCTTCCATTGTAGTCAAAGTAAATGATCCACTACCTGAAAAACAACAGATGCCATCACCAGCACTATCAATCATTTCAAAGGTATAACAACTGTCTAAATTTACATTGAAAGTTTCTGTAACTGTGGTGAAATCATCAACTCCTTCAACGTAAGTTGGATTTGTATATAAGGCATTGCCATCACTGTCAAGAAATCTCCATGAAATCTCTTCTGGCCAATCATCAATGTCAAGTGTTAAATTAACTTCTGATGTATTTATAGTATTTCCACCAACATCAATATAATCTTGGAATACTTTTGTTATGGTTTCACTTCCATTAGAAATGTTAAGCGTGACATCATAATTACTTTGGTTACTATAGGTATGCACAATATTTGGCGATGTATAATCAACTATTCCGTCACCATCAACATCCCATTCCCAAGACGTTGCTCCAACACTATTATCGGTAAAGCTCACTTCTAAATTATTACCACAAAAGCGTTCATAGCCTGAAGCAATATCAATATTAAAATTTGGGCATTCCATTACAGATCTTGCAGCTTGATAAACAGCATAAATTCTTGCGTATTGTTGTGGTGAAAATTCAGTTCGGCAAGCAGAACGAGAGTACGACATGATATTTAATGGGTTTGGATTAAAAAGTTGTCCGTTGCCATCAAAAACAGTTCCTGTATAAATGCAGGATGTATTGACATTGCTGCCACTTAATTGAGGGTCTGCAGGCGTATCGCAAATAAAGTCACCTGCTGTATCACAGTTAGATCCATCAACCAATTCTGAAGTAAGCGTTCCATTGATATTACCATGTGTATGTGATAACGAAAAGAAATGTCCCATTTCATGTGATAAAGTGCTTCCATTCATGGTACAAGAATTATTCATTAGGATAATTTCTGGACCACCAGGAAAATATGAATATCCACACAAACCATTACCAGAAGAAGAACTTGTAACTGTATTCGCAAAGTAAATGTTAATTACATTATCAATATTATGAGCTGTAGTCATTGCATTTTGCTCATCAGTTTCAAAATCAAAAAGACTAGAATCATCAATATAGTTGATACTTTCACATAAGAAAAATTCAATAAATGCATTAGCAAAATAACTATTCATAATAGCTAAGGCAGAATTAAACTCGTTTAAAGCAAGTCCACCTGTACCAAAATCGGTTCTTATTATATGAGCTTTGATTGGAACAGAACTTACTGCAGTTGAAGCACGTTGTAAAGCCAATTCATTAAACTGATTTTCAAATTGCTGAATCTGAGGTAAAAGTTGTTGGTAATAGGTTTGCGCTTCTGGACTCATAATAGTTCCACATTCTGGTTCTACTTGAGCGTTACTCCATAAGAATAAATTTAAAAACACCATCGTAATTATGGTGTTCTTCAATAAGTATACTTTTTTCATAATAATTTTGGGCTAAAAATAATAATGTAAAAATAGCAAAAACCGATTAAACATGTAATTTAATCGTTGAAAGACAAGTTTCTGTTATTTTAACACCAAACGTTTAGTGGATAATGAACCATTTTCAAGTTCAAGTCTAACTAAATATATACCTTTATTTAAGTCTGTTAAATCTAGGTTTAAAGAAGAATCTAGAGAAGTATTGCTAATTCCGACGACTTGTTTTCCTAAGACATCAAATACAAGAGCTTCTTTTAAAACATTTGCATTAGAAGTAGTTATTTTAATTTTTCCATTTGACGGATTTGGAGACATAAGTACTGTTTGTAACTCCTCATTTGAAACACTTAGAACTTGATCAAGTGTAATAGTCATCGTTCCAATTGGTTTTGCGTTAAAAGGACTTTGATTAATTAATACTGAGATTGGCTCAGGATTTGGGAGTGTAGGTTGATTTGCAGAGGTGTAATTAGCACCACTATCTGTTCCAGCATCGTAAGGAAATAGAGGTATAATTATTTCATTTTTCCATGTGCTACCATCTCTTAAATTTATACTATTAATTGCAATCATCCAATCTGGACTTGGAGCAATCATCGAAACCAAACTTAATAAGGGAAAATCTGAACTAACGACAACACCACTCAAAGTTGCAGAGCTGATATTATCAAAAGGAGAAAAAGGTTCTTGTAACCATTGGTCTGCATTTCCTAAGGGCATAATTTGATTCATTACTTCAGCCATTAAGGCATCATTGTTACCAGTTTCAGCAACATTTTTAACACCAGTTGAAGCTAAAGTACCCATTTCAACAAGTGTATAATTACTATTATGTGTTGCGCCTACAAGATTTGACCAATGAGCATTTCCAGGAATTGGAGCTGTACTATTTCCAAAAACTGGATCAACAATTTCATTTTCCCATACACTACTAAATGTAATATCATAACTAGCTGTAGATTGAGAAAAAACAACTCCAGTTTGTAATACGATGATAAAAAATAAAAGGGCTTTATAAGATAAAGTATAGTTTTTCATTTGTTTATGGATTACTTGTGAAGTATATGAGTCGTAATTACATTTTAGTTACTTACAGTTATTTTTAATTTTTTTTAATATTATTTTTACTCAAAACAAATAAATTGAATTACGACCTTCTTATTTCCTTTGTAATTGCTACTTCTGTCCTGGCAATGTCTCCAGGGCCAGATAATATATACGTGCTTATGCAAAGTATGGTCCATGGAAAGAAATATGGCTTAGCAACTGTTGCAGGCTTAATATCTGGTTGTTTAGTGCATACAACCTTGGTAGCTTTTGGAGTGTCTGCTATTATTAAGGAAAATGATTCCCTCTTTTTTATTATTAAACTATTTGGCGCTTTATACTTACTTTATCTGGCATTTAAAGTATTTCGATCTAAATCTGAACTAAAGATAAACTCAGACCATATTCCTAAAAAGAATGTAGGTCAACTTTTTAAACAAGGATTCATTATGAACGTGCTAAATCCGAAAGTATCTATTTTCTTTTTAGCATTTTTTCCTGGTTTTTTATTTAGCGAGTCCTTAAATACGGTTATTCAGTTTTATGTGTTAGGATTTTTGTTTATGATAGTGTCGGCAATTATTTTCTCAACAATTGCAATATTGGCAGGCTCAATTTCAGAATATATAAAGCATCATAATCGTGTTGGTTTATACCTAAAATGGTTGCAAATTATTGTGTTTGTTGGTATTGCGATATTCATTTTTACTTCAGAAAAATAGATTTAAAATCATAATCTTAATCACTATATTTGGACTTGATGAACAAAGCACTTAAAATAATTGAATGTCCACGGGATGCGATGCAAGGCATCAAGGATTTTATTCCTACTGAAAAGAAAACACAGTACATCCAATCCCTTTTAAGTGTAGGTTTTGATACTATAGATTTTGGAAGCTTTGTCTCGCCAAAAGCTATTCCGCAAATGGTTGATACTGCTGAAGTTTTATCAAACTTAGATTTGAGCCAAACAACAAGTAAGTTATTAGCAATTATAGCAAATACGCGAGGAGCGAACGATGCATGTCAACATCCAGAGATTGATTATTTAGGCTATCCATTCTCAATATCTGAAAACTTTCAAATGCGAAATACGCACAAAACAATTGCACAGTCTGTGGTCACCCTTTCTGAAATTTTAGAGTTAGCCAATAACAATAACAAAGAAGTTGTGGTTTATATATCCATGGGATTCGGAAATCCATATGGTGACCCTTGGGATGTTGATATCGTAGGTGAATGGACTGAACGACTTAGTAAAATGGGAGTGAAGATTCTTTCATTAAGTGACACTATAGGAAGTTCTAATCCAGAGAATATTAATTATTTATTTTCAAATTTAATTCCCGAGTATCCCGAAATTGAGTTTGGTGCACATCTCCATACCACACCGACTACTTGGTTTGAAAAAGTTGATGCAGCTTACAAAGCTGGTTGCATGCGTTTTGATGGTGCTATTCAAGGATTTGGCGGATGTCCTATGGCAAAAGATGAATTGACAGGTAATATGCCAACCGAAAAGCTATTATCATATTTCACTTCAAATAAAAACAACAAACTTAATGCTATGAGTTTTGAAAGTGCTTATAATGAAGCCACTAAAATTTTTAGCGCTTACCATTAAAAAAAGTGCCATTGTTTTAATGGCACCTTTTATTTGCTCTTATTATTTTTAAAATCTGAATTCTAATCCAGCATATGCACCAAATGGGTGTCCAGGTCTTAAACCAGCAGGAACACGCGAAACAGCATACGTTTCATCTAAAAGATTGATGGCATTTGCGGTAATACTTAACTGCTTAGTCAAATGATACTTTCCTGAAAAATCTAAAATAAAGTTTGAGGTTACACCATTTGAATCATTGATATCTTCTGTTCCAGCTATCGTTCTAAATGCGCCATTAAATCGTCCGTTTAAATTCAGTTCAAATTTTTTGTGCTCTAAGGAAATTGAGGCATTAAATTGATGTTTTGCAATGTATGGTAACTCATCTCCTTTTGTAACTTCTCCCCAAAGATCATCACTACTGCCAAAACTATTTAGGAATTCGGTATCTGTAAAAGTATATCCAAAGCTTACAGGTAAAGATAGTTTAGAATTATTTTCAAGCACATCATAATTTAAAATAAGTTCTAAGCCTCTAACACTAACTTCACCAGCATTAAATTGCTCTAAGGATCCAGTTCCACCTGTTGCAGCCAAATCACTACCTAAGAGATTACTATAATCATTATAAAAAACAACAGCTTCTCCTCTGATACCTTTATAACTAAATCGTGACCCTAATTCGTAATTGATACTTTCCTCAGCTTTTTGTCCATCTTGATTACTAGGAGGAGAGAAGCCTTTATGAATACCGCCAAATACAGAAGCATGGGAATTAAATTTATAATTAAATCCCATACCTGGAATAAAGATGTCAACTCTATTTTCTCTGGTTGATACATCATTTCCCGTTCTTCCTGGATCATTTGTTCCAAAATTTTCTCGTCGTAAAACGATATTTTCATAACGTAGACCTGGAGTTAAGGTTAGTTTTTTGTATTTCAATTTATACATAGCGTAGGCTGCAAACGCATTTGCGCTACTGATTCTATTGGCATCACTTCCTGGTGCGCCTTCAGAAGTTAAAACCATTTCGCCATCCGTGATGCTGTAACCATCTTTCCATTGAAAACGATCTTCTTCATCATAATGGTAGCGAGCCCCAAATTCTAAATCATGAAATGTGTTTGCGCCAGACCAATGGTAATCGAACTTAGTTTGAACACCTTTAGAAATATAATCCCTATTATTTGCTTTCACTAAAATAGCATCAGCATCAGAATTTACAGAGCCATTTACAATATTTAAGTAATCCGAAAATTCTGAAGGGCGATCGAGTATGTTCGCAATACCAACTTTTGTTCCGTTAAAAACAACATCATTTAATTTATACCAATTTCTAGAAAAACCGTTGTAATATCCTGTCGTCGTAATTCTTAAACGTTTTGAAAAATCCATTTGATGCGTCATCATGATTTGAATGTGATCATTGGTCATCACATCTTCCTGAGAGCTTGCATAGCGATTAAAAGGATTGTTGTTAAAGTCTTCTTGACTTAGTCCTAAATAGGTTTCGTTAGATACTTCATCAGAATATTGAAACTTAACATCTAGTGCTTGCTGAAATTTGGCATTAGCTTTACTATTCACTCTGAATTTAGCTACAACATCATTTTTATCAAAACCTGTATTGCTTCCGTCAGGTAGGTTTTTAAAGCCGTCTGAGTTAAAGTTTAAATATTCTACACTATAACCGAAAACACCTTTATTATCACCAATTTTAGCATGAAATTGATTCGAGTTAAAACTACCAGAACTGGCTTTTATGCGACCTGTAAATGAGTTTGGTATTTGACTTGAAACGAAGTTGATTGCGCCACCTGTTGTAAATGGACCATATTGCACCTGGCTACTGCCTTTTAATATTTCTACGGCTTCCATTCTTGCCACAGATGGAAAATAATAAGCTGCAGGAGCACTATAAGGAGCAGGAGCAATAAGAACACCGTCTTCCATTATAGATATTTTTGCACTTCGTTCAGGTGAAGTACCTCTTAAGCTAATGTTCGGACGAAGACCAAATCCGTCTTCTTCGTAAATATTAATTCCAGGAACTGTTCTTAATACTCTATTGATATCTGTATAATTAAATTTGGCCAATTCTTCGGGAGAAATGTAATAAGAAGAGCCTGTTCTGTTTTTAGCTTGATACTTGTTTCCAAATATTACACTGGTTTTTAGTAAGACTTCATCTAGCTGCTGTACAGAGTCTGTTTGAGTTTCTTCTGGGTTGTCTTGAGCGCTTACAACGCTTATAACGAGTAGGAAAAATGGGAATAGGTTTAGTTTCATTTTATTTAGACTGATTAAAAATAACTTTGATTTCGGGTGCAAATTTAGGCATGAATTTACTTTCTACAAAGCTTATTTAGAATAAATAAAAATAAAATTTATAAGCTATTGGGTTTCAGTTAATTTAAATTCAAAGAATTTTGTTGCCTTATTGATTTAATCTGTTGTAATAATTCAAAGTCCATAAAAAAAGCGTAAATTTGCTCGCAATTATAACTGTAATTGCATCATGACAGCACACGAAAATAAAATTGTTGGAGAAGGTCTTACTTATGACGACGTACTCTTAGTTCCAGCATTTTCTGAAGTCTTACCACGAGAAGTAAACATTCAAACTAAATTCACCCGTAACATTACAATTAATATTCCTGTGGTTTCTGCAGCAATGGATACGGTTACAGAAAGCAAAATGGCAATTGCTATGGCTCAAGAAGGTGGTATTGGTGTACTTCATAAAAATATGACTATAGATCAACAAGCCGAAAAAGTGCGTAAAGTAAAACGTGCTGAAAGTGGAATGATTATCGATCCTGTGACTTTGCCATTAACCGCTAAAGTTTCTGATGCAAAGTTTAATATGGCTGAGCATAGCATTGGTGGAATTCCAATTGTAGATGATAATGGAACTTTAAAAGGTATTGTTACCAATCGTGATTTGCGTTTTGAACATGAAAATAATCGACCAATTGTTGAGGTTATGACAAGTGAAAACTTAGTAACTGCTTCAGTTGGAACCTCTTTAAAAGATGCAGAACAAATTCTTCAGAAAAATAAAATTGAAAAACTACTTATCGTTGATGATAATTATAAATTAAAAGGCCTAATTACCTTCAGAGATATTACTAAAGTCACTCAAAAACCTAATGCGAATAAAGACCAATATGGAAGACTTCGTGTTGCTGCTGCTATTGGAGTTACAGGAGATGCTCTTGAAAGAGCTTCTGCACTTGTGAAAGCTGGTGTTGATGCTGTAATTATAGATACTGCTCATGGGCATACCAAAGGTGTGGTTATGGTCTTAAAAGACATCAAAAAGAAGTTTCCGAAGTTAGATGTTATTGTTGGTAACATTGCTACTGGAGAAGCTGCAAAGTATCTAGTAGAAGCTGGAGCAGATGCCGTGAAAGTTGGTATTGGTCCTGGTTCTATTTGTACAACTCGTGTTGTTGCTGGTGTTGGGTTTCCTCAATTTTCAGCCGTTTTAGAAGTTGCTGCTGCCATTAAAGGTTCTGGTGTTCCTGTTATTGCTGATGGTGGAATTCGTTACACTGGTGATATTCCTAAAGCTATTGCTGCTGGAGCAGATAGTGTGATGCTTGGTTCGTTATTAGCTGGAACAAAGGAAAGTCCAGGAGAAACGATTATTTACGAAGGACGAAAGTTTAAATCGTATCGTGGAATGGGGTCTGTTGAAGCCATGAAGCAAGGAAGTAAAGATCGATATTTCCAAGATGTTGAAGATGATATTAAAAAGTTAGTTCCAGAAGGGATTGTTGGTCGAGTGCCTTACAAAGGTGATTTGGTAGAAAGTATCCATCAATTTATTGGCGGACTTCGAGCTGGAATGGGTTATTGTGGAGCGAAAGACGTTGAAACCTTAAAGGAAACTGGACGTTTTGTGAAAATTACAGCCTCTGGAATCAATGAAAGTCATCCACACGATGTAACCATTACAAAAGAATCACCAAACTATTCTAGATAATTTCTGAATAGTATTATTTCAGAATTATTTTATGTGTTTCTACTTGAGAATCTGTATTGATTTTTACAATATACAAGCCTGAATCGAAGCGTTCTAGATGAATTGACTTCGGTGTTTGATTGATCTCAATGGTTTCATTGTAAACAACCTTACCAGTAATATCAATTACAGAAATAGTAGCGTTTTTAGAATTTGTAAGTGATTTAATTGTAATAATTGAATTCGTTACAGTAGGTGAAATTTCAAAATTACCTTTTAAACTATGTTCTGAAATACTTAAGTTGTCATCTAAATCATATCGCGCTAATGCAAAATCTTCATCAGGAGAAGCTTGCATTGTAAATCCTGCTACTGTAAGTTGATTATCGTGTATTATAAAATCCCAAGCTCTATCATGAACACCAAAAAAATCAGTGGTTGCAATTCCGTTTGTTCCGAAATTGGTATCTATCTGTCCATCATAAGAATATTTTGCTATAGTAAAATCTACTGCTTGACCACTTATAGCTGATTCACCAACTGCAAAAATTGAATTGTTTTCGTCTAATTTAATTTTAAAAATTTGAGCTAAAACACTTGGAACTACAGTCACAACACTGCCATTAGTTCCAAATGTTGGATCTAAGTCTCCATTAATATCTAATCGGATAATTGCAAAACTACGCTGAATTCCAATACCATTTGCATAGCCTGCAATAAGAGATTTTCCATCAGGAAGGCTGATTAAAGATTCACCTATGCATGATGCATCTAACACGTTTAAAGTAACAGTTCCGTTAACACCAAAAGATGGATCTAATTCTCCATTATCAAGATAGCGAACTATTGCCATACGACCTTGATTAGATCCAGAGTTAAATACTCCGCCTCCAGCAGCAATAATTTTTCCATCAAAAGTGACTTCTACACCATTTAAATAATCACTTCTGTTGGTAATACTTAAGTTTTGTTTTCCGTCATTGCTAAACGAAGTGTCTAACGAACCATCAGCATTTAATCGAGCAATTGCAGTTTGCCAAATTAAGCCTCCTTCAGTATTTCCAGCAACAATAATTTTTCCATCAGGAGCTAAAGTTATTGCATTAGGTCTTTCATCAGTAGAAGAACCATAACTGATAACTGAAATACCATTATTTCCAAAGGATGTATCATAACTTCCATCTTCATTTAATCTTGCCACTATAAAATCATAATCGTCATTCGTGTTTTTTGATTCAGCAGTAATAAGAATCTTACCATCAGGTTGTCTTATCATATCTTCAATTTCTTCTCTTGTACCTCCAAAATCTATTTCTAGAATGCCGTTAGTGCCAAAAGACGTATCGATACTTCCATCTTGGTTATATCTTATTAATGTTGCTATATAATTAGCACCTCCAGCAGCAATAACCTTGTTATTATCAACTTCAATAATTGAATAAAACACCTCTTGGTCTTCACCAGTTGTTGTCGTTACTAGTCCGTTATTGCCAAACGCTAAATCTAAAGTCCCGTTTTGTGCATATAGTGTTCCAAATGATATATAAATCAATAAAAGAAATAATTGTAAAGGCTGTTTTAATTTTAGTATTGTCATCAGTTTATTAAAATTTAATGCAAAGGTAAATATAGACTATGATATTGTTATAAATTTTTAGTTAAAAACGGTTCTAGATGTGTTTTATGTTTTCCTTTAATTATGAATTAACTAAAATTTAGTAATTCAAAAAATGCAATAACTGTATATTTACACTTCAATAGAATTGTATTTATGCCAACCGACTGTATACCGTTTAGAGACACAAACTATTTTTCGTCATTAATATGTGATTATTTAGATGAAAAAGAAGCGTTGAAACCATTCTATAATCGGTTTCCAAAGCTTGAACATTTCAAAGCGCAAATTGAAGAAAAGCAGACGAGTTTTTCAACTGAATCTAGAAACGTTTTAGTCAAAGCGTTAAATCATCAGTACGAAAATGTTGAGGTTTCAAACCTAACACAAACCCATATTAACTCACTTAAAAATTCAAATACCTTTACAATAGTTACGGGTCATCAACTGAATTTATTTACAGGTCCACTTTACTTTTTTTATAAGATCATTTCTGCAATTAATTTATGCAAAGAATTAAAAGTGAAATATCCTGAATACAATTTTGTTCCCATTTATTGGATGGCTTCTGAAGATCATGATTTTGCTGAAATCAATTATTTCAATTTTAAAGGCAAAAAAGTGCAATGGAATAGAGATGCTTCCGGTGCAGTAGGTGATTTAAATCTTGAGGGTTTAGATCATGTTTTTGAAGTTTTTAGCTCACAATTAAATGCAAATACTAATGAAATTGAGTTAAAGAATAACTTTAAAAAATCATACGTAAGTAATTCTAATTTAGCTGAATCGATGCGTTATTTGGTTAATAAGTTGTTTGAAAATTCTGGTTTGGTTATTGTTGATGGAAATGACAAAGAATTAAAAACGCTTTTCATTCCAAATATAGAAGAAGAACTAATAAAACAAACATCATTTTCGAGAGTTTCTGAAGCTAATCAAATGCTGAATGCCTTAGATGGAAACTATAAAATTCAGGTTAATCCAAGAGAAATAAATCTGTTTTATATTGTTAAAAATATTCGCGAACGTATCATCGAAAAAGAAGATGTTTATTATGTAAACAACACCAGTATTAAATGGAGCAGGAGTGAGATACTAAAAGAAGTCAATGCGTTCCCTGAACGGTTTTCACCTAATGTGATAATGCGACCTTTATATCAAGAGGTGGTTTTACCAAACCTTTGCTATATTGGAGGAGGTGGTGAACTAGCTTATTGGTTGCAGTTAAAATCTAATTTTGAAAGCCAAAAGGTTCCATTTCCAATGCTGTTACTTCGTAATTCTGCATTATTAGTTACTGAAAAGCAAAAGGAAAAACTTGCCAAATTAAACCTTGAAGTATCAGATTTATTTTTAAATCAAGATGCATTAAAAACCAAAATAACAAAGGAAATTTCTGAAATTGATATCGATTTATCATCTCAAAAGCAACATTTAAAAAAACAGTTTAAGGCTTTATATGATTTAGCAGAAAAGACTGATGCTTCTTTTAAAGGTGCTGTTGCTGCTCAAGAGCAAAAACAAATTAATGGATTAGAAGTTTTAGAAAAGCGTTTGCTTAAAGCTCAAAAACGCAAGTTGACAGATCATCTTAATCGCGTCGTGACCCTTCAAAATGAACTGTTTCCAAATCAGAGTTTACAAGAACGCTATATGAATTTTTCGGAGTTTTATTTGGAATATGGTTCAGATTTCATTCCTAAGTTAATCGATAGTTTAAATCCCTTACAAGGTGACTTTTCTATTGTTCAAGTTTAATAGGTTTTTATTTATCGACTTTTGAAAGATCAACTCAACAGACCCATTTCAATCCAGCAAACACCAAAACGGATTGTAAGTTTGGTGCCTTCTCAAACCGAATTATTAATTGATTTGGGACTGGAAGATGCGGTTGTGGGCATTACCAAGTTTTGCATTCATCCAGAACATCTACGGAAAGAAAAAATAGTTGTAGGAGGTACTAAACAAGTGCATTTGGATGAAATCAAATCACTTAATCCTGATATTATCCTATGCAACAAGGAGGAGAATACTAAGGAGATGACTTCTGAATTAGAACAGATAGCTCCAGTTCATATTAGTGATATTTTTAATATTGATGATAGTTTAGAACTCATTGAAATGTATGGTGATTTATTTAATAAGTCTGAAAAAGCACACGAAATCATTACTAAGATTAATCTCAAATTAAAGGCTTTTAAGGAGTTAATGTTAAGTCGACCAAAGCTCAAAGTGGTATACTTTATTTGGAAAAACCCTTGGATGATTGCAGCTAACCAAACTTTCATTAATGAAATGCTTTCTATTAACAACTTTGAAAATGTATTCAAAGACGTTGATCGCTATCCAGAAATAACACTCTCAGAATTAAATAAAAGACAACCTGATGTTATTTTATTGTCTAGTGAGCCTTTTCCCTTTAAAGACCTTGATATTGCTGAATTCAAATCTAGTTTCCCAGAAATTAAAACTAAAATTGTAGATGGTGAGTCGTTTTCTTGGTATGGATCAAGATTAATAAAGGCGTTTGAATATTTTGAAGAATTACAAAAATCAATTTAATTTTTGTGTTGTATTAACGGATTAGTTTTGTTGTAATGTGTTTAAGTCTCTCGTCAAAAATTTAAGCTTATTCATCTTATGTAGAAGTTTTATAGCTTGATATTCTGAAAAATCACTAAGAGCAGAATCCGTTTGTCTTAAATTATATGCTTGCTCAACTAGGCTTTTGTAACGTGATAGCAACGTTTTTTGATTGTCAATAATTTTTTGTGAGTACTTCATTACTATTTAGTTGAGCTATTAAATGTATACAAAATATTGCACTTGCCCAAAAAATAGATTTATAGATTGGTATCGATTTTATAATTTATTTTCTAAATCTAAAAAATAAAAGAAAAAAGAGTGTTGGTAGGATGATTAAAATGGGTAAACTAATGTTATGTTAATATTTGCAATGGATTAAGAATGATTTTATAGTTTTATGAAACAACTATAAATTCAATCCATCATGAAAAGACTAATACTTTCAATTGTAATTTTATGTTCATTAAGCATTAATGCTCAAACAAAACCTTGTAATTGTTGTACAGAAAAACATGCTGAGTTCGACTTTTGGATAGGTGATTGGACAGTTACAAATCCTGATGGTTCAGCCGCTGGAACAAACTCAATTCTTAAAATTCAAGATAATTGTATTCTTCAAGAGAATTGGACAAGTGCCAAAGGCAACTTTACGGGAACTAGCAATAATTTTTATAATTATAAAGCCAAGCAATGGGAACAAATCTGGGTTGATAATCAAGGACAAAGTTTACATCTTAAAGGAAACAAGACAGGAAATCAAATGATTTTACAGACAGATGAGGAGAATAATAAAGATGGAAATCCATTTTTTCATCGCGTAACTTGGACCTTAAATGAGGACGGATCAGTTCGTCAGTATTGGGAAACAATTACCAATGGCAAAGACATCACCGTTGCTTTTGACGGTTTGTATAAAAAACAAAAATAAAGATTGATTAATTTAATCTTGCAATGCAAACACTTTGCGAAGTAGATCGGTTGTTCTAGAAGATACTTTTGTACGAATTTCTTTTTCTTCCACAGCAATCATCGTGTAAACTCCTTTAAGAGCTTCACCAGTAACGTAGTCTGTTAAATCTGGATTTACATTGTTAGTAAATGGTATTGAATTGTATTTATTAATTAGGTTTGACCAAATTTCATCTGCTCCAACTTTGCTAAAACTAGCATTGATAACAGGTTTAAATTTGTTGTAAAGTTCTGATTGTGTTTTACTAGTTAAGTACTGCGTAGCTGCATCATTATTTCCCAATAAAATGTTTTTAGCATCATCAAACGTGATGTCCTTTACAGCGTTTACAAAAATAGGTGTCGCTTCTTTTACAGCATCTTCAGCAGCTCTATTTAATATTTTTAAACCTTCATCTGCCAAATTATCTAAACCTATATCACGTAAACCTTTATCTACTTTTTGTAATTCTTGAGGCAATAAGATCTTAACCAATTCATTTCTGAAAAAACCATCGGTTTGCGTCAACTTACTAACCTGCTTGTCGATGCCTAAATCTAAAGCTTGACGTAAGCCTGAAGCCATATCTGCATTACTTAATACAGTTCCGGTTTGTGGTAATTGGTCAACAACACTTTGTAATTCTGCACATGCTGTAAGGTTGAAAATAA
The DNA here is from genome assembly GCF_034670085.1 of Psychroserpens sp. GTDB lineage: Bacteria > Bacteroidota > Bacteroidia > Flavobacteriales > Flavobacteriaceae > Psychroserpens. The sequence goes on along the minus strand of NZ_JAXMOD010000004.1, from coordinate 111,790 downwards.
ATATAAAAGCTAATAATTTACGCATCATGATGTAAGGTTTTTTGAAGTGACAAATATAGATATTTACACTCGAATTATTTTAAAATTTTATTTCTTGAGTTTAGACATCGTTTTTTGTCTTGAACTCACATTTATTTTGATATCAAAAAGAATTATGTATTAAACAATTATAAATCTTTGAGTGCTTCATTTGAAAATTCCGTAAATTTGTATCCTTTAAAACACATAATTTTACGAATGAAGCAAGTCGCACCATACAACCCGAAATATAAAGTAAGAATCGTAACTGCAGCATCTTTGTTTGATGGTCATGATGCTTCTATTAATATCATGCGTCGAATCATTCAGGCTACTGGAGTTGAAGTAATACATTTAGGACATGACAGAAGTGTTGAAGAAGTTGTTAATACGGCTATTCAAGAAGATGTAAACGCTATTTGTTTAACGTCATATCAAGGTGGACATAATGAGTATTTTAAATACATGCACGACCTTTTAGAAGAAAAAGGAGCAGGTCATATTAAAATCTTCGGAGGAGGAGGAGGCGTAATTCTACCTTCCGAAATTAAAGAACTCATGGATTATGGTATAGCTCGCATCTATTCTCCAGATGATGGAAGAGAAATGGGTTTACAAGGCATGATTAACGATTTAGTTCAGCAATCCGATTTTGCCATTGGAGATTCCTTAAATGGTGAAATTGAAAAACTTCCAAACAAAAATCCAAAAGCGATTGCGCGTGTGATTTCATCTGCAGAAAACTTTCCAGAAATAGCAAAAGCTACTTTAGATAAAATTCATTCCAAAAATAAAGATTCGAAAACACCTGTTCTGGGGATTACAGGAACAGGAGGTGCAGGAAAATCGAGTTTAGTTGATGAATTGGTTCGTCGATTCTTAATCGATTTTCCAGAAAAAACTATTGGAATTGTTTCTGTAGATCCGTCAAAACGAAAAACTGGAGGTGCACTTTTAGGAGATCGTATTCGTATGAATGCTATCAATTCTCCTAGGGTTTATATGCGAAGTTTGGCTACACGTCAATCTAATTTGGCTCTGTCTAAATATGTTAATGAAGCAGTTCAAGTTTTAAAGGCTGCCGAATTTGATTTAATCATTTTAGAGACTTCAGGAATTGGACAATCGGATACTGAAATTATAGAACACAGCGATGTTTCACTTTACGTCATGACTCCAGAATTTGGAGCAGCTACACAATTGGAAAAAATCGATATGCTTGATTTTGCCGATTTAGTAGCCATTAATAAATTTGATAAAAGAGGTTCTCTTGATGCGTTACGTGATGTGAAAAAACAGTATATGCGTAATAATAATCTTTGGGATATTCCTCAAGATCAATTGCCAGTTTTTGGTACGATAGCCTCTCAATTTAACGATCCAGGAATGAATACACTCTACAAAGCCATTATGGATAAACTTGTAGAGAAAACAGATACCGATTTAAAATCGACTTTTCTTATTTCAGATGAAATGAGTGAGAAAATCTTTGTGATACCACCAGCTAGAACACGCTACCTTTCTGAGATTGCTGAAAACAATCGAGCTTACGATAAAACAGCAAATGAGCAAGTTGAGGTGGCTCAAAAGCTCTACGGAATTTATAAAACTATAGAATCTGTAACTGGAAAAAAACCGCAATTAGATAAAGCAGGAATTGAAAGTGAGTCTGTCAGTTCGAGCACAGTTGATAACATAGACTTCGTTAGAATGCTTATTGGAGAATTTGATAGAGTAAAACTTAACTTAGATCCTTATAACTGGGAAGTCATTACAGGTTGGGATGAGAAAGTCAACAAATATAAAAACCCAATCTATTCGTTTAAAGTTCGTGATAAAGAAATCAAAATAGAAACACATACAGAGTCCTTGTCGCATTCGCAAATTCCAAAAGTAGCTTTGCCAAAGTATCAAGCTTGGGGAGATATTTTGCGATGGACCTTGCAGGAGAATGTTCCAGGAGAGTTTCCATATACTGCAGGATTGTATCCTTTTAAACGTACAGGTGAAGATCCAGCGCGAATGTTTGCTGGTGAAGGTGGACCAGAACGAACGAATCGTCGTTTTCATTATGTGAGTATGGGATTACCTGCGAAACGTTTGTCGACAGCTTTTGATAGTGTGACGCTTTATGGAAATGATCCAGATCACAGACCGGATATCTATGGTAAAATTGGTAATGCTGGTGTGTCTATCTGTTGTTTAGATGATGCTAAAAAATTATATTCTGGGTTCAATTTAGCCGATGTCATGACCTCTGTGAGTATGACAATTAATGGTCCTGCACCAATGTTATTAGGCTTCTTTATGAATGCCGCTATCGACCAACAATGTGAGATATACATAAAGGATAATGGCTTAGAGAAAGCGGTCGAAGCTAAAATTGCAAAGCTCTATAAAGGGAAAGTTCGTCCGTCCTACAATGGCGACTTACCAGAAGGAAATAATGGTTTGGGTCTGATGTTACTGGGTGTTACAGGAGATCAAGTTTTAGATGCTGAGGTATATGCAGATATTAAAACCAAAACCATTGCTCAGGTGCGAGGTACAGTTCAAGCAGATATTTTAAAAGAAGACCAAGCACAAAATACTTGTATTTTCTCTACGGAATTCGCACTGCGTTTGATGGGAGATGTACAGGAATATTTTATTGAAAATAATGTCCGTAATTTCTATTCGGTTTCGATTTCAGGATATCATATTGCTGAAGCTGGAGCGAATCCAATTTCACAATTGGCTTTCACCTTATCTAACGGATTTACCTACGTAGAATATTACTTATCGCGAGGAATGGATATCAATAAATTTGGTCCAAACCTATCGTTCTTTTTCTCCAATGGCATCGATCCAGAATATGCAGTTATTGGTCGAGTAGCTCGAAAAATTTGGGCTAAGGCTTTGAAAAATAAATATGGTGCAAATCCAAGAGCACAGATGTTAAAATATCATATTCAAACATCAGGTAGAAGTTTACATGCACAAGAGATTGATTTTAATGATATTCGTACAACGCTTCAAGCCTTATACGCTATCTATGATAACTGTAACTCCTTACATACCAATGCGTATGATGAAGCTATTACCACACCTACTGAAGAATCAGTTCGTCGTGCAATGGCAATTCAATTAATTATCAATAAGGAATTAGGTTTAAATAAAAATGAAAACCCAATACAAGGTTCATTTATAATTGAAGAGTTAACCGACTTAGTAGAAGAAGCGGTTCTTTTAGAATTTGATCGTATTACAGAACGTGGAGGTGTTTTAGGTGCTATGGAAACGATGTATCAACGTTCAAAAATTCAGGAGGAAAGTTTGTATTATGAAACTCTAAAGCACAATGGCGATTTTCCAATTATTGGGGTTAATACGTTTTTAAGTAGTACAGGATCACCAACAGTGTTACCTGCTGAAGTTATTCGTGCTACTGAAGAAGAAAAGCAATTCCAAATTAAAACGTTAGAAAATCTTCATAATGCTAATGATACTAAATTGTTATTGAAGGATTTACAACATAGAGCTATAAATAATGAAAATATCTTTGAAGCCTTAATGGATGTTTGTAAAGTATGTTCCTTAGGCGAAATTACATCTGCTTTATTTGAAGTAGGAGGTCAGTATCGTAGAAATATGTAAGTTTACACATTATATAATTTTTGAGTAACCTCTCAAATCTAGATTACCTGACTTAAATCAATATTAAATAAAAACATTATGAAATACTTTAAGATTATTGCCTTACTACTTTTAAGTTCAACTTTGTCTTTCTATAGTTGCAATGACAATAAGAAAACGGTAAAAGAAGACAATACAAAATCAGTAGAAGTTGAAAAACAGGCTACTAAAGCATCTGAAACAACTACACCACCACCAACTACAACTGAGCCAGCTCAGAATGCCTTTGGTGTTTGGCACTATACCTGTAGGATTGGTTGCCCTGGAGGCGCTGGTACTGCGGCTAAATGTGAAACTTGTGGTAATATTTTAGCGCATAATACGGATTATCATGGTAGTAATAGTAACACAAATGCTTCACCTTTAGTTAATCCTTCCGCAACACCTGCAACACCTGCTGCACCAGAACCTGCTCAAAATTCTGCTGGTGTTTGGCATTATACGTGTGCAAATGGATGTGCTGGTGGATCTGGTTCTACTGGAAATTGTGCCACTTGTCAAGGTCCATTAGCTCACAACGCTGCATATCACTAAATACACCTAAGGTTTAAAAAATAATTACAACGAAATGCATCTTTTTTGAAGTTTTCTCGTCTACTATATGAACTTAAAACTCATATACTATGAAAAATTCAGATTGTACTTGCAACTGTAACAGTTGTAATGATGGAAATTGTAAAAGTTGTACTTGTGAAAACTGTACATGTAACAATTGTAATTGTTAAGCTATAATAAAATGGCAAGATGTAATGTCTATTTTGGTAACTTTATACTGGAATAGGCATTGTTTTGCTTCCTTAATATTATGAAGACAACAAAAGACATATGGACGCTTTATGCTGATGACATCAAATATTTTATTTTAAGCAAAGTAAAAGACACTGTAATTGCTGATGATTTACTTCAAGAAACCTTCATTAAAGCACATACAAAATTAAGTACGCTTAAAGATGAAGAAAAGCTAAAGTCATGGCTGTTTTCCATTGCTAGATATACAGTTCTGGATTACTTTAGACAACGTGAAATCGTCTATGAAATGACCGATGAGGATTTCATTTTTGAAGACCAAAAATTAGATCATACTGATATAGATTGTTTACGAGGTATTATTAAAAAATTGCCTAAAAAATATAGAGACCCATTGTTTTTGAGTGATATAAAAGGCATGAAACAAGCTCAAGTGTCAAATCAATTACATTTACCCTTGGCGACTGTAAAATCTCAAATACAGCGTGGCAGAAAACTAATTGCTCAAGGGTTTATAGAGTGTTGTGATTTTAAAGTAAATGACAAAGGTTTTCTAGTAGGTGAAATAAAAGAAAAAGAAGATTGTAAAGTTTGTACTTAAAATTAAAGTGTCATCATCCAATGGCGCTGTAATCGCTTGAACTTTTTTAATTCACTTTGAAGTATAGGTAAATAGTCTTTGCCATTACTATTGCAATGCTGTAATCGATTGCAATTAAGATGCAAACGATATACTAATCGTTCTATAGAAGCAAAGTGTTTATGTTTCTTATCCGAAAAACGTTCGGCTTGAGCTTTCTCAATTTCTGGAACTAAAGATTCTGACTGTTGAATGATATCCCCTGAAAAATAAATATCTAAATCTTCAGTGCCATCAGACCTTAAATACGATAAATCCTGACCAATATATGTAGAGATGTTTCTTGATAGCACAAGAATATCCATAGCCTTTTGATATATAGGCAGTTCAGATAAATGAGATGGGATATTATAATTCATTTTCAATAGCAATGGAAACAAAATTAGTGACAAGTAATGAAATTATACTTTCGATATTAAAGTAAAAACGTATATTTGATTTAACTATTAACGTATATTTTAAAAATTCTTTAAATGAATATTGATAGCCTGAATTGGAAGATTTTAAAATGCTTGCAAACAAATGCACGTCAGTCTAATGCAGAAATTGGGCGTCAGGTTGGTGTGAGTTCACCTGCAGTTTCTGAACGCATTAAAAAGATGGAAGATGCTGGAATTATCCAAAGTTATAACACCTTAGTAAGTTCGTTTGAAGTCGGTTACCAACTAAAAGCTTTAATCACATTACGTGCTTTTATGGGCATGCTTAAACCTTTTTTAGAAAAGGTAAAAACCTATAATGAGGTTATTAATTGTTATCGCATCACAGGAAATGAAAATATTGTGATGGAAGTGGTATTAAAAAACCAAAAACACTTAGAATCTTTTATTGATCAATTGATAGTTTATGGTGAGACTAAAACGCAAATTGTATTGTCTCATGTTATTAAACATAGTGAGGTCAAGCCACTAAAATAATGACTTATTCAATAATAAGGTGAGGAACAACATTCAGATCCCAATCTATTACCAGTCCTTCTGCTAAACGTTCTGCAATGGCTTTGCCATAGAGGAATTCACATAAGTATAAGGCTGCTTCAAATGATTTTGCACCACCAGCTGAAGTAATGTATTTTCCATCGTGAACAAATAAAACATCCGTCTTAATATCTAAATTTGGGAAGCGTGATCTCATGGCATCAATATCACTTGGGAATGTCGTCGAAACCGAATTATTAAGCAAGCCAGCTTGAGCTAATACAAACGCGCCATCACAATGTGAGGTTATAAATTGGGCTTCAGAATCAATTCGTTTTACAAAATTAATCATTGCTTCGTCTTCTAAATCTGAATCTAAATGATGTTCTGCACTTGGAACAACCAAAATATCAATTTTAGGCAAGTCGTCCTTCAGATAATTAAAATCAGGAATAATCCGCATACCTTCAAAAGTGACAATGGGTTGGTCTGTATTGGCAACAGTAAACACATTCATAGCCTTAATACTATCTCTAAAAATGGTATGTTGAAAAATGTCAAAAGGAGCTGTTAATTCTGTATTAAAAGTGCCATCCATAATAAGAAAAGCAACATTATAACGGTCAGGTTCTAACGTAGGAAATGTTTTTGAGTCTAAATCCTGAACATTATTGAGAATCTCATTATTCTTTTCAGAAGTATTACAACTTACTATGCTAATTAGGATAAATAGAAATATTTGTTTCATTTTATTGTATTCGCCAAGGCGGATTGATTCGATTATTTCCAGCTTTGAATAAAATGATATGGTTTCCGTCTAAATCATATAAATGGGCTTCACGCCACAACCAATCTTTATCTTCGGCTTCAGAAGTAAATATAATTCCTTTTTGTTGAAGTTGATCTACCAATTCATCTAGATTATCATCTTCAAAATAAATTGCAGGGCCATTTCCTATTGGTAATTTTTCTACTTTATGTATGGAGAAAGTAGCATGTCCATCAGGACATTCAAACCTAACATAATTTGGTGAAGCATTTACTATGAGTTTTAAGCCCAACGTAATATAAAATGAGGTCGCTTTTTCAACATCTAATGAAGGTATGGTAATTTGATTGAGATTCATAAGTTTATTTTTTTATCATTTTTGGAAGGTACATGATAATGATTGCTGCGATTGCTAAAATCACAAACATGCCATACCAAGTGGTGTCAAAATCAAAATGGTAAATGGCATTCATGCCAGCATTATGACCAATAATATGTGAAATTGAAAAACTCATACTATACAATCCCATATAACTTCCCTTTCGTCCTTTTGGAGCCATATTTAAAGCTAATGCATTAGAAAAAGGAGAACCTATCATTTCACCAATAGTCATTAAAATCATACCAAGAATTAGTACACCGAAGAGGTCTGAAAAATTGAGAATAATAAAGCTTAATGCTAGAAATATAATACCTAAAATAGTTGCTGTTATCTTGGTCATTCCTAACCTTTCTACCCATGATATCAATGGCATTTCTAGACATACTATCATGATTCCGTTTAAGAACAAAATTGAACCAATGGTAGCTTCTGAAAGGCCATGAACCTGTTTGTAGTAGAGGGGAATAGTTGAAAAGTATTGAATAAATGCAATGGCATTGATAACCATTACAACAAAAAACAATAAGAATGCTGGGTTTCTGTATGGAGAAATACCTTCTTTTACCTGAATAATTTTCTCTTCAATTTTTTTACTTTTCTTTGGTTTTAAAAGGATAATTAACAAAAATGATGCGATGATACAGGTGATGCCATCTACCCAAAAAATTGAAGTGTAACTTGCTTTTGCAATTAAAATCCCACCAATTACAGGTCCTATTGAAAATCCTAAGTTTATGGCTAATCGGATGAGCCCAATATTTCTGGTGACGTTGTTATTAATACTATAGGCATCTGCGGCTACAAAAATTGCTGGACGATAGGTGTCAACAGCTATCATTAGGAAAAACATTCCGAAGCACAACGCATAAAATGTATCCAAAAATTGAATTCCCATAAACCCAAGTCCACCAGCAAAAAGACTTAAAACAATTGTTTTATAGTAACCAATAACATCAGTGAGTTTTCCGCCAATTAAATTACCTACCAAGGAGCCAAATCCATAAAAGGTCATAATCCAGCCGACTTGCGGTAGCGTAAAATCTTTTTGATCAATTAAGTACAATGATAAAAACGGAATTACCATTGCTCCAGCTCGATTAATAAAAGTGACAAAAGACAGAAACCAAATTTCTTTAGCAATGCCTTTATAGGAGTTGATATAATTTTTAAATAATGTTTTCATTTGGTTGTTGTATAAATATAAAAAGTCCGACGCTAGCGTCGGACTTTTTATGATTGATTGGTTATATATTTACATTATCATAGCATATAGGACGTCCGACACTTAAAATAAGGGGTCTGTTTTTTTGTATATGTTACGACGCAATTGTGCATGATTTGTTTTTTATTTATACAGTCAAATCTATGAAAAAAAGGTTTAAGTTGTATTTTTGATTCTGTAAACAATACGTATGAAGTCATTTTTAATATTAATTGTACTAGTTATCACTTTCGGTTGTGCACAAGAAAAGAAACCTGTTTTAGGTGAAACAGAATTTCAAAAAGAATTAAATGCGGAGTATAAGGATGCAACAACTTCTCCATTAAAAGATAAGGATAGAAAGCAATTTGTAGGATTAGATTTTTTTAAATATGATTCGACTTTTGTAGTGAAAGCCAATTTAAAACGCACTCCAGATACAGATTGGTTTGATATGAAAACTACAACCAGCCGTGTGTCTCCAGAACGTATTTACGGAATTTTAACTTTTGAATTGAAAGGAAATACCTACGCATTACATGTATATCAAGGTAAGGATGTTATGAAACAAGAAGGACTTGAAGATTATTTGTTTCTACCGTTTCTTGACGATACAAATGGTGAAGAAAGTTATGGCGGTGGACGTTATATTGATTTAAGAATTCCTAAAGGCGATACCGTTGAGATTGATTTTAACAAAGCTTACAATCCGTATTGCGCTTATAACGATAAATATTCTTGTCCGATAGTTCCAAGAGTTAATTATTTAGCATTAGATGTTAGAGCAGGAGTGAAGGCTTTTGCAAAGTATTAGTTTTTTATTTCACTAAATACATTCCAAAGAAAACAGCTAAAAACCCTAAAATAAAACTTGCTATTGTATAAATCGCAAATGAAGTGAAATCTCCAGATTTTAAAAAGATATGGTTCTCATAGGCAAAGGTAGAAAAGGTTGTGAAACCTCCACAAAACCCTGTAGCCAAAAGTAAGGTTTGGTTAGACGTTAATGTATCATTTTTTGCAGCCATGCCTAAAATAATTCCAATGAGTAGACTCCCGATAATATTAGCTGCAAATGTTCCGTATGGAATTCCGTTTTGAGTATTGTTTAAAAATTTCCCTATGATGAAACGAAGTACACTTCCAAAACCTCCACCGACAAAAACAAGTAATAATTGTTTAATCATTATTTGATTGCAATAAAGATTTCAGTAATCCATTCAGCAGGATTAGGTTGACTAATTGGATCGGTTAAATAAGATTCAATCATAGGTCCAGTTTCTGTTTGTACTAAATTATTAGTTTCAATATAAGCCATGGTTTTGTCCCATGCCTCTTGTAGGTTTTCATAATCTCCTTTAAGAACTGTTTTGACAGTTTTAAAAGGGTCAAGCTGACCAGTAATAATATCGGCTTCGGTTGTTATTACTTTGGAAGTTGTAGGTACACAACATGAAAACATGACAGCATCATTTTCAGGATCCCATTTATGATAAATGACAAAAGGTTTTCCAGCCATTGATATATTATTTGCAATAGCATAAGCTCCAACTTTTGGAAGCATTTCTTGCATTTTTTCTTTAAAATTAGACATCTTACATGATGTGGTGTTATACAGATAGAATCCTCCACCATGTTGTGTTACGCCTTCAATATTGACGCTATATTTTTTCATATCAGCAATTAAGATACTATCTAATTTTTCTAAACCTCTTTCAAAATGTGGACCTATTTGTTTTTCCATTCCTCCCATTAAGGTCGAAAATATTTTAAAATCAAAAGGCAAATCCTTTCCACTTATATTCCATGTGACTTCTGTAGAACCATCGTTGTTGGGTTTAAAGTTCCAGGTTATGTCCGATTTTGGAAAATCACCAAATTGCATGTCTTGAGAAATTGTATGCATTGGACTTGTATCAATAGTATTCATTATTCCAACGCCATCTTCATCTTCCCAAGAATACGAACCGCCAATACCTTCGGTTTTATCAGATAAGGTGATTTTGGTCTCAGGTTTTGCTTCAACCCAAGATGACCAGGATTCCCAGTTTTTAAAATCTATTACATTATTATAGACTACGCTTTGAGGAGCATTTATGGTTCTTGTTCTTGTGACATCAAATGAATTTGGTTGAACAGCAATGTAGATGGCTAATCCTATTACAAGGATTAGAATTAAAAATAAAATATATTTCAACGCTTTCATCTTCTGATAATTTGATTGATAATAGATTGTACTATCAAAGATAATCATTTTTAGATGATATTTATAGGTGTAAATGATTGCACATTTACGTTGAATATTTTATTAGTTTTTATTTATGCTGAATTTAAGTAGCATTAAATTAATAATAATAAGTAATGTGAAAATTGATATGATAAGCATGACTGTATTTTAAATTACATCTGAATGATTAAATAAATGTCATCAAATTTTAAATTTAAAATCCCCAATTAAGGGGATTTTACTTAGTTGGATACAATTGATTATCCCTATGATTAATAGTATTCCAACTCTAAAAAATTGATTGTTTATTGTTTTATAAATCGTTTTGTTGACTGCATTGTATTACTACTGACAGAAATGAGATATACACCTGCAGATAACTGATCTATAGCAATCGCTGTTAGCTCAGTCGTTAGTTCTTTTTTAAATAGGAATTTACCGTTTACATCATATACTTGTGCAGTGGCTTCACTTCCTGATTTAGTTTTTATTGAAATCCATTCATTTGCAGGATTTGGATAGATACTAAAGTTATCAACTTCAAAATCAGTTGAACTCAACTCATCATCAATGATTACGGTTATATTAGCTCTAACAATAACTAAATCAGGAAGTGTCGTATTGGTGATTTCGCAATAGTAAACTCCACTATCTGGTATTTGAGCATTTACAATAGTGTAGGTGCTTGCAACAGCACCACTTATAGCTACATTGTCCTTGTACCATTGAAATTGATTGTTTGAAGCCGTATCCTCACCATCACGATCAATAGTTGCATCATTGAGATCTAGTACAATATCTGCACCTGGAAGAGACATAATTTCTTCTTCTTGATCTAAAGTTCTTTGTGGTGAATAACTAATAAAAGAATAGGGTACTCCATTATTCACTAAAGGGACTAAATCACTAAAATCAAAAAAGTTGTTTTCTAGTGTAATTTGAGGTGTTGGATTTATATTACCTGAGAAATCTGGTAATGGTCCAACTAGGTCATTATCGTTTAAATATATCCGAGCTAAATTTGTTAAATTACTTAAACTGTTAGGGATTTGTCCTTCCATGTTATTACCTCGTATATCTAGGGTAAATAGACTTGTTAAGTTACTAAAAGATGCTGGAATAGTTCCTGTAAAACTTTGGCCATTACCAGCAAAAGTGCGTTCTCCAAAGAGTGTCATATCTATTAGACTTGAGAGATTTCCAAGCGAAGGAGGTAAATCACCTGTCATGCCTGTAGCAATGATTCTCAGTTCCCATAAATTTGATAAATTACCAACACTAGCTGGTATTGGTCCTGTGTTTCCAGTTAACTGAAGACGTAACCTTTGAAGCTCACTAAGATTTCCAACACTAGAAGGTAGTTCTCCAGTTAGACCTTGTTCAATACCGATAGATAGCATTTCTAAATGGATTAAGTCTCCAATTTCAGTAGGTAATTCTCCATTGAGCCCAGCATCACCAAAAATATTTATTTCTATTACTTTATTTCCTCTAGTTTTAATAAAGGACCAAGTTCCAACAGGTTCGGTACTTAACCAATTTATATTGTTTGTCCAATTATCACCATCAAGGGCATTGTAAAATGCAATTAATGCATCTCTTTCTTGCTGACTTACTGGACCAGTTAAATGTATAGGTAAACGACGAATTATTAAATCTGGTATAGACGTACTAGATATTTCACAGATGTAATTGTCTAAATCGGACGCTTGAATATTGGTTAATTCATGTGTCGCGTTTGTAGCTCCATTCACAATGATATCTGGTTGTGTAGCTCGGTCTTTATACCATTGGTAAGCTACATTTGATCCTGCGATTGGTGTAACTTCAAGGGTATAATTAGAGCCTAAGGTAGGTTCAAAATTTATAATTGGGTCAAGACTTGTTTGTGATGAATATCTAAAATCGGTTATAGTTGAATTATTGGCAAAGTGTGTTTCAAGATCTTCAACCGAAAAATAATTTTGATTTACATCGTAAGTTTCTAAGCTTGAAATTGAACTTAAATCTGGCACTTCTCCGTATAAATTATTTGATCTAAAATCTGCAGTTTCTAAAAATGCCAAATCAGTAAGTGAACTAGGTAAGGTTCCTGTTGCGCCAAAAGTTGCAATAACTAAGGACGTAACATGACCATCTTCTACAGTTACATTAGCCCAAGTTGAAACAGGAGCACTTGTATTCCAATTGGTATTAAAAAGCCAGTTAGGACCATCTGTAGCATTGTATAAATCAATAAGTGCTTGGCGTTCTTCTGGACTTGCCTCTTGGGCAATAGTTGCTTGTACTTTCGATAATTCACCAGGCGCATCTCTGTACACAAGTACGTAATAAGATTGACCACTTACCATATTGATTAAAGGTTGAGTCTCAAAAGCGCAATTTGAAATCAAAGTTAAATCTGCTTCAGATGTTACATTAAGGTCAGGAGCTGTAAAAATAATCACGAATGCGTTCCCTGTAATAGCACCACCATTTTGGGGAAATAGGAAAAATTGGGCAGTACCATTTGTTGTTGCAGTAAATTTATAATACACTTTTGCGAAAGCGCCAGTTCCGCAACCATTTGGATCTATGCCATTCGTGGTCGCCAGATCTAAGCGTAAATTTTCATCATAAAAGTTTGCCTCTGTAACTTCAATGGCATTTTCGATTAAATCGTTAGGAGGAGGAGCAGCGAAAGTAAATGTAATTCTAGATAAAGTATCAGCGTCAATTCTATGAACTTCAACATAATATGATTGTCCGTTCGTAACGGTTACAGTTGCAGTTTCTCCAAACTGGCAGGCGGAAGCAACATTTAGCTGTGACTCATCAGTTTGGTTTAAATTAGGGGCAGTATAAAAAATAACAAATCCTTGGGTAATAGGATCGCTAATCATATCTGTAAGTACTGCATTTACAACACCATCATTATTCGCTGTAAATTTGTAAAATATTTTTTGATAGATACCAGTTGCACATCCAGCAGCATCTACACCAGAAGCTGTAGCCAAATCTAAACGAAGGTTTTCTTCATTGTAACCAGAAGGGTCAATTTCAATTGCATTTTCTATTAAATCGTTGGTAGGAACTTGTGAAAAAGAATTAAAAGTTAATAAAAGGGCAGTCAAAGTGAGTAATAATCTCTTCATAATTAAAGGTTTAAAAGGGTTGAATAAATAGCTATTACGAAGATGCGGATACTTTCATTTAAAAAAAATACCCAATAAAGGGTAGATTTAGAAACGATATTTTTTTTCTAAAGCATATCGCATGAGTTCACCTTTACCTTGAAGTCCCAAAATACGAGCCATATTTTTCCGGTGTGTATCTACTGTATGTACTCCTATAAATAATTCATCAGCAATTTCTCTTGAGGTTTTACCTAGTGCAATAAGTTCTAGAATTTCAATTTGACGTTTGGTTAAAAGACCTTTTGTTTTCGTTTTGTTTTCTGAAGCTAATGCATTTGTATTGATATTGGCATCAAAATAAGTGTCACCGTTTGCCACAGCTCGAATGGCATTTAAAACTTCATTTAAAGATGAATTTTTTAAAATATATCCTGAAGCACCTGCTTCGAGCATTTGCTCAATGGCTTCAGTTTGGTCAAACATAGTAAATGATAGAATTTTAACTTCAGGATGTGATTTTTTAATACGTTTAGCCGCTTCAATTCCATCTAGTTTAGGCATTCTAATATCTGTAAGCACAACTGTTGGACGCTTTTTTTCGACAATCTCTAAGAGTGCCTCTCCATCATTAGCTGTCCCAACAATAGAAATATCATCTTCGTATTCTAATAGAAGAGAAATACCATCAATTAAAGATTGGTGATCTTCTGCAATTGCGAGTCGTATCATATTGGAATATCTATTATTATGGTTGTACCTTGATTGTGTTCAGATTCTATGGTTAACGTGCCATCCAAATGTGCAACACGTTTATCAATACTACTTATTCCCATGCCTTTTTTTGTTTTGGTAATCTGACTTGCATTAAATCCTTTGCCGTTATCTTCAACCATAATATTAAGCGTGTCTTCATGGTTTGTGATGTGTATATTGGCTTCGGTAGCATTAGCATGTTTAATAATGTTTGTGATGAGCTCTTGAATAATTCTGAAAATAGTAAGTTCTAAACTATTTTCTAGTCGTTCATCTAAACCATGATCAATGACATTAATCTTAATTTTGTTTAGAACAGAAACTTTATCTGCCATTTGCTGAACGGCTTTTAAAAGGCCTTGTTTAGCAATAACACCAGAGTTTTTTGCATGTGCGACAGAACGTACTTTTTCATAAGCCTCATCAATCAATTGATTGGTTTTAGCATACAATTCTGGTGTTTGTTTTTCTTTGAGTGCATTAAAATGAAGTTTCACAGTTGCCATGAGTCCGCCTAAATCATCATGTAAGTCATTAGCTATCCGTTGTCGTTCTTTTTCCTGACCTTCAATCATGGCGTCGATGGTTGTTAGTTCTTGTTCTTTAAGAA
This sequence comes from Psychroserpens sp., assembly GCF_034670085.1. Classification (GTDB taxonomy): domain Bacteria; phylum Bacteroidota; class Bacteroidia; order Flavobacteriales; family Flavobacteriaceae; genus Psychroserpens. The sequence continues at coordinate 96,735 of NZ_JAXMOD010000004.1, read as the reverse complement.
CAGTGGCTAGTTTTTGGGTTTCAAGTTCTTTGTCTTGTTCCGCAAGTTTTTGTTTGCGTTTTGTGTTTTTGAAGATGAGGAAAGCAATAATGCTACCTAGAGCTAAACTTCCTGCTAGACCTAATGCAATATTTTGGTTTTGTTTTCTTTTGGCTTCACTTTTCAAATTATCATTGCTGAGTTGTAGAATCTCTTTTTCTTTTTTCTCAGTTTCATATTTGGTATTAATTTCTGTTATTTTCGTAGCCTTTGAGTATTCATTTAATGTGTCTGAATAGGCATTTCGGCTTTTTAAATAGGAATAAGCATTTTCCCAGTTATTGCTTTGTAATTCAATGTCTGCGAGTAGTTCATTTATTTTTACTTTTTCAACAAATCTATATTTTGGAAGATTAATTGAGTTTGAAAACTGAAAGTATTTTTTCGCATTTTCGTAATCTTCCTTTCTTAAATAGATTAGCCCAATGTTAGCATTAATGCCGAACAACTCATTACGATAAAATTGATATGGCTTTTCTTGCATTAATTCCTTAGCTTTCAAATAGTAAACTAATGAAGAGTCAGAATTTTTTTTGAAGTAATCAAATTCAACACCTATAAGCTGGTTTATTTTTGCTTTCAAGAAACTAAGATCTTTGTCTTTAATAGCTGATAATACTAATTTTAAACTAGCAATTTTTTCTAATCTATGTTCACTTCCTTCATAATTATAGAGATGAAATGAATATGTTGCCTTTTCGTTTGCATCATACAAATAATCTTTATAGATATCCAAATAAATAGGATAGCCGTCTAAAGAATGTCTTGTTTTAAATAATTGTTTGAAGATTTTTTTACAAGACTCAGTGATGAGTATGGTGTCTTTAGTTTTTAGAGCAGTATTAACTGCTTTAGAATAATAACTATATGCTAATGAATCTTCAGGGATATTTTTAAAAAGATAATAATCTCCTAAGAGAATTAATTTTAGAGTGCTATTTTTAATGCTACTGCTGTCTATTTTAAAGTCTATTAATGAGTCAGTAGTTCCATTAATAATTAATTGTTTTTGATTATTTAGATAATCAAATTCAGATTGGTTAAGTTTTAAAGTTGGTTGTAATTTTTCTAAATCATCTAATTTATACGATTTAAGTAATTGGATGGCATTATTAAAATCTTGAGCGTAACTATTAATTACGCTCAAAAAAAATAATATAAGGATATAGTTTGTTCTTTTCAATTATAACTAATCAAGGATTAATAACAATACTCTTGCAGAATTGATTACCAAATTTAGTTACCATTGCTTTTTCAGTATGCGGTTTAGATTGAAGGTTTGGATCATTTGAATCTATGTGAATATCAATGATGTCTCCTTTGGTCATCATTTTATTCAAAGCAGATAAACTCACCTCTACAGGTTTATTTTCTTTTGATCCTGTATTTATTGTTACTCTAAAATGATGTGTTTGGACTCCTTTATCATCTTTTGTTGTATTTTCATATTTAGCATTTTCTAGGTCATATCTGTCCTTACCTTCTACTTCCATTATGTAGAAATGCATAGAGTTAATATTAGTGCTGGTAGCATCAATTTTTGAGATAATCCCAAGTCCATGTTTTAAATCTAAATGTACAGGTTGGTCGTCGACCTTCTCTAGACAGTCAAATTTTAAATACAAATTTAATTCTTTGTCAACAATTTTGTCACCTAATAGTTCAAATGGCTTAAGCAATTTGTCTTCGCAAGACATTGAAAGAGTTACAATTAGTGCTAAAAGGACGCTCGGTAATCTAGTTTTCATAATAATAGGGTTTTGGTTAATTAATTGTTCAAAGATGCGAAGTAGGTGAACATCAAAACATACCCGATTCTAGGTATTCTAACCTAAATTACTAAAAATTGTAGTATTAACAGGAAAATTAAGACAAAAATGAAATAAATAAAGACGTAAATTATTACACAAAAATGGACTTGATGACTGCTATCATGGCAATAAAAGATACAAAGGCAATCAAAATCCAAACGCTGCCTCTGTAATATTTTTGATGGATTTTAATATCTCTTCTATAGGCATAAAAGATGACTACAATAAATGCTATTGCAAATAAAATTCCAAAAATCAATTGACCATTACTGAACATATAGCTATTTTTATGCAAAAATAAATAATACATTTCCAAAATTCATATAAAATCAAGTTAATGTTTATGAATACTATTAATTCAATAGTTCATATTATTAAGTGTTATTATTCAAATTATTAAAAAAAAACAACTCATGAAAAACAAAATAGAGGCAGTCATAAAATTCCATACCGCATTTAAAATTGGCCATAGAGAAACACCAAAAGCTAATTTAGGAATTGACAAAAATATGTTGCGTTATAAACTAATGCGTGAAGAAAATGAGGAATACCTTGACGCAGCTAATACTGATGATTTAATAGAAGTTGCAGATGCTTTAGGCGATATGTTATACATTCTTTGTGGAACTATAATCGAACATGGCATGCAGTACAAAATCGAAGAAGTGTTTGATGAAATTCAGCGTAGCAATATGAGTAAGTTAGGAGAAGACGGAGAACCCATTTACAGAGAAGATGGTAAGGTTTTAAAAGGCCCTAATTATTTTAAACCTAACATTCAAAAGATTTTAAAGTCATAAAAAAAAGAAGCCAATTGGCTTCTTTTTTCTTTTTTATTTCACTTCGTATCTCCAGTTATGCTTATCTTCAGCTAAATTATGCTGTATGTTTAGCATTTTTTGTTTTAGAATGCTCGAATAAGAATTCTCATTTATTTCTGGAAGATTATACACAGTATCTCGATGTTCAAATGCAGAAATCGGACTAATAACTGCCGCAGTTCCTGCTCCGAAAATTTCTTTTAAACTTCCGTTTTTATAGGCTTCAACTAGTTCATCAACTTTAATTGGTCGTACATCACATTTTATAGCATTGTCTTCGCATAATTGAATTAAACTTTTACGCGTAATTCCATCTAAAATACGATCACTTGTTGGAGCCGTAATTAACGTGTCTCCAATTCTAAAGAAGACATTCATAGTACCAGCTTCTTCCAAAAACGTATGTGTGTCTGCATCAGTCCAAATTACTTGTTGAAATCCTTTTTCTTGTGCCAAATTTGTTGGGTAAAACTGTGCAGCATAATTTCCAGCTGCTTTTGCAAATCCAACACCTCCATTTGCAGAACGACTAAATTGCTCAGCGATTAAAACTTTAACAGTACCTTTATAATACGCTTTTGCTGGAGAACAAATAATCATAAATCTATAGTTATCAGAAGGTGCAGCTGCAATCGCAGAATCTGTAGCTATAACAAATGGTCTTATATATAATGAATTTCCTTCTCCGCTTTTTATCCACTCTTTATCAAGTTTTAGTAAGGTCGTAAGGCCTTCAAAAAAGTATTCCTTTGGAAATTCTGGGATAGCTAATCGTTTTGCAGATTTATTAATTCGCGCAAAGTTTTCATCAGGTCTAAACAAAAACACACCTCCATGATCATCTTTATAGGCTTTCATACCTTCAAAAACTGCTTGTCCGTAATGAAATACACGAGCAGAAGGGTCAATACTCATAGGGCCATAAGGCTTAATTTTTGGTTGTTGCCATTCACCATCTATAAAATCACAATAAAACATGTGGTCTGTAAACACACGACCAAATGTGAGATTGTCAAAATCTACATCATGAATTTTAGAAGTTTGGGCTTTTACTATATCGATTTCGTAAGTTGAGACTTTAGTCATTATTTTCTTTAAATATTGTTTTGCAAAAATAGGTATTTATGCTTTAAAAACGTATAAAAATTAGCTAAAAAATATGTAACTTTGTATCTCAAATATTTATTTAAAAATCAAATCAATTATGAAACGTATTTTATTACTATTAATGCTCGTAACCTTTGTTTTTTCGTGTAAAAATGAAAATAAACAAACTGAAGAAAATATAGATATAGCACAAGATATCTCAAATGAGAAAGCCATTTCTTATAGTTCTTTCGGAAAAGAAATAAATGATGCTGATGCACTTTCAGCAAAACGAATGGCAACTCATTTTGAAAGTATGACAATTGGCGATTCTATAGATACTAAAATGATTGCGAAAGTTGATGAGGTATGCCAAGCAAAAGGATGTTGGATGAAAGTAGATCTTGAGAATGGCGAACAAGTAATGGTAAAGTTTAAAGATTACGGTTTTTTCATGCCTAAAGATATCTCTGGAAAAGAAGTTGTGTTGAATGGGAAAGCTTTTGTAAATGAAGTTCCAGTTGACGAACAACGTCACTATGCTGAAGATGCAGGTAAATCTGCTGAGGAAATCGCAAAAATCACTGAGCCTAAAAAGACATTTTCTTTTGTTGCAGATGGTGTTTTATTAAAAGAAGAGTAATGCCAAAAAGCCTTTATTATATCGTTTTAATGGCCTTAATTTTTAGTTGTAATTCTACTGAAAAAGCAGAAAAGACTACAACTATAGTTGATGGTAGAGAACGCTATGATGTATACCAAGGTTCTGAAATGGCTAATTTAATGAGAGGAATGCATGCCTTTAACTTACAACTTAAAAAAGAAGTTGAAAGCGGAAAAGTTACGACCGAATTTCCTGAAGAATTTTTAAAAATCCATACAGCAGAATTTTCAGAGTCAAAGTCAAGAAATGAAACATTCGACCATTACTCAGGACAATTTATTGAAGCTCAGAAACTTGTATTTGCTGAAGATTCAATTGTAGCGCTTTCCGAACGTTACAATTCCGCAATTAATTTATGTATTTCTTGTCATCAAACAGAATGTACTGGGCCAATACCTAAGATTAAGAAATTACTCATTAAATAAGCAATTTGCAACGTAAAATAATTACTACGTCAGACGGTTCTAAAACCATTCAAATTGAAGAATGGAACGAACAATACCATTCTGTTCATGGTGCAATACAAGAAGCAAACCATGTGTATATTAAACATGGTTTGCTTTTTTGTAATCAACATATTCCGGCATCAAACCATATTTCAGTTTTAGAAATTGGATTTGGTACAGGTTTGAATGCTATACTTTCTTTATTAGCGTCTGAAAAACACAACCTAAATATTGACTATTTTGGTGTTGAAGCTTTTCCAATTTCCAAGGAGGAGTTAATTGAGCTCAATTATTCTGAATTATTAAAAATTAAAAACTCATCTTTTGAAGACATACATAATTCAGCTTGGGAAACATCACATCAAATCACAGAAATGTTTAGACTAACAAAGCAGAAGAAATTTTTTGATGAGATCACAGATGATAATTGTTTTGATGTTATTTATTTTGACGCCTTTGGACCTCGCGTACAACCTGAATTATGGACAGAAACAATTTTCAAAAAAATGTATAAGGCCTTAAGACCGTATGGTGTTTTGGTGACTTATTCATGTAAAGGAAGTGTAAAACGTGCTCTAAAGTCTGTTGGCTTTACAATTGAGCGCTTGGAAGGTCCTCCTGGTAAAAGACATATGCTGAGAGCCATTAAACGTTAAACCATTCCTAAATATTAGTTCCTACATTACAGAATACTTAACTTTGTAGTGCTATGAAAACAGTATTAATAACAGGTGCTACGGGATTAATTGGACGAGAAATCGTTAAAGTTTGTCATGATAATAATTGGTTGGTGCACTACCTAACAACTTCAAAAAATAAATTATCATCTCAGGATGATTACATTGGATTTTATTGGAATCCTGACACCAAAGACATTGATGTTTCTTGTTTTGAAGGTGTGGACACAATTATTAATTTAGTTGGAGCATCTATTTCAAAACGTTGGACTTCAGATTATAAAAAAGAAATTCTATCGAGCAGAACTAATACCGCTCAATTGCTTTTTGATACAATTAAAGCAAATAATTTTCCGATAAAGCATATGATTTCTGCTAGTGCAATTGGAGTTTATCCTAACTCTCAAACTAAGTATTATGATGAAGATTATGATGAGATTTCAAATACATTTTTAGGACATGTGGTTGAAAAATGGGAGGCAGCAATTAATCAATTTTCCTCCTTAGGAATTAAAGTATCAAAAATTAGAATTGGATTAGTACTTTCGGAAAAAGGAGGTGCATTACCAGAAATAATTAAACCCATGCGATTAGGAGCAGGTGCTGCTTTTGGAGATGGACAACAATGGCAATCTTGGATACACATTGAAGATTTAGCTGAACTCTTTATGGACGTAGCAGAAAAGAGACTTGAAGGTGTGTTTAATGGTGTGGCTCCTAACCCTGTAAGTAATAGCGAGCTAACTAAATTAGCAGCTAAAATATTAGGAAAGCCTCTTATTTTACCTAATATCCCAAAGTTTGCGATGAAATTAGCTTTAGGCGAAATGCATATGTTGTTATTTGAAAGTCAACGGGTGAGTTCTCAAAAAATTGAGGAAGCTGGCTTCAAGTTTAAATTCCATCATTTAGAACCAGCCCTTGAAGATCTATTAAATTAAAAAAGCCATTCTCTTTAAAAGAATGGCCTTAATAATCAATTTAAGTGCTATTAATCTAAGCTTTTTTTGCTTTGATTGTAATTTTCAGCTCAATGTCATCATTAATAAATTTATTTCCTAAACCTTCAAAGATTGATTTTGAACCGTAATTCACACCCCATTGTGTTCTATCAATTGTAAATGGTTCGCTTTCAATAGTCATTTGATCACCATCATTAGTAATCGTTACTGGAAATGAAATATTATGTTTCTGACCTTTTATAGCCAAGTTACCTGATAATCTAGTTTTTCCCGCAGCCAATGATTCGGTTGCAGTAATTTCAAATGCAGAAGTAGGGAATTTTGCCACATCAAAAAAGTGATTTTCTTTGCCTTCAACCGTTCCTTTTAAATGCGCTTCAAGATCTTCTTTCCCATCGCCAGCTTCTAAATCGGTTACAGTAATGGTATTCATATCAATTAAAAAAGTACCACTTTGTAATTTACCATCATCAGTTTTAAACACTCCATTATCAAGGTTTATAGTACCATTGTGAGTTCCTGTTGGCTTAAAGCCTTTCCACTCAATTGTAGACTCTGAAATACTAACAGTAAATTTTTCAGACGTACTTTCACTAACTGCAGCAGCCTCTGCGTCACTTGTATTTGCGTTTTCAGCTTTATCCTTGCATCCAGTGAATGAACTCACAAATACAAGTAATAATGCAAGGTGTAATGTTTTCTTAATCATTTGATATAGTTTTAGTGTTATTAATATTTCAAAAATAATCATTTCTTAATAGACTTCAAATCATTAAATTTTTTGATGACATTTTGACATTTTAATAATAATGGCAGTACTTTTGCCAATCTTAAATCGAAGATTTATAAAAATGACCAAAACAATGGGTAAAAAAGATAAAAACGAAGTTATAGATGATTTAGATGTTAATGAAACTTCAAATCAAGATACACAAGTAGAAGCCATTTCTGTTGAAGAGCAATTGAAAGAAGAACTTAGTAAAGAAAAAGATAAGTTTTTGCGCCTTTTTGCAGAGTTTGAAAACTATAAGAGACGTACTTCAAAGGAACGGGTTGAATTATTTAAAACAGCAAGTGAAGATGTCATGTTGGCAATGCTGCCTATATTAGATGATTTTGAGCGCGCATTAACTCATATTGAAGATGATAAAGAGGCTGAAGAACTCAGAAAAGGAGTGCTTTTGATTTATAACAAACTATTAACAACGCTAAATCAAAAAGGATTAGAAAAGCTCGAAGTGAAGGCAGGAGATGTGTTTGATGCCGATGTGCATGAGGCTATAACTCAAATTCCAGCGCCAAGTGAAGATCTTAAAGGGAAAATTGTTGATGTCGTTGAAAAAGGATATAAACTAGGAGATAAAGTGATTCGTTTCCCAAAAGTTGTGATTGGACAATAAAATATTAATTAAAATGAAATCTGTTTTTTTATTGAAATCAGATAAAATGACATGGCAAAAAGAGATTATTACGAAATTTTAGGTATTGATAAAAATGCATCTGCAGCTGAAATAAAAAAAGCGTATCGTAAGATGGCAATTAAATTTCATCCAGATAAAAACCCTGATGATAAGGATGCAGAGGCAAAGTTCAAGGAAGCAGCTGAAGCCTATGAAGTATTAAGTAATGCTGATAAAAAAGCAAGATACGACCAATTTGGTCATCAAGCATTTGATGGTGCTGGTGGCTTCGGAGGTGGAGGCGGTATGAATATGGATGACATATTTAGTCAATTTGGTGATATTTTCGGAGGCGCATTTGGAGGTGGAGGAGGTTTCTCTGGCTTTGGAGGTGGTTTTGGAGGAGGACAAAGACGTGTGAAAGGAAGTAATCTTCGAATTCGTGTAACACTTACTTTAGATGAAATAGCCAATGGCGTTGAAAAGAAAATAAAAGTTAAACGAAAAATTCAAGCTCCTGGTACAACCTATAAAACGTGCAGCACTTGTAATGGTGCAGGTCAAGTAACTAGAGTTACTAATACCATTTTAGGTCGAATGCAAACTGCTTCAGCTTGTCCTACTTGTGGTGGAGCTGGACAGAGTATAGATAAAAAGCCTAGTGATGCCGATGGTCAAGGATTGAAAGTACAAGAAGAAACAGTTTCTGTTAAGATTCCTGCTGGTGTTGTAGATGGTATGCAGTTAAAAGTTACTGGAAAAGGTAACGAAGCACCTGGAAATGGTATCTCTGGTGATCTATTAGTAGTTATTGAAGAAAAAGAACACGAGACACTGAGTCGTGAAGGTGATAATTTACACTATGATCTTTATGTAAGCTTACCTGATGCAGTTTTGGGTACATCAAAAGAAATTGATACAGTAACTGGTAAAGTGAGGATTAAAGTAGAAGCTGGTGTGCAATCTGGCAAAATTTTACGCTTACGCGGAAAAGGTATTCCTAGCATCAATGGTTACGGTACTGGAGATTTACTTGTTCATGTCAATGTATGGACGCCAAAAACATTAAATAAGCAACAAAAGGAATTTTTTGAGAGTATGAAAAATGATGAACATTTCAGCCCTAAGCCTGAGAGTAGTGATAAATCATTTTTTGAAAAAGTTAAAGATATGTTTTCATAAAAAAACCATGTTTTAATAAAAAACACTATATTTGATTATCACTAATTAATTTTAGTGGTAATTTTTCTTTTTCATAGCAATTTTTTCCCATCCTTAATTTATTAAGGGTGGGTTTTGTTTTTTTACTAATTTTTGATGTGTTGTCTATTATCTTTTAAGATATTTTAAAATTTAAGTGATGAAGTAAAAAATTAGTGTGTTTAAGCACTTAAATCATCAGTAACATTTTTATCTTTACACGTTACGACAATTAATTTTTCAATTTTTATTTATGGATAACCTCTTAGTTGCTGATTCAGTTTCTAAAAATTTCGGTGATTTCAGAGCATTAAACGCTGTCTCTGTCTCAGTTCCCAAAGGAAGTATTTTCGGATTATTAGGACCAAATGGTGCTGGTAAAACAACACTTATTCGCATTATAAATCAAATAACAATGCCAGATACTGGTCGTGTTTTACTTGATGGTCAACCTTTGAAACCAGAAGATATTCAGAATATAGGTTACTTGCCTGAAGAACGCGGTTTATATAAATCTATGAAAGTTGGTGAACAAGTTTTGTATTTAGCACAACTAAAAGGTCTGACAAAACAGGACGCCAAAAAGCGTTTGAAATATTGGTTCGAAAAGCTAGAAATTGGTGATTGGTGGAATAAAAAAATTCAAGAACTCAGTAAAGGTCAAGCACAAAAGATTCAGTTTATTGTTACAGTTTTACATCAACCTAAATTATTAATATTTGATGAGCCTTTTTCTGGTTTTGATCCGATTAATGCCAATTTAATAAAAGATGAAATTCTTCAGTTACGTGACGAAGGTGCAACTGTTATTTTCTCAACACATCGTATGGAATCTGTTGAAGAGCTTTGCGATCATATCGCTTTACTTCATAAATCGAATAAAGTACTTGATGGAAAACTAACAGATATCAAACGTCAATATAAAACCAATACTTTCGAGGTTGGACTTCAAACGAATAGCATTGAAAGTGTTTCAAACGCCATTAAGGAAAAATTTGAGGTGTTACCAGCCACCTTCAGGAATTTGAATGATGATGTTAAGATGAATATTAAATTAAATGCGAATGATTCATCTAATGATTTGTTGTCATTTTTAACGTCAAAAGCAGAAGTACATCACTTTACGGAAGTAATACCTAGTGCAAGCGATATTTTTATTCAAACAGTCAAAAACAATTAAGATGAATCATTTGCCACTTATTATAAAAAGAGAATACTTAACTAAGGTCAAAAACAAATCGTTCATTATTATGACGTTTGTGAGTCCATTAATTATGGTTGCCTTAATTGCTGTCGTTGCTTATTTGTCACAGCTTAATAATGATAAAGATCGAAATATTTCAGTACTGGATGAAACAGGAGTTTTAAGTGAAGTCTTTGTGAATACAGAACACACTAAATACACAATTCTAACGAATGAAAGTCTTGAAACTGCAAAAGCAATGGTGAAGGCAAAAGAAGATTTTGGCTTATTATATATAGAAAAAAGTGCAGACATTGTGAATGTTTTACCAAAGGTGAAATTCTATTCAGACGAATCACCTTCATTATCCATTATGTCTAGTTTGGAGCGAAAAATAGAAAAAAAATTATCTGATACTAAATTGCAAAGTGATGGCGTTGATATAGAGAAAATTCAAGCCGCAAAAACGAATATTAATATTACTCAAGAAACATTTTCTGGCGAAAAAACATCAAAGATTGATAGTTATCTAAAATTAGCATTTGGAGGAGCTGCAGGATACTTGTTATTTATGTTTATCATTATTTACGGAAACATGATTATGCGAAGTGTTATTGAAGAAAAAACGAGTAGAATTATTGAAGTTATTATTTCTTCAGTAAAGCCAATTCAACTTATGATGGGTAAAATAATTGGCACCTCTTTGGCTGGTATAACACAATTTGGTATTTGGGTAATTTTAGGCAGTATTTTAATGCTTATTTTGTCTTCGATTTTCGGAATAAGTATGGCTGAAATGCAAACCCCTCAGCAAGAAATGATGAACCAGGCTATGCAAAATCCTGAAGTAGCTAATGAAATGCAATTGGCCATTCAGTCGTTTTATAATTTGCCTATAATTAATTTAATTACGGCTTTCATGTTCTTTTTTATTGGTGGTTATTTATTATATAGTTCTCTTTATGCTGCGGTTGGTGCTGCGGTTGATAACGAAACGGATACTCAACAATTTATGATGCCAATCATTATGCCTTTAATTCTAGCCGTATATGTTGGTATTTTTACGGTTATTGAAGATCCACACGGAACAGTTTCAACGGTATTTTCATTTATCCCATTTACGTCTCCAGTAGTGATGTTGATGCGGATTCCTTTTGGTGTCCCAATTTGGCAACAAGTCTTATCGTTTTTAATCTTAGTTGGTACCTTTGTATTTACGGTGTGGTTTGCAGCTAAAATCTATCGTGTTGGGATTTTAATGTATGGAAAGAAACCTAGTTATAAAGAATTGTTTAAATGGATTAAATATTAATTATGATTCAAAATTTATCTAATTTAGAAGAAAAGATTGAAGAAAGCTCTGCTTGGCAAAAAGCAAAGGAGTTCCTCAATTTGCATATAGATATTTCTGATAAAATAAGTATATCTATTCTTGATATTTTAATTGTAATAACAGCCATTTTTATTACAACAATTATTTTAAGAATACTTCTTAAGGCGTTTACAAGGCATTTGCCAGATGAAGATAAGGGGAAATTTAATGTGGTCTATGGTTACTTTAGATGGCTTATTTATCTTGTTATTTTACTTGTTACTCTGCACTCAGTAGGTGTTGATGTTACAGCGGTTTTCGCCGCATCTGCTGCATTATTAATTGGAATTGGATTAGCATTACAAACCTTATTTCAAGATATTATATCTGGTGTTTTCATTCTAATTGACCAATCAGTTCATGTTGATGATATTATAGAAATTGATGGAAAAGTAGGTCGTGTTGAAGAAATAAAACTACGAACAACTAGAGCTGTAACTATTGATAATAAAGTATTAGTAATACCTAACCATTTGTATTTGGAAAACAGCTTATATAATTGGACGCAAAATGGAACTATTACAAGAGAAAGTGTTTCCGTAGGTGTAGCTTATGGAAGTGATGTTCAATTAGTTAAAAAATTATTATTACAAGCAGCAAGTACGCACCCACAAGTGTTAAGTGCGCCTGAGCCTACTGTTGTTTTTGCTGATTTTGGAGAAAGTTCCCTAGACTTTAAACTCATTTTTACCTTATCAGATAGTTTTAAAGCGCAATTTCCTAAAAGTGATATTCGCTTTAAAATTGATGAATTATTTAGAAAACATAATATTACAATTCCTTTCCCTCAGAGAGATATTCATATCAAGCAACAACCTAAATAATTTATTTGATTTATGCTATTAAAATGTCGTTGTGTTTACCTATTGATAACAATATGCTTGTATTCTAATATTGTTTCAGCACAGCTCACAGATTTAGCACGACTTGAGTATTCGTTTATTCCTAAAGGCAATTCTGAAGATCAATATACAAGGCTTAGGGCTTTAGTCAATTATCCAATTGAGGTTTCAGAAGATAATTACTTAATTATTGGAGCCGAATACAATCGAATTATATTAAATTTAGAAGATAGTTACCCATTTGATACGTCTCTTTTGAAAACGATAAGTATTATAGATTTGAATATAGCTTATACATTTAAAACTAGCGGAAAATGGAGATTTGGTGTCAAGTTAAGTCCAAGAATCGCATCGACTTTGACCACCGCAATTACTCGAGACGATATTTTTATAAATGGAGGTGTATTTGCAATTAATGATCGTACTAAAGATGAAAGTTCTAAAAAGCCATATCGTTTAATTTTAGGCTTGACCTACAATGCAACAACGGGATTGCCTTTTCCGTTACCGTTTGTGAGTTATTTTAGAAGAATTAATGAAGACTGGTCATTCGCTATTGGAGTTCCAAAATCAAATATAAAGTACTTTTTTAATGAAAAAAACATCATTCAGACTTTTGTGAGTCTTGATGGCTATTTTGCACATCTGCAGGAACCATCTGTTGTTCAAGGTAAAAAAGTTGACAATATTTCACTTTCAGTTGTTGTCGGTGGACTTGGATATGAGCACTTATTTTCGAAACATTTAGTAGCTTACTTGTATACAGGTTACACATTTCGGTTAAATAATGTATTACGTAGTGAAAACAAAGGAGAAATTTTTAAATTAGACGATGTAAATACATTCTATTTAAGAACAGGAATTAAATTTAAAATATAAATATGTCAAAGATTTTAGTTATTGAAGATGAAGCGGCAATCCGAAGAGTATTAGTTAAAATACTTTCAGAAGAAAGTGATAGTTATCAAGTTGAAGAGGCAGAAGATGGTCTTGTAGGTATTGAAAAAATAAAGAAAGACGATTACGATTTAGTGCTTTGTGATATTAAAATGCCAAAAATGGATGGTGTTGAAGTTTTAGAAGCTGTTAAAAAAATTAAACCAGAAATCCCTATGGTCATGATATCTGGTCATGGAGACCTTGATACAGCTGTAAATACAATGCGTTTAGGAGCTTTTGATTATATTTCTAAGCCACCAGATTTGAATAGATTGCTTAATACTGTTCGTATAGCATTAGATACAAAAACACTAGTTGTTGAAAATAAAATGCTAAAAAAGAAAGTCAGTAAGCAATACGAAATGATTGGTGAAAGTGAAGCTATTGCTCATATCAAAGATATGATTGAAAAAGTTTCAGCAACAGACGCTCGAGTTTTAATTACTGGACCAAACGGAACAGGTAAAGAACTTGTAGCGCATTGGTTACATCAAAAAAGTGCACGATCAAAAGGGCCATTAATAGAAGTGAATTGTGCTGCAATTCCTGCAGAATTAATTGAAAGTGAATTGTTTGGTCATGTTAAAGGGGCATTTACGAGTGCCGTAAAAGACAGAGCAGGAAAATTTGAAGCTGCTAATGGAGGTACAATCTTTCTTGATGAGATTGGAGATATGAGCTTATCTGCTCAAGCTAAAGTATTACGAGCACTGCAAGAAAACAAAATTCAACGTGTTGGTAACGATAAAGATATTAAAGTAGATGTACGTGTTGTAGCTGCCACCAATAAAGATCTAAAAAAAGAAATAGCAGAAGGTCGATTTAGAGAAGATCTCTATCACAGACTGGCAGTGATTTTAATTAAAGTTCCTTCTTTAAACGACAGGCGAGAGGACATTCCGTTATTAATAAATCATTTTTCAGCTAAAATTGCTGAAGAACAAGGAACGGCTAAAAAAGAATTTTCAGAAAAAGCTATTAAACTACTTCAAGATTACGACTGGACGGGTAACATTCGTGAACTGAGAAATGTTGTGGAACGACTGATAATTCTTGGAGGAAGTAATGTAAGTGAAAATGATGTGAAATTGTTTGCTTCAAAATAAGGATTATGAAAAATATTGACATTAACGATTTTAAAGTAACTGAAACTATTAATTTAAATAAGACGCCTACAACGTTTGATTTACAGTCAGATAAAGGTATTATTGAAAAAAAATTGGAAGACGTTCGGGAGAAGCTAGGCGATTTTCAAAATACAATTTATGCTCATGGTAAATATGCAATTTTAATTTGCATTCAAGGCATGGATACTGCTGGAAAAGATAGCATGATTAGGGAAGTGTTTAAAGATTTTAATACGAGAGGAATTGTTGTGCATAGTTTTAAAGTGCCTACCGAAAATGAACTTAATCACGATTACCTTTGGAGACATTATATTGCGCTTCCAGCGCGAGGTAAATTTGGTGTTTTTAATAGAACACATTATGAAAATGTATTAGTAACTAGAGTGCATCCTGGTTATATTCTAGGTGAAAATTTACCTGATGTAAATTCGATCGAAGACATAAATGAGGGGTTTTGGAATAAGCGCTTTGATCAAATTAATGCTTTTGAAAAACATATTTCTCAAAATGGAACAATCATTTTTAAGTTTTTCCTTCACTTATCTAAAGAAGAACAAAAAAATCGATTACTACGTCGTTTAGAAAAACCAAGTAAAAATTGGAAGTTTTCTCCTGGCGATTTAAAAGAGCGAAAACTATGGGATTCGTATCAAGCATGTTATGAAGATGCACTAAACAGAACCTCGAAAACACATGCACCTTGGTTTGCAATTCCAGCAGATGATAAACCAACAGCTCGATATATTGTTGCTAAAATTTTATATGACACCCTTATAAAATATAAGGATATTGTTGAGCCAGAGCTAGATGACGACATTAAAGCAAATCTTGACGATTATGTGAGGCAACTCGAAAATGAGTAATTTTTATGATTTCTTTATAAATCCTCAGTATTTAAAATAGTATATTTAGCTTCAATAAAAATCTCCATATGAAGCGAATAATTCTAGTACTTTCTATTGCAATTTCTTTCCAAATTTCAGCACAAACAGATGCAGAAAATCTTAAATCTATTTATGATAATTCTTTAACTAATGGTATGAGTTATCAATGGTTAGATCATTTATCTAACCAAATTGGTGGTCGCCTTTCAGGATCTTTAAATGCAGAAAGAGCTGTAGAATACACAAAAGAAGAATTCGAAAAATTAGGATTAGATAAAGTATGGTTACAGCCTGTTATGGTGCCACGTTGGATTCGTGGAGCCCCAGAGTTCGCTTATATTGAAACTTCTCCAGGTAAAACGACTAGTGTAAATATTTGTGCACTCGGTGGATCAATTGCAACACCAGCTGGAGGTGTTAAGGCTAATCTTATTGAAGTGGCTACTTATAAAGATTTGGAAGCATTAGGTGAAGCTAAAATTAAAGGCAAAATTGTATTTATCAATAGACCAATGCAAGCCAATTTAATTAATACGTTTGAGGCTTATGGTGGCTGTTCTAGTGAACGTTATGCTGGAGCTCAAGAAGCTGCAAAATATGGAGCTATTGGAGTAATTGTGCGTTCATTGAATTTAAGATTAGACGATTTTCCACATACTGGAAGTATGAGTTATGGTGATTTGCCAAATTCACAACGTATTCCTTCTGCTGCAATTAGTACAAATGATGCTGAATTGTTAAGCGGAATGTTAGCGCTTAACAAAGATATAAGACTATACTTTAGTATGAGTTGCAAACAACTAGACGATGTGCAATCCTATAACGTAATTGGTGAAATAACAGGAAGCGAATTTCCAAATGAAATTATTGTTGTAGGTGGTCATTTAGATTCTTGGGATTTAGGAGATGGTTCTCATGATGATGGCGCAGGAGTTGTACAATCAATGGATGTGCTTCGTTTATTAAAAGAAAGTGGTATTCGCCCAAAAAGAACGATTCGTGCTGTATTATTTATGAATGAAGAAAACGGTTTACGTGGAGGTCGAAAATATGCAGAAGTGGCAAAGAATAAAGGTGAGAATCACATTTTTGCTTTAGAAAGTGATTCGGGTGGATTTACACCAAGAGGTTTTAGTTTTCAATCGAGTGACGCTATGTTAACTAAAGTTCAAAGTTGGAGGTCTTTGTTTAAGCCTTATTTAATACATTATTTTGAAGCAGGTTATGGTGGAGCAGATATTGGTCCCTTGAAAAATGACAACATCGTTTTAGCTGGTTTACGTCCAGACTCACAACGATATTTTGACCATCATCATGCAGCAAACGATACATTCGAACATGTTAATAAACGCGAATTAGAATTGGGAGCGGCTTCAATGACAGCTTTAGTTTTTTTGATTGATAAATATGGTACAGACACTATAAATTATGATGCGCAATTAAAAGATTAAAAGTAATATTATGTACAAAGAACGACTTGAAATTTACGACCAAATTGTAGATAAATGCCCTCGTTTTGACCGCAAAGGAAAAACCATGCCTTATACTTCAGCTAATGGTTATATGTTTTCATTATTAAATAAAGATGCAGAATTAGGTTTTAGGTATTCTAAAGAAGTTCAAGAAAAATATATAAAAGAATTTAATTCAAATTTGTACAAATCGTATGGAGCAATTATGAAAGGCTATGTTTTGATACCTGACAACATGTTAACCGATTTAGATAAATTAGCTCAATACTTAAACGAAAGTTATGATTATGTTATGACTTTAGATCCGAAATAAAATGAAACACATAGTACTTATTCTTGCCTTATTATTTTCAACAATTATTCAAGCACAAACTGAAAAACAACAACTTCCTTATTACGAAATACCTGAGTATTCTGAAACGTTTACTGCTGGAACTGTGGCTGCAAGACTAATTGATGGACTTGGGTTTAGATTTTATTGGGCAAGTGAAGGTTTGACTGATATCGATCTAGAATATCAGCCTAATGAAGATGTGCGTTCTGCTTCAGAAACGATTGATCATATCTTAGATTTATCTTATATCATTGTCAATTCTACTTTAAAAAAAGCTAATCAACAAGTCGAAAAAAATGAAATGACTTACGCACAAAAGCGCGAACAAACCTTGATGAACCTGAAAACGGCTGCCGATATTCTAAGAGGTAGTGATGACATTTCCCAATTCAAAATTATTTTTGGTGAGCGAGAAATTCCATTTTGGAATCAAATTAACGGACCAATAGCTGATGCAATTTGGCATTGTGGTCAATTAGCTTCATTCAGAAGAACTTCAGGAAACCCAATTAATCCAAAGATTAGTCATTTTAATGGTACTGTAAAAGAGTAATTATGAGTCAAGGCTATTTACAACACATTCATCCTGTACTTCCTGTCAAAAATTTGACTAAAGCCATTGATTATTATGTCAATAAATTAGGATTTAAACTTAGTTTTAAAGATCAAGGCAGTGATCCAAAATATGCAGGTGTAGGAAGAGATAGTATCGAAATCCATTTGCAGTGGCATGATGAAAAAGAGTGGGATGCTGGGATAGATAGACCAATGCTTCGTATTAAAACCGAAAACATTGATGCCTTATATGAAGACTATAAATCCAAATCTGTATTTCATCAAAATACTAGTCTAAAAAAGACGCTTTGGGGAACTCGAGAATTTGGATTCTATGATAAGGATATGAATGGATTGGTTTTTTACATGAATTTTCCTACTTAGGAATGGTTTTTGATGCTTTAGTTTTATATTTTTAACAGTGCCTTTTTGAACGTAATCAATTCAATTGTACGATTAACCACTAACTATTCAGCCATTTATGAGACTAATCACACTCTGTTTTATTCTATTTTGTTATTTGTTTGGGTTTTCCCAAAATCCTTTAAAAGAAGGTATCAGTGATACAGCCTTTGAGGATTATGATCTTTTATCTTCTTATGAAGATTATGCAGAATTAGAACGCGAAGTTGTTTATCTCCATCTGAACAAATCTACATACATAAAAGGCGAATCTATTGGTTTAAAAGCTTATGTTTTTGATAAGGCTACACAACGATTTTCTACAGCTACATCAAATCTCTATTGTACAATACAGGATGAAAAAAATGCCATTGTCAAACAGAAATTAATATTGATTAATGACGGAATAGGAATCAATGACTTTATAGTGGATAGCTTATTTACTTCTGGCGAATATAAAATTACAGCCTACACAAATTGGATGAAAAATTTTGATGAGAAAAATTATTTCTCTCAAACCATTCGTATTATTGACCCGGAAATTGAGAACGTTGCAAAAAACATAAAAACAATTTCAGAAATAGATGCACAATTTTTACCAGAAGGTGGACATTTGGTAACCAATGTTGAAACTATTATTGGAGTAACAATCAAAGATAAATTTGGATTTGGAATACCGAATATAGAGTGTAATGTTATTAATTCTAAAGATGAAGTTATTACTAATTTTAAACTAAACACTTTAGGTTTAGGTCGGTTTAACTTAAAACCATTGTCTAACGAAACGTATAAAGTTGTTCTAAAGTATGATGAAAAAGACTATGAGTTTGATTTAAAAAATATACAAACTCAAGGTATTGGATTAGCTGTGAAACGTTTAAAAGATAAAACGTATATAACGCTAAAAACTAATGAATCAACTTTTGATCAAGTCTCTAATAAAGTGTTTATTATGGCTATTCATAATGGTAATCAATTAAAGGCATTTAATATTAAATTTAATGAAGACCTAGACGTGGTAAAGGCAGTCTCAAACACCGATTTATTTTCAGGAATAAACATCATAACCATATTTAATGACCATAACACACCAATTTTAGAACGTCAAATATTCAATTATGATGGTTTAAAATTTGCAGTTTCCAGTGATCCAATCGTAGAAAAGAAGAAAGATTCTTTATTGGTTTCAATTCCTTATTCAAACTTAGATACTAAAACGTTTAATAATTTTAGTATTTCTGTGTTACCCGAACAAACACGAGCATATAATCATCACGAGAATATTTCATCTTCAACATTGTTGCAGCCTCATGTTAGAGGTTATATTGAGAATTCACAGTATTATTTTCAGTCAATTACACAAAAAAAACAGCATGAACTAGATAATTTATTGCTAACACAAGGTTGGAGTAGTTACGATTGGGAGAACATATTTAATAATCCGCCAGATTACGATTTCGATTTTGAAAATGGGATGAGCTATGTTGCTAATTTTGCAAATAAAGGAAATCAGCAATTAATCATTTACCCAACATTAAATGGTCCTTTAGAAATTATCGAATTAAAACCAGATGAGATGTCGTTTGAAAAGCAAGGTTTTTTTCCAATTTCAAATGAAAAAATAAAGATCAGTGCGATTGATAAAAAAGGGAAGCCTGTTATGCCAAATATTTCGCTAAAATTTGACCCAGAAGTTTTTCCTGATTTTAATCTAGCACATGATTTTGCAACCTTAAGACCAAGAGAAGCCAGATTGTCTGAAGTTAATAATTATAGTGATTTTGAAAATGGATGGAAAACGATTGAACAACTTGATGAAGTCAAATTAATAGGAAGACGAAAATATACAGAAATAGATAGGATCAAGAACGCAACGGTTGGTAAAGTTGAATTTTTTGATGATAAGAAACGATTAAAATTTCAAACCATTGGTCGATATCTCAGTACAAAGGGTTTCATTGTATTAGAGAATAAAGCAGGAGGCTTAGGTTTTCAAATATTTAGAAGAGTTAATACAACCGGAAGACCTCTAAACTCTTCAGATAATATTCCAGTGATATATCTTGATGATGTTATTTTACATTCAGATTTAGGAATTTTAAGAGATATGACGATGGCAGATGTTGAATATATTGAAGTCAATCTCTCTGGAATTGGCGGCGGAATGCGAGGAGGAGGAGGCATTGTGAAAATAAAGACAAATCCATTTAAAATTCATAATAGCACAGAAAAGAAAACGGCACATAAGTCATTCGAAATTCCTTTAAAATTTGATGTTGCGAAGCAATTTTATATACCAAAATACACGTCTTATACTAGTGATTTCTTTAATGAATATGGAGTGATTGATTGGTTTTCAAACGTGAGCACAGACAGTAATGGTGTGCTTAAATTGAAAATTTTCGATAATGAAATGACTAATTTGAAATTATTTATAGAAGGGTTTTCTAATGAAGGCACTTATATTTCAGAAGTAAAAAACATAAAAATTAATTAGCTATGAGAACAAAAACAGTTTTAATTAATACACTACTTGCATTTTTAGTTCTACAAGTTGCAACGGCTCAAAATCAAAATTCAGACGTAGATTTAATTTCCGTTTATAAGGATTATACTGAGATGGAACGAGAAATCGCTTATGCTCATCTCAATAAATCAATTTATATTAAAGGCGAATCTATAGGTATTAAAGCTTATGTTTTTGATAAGTATAATAAGCAATTAGCGACCCAAGCGACTAATTTGTATTGTACAATTTCAGATACGGAAGGAAAGATCATAGTGAGTAAAATGCTAATGATTACTAACGGAACAGCTATAGCCGATTTTGAAATTGATGATCGTTTTTCTTCTGCACATTATACGATTAACCTGTATACAAACTGGATGAAAAATTTTGCTGAAAATAATGTATATACAGAAACCATTAGAATTATTGATCCAGAGCTTGAAAAAACAATGATATCTTCTCAAGAGCCGTTACAAATTGATGCTCAGTTTTTGCCCGAAGGTGGTCATTTATTAGCTAATGTAGATAATACAATTGGCGTTGTTATAAAGAATGAAAAAGGTATTGGTATTTCAGGTGTTGAAGGTGAAATTATAGATCAAAATGGAGTGGTCGTAACTAATTTTAAAGTAAATCAATTTGGAATAGGAAAGTGCCTTTTAAACCCAAAAGCGAATGTATCCTATAGTGCTCAATTTGATTATGATGAACAAAGACATACAATTGCTATAAAGCATATAAAAACTGAAGGCATTAGTATGAGTTTATTAGAGGCTCGAGGTAATGTTGCTATTACTTTAAAGACTAATCCTACGACATTAAAACGTATTACAGGACAACTCTATAAGTTGGTAATTCATAATGGAGAAGATATAAAAGAGACTTTGTTTAAGTTTAGTGAGAATACTGAAGAATTAAAGATTATTTCAAATTCAGATTTATTTAAAGGGATCAATATTTTTACGGTTTTTGATTCGAATAATAATCCATTAATTGAGCGTTTGTACTTTAATTATGATGGATTTAAGTTTATTGAATCTTCTGAAGCTATAACAAAATCAGCTAACGATTCAATAACAATTACTTTACCGTATATGTCAGAACCAAAAGCTATTTTAAACAGTTTTAGTGTTTCAGTATTGCCATCGAAGTCCAATTCTATCCATCATCAAAATATGGCTTCTTATATATTAATGCAATCGTATTTAAAGGGTTATGTAGAACAAGCAGCCTATTATTTTACAGGAATTACGCCTAAAAAGAAATTTGAACTCGATAATTTATTGATTACTCAAGGCTGGAGTAGTTATGATTGGAATACCATATTTAATAATCCGCCAGATTATGCTTTTGATTATGAAAATGGCATAAGCTATACTATAAATTCACAACAAAAAGAGGACCAACAATTAATGATTTATCCAACCTTAAATCATCCTATGAAATTAATAAACCTCACAAAGGATAATACCTCATATACTGCAGCCGGTTTATTTCCTATAGACGATGAACAAATAAGAGTTAGGGCATTGAGTTCATCAGGTAAGGCGTCAAAACCTAGCTTATATATACAGTTTGATCCTTTTAAGATTCCTGAAATAAAGACAAGTTTGAAACCTTTAATGCCTAATATTAATACCATTCCATACAGTAAAACTCTGACTTTCGAAAGTACATTGAGACAAGTAGAACAGCTGGAAGAGGTAATTATAAATAAAAAGAAAGCATATACTAAAATTGAAAAACTTCAAAATAGGAGTTTAGGTAAAGTAGAAATGGTTGATGAAGTACTCGAAAGACGTTATAGAACCTTAGTGCGTTATCTAAGAGATAAAGGGTTTAAAGTCGTTGATACACCAACAAAGTTTGAAATTTATTCAAATTCTGTAAATAGTACTAGAGATCGTATTGCAATAAATGTTGTGGAATCAGATCCTCGAGGCGTTGCTGCTTATGATCCTAATGGACCAGCGTTACACTTAAATGAAAATTCGGCTATTGTTGAACATGCTTCATTTGACCAAGATGCTGGTACAAGTCCAATTGTGTATCTAGATGGAACTATTCTGCATCAGGATTTAACCATTTTGAAAAATTTAACGATGGATCAAATAGAATATGTTGAAGTTAATAGATCTGGAATTGGAGGCGGAATGCGATCAGGAGGAGCAGGACTAATTAGAATTAAAACCAAACCTCAAGCAGAAATTAAAATTGAAACAGATAATGTTAATACAGGTTATGAGATTCCTTTAAATTTTTCAGTAGCTAAACAGTTTTATGTTCCTGTGTATAAATCATATGATAATGATTTTTTTAAAGAATTTGGCATTATTGATTGGATTCCAAACCTAAATTTGAATGCAAATGGTAATTTAGAGTTTAAAATTGCGGATAGACAATTAACCGAGTTTAATTGCTTTATTGAAGGCACAATTAATGATAAAACTTTTGTTTCAGAAATTAAGACCATTAAATTAAAATAACGTATGAAAAAATTAATCATTCTAATCTTGTTTTTAACTGTAAGTACAAATGGTGTATATGCACAAAATGTACCTTCAGAAAATGTGGTAGAAGAGCTTACGTGTCAAATTATAGATCAATCAGATAAGCGACCAGTCGTATTTGCAACAGTGAGTATTAAAGATAAAAACAATGGTGTTATTGCTGATGAAGATGGTAATTTTCGACTTCCATATAAATATAAAACTCAGAATGATGTTTTAATTATTTCATGTATTGGATATGAGACCAAAACGATTGCAGTTACTACGTTGTCAGATAACAACCTCAATATTATTTTCTTAAAGCCAAAAATTGAAGCTCTCAATACAGTTACTATTACAACTAAAAAGGATAAACCTAAAGCCAACTATGAAAATGTAAGAGATATTGTGGGTAAGGCTATTGCCAATATGAGAGTTAACTACCCAACAACGCATCATTCTTTTATTGGATATTACAGAGATTATCAATTACTTGAAAGTAGGTATTTTAACCTTAATGAAGGTATTGTTGAGGTCTTTGATGCTGGTTTTCAAACTAATAAATTGTTATATAAAGACAACCAATCTGCTTTGTATGAGTTTAATCAAAACTCAAAGTTTCCTAAAGACACATTGTTGACAGCTGCATATGATAATCAAAAATATAAGTACATTAAGGATGCTACAATCTCTTCCATTGGTGGTAATGAATTAAGTATTTTAAACGTACATAATGCCATAAGAAATTCTGCTTATCATTCCTTTTCTTTTGTGCATACTTTTAAAGATAACTTCCTTTACAATCATGAGTTTAGAATAGCAAACAAATTATACCTAGATGATATTCCTATTTATGAAATTAAGTTCACTGCAAATGAAGATGTGACAGGTGTGAAAAATACAGCAAATGGTGTCATTTATATTGCTCAGGATAGTTATGCAATTCACAAATTAGAATACTATGGTTTTGTTGTAGGTGATTCAGATCCCTTTTTCTCAATCAAAATAGAGTATGCTCCAAAAGGAAAAAAAATGTTTTTAAATTATATTTCATTTAATAATAAATTTGAAGTTAGAAGTCGTAATGATTTCGAAATTGAAGATGTGTCTTATGACAAAGGCGAAAACGCTTTTTTTGTTAGGTTCAATAATACGGTCGATAAAACTACGATTGCCAATAGTAAGAATTTTAGGTTTATTTATAAGAAACGAAAACTAAAAATTAATAAGGTGACTTTAGATAATGGTAAAACCGTTAAAATAAGTCTTATTAGTGGCGCAATTCCGTCTAATGAAGAACTTAATGAAGCCCAAATGAAAGAATTGAAGTATCGCATTAAAAAAGTTACAGATATTAGTGGAAGAGCACTCAATAAGAAAACATTTATAGAAGTTAATCAGTTTAGAGAACTGTTTGTTCAGGAGGTATTTGAAAGAAAAGTAATGCCTAAAAATTTGATTTATGTAAATAAATCCAAAAGTCTGAACAATTCTATAGTGAATTCAGATGCGTCAATAAATAGTTCTGATTATTGGATTAACTCGCCTTTGAAAGCAACAAAAAATTAGTCATTTTTAGCGTCCTCTTGTTGTTCTTTTCGCATTTTAACATAACCTGTCACTAAGCGTACACCCAATCTTGCAAAAAGAATAATGGCAATAACCATCACAATATCAAATCCATTCATAACATCAATAATCAATACGTTTATAAAAGTAGAAAATTGGTTTTAGCTAAACGTATTTTTAACAAGAATTATGATTTTGGCTCAACAATTAGAAAAACAGCAGTACTATCTCCAATATTTAAGACTTCGTGCCAGTCGACTTTTTCATTATAAAAACTATAACCTGTCGGAATGTTTACCTCTCTAGTTCCTGAAGTATCTTTAATTCTGAACGTGCTTCCAGCCAATGTATATCCAAAATGCGATTTATGATAATGACGTTCATGACCAACACCAGGAGGAAAGGTGCATTTAAGTGTTCTCACCTTGTCATTATCTTCTAGGACTTCACAAACCACTTCGTTATTCCATCCAGCTTCAAGTGGATCTGGAAGGTTTTTTATCTCCTTGCAATTACATAAAAGTAAAAAGAGAATAATTGAACTTACAATTTTGAAAGTGAAGGTATTATTTAAGGGTTGCATATACTAATTATTGTAGCGACTGTATTTCTTTATCGAGTGATTTTATTAATGACAAGATACTGTTCTCTACGCGTTCTGCTCTATTTTTAACGCTAGAATTTTCAAATGCAATAGCTGATACTATTTTATTAAATGCCGCATCCTTTTTAAGGCTAGTAAAGTCTTCTTGAGAAATTTCATGTTTTAAAAAATACGTTTGCTTTTCATCATAAACAGGACTAAAATACTGAATTAATTTAGGTTCACTATGCAAAGCATGAAAGCGTAGTCGTTCTTCTTCATACCGTTTGTAATAGCTGTAAAGTCGTTCATAATGTAAAGAAATATTATTTCTAAGGCTATCATTAGAAATGATACCAATTCCTTTCGAAACCAAAAGACCATAACCACTTGTGTTTGGGTCAAAATGTGGTGTTACTCTCAATAAAGAAGCATGTATAAATAATTGATTTGAAGGATTCTCTTGAGTTTCTAAATACACTTTTACATCATCACAGGCTTTATTTATGTCATCCATTATACCAATGTCTTCTTTGATTTCTTTTAAATCTAGGATTAAATTTGTACGTATTTCTTGTATGATTTTTAACTCTAATTGTTGTTCCTCATTTTGCTTGTTCCACGTATTAATTTGAAGTGCGATTAAAATCCCAATCACTACAAGGACGATTTCACCAATAGCATATTTAAAATATTTAGAGGTTTTGTTTTCCATAATTAGGTTTTGACGAATTTTGCGGAAAAATTTGATCATTGATTACAATATAGGATTAATACAAAATGTTATCCAAAATACGATTTAAGTTTTGTTCCATCATTGTTAGCTTTCCATCACTATAAAATAGATCTTGAACTTCTTTACGAAATTTGGAGAGCTCCATATTATTGTATTCATGTTGTTGAATATTATCATCTATTTTCTCAAAACGTTCATCTTCATTGTCATTAGAAAACTCTTTAAAGATTTTTTTGAATGTTTCTGAGTCAACTTTAGATCTAATCAGTTTAATTTCACTTTCAGTTATTTCAGCATCAGCATTAGCACAATGAAGAAGAATATAAACTTGAAGCTCTTTTTTGGTCCAATGTTTATTTTTTGATGTCATAGCTATATTGTTTAATCGATTAGATTTTTGTCTTAAAATATTAAAATTGAAAATAGATAACCTGTTCAAATCAAACTAAGCTAAGTAAGCTTATGGCAAAAACGTTGAACATTGATTGTTTTAGATTCATTTTTGGTTCGTATTAGTTGGTTCATTTCTTAAGTTTATAATGGCATCCATGTAACTAGTATGGATTGAATGATAAAGAACACGATAAATGGAATTACCAAATAACCCATTACATCACGTGCTTGGATTTTAATGCCAGTTCCCATAATTGGAAATACAAGCAATAAATAAAAAGGCTGCAAGACATTAGAAAGGCTTTCTCCATATGCAATAGACAAAGAAGCTCTCGTAATCATTGCTGATACCTCGTTTTCAGTTAAACCTTCTCCTATAACTTTGACAGCATTGATAATGCTTGGTCCAACAACAGCAAATTCACCTCCAGCAGATGGGATGGCGAAATTAATAATGCCACCAGTGATATACGCGAAAAATGGATAAGTTTCAATGGTTGCAATAGATGCTATGACTTCTGCTAATTTCTCACCCAAACCTGTATAAAGCATGATACCCATAATACCTGCGTAAAAAGGATACTGGTATAAAATTCCAGAGATATTACTACTTGAGCGTTTCATTGCAATCACATAACGCATAGGTGTTTTGTGCAATGCCAGACCAACAATCAAGAAAATGAAAATCATGATATTAAAATTCAATTGAAAACCGTTGGTATAAAAGTGATAGATGATATAGGTAAATCCCATTAGTACAATACAAATTAGAAGGATGATACCATTATTTAATTTGTCGGAAACGGACTTGTAAGATAAATTTAGACTAAAAGCTTCCTCTTTAATAGAAAGTTCCTTTTTTATCGTTTTATCTTCCAGCATATCCTCAAGTTGTTTGATGTTTTTCGTTTTTGGAATAAGAAAAACAATCATTAAAGGCGCGAATAATACATAGAGAGCCATCATTGCAAGGCTCAAGCCAGAACCCAATGTAAACGAAGTTGGAATAATGTCTGTTAAAATACCAGCTTCGATTAAATAATTGTTTTCTGTACCCAATAAGAGTGGAATTGAACTCGAAAGACCAGTTACCCAGCTTCCACTACTAAAATAGACGCAAGCTACTAAAAACGGATAATTGATGCCTTTAATACGAATTGCCAATTCTCTTGCTAATACACATGTAATAACAATCCAACCAAAACTAATGAGCGATAGTAAAGCACCAATTAACGTTACAAAAAAGTAAACCTGTCGAGGCGTTTTGATGTAATTGGTCAATTTGTCTATGCCTTTATTTACAATTGGCGACAATGCAATGGCAAAACCTGTGATGATTATCAATACAATTTGCATCCCAAATTCTAATAATGAATAAAAGCCATCGTACCATCCTTTAATGATTTCTATTGGAGAAGCTTCTAACCAGAAGAAAGCGATAAGACCAGTGATGATAGTTAGAAGCATAGCGAATACGAATGCATTCGGCATGTATTTTTCAAATAATTTCGTGGATCTTTCTCCGAATTTAGTTATCATGATTGGTTGGTTTTGAAAACTTTAGAGTATCTTTTTGTCTACATTTTGTATGATTTTTTTTAATCATCTATAACATGTGGCGTAACTAAAGTGTGGTCTAAAATTTTAAAGCTTTCTACTTTTGTTTTGTGATTTTTAAAGTTAATAAATTGAACCAAAATTCCCATGATTAATGGCATTATTGCGGTAAAAACAAAAACAATCTCCCAAGTATAACTTTCTTTTAGTACACCTAGTAAAGCTGAACCAGAAGCGCGTCCCATATTAGAAACCGCCATATATAATGTGAATTGTGTTGCTGCTACTGTTTTCCAGCATAGCTGCATTCCTGAGGCGAAAATCCCAATACTTAAAAAAATGTTGAGTACATAATAGATAAATATAAAGCCACAAATAAATGTAATATTAGTCCAAAAGCCTGTTGTAAAAGCGAAGATTAAAATAATAACAGTAGCCAAGGACAAATAGATGGTTAGCATTTTTATTTTACCAAAATAATCTACTAAGTAACCACCGACAAACATTCCAAAGATACCACCAACTACATTTATTATGGAATAGAGTTGTGAAAAATCTGTGTTTGTCCAACCCAATTCTTGGATCGTAAAAATCGGAAAAATCGTATCCATAAGCCCAAATAATATGCCACTAATAAAAGAGATAACTATAAAAATGAGACTTGAACGTAATTTAGTGACACGAAATAAACTTTTCAAAATATCGGTCCAACTTTTTAATTGACTAGCTTGAGATTCTGTATTCGCTTGGCCTTCTGACCAAGGCATGATTTTTTCACCAGGTCGTTCAGTAAAATAAATTGGCACAATCATAATGATTGCAACCGCAATTGATAATAAAGAGATTGCAGTAGAAAAACCTAGACTATTTATCAATGCTGTTCCAACAACTAGAGAAAGAGAAGTCCCAATAATTTTTGTTCCCCACATTAATCCGTTTGCTCTAGCTTGTTCTTTGGCAGGAATAACATCAACGGCCATGCCGTCTGTTGCGACATCTTGAAAAGCTCCAAAAAAACTAATTAAGAATCCAACAATCATTAAACCTGAATTATTATGCAGAGGATCTGGAACAAACCCTATACTCAAAAAACTTAGAATTAAACCTAGTTGGCCAAAAATAACCCAAGGCCGTTTTCTGCCCATAGATAAAATGGTAAAACGATCCATTAAAGGAGCAATAACTAATTTAAAACTCCATGGAATTAATATGACTCCAATAAATGCAGCTATTTCTGGAGCAGATTTGCCATTCATAGCTAACCAAGCTGGTAATGCGAAAAATAAAATACCTTCTGGAATTCCTTGTGCGATGTATAGTGCTGAAAAAGAAAAATAACGTGATATTGCACTACCAGTTAAGCTTCGGGTGAATTTTATTTTTTGTTTTAGTGATGTCATCAAGTGCCTCTTATATGTTAAATTGAAAATCTATTTTAAAATTATCTCTTTGTAAGAGTTAAACTCTTAAAGACAAATTTTTTTCTTAGAAAGATATTATTCCTTTTCAGAATCAGCCAATTTCTTGGTATCCACATATTGTTGAAATCCGATAATCTTTCCATCTTTTAGTGACCATAGATGTGCGGCTTGAACATCTATTTTTTTTCCTGTAGTTTTCATTTTAGCGATGTAGCGAAGTGTTGCTAATACCTGATTATTTGCCATATCATGCAACCGGATATCTTTTAAAGAAAAACTTTCATACTTATCTCCAAGACGTGAAAACACTCCAGCTAACACAGCATCTGGTCCGATATATGGATTACCATCTGCAAGTGAGTTGCTTTCAGCTTCATTCCATACAATTTTAGCATCCATCATACCTAGAACGGAAGGAATATCACCTTTTGAAAAACTTTCATAAACACCATGGATAATTCCAACATTAGCAGAATTAGATTGTATTCCTAATTGTTGCATAAAAACAGCATTGTCCATAAAATCCTGTTCTTGCGAAATTTTACCATTCTTCATTTTTGCTATGGTTACACCTTGAATGTCAACGGATTTATTTGTAGCTGGAATTCCAAAAAAGTCACCAGTATGATTGCCTTTGAAATTCCAGTGCTTAACAATCTTGTTTTCTTGACCAAAAACATCAACAATTGTAAATTCGATGTCTGAAAATCCAGTAATAAAGTTTTGATAATAGGCTTTAAAATTGTCAAGACCGACAATGTTTTCTGGACTTTGAATAGCTGTAATATTTAAATCAAAATATGTTGAATTTATTTTGTCAATGTCTCCTTTGTTTACAATGTCATCCCAAACTTGAGTGTACATTTTTATATCTTTTTGAATGTTTTGGCCTTGAGCGAATAGTGCAGATAAACCTATAAGTGAAGTAATTAATACGAGTTTAATTGTTTTCATTGTATGCAATGTGTTAATGTTAAAATTTAATACCTGAAGGATCAATAAAAATGACGAGATCACAGTCTTTAGTGAAATTTTGAAGTGCAGATTCTCTTTCAAAATCTATCTCGCAGACATAGAGGTTTTCGGAATGTTCTAATTCCATGAGATGCTCATAGTTTTCTTTTTTAGAAATATCAATAGTAGAGACTTTGACGTCATAACTTGTGTCTAATAAAAGTGAAATAATTTCACTTTCAATAAATCCAGAACCTCCTATGACACCTGCTTTTTTCATGTTTAAATAGTGAGAATAATAGAGTGTGGTTTATTAAAAAAACAGGCAGATGATAATCTAGTTGGTTGATTTGCTTTTAAAACACTAAAACGAAATCGTTTAGTATTATCACGATTCTCTCCACAAAAATCGGTTCTGCCTGTTAGCATAAAGTATTACATACTAATCTTATTCGTCGATGTCATCTTCAGCAGCTTCCATGCTTTTAGCTGCTTCAATAGCTTGAAGATTTAAAACGACTTCTGTAGGATCCCAATACCCACTTTCTCTTACAATTTTTCCGTCTATAAATTGATACGTTAAATGGATTGGGATAGTTATTTCTTTGCCATTAGCAGCAAGTGTGCCTTTCCAGTCTGACCAAAAATTCACCCATGTTTTGCCATCATCAGTAATAACCATTTCATATTCTTGGTCTTTGTCATCAAAGCTTCTTGAAGAATAAATAACATCGTTTGCTTTGTGATAAGCAATGACCTCGTCAGGAGTTAAGGTTTTGTCGCTGGAGTTGTAACCCGTTTTTGATGTATCAGCATAGATACTCGTGTCATATGTTTTGTTGTTGTAATTATCAATCAGTTTTTTTACGGTGTCAATTTCAGGAGATTGTTGCGTATAACGCTTCTCTTGTGTTTGGCAAGCTGTAAATAAAATGACACTGAAGGCTAGTAAAAATAAATTTTTCATTTTGGTTGGTGTTAGTAAAACCTCGTAGCTTATAAAAACCTACGAGGTTTAAAGATTGGTTATTTATTTGAATACGATAAGTCTGGTCTCATACCTCCTGTAACTTCTTCATAATCGGAAGCGAGATTAAAAACAGCATCAAATTTTGCTTTGCTTTCAGGACCTAGCAGTTTTCTGTTTTCTTCAGACAGTTGAGCCATGTCCAATTCATTTTTGGCAGACACTACAACTATAAATGAATCGCCTATTTGTCCAAACCCGTTAGTGTAAACACGATAGTGCATTTTAGATTTTTTACTAACAAAAAGATCTTTAACAACTTTCATATTCTCTGCCATTTTTGCTCTATTTTCAGGAGTTACACTAATAATATGCCATTTTCTATAGTTCATTCCTTCTTGAGTTGTACTCATACCATCAGGCATATAGGATAAATCGTTGCTTAGGATAGTAACATAACTGCCATGTTTGTCGTAGCATTTGTTGTAGCGATCGAAATAAGATTTAAATTTTTCTTTACCCATTTTTTCGCTTAATTCTGCCATTGACATATTATCAATATCGCCTAAGTTTTTAATAGGAGTGATACTTAAATATTTACCGTTCACCATTTGAGCAACAGACCAAGCAGCTTTGAAGTCAAGTTTTTTGCATTCTTCATTGAACTCTTTGGAAATGGCTTCATAAGTTTCAACCATTCCTGGTTTTACCTGATCTTGATGTATCAAAAATGCTTGATCATCTTGTGCAAAAGTGACTATTGGAATTAGTGATAAGAATAATGCCAATACAAATGTTTTTAATGTTTTCATAATAAATAATATTTAAATAGTTGATTAATATTCTGTAACTAAGTAAATGATTATATAATAGTTATGAAACTCATCAAGGACGAATGGTTAGTTTGATTGTCCGAAACAATCAATTTGTTTATCCGAATTTTTTATGATAAGATATAGAGGATTTTAGTTATATAGTTTGTAGTCTTTTAAGTAATTCTTCTTTTAAAGATTTACTAACAGGAATCGCTTTTTTTGCAATAACGATGTGACTTGTAGCAATTTCATCTATTTGCGACAGATTAATAATAAATGAACGATGCACTCTTAAAAAGTGTTTGTTTGGTAATTTTTCGTCCATATCTTTTAAGGTCATTACTAATAAGTATTCTTTGCCTTTTGAGTAAATCCGGCAGTAATTACGTTCGGCTTCTATATATAAAATATCTTTAATATCAACCTTTACCATTTTTTCATGGTGTCTAACAAAAATGCAATCGCTTAACATGAACGGTGAAGGTTCAGATTTTGAAACGTTATCAATAATATCATTATTCTTTTCTTGTTGAAGACGATCAACTGTTAGTTCTATGGCACGTTGTAAATCTAGTTTTTTGAATGGCTTTGAAATAAAAGCATGTGGATGTGTGCTCTTTGCACGATTAAAATGGACTTCATCAGCATTTGCAGTTAAATAAATGACCGCAACATCGTGGATGTCTTTAATTAGCTTTACAGTTTCTATACCATCTAGTTCACCTTTTAAATTAATATCCATTAAAACTATATCAGGTGAATCTTGTTTCACACACGTTAAAGCGTCTTCGGCACGCGGTACAATTCCAATAACGTCATATCCAAGCGAAGTTAGTTGTAATGAAATGTTTGCGGCTATTATCATCTCGTCTTCAACAATTAATATTTTAATAGGTCTACTCATTTATGCAGCTGATTTAATTTTAAATTCGAATAATACAGTGGTTCCATTCATGTGTCTCTCTTCCATATTTCCATTGAGTTGTTGGGTAAGTAGTTTAATAAGCTGAGATCCAAAACCTGTGCCTTTTGGACTTGCTCCAATTGTTTTACCAACGCCATTATCTATCACTTTTAAGGTGAGTGTTTCAGGAGTTGACTGGGTTAAACTTATTTCTATTTTCCCTTTACTATCTTCTGGAAACGCATACTTTAGAGCGTTTGTCAAGAGTTCATTTACGATTAATCCAATAGGAACAGCAGTGTCAACATCTAATTCAAGTTGTTCCATGGCGCATTCAATTTTCACTTTATCGTCAGCGTTAAAGGTGTCTAATATCCCATCACTTAAATTTAGAAAATAATCTTTCATGTCAATGCTACCTAAGTTTTCTCCTTGGTAGAGTTTCTGATGAATTATTCCCATAGATTGCACTCTATTCTGACTAGCGATCATCGCATCTTTTGTTGGAGAATCTTCTAATTGAGCAGATTGTAATGCGATTAAACTCTTTACTAATTCGAGATTGTTTTTTACGCGATGATGAATTTCCTTAAGTAGTAATTCATTTTGTTGGTTTTTGTTGTCTAAAGCAACATTCAAAGTTTCTAATTGCTGATTTCTTTTTTGATTTTTTCTATAATTATAAATCACTCCGAAAAGAATAAACCCTAATAATGACGTCAAAATAATATATAAAATCTTTGTGCGTTTTTGCTGACTAATTTTTTCATCCTGAAAAATTATCATTGCATTTTTTTGCCCAACTTCATACTTGGATTGGGCTTCACTTTCTAAACTTAAAATGATATTGTCTTTAAATGATTCCAGTTCTGAAGTATACAATTGATGATAATATAGAGCATTTGTGTGATCACCAAGAGATTCGTAAATTTCTGAAACATGCATATAGTTTTCCCATAAATTTCGAGTTCTTCCCGTTTTTTTGATGAGGTCTATGGCTTTTAGATTGTATGGTAAAGCGTCTTCATAGTTTCCTTGCATAAGGTAAACATGACCAATATTGGCTAAAGATGGAATTAAATAACGATCAAGTCCCAATTGTTTAGAATTATCATAATTGGCTTGATAATCTGAAATAGCCTCATCATAACGCTCCATGTATTTGTAAATGTTTCCTCTCCAGTTTAAAGATGCCATCATTGGAATACCAGTTTCACCTAATTCATTATAAATTTCTATTGATGCATTTATGGACTCTAGTGCGTTTTCTATATCAAAGCCTGTAAATAATTGGTTATTGGCTTTAAAACGATAGGTAAGTGCTAATTCCTCATTAGCATCAATTTTTTTAAAAATGTTGATGGCTTTGTTGCAATATGTAATGGCTTCATTGTAGTTATTCTCATAATATAAAAGATCACCAATATGTGCATAACATTGCGCAATCCCTTTTTGATTGTTTAATTGCTCATAAAGCTCAAGAGCTTTATATACATAGTTTTTAGCTTGATTGTAATCTGCTTGTACTGTATAAAGAGCTTTAATATCTAAATAGGTGTCTGCAAGATTTAGCTCTTTATTTTGAATACTATATAGATCTTTAACTTTAGTGAAATAGTGTAAGGCAGAATCTAGTTTAGAATATTCTTTATGATAAATAGCCAAATAGTGATATGATTTTGCAAGTGTATTTTGGTTGTCTGATTGCTTTGAAAGCATAATGGCTTTTCTTGAATTACGACCAAGTGCTGTAGAATCCTTTGGGTTATTGCTATGCATTTCTAACCAAACCATAATATCTTCTAATGAAGATGGCGTTGATTCTGAGTTTTGAGCAATACTATGTAGTGTACAAAAAAGTACAAGTAATATAGTTAGTTTTTTAGTCATAAGTCTTTAATATAGCTATGAAAAAGACTTTAGGGAAAGTTAAAGATAGTAAAATTTTCCTTACAAATTTAACATTGTATTAACAAAGGTGATTTGACAGAATTCAAAGAAGACGTGGTCTTAACATATGTTTATGCTGCAGCTTTAGTTTTAAACTGAAATAAAATTGAAGTTCCGTTTTCGTGTTTTTCTTCCATAATTCCATTTAACTGAAGTGTTAAAAGTTTAACGAGTTGAGAGCCGAATCCTGTGCCTTTTGGTGAAGTACCAGCTACCTTTCCAATCCCATTATCAATCACTCTTAACGTTAGGGTCTCTGGATTAGGTTTTGTTAAACTGATTTTAATCTTACCTTGGCTATTTTCTGGAAAGGCATACTTTAATGCATTCGTTAATAATTCATTAACGATAAGTCCGATAGGAACAGCTGTATCAACATCGAGTTCTAATTGATCCATAGCACATTCGATCTTCACTTTGTTTTCAGCATTAAAGGTATCTAAAATACCATCACTTAAATTAACAAAATAGTCTTTCATATCTATGCTTCCCAAATTTTCACCTTGATAGAGTTTTTGATGAATAATGCCCATGGATTGAACTCGATTCTGACTTGCGATCATCGCATCTTTCGTAGGTGAATCTTCCAGGTCGGCAGATTGTAATGAAATTAAACTTTTTACTAATTCTAGATTGTTTTTAACGCGATGATGAATTTCTTTTAGAAGCAATTCATTTTCAGAGTTCTTTGCCTTTATAAGCTGTGTTTTCTTTTTGTTTTTATTGAAAAAATAAAGCAAGGCTAATAGTAATACCGCTAATAAACTGGCAATAACAATAAAAAGCGTTTGTATTCTACCTTTCTGTTTAAGCAGTTCTCCTTGGGTGGCTATAGCTTCATCTTTTTTTCCTGTTTCGTATTTAATTACAGCTTCAGATTCGAGATTTGCTATTTTGTCTTCTAGAACCTGATTTGAATTGGCATAGGCTTTTTCTTGACATAATATCGCTTTTTCAAAATCTCCTAAATTAGCATAACATTTTGATAAGTCCTGGTATTGTTGAATAATAGTAGCTTGTCCTTTCTTTTCATACGCTTGTACTCCAGCTGATAAATGTTCTAACGCCTTATCGTATTCTTCTTGTAGCAAGTACACTTGTCCAATTTCTGTTCTATAGGTTGCACATCGCTCTTCGCCTATAATGGCAACACATAATTCCCAAGATTTGATATAATCTTTTAATGCATTGGTATAATCTTGTGCTCGAACATATACTTCACCTCGATAGGAATGTGCCTTAACAGGAATAAAAACCTCTTCTGGCACTTTTTCTTCAACAATTTTGAGACAGTCATCTGTTGCTTTATAGGCTTTTTCAAATTCTCCAAGTTCACCATAACTGATAATCAAATTAAAATAAGCCATCCCAAGTAAGCCATACTTTTTGGTTTTTTCTAAAAGTGGAATAGCTCTAGTTGTGTACTCAATAGACTTATGATAATCTTGCATGACCTGGTAGAGTAAACCGAGCGTTCTGTATGCACTTCCTAAGCCTTCTTCATCTTTTAATGCCTCATAAATTGGTATTGCTTTGAAAAGTACATCTTGCGATTTTTCCAGTTTACGAGCTTTAATGTATTGTCTAGAAAGAACTTCATAAGTGTCCGCAATTTTCTTTTTATCCGTTCCTTTTTTGTGATATCTTAAGGCATTTGAAGTATGATATACTGCAGAGTCTGGAGAAAAAAGGCCATTATAGGAATGCCAAAGGGCTAAGTTCTCATGAATTTGTGCTAATGTTAAATCTGTTTCAGTGTTTTGCGCTCGTTTTAAAGTTTGAAGACCAATGTCATGGAAGTCATTTGGATTTTTGTAATTGTTTGTCATCCACGTAATACAAGAATCTATAGAGACTATTTTGAATTCATCTAACTTTTTGTGGTCTTGAGATTGTCCAAATATTGAAAACAGAAAAGCTAGTAAAAATGAAATGGTTGGTGTTTTCATATCTATTTAGGTAGACAATTAAAAGATGAAGGGCTAAACCAAATATACTAAAAAAAGCACCATGGAAATAGTAATGCTTTTATTTCAGTATTATCTTCCGTCTTAATTTTCATTAGAAATTGAATTGAAATATTAAACATAATATCCTTTTATTGAAGATTTGGTATTAAATATTATCTACATAAAAATATTGGTAAAAACCTTAAGTATGTTTATTTTTGTGCTCGTAAAAAACACTTCGGAAGCCTATTCGAAGACTAACAATAAATTTCAAGACCAAATGAATTTACACGAATATCAAGGAAAAGAATTATTAAACAGTTTTGGCGTACGTATTCAACGTGGTATCGTTGCACAAAATGCTGATGAAGCAGTTGCAGCAGCTAAGAAATTAACTGAAGATACAGGTACAGGTTGGCATGTTATTAAAGCTCAAGTTCACGCAGGTGGTCGTGGTAAAGGTGGTGGAGTTAAGTTAGCGAAAAACTTAGACGAGGTTAAAACGATTGCTGGACAAATTATTGGAATGGATTTAGTGACACCTCAAACGTCTGCGGAAGGTAAACGAGTACACCAAGTGTTAGTTGCTGAAGATGTTTACTATCCTGGAGATTCAGAACCTGAAGAATATTACATGTCTGTGTTATTAAACAGAGGAACTGGTCGTAATATGATTATGTATTCTACAGAAGGAGGAATGGATATTGAAACTGTAGCTGAAGAAACACCGCATTTAATTTTTCATGAAGAAATAGATCCTGCAACTGGAATCTTGCCTTTCCAAGCACGTAAAATTGCATTTAATTTAGGATTGTCAGGAACGGCATTTAAAGAAATGACACGTTTTGTAACGTCATTATATAAAGCCTATTCAGAATCTGATTCTTCTTTATTCGAAATCAATCCTGTATTAAAAACTAGTGATGATAAAATTATGGCTGTTGATGCAAAAGTATCTTTAGATGCGAACGCACTTTTCCGACATAAAGATTTAGCAGCATTACGCGATTTACGTGAAGAAAATCCTATAGAAGTTGAAGCAGGAGAACATGGATTAAATTATGTTGACCTTGACGGAAACGTTGGTTGTATGGTAAATGGTGCTGGATTAGCAATGGCAACTATGGATTTAATAAAACAAGCAGGAGGTGAGCCAGCTAACTTTTTAGATGTTGGTGGTACTGCAGATGCTGCTAGAGTTGAAATAGCTTTTGAGCTTATTTTACGAGATCCGGCTGTAAAAGCAATCTTAATAAACATATTTGGAGGAATCGTTCGTTGTGATCGCGTAGCTCAAGGTGTTATTGATGCCTATAAAAATATGGGTAATATTGAAGTGCCAATTATTGTGCGTTTACAAGGAACTAATGCCGATATCGCAAAAGAATTAATAGATAATTCTGGTTTAGATGTGATGAGTGCTACAGAATTCCAAGAAGCTGCAGATAAGGTACAACAAGTATTAGCATAATAAATTCTTATTATATAAACTAAAAAAAGCTCTCAATTTGAGAGCTTTTTTGTTTTATAAATGTAATCCACATTCGGTTTTTGGATTGTTATTCCAACGACCATTACGATCTTCTCCAGGAATCGTACAATGTTTACAGCCAATTGAGTTATATCCTTTAGAAACTAAAGGATGAAATGGTAAATCGTGTTCTTTTATATAAGCATCTCGTTGCGCTTTTGTTATATCTAACAAGGGATAGAACTTTAAAATCTCGCCACGTAATTCAAAAATATCTAGAG
The DNA here is from genome assembly GCF_034670085.1 of Psychroserpens sp. Lineage (GTDB taxonomy): Bacteria > Bacteroidota > Bacteroidia > Flavobacteriales > Flavobacteriaceae > Psychroserpens. The sequence continues at coordinate 57,971 of NZ_JAXMOD010000004.1, read as the reverse complement.
TAGAGCGATGATCACTTTGCCATTCCATTAAACCTGAAACCCAAACTTTATACTTGTTTTTTATAATGTCTAAAGGTCTTACTTTATTTATAGAACAACAGAAGTTAGGATTCTTTTTCCAAGTTTCATCTTTGGTTGTAAAGTCATGTTCTTCTTTTAATGCACTAATTGAAGTAACTCGAAGTCCGTATTGATTTGTAAGTTGTTCTTTGTAGTTTAAGGTATCTTCAAAATGATAACCTGTATCAATAAAAAATACCTCTTGTTTTTTATTTACGTCAGAAAATAGCTTTAATAGAAATGCAGAAGTTGATGCAAATGAGCTTGTAAGCATGACCTCTGATACATCAAAATCTATGTACAATTGCTTAATTCTATCAGTTGCTGAAAGCGACTTATACTTGAAGTTGAGCGCTTTTATTTCAGCTTCTGTAATATTAGGAATTACTTTTGTTGCGATTGAATTATCTATCATATGACGATTTATTCAATGCAATTTACAGTCTTAATTCTAAAGTAAATGTTAAGGCCTTAATTTTTACGATAATGATAATTTAAGGCTTCTTTTTTTGTGGTTTTGGCATTGGACCACGAAGATGAATGATTAACCCATTGAGAAAGTTTCTTAAAACTTGGTCACCACATTCCATATAATTGGGATGGTCTTCTCGTCTAAACATCGCATTTAGTTCACTTTTTGTAATTCTAAAATCGACGAGTGCTAAAATCTTCACCATGTCATCATCACGAAGTTTATGTGCTACTCTTAGTTTTTTAAAGATATCGTTATTCGTCATTCTATTGTCTTTTTCAAGGTCAGTGTCAGTTGAAACGAAAGTACATAAAATTTAATTATTATGATAAGTGCATTTCATCGATTATTTTTTTTAGGTACTCAAAAATCGATGAAATGCATGTTTTTTTTAAATCACTGATAATCAATAGTTTGTATTCAATAAGTACATGAAAGTAAGAAAAAACCGATGAAAGGTGAATTATTTTTCGATAAGCTACAGTTTATGAATGCTTATAGCCAAACTAAACCTATTAAATTTATAAAAGTTAAAAATCATAATCCCTCGTCATGATCAATCGCGTAGAAAAATTGAGCTTGCTTTCAGAAATGATTGCCTTCGCACAAACAAATGAAAATATAAAATCCATTGAATATAGATTCCTTTTTGGTGTAGCCAAACAATTGGATATCTCTAAAGAAGATTTTGACTATTTAATAGAACATCCTGTGACATACGTTAATCTTAAATCCCATAGTGAGCGAATAGTTCAGTTTCATAGATTAGTATTACTAATGAATTTGGATGTTGAAATCAATCCTAAAGAATTGGTAAAACTTCATAATTTTGGACTAAGAATGGGCTTAAGCCATGAATCTATTAATAGAGTTCTTGATTTAATGGAAAGTTTTCCTAATAAAGTAGTTCCACCAGATTTCTTAATCGATATTTTCAAGGTGCAGTATAATTAAGTGACACTTTAAATTGAAAAGCTTATGGCGCATTCAATTTAACTAGTTGACCTTATTCCGCTGAAGAGCGCAATCTCATAATTGTCGTAGATTCTTACAATCAGCGTTTAGCATTGAAGTAATTTACTAAACTCGTTTTAATAAAAAAGTTCCATCCACCAATACAGCTTTCTCTTTTGAATTCTGGAATGTCATCTGGAAAATCTTCCGTAACCTTAGTTGTTAAGGTCAATTGCGTTTGATGATCTATTTCAGATAATTGAAATGTAACATTTGAGTCGCCTTTATAGCCTTCATACGTCCAGTTGTAAACAATTTTATGGTTTGGAATGACTTCAGTAACTTCCCATAAGTGAGGAAATATGCGATCTTCAGAGGTCACAGTGAATTGTGTTTTAAAACCAACTGTCGGTTGAAAATCAGGAATATTATCAAAAAACCATTGCCTCATTTCATTAACATCAGTTATCGCTTTCCACACACTTTCGATTGATTGGTGGAAACTTTGTTTCACTTCAATTTCGGACTCGTTAACTTTCATCTAAGACATGTTTACTTTTTCTAACTTCTTTTGATACCCTTTAATTTCATCACGAAGTTGTGCGGCAATGATAAAGTCTAAAGCTTTAGCAGCTTGCTCCATAAGTTTACGCTTTTCACGAATTTTCTTTTCTAACTGACTTTTAGTCAAGTATTCACTTTCTGGTTCTGCTGCCTTTGCAGCTTCCAATTCGTAACTATATGTACTTACCGAATTTTTAGTTAAGGCATTGTCCAAACTCTTATTTAGCGCTTTAGGAATTAAGTTATGTTTCGTGTTATAAGCAATTTGTTTTTCACGTCTGTATTCGGTTTCATCGATTGTTTTTTGCATGCTTTTGGTGATTTTATCCGCATACATAATGGCTTTTCCATTAAGGTGTCGCGCAGCTCTTCCAACAGTTTGTGTTAATGATCGTGTAGATCGTAAAAACCCTTCTTTATCAGCATCAAGAATTGCAACTAAGGATACTTCAGGTAAATCTAAACCTTCACGTAATAAATTCACACCAACCAAAACATCAAAAATACCTTTACGTAAATCTTGCATGATTTCAACACGTTCAAGTGTATCAACATCACTATGGATATAGCGACATCGAATTTGAATACGATCTAAATATTTAGTCAATTCTTCAGCCATTCGTTTCGTCAACGTTGTGACTAAAACACGTTCATCTTTTTCAATACGCTGATGCATTTCTTCAATTAAATCATCAATTTGATTTAAACTCGGTCGTACTTCAATAATCGGATCTAAAAGACCAGTAGGTCTAATAACTTGTTCAACATATACACCGTCTGTTTTTTGCAATTCGTAATCAGCAGGTGTTGCACTAACATAAATCACTTGATTTTGTAAGACTTCAAATTCTTCAAATTTTAAAGGTCTGTTATCCATTGCAGCAGGCAACCTAAATCCATATTCTACTAGGTTTTCTTTACGGCTTCTATCACCACCATACATGGCGTGAACTTGAGAAATAGTAACATGACTTTCATCTACAACCATTAAAAAATCGTCAGGGAAATAATCTAATAAGCAGAATGGTCGCGTGCCAGGAAGGCGTCCATCCAAATATCTCGAATAGTTTTCAATACCTGAACAATAACCAAGTTCTCGAATCATCTCCAAATCAAATTCGGTACGTTCTTTTAAACGTTTTGCTTCTAAATGTTTACCTATCTCTTTGAAATAATCGTGTTGTTTTACCAAATCATCCTGAATCTCTCGAATTGCACCTTGTAGCACATCAGGAGAGGTAACAAACATATTGGCTGGATAGATATTCAATCGATCATAATGCTCAATAACTTCATTGGTTTGAATATTGAATTGCTCAATATCCTCGATCTCATCACCAAAAAAGTGAATCCGAAACGCATCATCTGCATAACTTGGAAACACATCAACTGTATCACCTTTTATTCTGAAATTACCATGATTAAAATCGGCTTCAGTTCTAGAATACAGACTTTGTACTAATTGATGTAATAATTCGGTTCTTGAGATTTGTTGATCAATTTCCAATGAAATTACATTCTTCTGAAACTCAACAGGGTTTCCAATACCATATAAACAGGACACTGAAGCTACAACAATTACATCACGACGACCTGATAAAAGGGAAGAGGTTGTACTCAAACGCATCTTCTCAATTTCTTCATTTATAGATAAATCTTTTTCAATATAAACACCAGATACAGGTATATAAGCTTCAGGTTGATAGTAGTCATAATACGATACAAAATACTCTACAGCATTCTCAGGAAAAAATTGTTTAAACTCAGAATAGAGTTGAGCTGCAAGCGTTTTATTGTGCGCCAAAACCAATGTTGGTTTTTGAACTTCTTCAATCACATTCGCCACTGTAAATGTTTTACCAGAACCAGTCACACCAAGTAAAGTTTGATACTTTTCATTGGAGTTAATACCATCTACCAATTGCTGAATCGCTTGTGGTTGATCGCCTGTAGGTTTGAAATCGGAATGTACTTTAAATCGCATCTTACAAAGTTAATTAAAGTTTCAATAAAAAGAATGTGTATTAAGAAGGCTTTATATATTAAATCAGCAAAAGAAAAAGTAATCGCTCATGGCTAACATATCTATAGACTCAAAATATGATTTGATAATTTCCTGTTCTTTTGAATTGGCTACAGTTATAATACTTTGAGGCTTTTGAAGGGTTTTTAGATGTTCAAATGCGAATAATTCTACATCATAAATATGCTTCCCAATTTTCTTCGGATTGTCACAAATCCAAATAAAATCGACACTTCTTTTTTGTAATAACCTAGCAATAGTTTTACCTTTTTGTCCTGCTCCCCAAACCACAAGAGGTCGTGATGGTTTGTAATTAAGTTCTAAAAAGTAATGTAACTTAATATCTAAAAAATGATTTTCAGCATAATGGCTGTCGGTTCGTGATGCTCTAGTACTATAATCTCTCCAGTAATGTAAAAGATGAGTATTAGGAATGCATTTGATGTTGTTTTTATAAAACCGAAATGTTAAGTCGTAATCTTCAGGATACCGGTTTGGAGCAAATGCGTCACAAGCAATCAAATCTTCTCGATGTAACATCCAACAAGGTGAAGGGATTACACATTCTTTATAGATTTCGGTGTAGTTTTTACCTTTTATAGTGAGATCATTTAACCAAGATTCATATTTAGCATAACCATCACCAATTCCAGCTTCACTAAAGTATTTTACTAAACCTAATGCAATATGTTTTCTGCCATGTTGTTGTAAATCATTCAGCATAATTGCTAATTTTTCAGGATGCATGAGGTCATCACTATCCATTCTTGTAATGTAAATACCTGAACTTTTTTCAAAGGCTAGTCGTAACGCATTTATAATTCCGAAGCCTTTATTTTTAAACAATTTGATTCGTGAATCTTTTTCAGCAAATTCATTTACAATACTATAACTGTTATCTAATGAGTTGTCGTCTATGATCAATAATTCCCAATTGTCATAAGTTTGCAGGACGATAGACTCCAGACATTCAGGCAAAAATGATGCTGTGTTTTTAAAAGGCGTAAGTATGCTAATTAAGGGTTTGGACATAAGGCTAAAATACAACATCTATTTTAACAAAACCTTTGGACATTTAAGTGTAACCTATTGTAATTTTGTGCGTCTATTCAAAGAAAATTAAAAAGTTGTCATGAAAAAAATCTTATCAATAACTATTCTGAGTTTTTTGCTTTTAGCATGTGGTTCTTCGAAAAATGTTGCTAACAATATGGAAGCCACAAACCCTATAGTTACTACCATTGATTTAACTCAGATAGTAGATGATAAAGCACCAGTGACCATAAATCCTGGTCCATTTACACAAGATATTGTGACCTATAGAATGCCAAGAATTATTCAAGGAAGTTATGCCATTGATAATTTTGGAAAATACATAGACAATCTAATAGCTCTTGATTATAGTGGAAATAGTTTGCCTGTTACTCGATTAGATGATAATTCATGGCAAATTGCTAACGCGACACAATTAGACAGATTGGAATATGACGTCAATGATACATTTGATATTGAAATTCAAGGAGGTGTTCATGAAGAAATTCCTTTTTCTCCTGGAGGCACAAATATTTCTCCTGAAAACTATGTCTTAAATTTACACGGGTTTATAGGCTATTTTGATTCACTTAAAAATGCACAATATACATTAGATGTTACTGCTGCAGCAAATTTTGATCGTACATCTGCCTTGCAAAACACCAATATGAAATCTAGTCCAGATGGTACAAAGATTACGACGAGTTATTTTGCGCCTCGTTATTTTGATATTACTGATAACCCAATGATGTACGGTAAATTAGATGTTGAAGAATTTATGGTCGGTGACATCAAAATTGTTTTAAGTGTATATTCTCCAAATAAAAGACATAAAGCATCGACATTAAAAGAGACGGTGTATAAAATGATGGAAGCTCAAAAATCATATTTAGGTGATATGAATACGACTTCTCGTTATGATATTTATTTGTATTTAACCGATAGAAGCAAAGAACAACCAAAAGGAATAGGTGCTTTAGAACACCATACGTCAACTGTGGCAGTATTGATCGAAACAAGGTCAGAAGAATCTTTAGCGCAGTCAGTTATTGATATAGTTTCGCATGAATTTTTTCATATTGTAACACCATTAACGGTTCATTCTGAAGATGTACATTATTTCGATTATAATCAACCAACATTTTCGAAGCATCTATGGATGTACGAAGGCGTTACCGAGTATTTTGCTCAACATTTTCAAGTATATGAAGGTTTAATAACGCCTCAAGATTATTATAATGAAGTTAATTCTGAAATTTTAAGATCTACGATATATTATGACGATGCCATGAGTTTTACTGAAATGAGTGAAAATGTTTTAGAAGAACCATTTAAAACAAATTATTCAAACGTTTATGAAAAAGGAGCTTTGCTTGGTATGTGTATTGATATTTTAATGCGAGAAGAAAGCAATGGTAATCGCAGTATGCTAAGTTTAATGAAAGAATTATCAAATAAATATGGCATTGAAAAACCATTTGATGATGAATCTCTTATTGATGAAATTATAGAAATGACATATCCTTCAGTTGGTGAGTTTCTTTATACCCATGTGGTCGGAGGCACACCAATAGACTATAGTATGTTTTTAGAAAAAGTAGGTTTAAAATTTAAAGGTACCCAAGTAGAAACGGGTTTTCTACAATCAGGTAAAGGGTCAGTTTTTGCAGCAGATCAAGAACAAGGTGTTTTATTTTTTACATCAAATGTTATGGATAATAGCTTTTGGGTTGACAATGGAGTTCTGGAAGATGACATTGTTAAGTCCGTAAATGATACTAAAGTTTCGTTTGAAAATGCAAGAACTATTATAATGCAAATGTATAGAGCAAAAGTTGGTGATGATATTAATGTGGTAATTAATAGAAATGGGAAAGAAATTAATATTAATACTAAATTGACACAAGCATATACAACTAAAATTGATATTGAAGAAGATGAAAATGCTACTGCTACTCAAATTAAGACTCGTAACGCATGGTTGAATATATCTTCGAAAAGTGAAATTGGATCTGATTAAGGTGTATTAAAAACCTTCAAAAACACCTAATCCAAACAAAGCAAAGTCATATTTTACAGGGTCATCTGGATCTAGTTTTCGTAACGCATTATCTAATTCGGCTAAAGCTTTGCCATCATTTTGTTTGCGTTTAAGTAAGCCTAATTTTCTGGCGACATTCCCTGAATGCACATCTAGTGGACAAGATAAAACTGAAGGACTGATATGTTTCCAAATTCCAAAATCTACACCATTTTGATCTTGCCTAACCATCCATCGCAAATACATATTAATGCGTTTTGCAGCTGAATTTTTTAAAGGATCGCCTACATGTTTTTGTGTCCTTGGTAAATGATTAATTTCAAAAAAGTGAGTTTTGAATTGATGAATAGCTGGTTGAAGGGAGTGCCCTTTTATGTTCGCTGAAAACAAAGCTTCCAATCCATTGTGGTTATTGTAAATATGATTTAAACTTTTTATAAACTGAATAAAATCTTGACCATTAAACGTTCGATGAACGAAATTATTTAATTTTTCTAAATCTGATTCTTGATGATTACTGACAAAATCGTAAGGTGATTGCTCCAAGAGTTGCATCATTTTATGAGCATTATTGATTATACTTTTACGATTTCCCCAAGCAATTGTAGCAGTTAAAAACCCAGCAATTTCAATATCCTCTTTTTTTGAAAACTGATGAGGTATTTGTATTGGATCACTTTCTATAAATCTAGGATGATTGTATTGATCAACTTTTGAGTCAAGAAATTCCTTGAGTTCTTTTTTAGATAATTTTAAGGTGTTTGTCAAAATAGGTTTAGTTTACTTCATGGCAATCATGCTAATTTCAACATTGACAAACTTTGGTAGATTAGCAACTTCAACAGTTTCACGTGCAGGAGCAGAATCAGCATTAAAATACTGAGCGTACACTTCATTTATTTGGGAAAAGTTATGCATATCACTAATAAAGATTGATGTTTTAATTACATGGTCAAAAGTCATTTCTGCAGCTTCTAAAACAGCTTTTAGGTTTTCCATGACTTGTTTGGTTTCAATTTGAATAGTATCCATGACCAGTTCTCCAGTCTCTGCATTTAGTGCTATTTGACCAGATGTAAATAAGGTGTTTCCTGATAAAACAGCTTGATTGTATGGTCCAATTGGAGCAGGTGCTTTTGGTGTATTTATTATAGTTTTCAAAATTTTAAAGGATTTCAATTTACAACACGAAGTTAGTGAAAATAGCAGAGTTAATATTTAAAAGTTATATGTAAAACCCTATAGATTTCACTCTCGTTTGTTTTCTATTTACTAATTTAGTTTTTAGACCATACAATTGAATACTTAATGATATTATAAATACAGAATGATTAGAGCATATAATAAAAAGGATAAATCAAAATTAATTGAATTATTAAGACAAAATACACCGGACTATTTTGACACTTCGGAGGAAAGCGATTTTGAAAACTACCTTGATAATGAAATAGAAGATTATTTTATCTATGAAGAAGGTACTAGAATTAAAGGATCTGGTGGAATAAACTATTTTCCAGAAAAAAAGCTTGCTCGAATTTCATGGGATATGGTTGACCCAAATTTGCAAGGAAAGGGAATAGGAAAAAAACTAACCCAACACAGAATTAATCTTTTAAATAAAAATCCAAATATTGAATTAATTATCGTTCGAACGTCCCAACTTGTTTACAAATTTTATGAAAAAATGGGCTTCAAATTAGAAAAAATTGAAAAGGATTTTTGGGCAAAAGACTATGACCTCTATCAAATGCAGATGAAGACTAAATACTAAAATCTTGTTATACTACTATTAATTTTTAACACCCAATAATTCATCAATAGTAGTTGCAGTTACCGAATGATAGTTTTCTCTTGATTTCTTGTAAATGGCTAAGGCTTCTTCCGTTTTTCCATTTCTCTTAAAAGCTTTAAACAAAGTGTTTACATACCATCGTCTACCAACCCGAATTAAAAAATCTTCAATGTTTTGGTCTACATTATTACCATGATAATCCAAATTAAGAGCTTGTTCAAACCAAACCATTGCAATATGTGAATTTGTAGCATTAGATAGATCAAAAGCCTTATCAATACGAGCCATGTCTTCAGTAGTCATAGTTTTTGGAAAGTTTCTAATAAAATGAACCCATTCTAAAGTCGTCCAATCTTTAGTTAATGATGTATCAATTGTATCACTTTCTAAGAATTGTTGTAGTACCTTTTCTGCATTAGCAAACTTATCAGATGTAATACTAGCTTGATTAGAAGGAATGCCTGATTTATAAATCCATTCTTCAGTATTAAAAGTAATATTATTAGGTTCTAATAGATGTTCATTTAAATAGCTTAGAAATTTTTCGGTTGTGATCGTAGAAAATGCATGTGTTTTGAAATAATTCTTTAAAAACGCATCAAATTTATCGCGACCGACGGTCTCTTCCAAAGTTCTTAAAAATAAATAACCTTTATCATAAGCTATGCTATTCATTGCATCATCAGGACTTTTGCCTTTTAGATCCTGTCTTAGTTTTGTTCTATTTGGTTCGTTTTTAAAATTTTCAATTTCATCACTTAAATCTTGTCGCCCAATTAAAGCAATCATATTGGCTCTGTCTTTTCCGTAAACGGCTTCCATAATGCGTATTTCAAAGTAGACTGTAAAGCCTTCGTTCAGCCAGAAATCATTCCAAGTCGCATTGGTTACTAAATTACCAGACCATGAATGTGCTAATTCATGTGCTATTAATGAGGTTAAACTTTTATCACCTGCAATTATGGTTGGCGTTGCAAAGGTTAAACGTGGATTTTCCATACCACCAAAAGGAAAACTAGGAGGTAATACAATCACATCAAATTGATCCCAATCGTAATCACCATATAAGTTTTCGGCAGCCAATACCATTTTTTCCATATCTTCAAATTCGTATCGCGCTTTATCAATTAAGGATTTCTCCGCATAAACACCAGTGCGATCACTTACAGCTTTATATTCAAAATCTCCCACAGCAAGTGCTATTAAATAGGGTGAAATAGGCTGTTTCATTTTAAATGAATACGATCCATCTGCTGTTTTAGTTTTTGGGTTTTCAGCACTCATAACTGCCATTAATTCTTTTGGTACTTTTACTTTGGCATCATACGTAATTCGAATTTGAGGACTATCTTGAATAGGAATCCATGTTCTTGTCAAAATAGCTTGTCCTTGAGTGAATAAAAAAGGATGTGTTTTATCGGCTGTTTGCTGCGGACTTAGCCATTGCAAAGCTTCGGTTTTGTTTGTTGTCCTGTAATTAATCGATATTGATTTTGTAGCATTTGTTATGGCAATAGTTAGAGATTGTCCTAGCTGTTCATCAAATTCACCAAGTTTAAAAGTCGTTGGTTTGCCATCTGCTTCGACGGCATCAATTTCTAAAAATTTAGTATCTAAAATGATTTCAGTTGCATTCTGGTTCTCTATGGAGTACGTTGCTATACCTTTAATGATTTCTGAGTTAAAATCGACATCGATATCAAGATTCAAATGCTTGATTGCAGAAGTGTTAGGTCTTGCGTAAGAATGAAGTTCTTCAGCATAATTCACTGCCTGTATTTTTTCTTTTGGATCAGGTTGGCAACCGAAAACCAATAGTAATAGTGTAAAAAGTATGGCATTCTTTGTTAAGTTCATTTTATAATACATGTTAAATTAATCTTGGTAAACTTGTCCTCGATGAGGTTTTAAAGCATCTCTAATAGGTTTCATGTCTTGTTCCTCTACAACCAGAAATGCTATAGAATGCATATCACTTAAAGCATTAAAACCAACGATGCTTATATTTAATTTTTGGATTGCAATATATTCTTTTAAATGAATTGTATGATGTTCTGCCGTTTTAAAAGCGTTAGGACCACGAAAATCCCATATGAGTTTTAGTTTACGCATTGGCTACTGAAGTTCCGTTTTCTGCAAAATTTTTAAAATCTTTCATATATTTTAAAGATTGCTTTTTAAATGCTCTAGGCATCAAAAAGAGCATAACTCTCATTGAGAAACTTAGAGGCGTAAACTCATTGATTGAAATCCATTTGGTATGACCATCTTCAGTTTCTGAAAAATAATTTTTCTGAATATTATTCATGCCTTTAGCAGTATACGTCGCGCAAAATTCGTGTGGAAAATTACTTTTGGTAATCGTTTCTATGATTTCCATTTCACGTTTGTCATACATGTAATTGAGTTTGATTTTTGAGCCTAAATCTCCTGGATTTCCCGAAATATGTTCGGTAGATTTAAGTCCTCTTTGCCAATGTTTCATATTATCAATATTATCCATTTTCTGAACAAAGACATTTAGAGGAACTTTAACTATAATTTCTGTAGTATAAAGCATTACGTGAGGGATATAATTTGTTGCACTAAATATACTGTCTTTTTTTAAAACAAAAATAGAGATTTAGGACTTTCAAGTGCCATTTTAGTTCATTGGTCATTAAAATCGGATAATCGTAAACTCATCTTAAAAAATAGTTTCAATTTATCAGGTTTTAGATGCTTTTTAGCAGATACTAAATCCTTCTATTGTGCGTTTAGAAAAAAGCACTTGTTAAATGTATGAATTGTGTTATTTTTGCTGAAGTTTGATACAATCGTATTATATATTTAATTCATAATTATAAAACAATGAAACAATTTATTACTGCTCTTTTCTTTTGCTTATCAATTGCTGTTTCTGCTCAAATTGATAAAAACGATGTCTTGTTTACTGTTGATGATGAGTCCGTTATGGCTTCGGAATTTGTTCGAGTTTATAACAAGAATTTAGATTTAGTAAAAGATGAATCTCAAAAAGATGTAGATGCTTATCTCGAGCTTTTTATAAATTATCAATTAAAAGTTAAAGAAGCAAAACGATTAGAATTAGATAAAGACGCTAAATACATTAGAGAATTTTCTAATTATAAATCGCAGTTAACCAAAAACTTCATGTCTGATAGTGAGGTTACCGAAACTTTAGTAAAAGAAGCTTATGATCGATCTACTATGGATATTAAGGCATCTCATGTTTTAATTAGAATTGATGAAAATGAGACCGATACAACTCAAGTTTACAATAGATTATTAGAGTTAAGAAATCGAATTATAAAAGAAGGTTACGAGCCTATTCAAAAGGAAGTGCACGACGGTAAAAATGTATTTGCTGAAGATTTGGGCTATTTTTCAGCATTTAAAATGGTGTATGCTTTTGAAACCGCTGCTTACAATACCAAAGTTGGAGAGATTTCGATGCCTTTTAGAACCCGTTTTGGATTTCATATAGTCAATGTTACAGATAAGCGTCCTTCCTTAGGTGAAGTAACTGTTGCTCATATTATGGTGGCAAATAATCAAAAGGATAGTTTGCTTAATCCTGAAACACGTATCAAAGAAATCTATAAAAAATTACAACAAGGAGAGAAATTCGAATCTTTGGCTAAACAGTTTTCTGATGATAAGAGTTCTTCTAGTAAAGGCGGTCAGTTAGCACCATTTACTGGCGGACAATTGGGTTCACAGGAATTTGAAGAGGTGGCTTTTGGTATTCAAAAGAAAGACGAAGTATCATTTCCATTCAAAACAGATTTTGGCTGGCATATTGTTAAATTGATTAGCAAAAAAGGAATCCAGCCTTACGAAGAAGTGAAATCTGTATTTGAAAATAAGGTGAAACGTGATTCTCGGTCACAACTAATTAATTCGGCATTAGCAAAAAAATTAAACCAGAGGTATAAAGTTCAAGACAATAAAGAGACTTTAGCCTACTTCGAAAGCATAGTCAATGACAATTTTTTCAAACAAGCTTGGATAGTCCCTGTAGATTTAGAGAACGAAAAAACATTCATGACCATTGGAACGAAAACAATTACCTATGCTGATTTTGCAAAACATTTATTTGAAAGCCAAAGGCGTTATTTAAATAAACCAGTTAGTGCATCTGCGCTAATTAATGGTGTTTATAATAAGTATAAAGAAGACCAGATCATTCAGTTTCATAGAGAAAATTTGGAGTTTGAGAATGATGATTTCGCTCATGTTTTAAAGGAGTATAGAGATGGATTATTACTTTTTGATCTTATGGAAAAGCAAGTTTGGAATGCAGCTTCTAAAGACACTATTGGTTTGAAAGCATTTTACGAAAAACATAAAAGTAATTACATGTGGGAAGATAGAGTAGATGCAGTAATTTTATCTTCTGCTAATGAAAAAATGATTGAAAAAGCGATTGCGTTATTAGATAAAGGTAAATCAACCGAAATAATAGAAGCAGAACTTAATCAAGACGAAGCTCAGAATATTATATCTACTACTGGTGTATTTGAATTAGGAGATCAGGCTTTGCCAACAGACTTTGAATTCAAAAAGGGAGTGTCAAAAATTTATCAGCACAATGATGCATATCATGTTGTTATGGTTAAATCTGTGATGTCTAAAAGCCATAAAACTCTTGATGAATCTCGCGGTCGAGTTGTAAGTGATTACCAAAATCAAATTGAAAAGGACTGGATAAATTCACTTAACCAACGCTATAAAGTAAAAGTGAATAATAAAGTTCTTAAAAAAGTAAAATCACAAATACTTAATTAATTGATAAGGAGACAGATTATAATCATAGTATGTGCTTTTGGTGTTACATCATGTAGTTTTTTTAAGACTACAGATGACAGAATTCCTGTGGCAAGAGTTAATGATTCTTATTTGTATGAAGAGGATATAAATGCACTAGTTGCTGAAGGAGTTTCTGAAGAAGATAGCACGTTTATTGTCAATGGATTTATTAATCGCTGGGCGACACAATTACTGCTTGTTGATGGCGCAAACCGAAATCTTTCAGAAGAAAAACAAGAGAATTTTGAGAAATTAGTTGATCAATATAAGAAAGACCTTTATACAAAAGCCTATCTCGATGCTTTAGTGAAAAAGAGTATAAGTACCTCTGTTAGTGATATTGAAGCGCAAGAAGTGTATGAAGCTAATAAAGAAACTTTTAAGCTTAACGAAGAGTTAGTTAGGTTTCGATACGTAACTATTCCTCTTAACGCTATTAATGAAGACGACATCAAAAATAGATTTAAACGCTTTGATGATGACGATAAAAGATATCTAGATTCTATATCAGTTCAATTTAAATCCTATTCTCTTAACGATTCCATTTGGATACAGACCTCGCAGATTGTAAATAAATTACCTGTGTTAAATTCTGAAAATAAAAAAGAACTGTTAAAAAAATCTAATTTTATACAACTCAAAGATTCATTAGACCTATATTTGGTGCAAATTAAAGATGTTTTATTTCAGAATGATACGGCACCTTTAGACTATGTAAAACCTACCATTGAACAAATTATAATCAATAAACGAAAACTAGAGCTCATTAAAAAGCTTGAAACAGATATTACCAAAGATGCTATTAAAAATAAACAATTTGAAATTTATAAATAACACAAAACTAGTTGCTGCTTTAGCATTAATTCTATGTGCACAATTAGTTGTAGGACAAGAAATAATTGAAGACGAAGTTATTGAGTCTAAAACACAAGTGGATACCATTGAAAAAAGCAGTCGAGTAAAAATTGATGGTGTTGCTTCGGTAATTGGTGATTTTGTAGTTTTAGATTCTGATATTGATAAAGAATTTATTCAGCTTCAAGCTAGAGGTGTATCGACTGCAGATATAACACGTTGCCAGTTGTTTGGTAAATTGTTAGAAGATAAATTGTATGCACATCACGCCATTCAAGATAGTATTTCAATTAATGAATTAGAAATACGTTCAAGTATTGAACAACAAATTAGTGCTTTCTTAGAAACAAAAGGTGGTACAATGGAAGAACTACTTTCATTCTATAATAAGGATAGTGAGCAAAGTTTGCGCGATGAAATGTTTGAGCTAAACAAAAACGCAAAGTTAGCTGCCGATATGCAGCGTAAAATTGTATCTGAAATTGAGGTAACTCCCGAAGAAGTAAGGGAATACTTTAATAGTATACCGGAAGAAGAGCGTCCAACTTTTGGTACAGAATTAAAAGTTGCTCAAATCATTATAATACCTGAGATATCTGAAGCTGAAAAGCAAAAGGTTATCAATAAGCTTAAAGAGTTTAAGGCAGATGTCATTGAAAATGGAGCAAGCTTTACAACCAAAGCCGTATTTTATTCAGATGATATTCCTTCTCGTAAAGATGGTGGTAAATATACCTTAAATAAAAAGCGACCTAGAATGGTAAAAGAGTTTCGCGATGTAGCTTTCTCTATGCAAGAAGGTGAAATATCTGAGCCTTTTGAAACCGATTTTGGATACCATATCATTTTGCTTGAAAAAATTAGAGGACAAGAATATGATGTTAGACATATATTGCTTCGACCAAAAGTAACAGAAGAAGCTAAATTAGCGGCTAAAGACAAAATTAATACAATCAGAGAGCGTATTGTAGCTGGAGAATTAACCTTTTCTGCTGCTGCAAAAGAGTTTAGTGATGAAAAGGAAACTAAAAATGATGGTGGACAATTAATCAATCCTTATACACAAGATTTCAATTTTGAATTGACTAAAATGGATCCAGAATTATACGGACAAATTCAAGATTTAAAAGATAATGAGGTTAGTTTAGTATTAACAGATTCTGATAGAGTAAACGACTTAAAATATAAACTACTTATCGTTACTGATAGAATCGATGAGCACGAAGCTAATTTCGCAAAAGACTACTTAAAAATTAAAAATTTAGCTCTTCAAGATAAACAGATTCAAGAAATTGCTAAATGGCAAGAAGAAAAAATCAATGATACTTACATTAAAATTAATGGCGAGTACAGAGATTGTGAATTTACAAGTAACTGGTTAAAAAAAGAAAAACAATAAGTATGTCTGACGTTGCTGCAATAGAACAGTTTGTAAAAAAATATAATGCCCTAAAAACCGAAGTTGCCAAAGTTATTGTTGGTCAGGATGAGGTCGTTAATCAAATATTAATTTCAATTTTTTCTGGAGGACATTCCTTATTAATTGGAGTTCCTGGTCTAGCAAAAACGTTAATGGTTAATACTATTGCTCAGGCACTTGGTTTAGATTTTAAACGTATTCAGTTTACGCCAGATTTAATGCCTAGTGATATCTTAGGTAGTGAAATCTTGGACGAAAACAGACATTTTAAATTTATAAAAGGACCAATATTTGCCAATATTATCCTGGCAGATGAAATTAATAGAACTCCACCAAAAACGCAAGCAGCTTTATTAGAAGCAATGCAAGAACGTGTGGTAACTGTTGCTGGTCATCAATACAAATTGAATTTACCCTATTTTGTGTTAGCAACTCAAAACCCAATTGAGCAAGAAGGAACATATCCTTTGCCAGAAGCTCAATTAGACCGTTTTATGTTTGCTATTAATTTAGAATATCCTTCGTTTGAGGAAGAAGTACAAGTCGTTAAAGCGACAACTACAGATGTTCAAGCAACTGTAAATTCGTTATTTACTGCTGAAGAAATTATTGGTTTTCAAAACGTAATTCGTCGTATTCCTGTTGCAGACAATGTAATTGAATATGCCGTTAAAATGGTTAGTAAAACCAGACCAAACGCAAATACAGCTACAGATTTAGTAAAAGAATTTATAGATTGGGGAGCTGGACCTAGAGCATCACAAAATTTAATTCTTGCGGCTAAAACTCATGCTGCTATTAATGGTAAATTTTCTCCTGATATTGAGAATGTTCAAGCCGTTGCTCAAGGAATTCTTCGTCATAGAATTATCAAAAATTACAAGGCTGAAGCCGAAGGCATTACTGATGAACAAATCGTGAAAAGTTTGTTTTAAGTTTAAAAACTTCGATTTCTACATTTCCCTTTTTTATTTTTATAGTATCTTAAATTTCTAAAAGTAATTTAAAGCTTTATAAAAGTTGACTATCCAAAAAAGTAAGTTTCAAAACCTTAAAGAAAACAAACTGTTTTGGGTGAGAGTATTTGCATTTTTTGCTTTTGTTATACCAATGGTAGTATCTCCTAATATTTGGTTTTCTGAGCGTTTGTTTCCTATGATACCTATTTTTGATGGTATTCCAATTCCAAGTTTTACTAGTGATGTAATTCTTATTTCTATTTTTTTATTGAGCTTCTTAGCCTTTGTTTTTAAGCCAATTTGGAAATTTGGACTACCTGTTATAGTCATCTATGTTTTTTGGGTCATATTAGATCAAAATAGAATTCAACCCTTTTATTTTGAAATGATTTTTATGGTTTTGGCCTTGATACAATTCAATAAAAACCCAAAACTAGTTAAACAGTGTATGCTTTTAATTCTTGTTGGGACGTATTTTTGGAGTGGAATGCATAAATGGAACGATCTCTTTTTTGAAAAATGGGCTAACGGACTTAGTAAACGGATTCCTTTTGTACCTGAATGGATCCGATTAATTTTTACATATGCCGTTCCATTTTTGGAAGCATCATTTGGAGTATTTTTAATTTTCTCAAAAACTAGAAAACTAGGAATTTGGTTAATTACTGTAATGCATGTCATCATCTTGGCAACCTTTATTAAAGGCGGTTATGGTTATATTGTTTTTCCAATGACATTTTTTAATGTATTTGTACTGTTTTATTTGTTTTATAAGTCATCATTTACTTTTAAAGATGTGTTTGTTCCGAAGCATCCGCAATCATTTGCCCTTTTGCTAATAGCAATTGTGTTTCCGTTTTTAAATTTCTTAGGGTTTTACGATCATATTTTGGCATTTAGTTATTTTTCGGGTAAACCAAAATATTGTAAGATTCATTTTAATAATCCAAAAGATATTGAAGCTTTGCCAGAACATATAAAACAGAATGTGAGACAGGATTCTGAAACCTACTTTATTGATCTAAACGACTGGTCTGGAAGAACAATTGGTGTGATTGTATATCCTGAAGAACGCGTCTACGAAAAGGTTCAAGCTCATATAGACGCTTATCTTAAAACGCCTAATACGTGTATAGAATACTATTAACGAAGTAATCTTTCGAGGTCTGCTTTCAAGCGATCGACGTCTTCACTTAGTAAGACATTATAAAATCCTCTTATCTGTTGTTTTTGGTCTACTAAAGCAACATAACTGCTATGATAAAAATCGGTACCCTCTTCATTTGGTTTGAAGTTGGTCATGTACATCGTTGCTTGTGATTTGGTTTTTTCTTCGGAAGCTCTTAAAAATTGCCATTTGTGATCTGGAATTCCTGTAGCTTCTGAATACGTTTTTAAAACCGAAACCGAATCATGTATTGGATCTATAGTATGAGAAATAATCATGACATTTTCTTCATCCGAAAATGATTCAGCAATCGCTATTAATTCTGTTCGCATTGGTGGACATATACTTGGGCAACTTGTGAAGAAAAAGTTGGCGATACAAATATTGCCTTTAATTGTTTCAGTAGAAAAGGATTCATCTAATTGATTTCTAAAATCCCGATAAGAAATGTTATAATAGTTTTTTTGGCCTGTATCATCAATGGTATAACTTAAAATGGGTAGATCTTTTGAATTGGAATTACAACTCAAAAAAAGTGAAATTATGATACATATTACATATCTCAATTTAATCAAGGCTTGTACGATTTTAGTTTGTCATGCATTTCTGAATCATACAAAAACACAAACATGCTAGCCATCATGTCTTGATCAATTTTTGTTGTATTATTGGTTTGAAGTACCAATTCATAATTATGATCTGGATATAACATAATGCCTTCAGTACTTGAAAAATAAGAAACAGATTTGAGCCCAATTTTATCGATATAATTTTCTGCTTTGGAAACAAACAACGTTGAATCTGCTGTTTTATCTCTAAAAGCTAAAGTTTCAGCAAAAGGATGTAAATGGGTGGCAATATGATGCATTGTTGTGCTATCATTTAATTGAAGTTGGTGTGTAATATCATAGCTGTACGTTTCCTCTCCTGGGAAAATTACCCAATGTCCAGAAAGTGATTCGCCTTTGTCATTTTTATAAGCATGATTTTTAGTTTCGACAGGTAAGCACATATTTGGGTTAGTATCTGTTGGACCTTGAAACGGATTTTCAGCATCATAAGGTAGCATCACGAAAACCGTTTTGCTCATTAATGGCTTCATATCTTTGCTATGTGGTTTGAAACCTAAATTTACTTCATGCTTTATATCAAATGGATCACCTTTAATATTGTGATTTAAGGACTGGGTTGCTAACAATAGATTTTCATTCGTAAACACTGGAAAACCATAGCCTTCAGGAAATTTATAACTTTCAATGCCATGACTCAATGAGGTTAAACGTGGATATTGTTCACCAATTCTATCATTTAGTTGCCATCTTGAATAATGTTCGCCTTCATATAAATCAATATTGGTGTGACAGATATAATCGTTAGAAAGTTGATCAACTTCATTTGTACTTAACGCCTTGGTTTCAAATGATGTGATCCAAACCAGCTCATTTTTGGAGTCATCAAGTTGAAATGAACGGATGACTTTAGGACCTTCCATAGATTTATAAATATTGTCAATGACTAAAGTTGGAGTGATTAAGCGAATTGATGAATCGCTTGATTGAATATTCCATCGTTCATCTACAATACCAAAACCATGATAAAGCTTTGTTTTTACAATCGCTTTGTGTCTATTTGGAAGTTTTAAATAGTAAATACCACCAACAATAGTGAATAAAACTATGAACAACAATGTATATTTTAGTATTTTGGACTTCATTTTAGTGAAATTCAATTTTGAGAAGCCAAAAGGCGAACTCAAAATTGTAAATTGAACTAATCCTACTGAAAAGTAGAATCTCAGTTTTATATCTTTTATTTAACTACCTAAACAAAACTAAGGCTTTTTTTGATGCGAATAGATTATGAAAAACGAATTTTTGGCTTAGACCTTATGAGAGCTATTGCCATTATTATGGTCATGTGCTCGCATACACTATGGATTGCTCCTGAAATGAGAGGTATCACTCGAAAGCTATTCAGTGTTTTTGGAATTTTAGGTGTTGACGTGTTTTTTGTATTAAGCGGATTTTTAATCGGAAGAATTTTATACAAAATGTATACGTCTAAAGATTTTACGTTTAAAGACATGTCTTATTTTTGGGTTAGACGTTGGTTTAGAACGTTGCCAAACTATTATTTGACTTTAGTTATCAATATAATAGTTGCCATTTATATAGGGAACCAATTGCCTGATCAACTTTGGAAATATGGTTTTTTTCTACATAATTTCAGTACAGAACTACCTTGGTTTTATCCTGAATCGTGGAGTTTGTCTGTTGAAGAGTTTGCCTATATTTTAGGACCATTACTCATGTATTTAGTTTTGTTTTTTAGAAAAAAAGCATCTCGACCTCGATTATTTGTGCAAGTGACACTTTTTATTCTGCTGCTGTTTATACTCAGTAAGTTGTGGTATAATAATGAGGAAACTATTCGTCACATGAGACATTGGACACTTAATGTGAAATCGATTGTGATTTATAGAATTGATGCTATTTATTATGGTGTTTTAGCGGCTTACATTTCAATTGTTAAACCTAAGATTTGGTATAATATAAGATATCTAGCATGCGGCTTTGGGATTTTCGCTTTAATAGCTATGAACTTTTTAATTCCCATAAAAGGATGGTTTATTACTGAGTATCCTGAATTTTGGAATGTTTGGTATTTTGTATTAAAATCTATAGCAATTGGATGTACACTACCATTATTAAGTCAGATAAAATCTGCACCAAAATTAATCAGAAAACCAATTACATACATTAGTATTTTATCCTATGCCATCTATGTATTTCACTATTCTATTATCATGCAATTGATGAAATATTTTATTCCTTCAGAACCAATGGAAGGTTTAGATTTGGTCATTTACCTATTAGTTTATGTACTTATCGTTTTTGTAGTGTCATATGTCGTGTATCGTTTTTATGAAAAACCAATGACCGATTTAAGGGATTCTTCTAGAATTAAAAAGTACTTTGAATAGTCAGTATTGTTAATTTATTATTTTATATCCTAAAAAATTGATGATAATGTAATTTTATATCATAAAAATGACAATTTGTTGATTTATATTCAGTAATTGATACTTTTTGTTACACATTTTTAAATCTGACTAAAAATTTGTAATTTTGCAGTCCTTGAAGTCAAGGAAACAAACCAATATTCACTCTTATTAATTATACATATGGCATTTGATATTGACATGATTAAAAAAGTTTACTCAAATATGGCTGAGCGCGTTGATGCTGCTCGTGACATTGTTGGTAAACCACTTACACTTTCAGAAAAGATTTTATATTCACACCTTTGGGATGGAAAGCCAAATAAAGCATTCACTAGAGGAAAAGATTATGTAGATTTTGCTCCAGATAGAGTAGCATGTCAAGATGCAACAGCACAAATGGCTTTATTGCAGTTTATGCAAGCTGGTAAAACTAAAGTTGCAGTACCGACCACAGTGCATTGTGATCACTTGATTCAAGCAAAAAATGGTGCAACATCAGATTTACAACATGCGATTAATACGAGTAATGAAGTATTCAATTTTTTAGAGTCTGTATCTAATAAATACGGAATTGGATTTTGGAAACCAGGAGCAGGAATCATTCATCAAGTTGTTTTAGAAAATTATGCATTTCCTGGTGGAATGATGATTGGTACAGATTCACATACAGTTAATGCTGGTGGATTAGGAATGGTAGCCATTGGAGTAGGAGGAGCAGATGCCGTTGACGTGATGGCAGGAATGGCTTGGGAATTAAAATTCCCTAAACTTATTGGTGTCAGATTAACTGGGAAACTTTCGGGTTGGACGGCACCTAAAGATGTGATTTTAAAAGTAGCAGATATACTTACTGTTAAAGGAGGAACTGGAGCAATTGTTGAATATTTTGGTTCAGGTGCAACAGGAATGTCTTGCACAGGAAAAGGAACAATCTGTAATATGGGAGCCGAAATTGGAGCAACAACGTCTACGTTTGGATACGACGAATCTATGGAACGTTATTTACGTTCAACAGATAGAGCAGATGTTGCAGACGCAGCAAACCAAATTAAAGATTATTTAACTGGTGATGCTGAAGTATATGCAAATCCTGAGCAATATTTTGATCAAGTAATTGATATTAATTTATCTGAATTAGGCCCTTTATTAAATGGTCCTTTTACGCCAGATTTATCTACTGCAGTTGGTTCAGCAATGACTGAAAAAGCAAAGGCTAATGATTGGCCAATTAAAGTAGAATGGGGCTTAATTGGGTCGTGTACCAATTCGTCTTATGAAGATTTATCACGTGCATCTTCTGTGGCACAACAAGCTATTGATAAAGGTGTGAAGATGAAATCTGAATTAGGAATTAATCCAGGTTCTGAGCAGGTTCGTTACACTGCAGAGCGTGATGGAATCCTCCAAATTTTTGAAAAACTAGATGCTAAGATTTTTACGAATGCTTGTGGACCATGTATTGGACAATGGGCTCGTTATGAAGATCCAAAAAATGCGCCAAAAAATAGTATTGTGCATTCATTTAATAGAAACTTTGCAAAACGTGCCGATGGAAACCCAAATACGCATGCGTTTGTTGCTTCACCAGAATTAACAGCTGCGATTGCGTTGGCTGGACGTTTAGATTTTAATCCGATGACGGATGCTTTAATCAATGAAAACGGAGAAGAAGTGATGCTAGACGAACCAACTGGATGGGAATTACCACCTAAAGGTTTTGATGTTAAAGACAATGGGTTTTTAGCACCTATGGCAGATGGTAGTGGAGTAGAAGTAAAAGTGGCTTCAGACTCAGAACGATTGCAATTATTAACACCTTTCGTGCCTCTAGGAAATACAATTACTGGTGCTAAACTATTAATTAAAGCCTTCGGAAAATGTACAACAGATCATATCAGTATGGCTGGACCTTGGTTGCGTTTCCGTGGACATTTAGATAATATTGCCAACAACACTTTAATTGGTGCTGTAAATGCTTTTGGAAAGAAAACAAACTTCGTTAAAAATCAACTAACAGGAGATTTTGGAGGTGTTCCTGATACTGCAAGAGCTTATAAAGCAGCGGGAATTAAATCTATAGTTGTTGGAGATCATAATTATGGAGAAGGGTCTTCTCGTGAACATGCTGCAATGCAACCTCGTCATTTAGGTGTTGCTGCTGTGATTGTAAAATCATTTGCACGTATTCATGAAACAAACCTGAAAAAACAAGGGATGTTAGGATTAACTTTTGCTAATGAAAGTGATTATGATTTGATCCAAGAGGATGATACATTTAACTTTTTAGATTTGAATGAATTTAGTCCTGATAAGCAATTAACTATTGAATTGGTTCATGCTGATGGAAGTTCAGACACCATAAAAGTAAACCATACCTATAATCAATCTCAAATAGATTGGTATAATGAAGGTTCTGCGTTAAACTTAATTAAAAAAGAAAATGCTGCTTAGTTTTAAGCACTAGATAACAAAAAAAGCTCTTGAGATATCAAGGGCTTTTTTTTAGGTTAACATTGTAAGTATTACTGTTTTAATTCGACTTGAATAGAGTCTAATAATAAATAATTCTACTAATGCAATCCATTTGGTTCTTTGATGATGTTAATTTATTTAAAGTGCTTTGTCCGCATAAATTCAAAGCGTATAAAAACGAACATGATTTTGATGCCTATAAAAAGAAGGACTATATCTACTTTGAAGACGATTCTGCCAACAAAGTCTATCTCATCGAAAAAGGAAAAGTTAAGATTGGTTACTATAACGAAAATGGTGATGAAATTGTAAAAGCTATTTTGTCAAAAGGTGAATTGTTTGGAGAGAAAGCAATACTAGGAGATATAAAGCGTGATGAATTTGCACAATCTATAGATAATTCTACTTCTATTTGTCCAATAGGAGTAACTACAATGCATGATTTAATGCGAGACAATCAAAGTTTTAGCTTTAAAGTGTATAAGTTTATCGGATTTAAATTTAAAAAACTAGAACGCAGACTTCAGCTCTTATTATTTAAAGACACCAAAACAAGATTGGTTGAGTTTTTAGATGAATTGTGTGCAGATTATGGATATGATTGTGAGAAAACAGGTGATCATGTTATTAAACATCCATACACACAAAAAGACATTGCTTGTTTAATTGGTACCTCACGACCAACACTTAATATTCTACTTAATGAACTTAAAGAAGAAAATTATATCAATTTCAACCGAAAGGAAATCAGAATCTTAAAAAAATCTGCATAAAATTTCAGTTGTGTTAGCTAGCTAACATTTAATCATAATCGCAATCGATAATTTTGAAGCATAAAATAACTTTAAAATTAGATATGATGATTAAAAAAATGTTTTTAGCAGTTTTGGCTCTAGGTTTTGTAGCCACTTCTTGCAGTAGTGATGATGATAATAGTGCTTCAGTTCCTACAAATTCAGATTTAGTACTTAACCTTAACGGTTTAGAACCTCTAGGAAATGACTATGTGTATGAAGGTTGGATAATTGTAGATGGTTCTCCAATATCAACTGGAACTTTTTCTAGTGTTGCGTTTCCGCAGACGTTTTCTGTAAATACTACCCAATTAAATAGTGCAACCACTTTTGTGCTTTCTATTGAACCTGCTGTAGATACTGATCCTGCGCCAGCCGCAACAAAAATTTTAGCAGGAGATTTTTCAGGTACTTTAGCTAATGTAGATTCTAATGGAATTGTTGGAGATTTTAGTGCTTCAACAGGAGCATATATTCTGGCGACACCTACCGATACAGATGATACGAATGAAGAAAGTGGTGTTTGGTTTTTAGATAACTCTAGTGGAATGGGAATGACTGGATTAGATTTACCTGTTTTAGCCGATGGATGGAAGTATGAAGGTTGGGCTGTATTAGGAGATACTCCTATTAGTACAGGAACTTTTTTAGATCCAGCAGCAGCTGATGACAATGCTGCAACTTCAGTTTTTAAAGGTGATGCTGGAAATGGTCCTGGTTATCCAGGAGAAGACTATTTGCAAAATGCTCCAGCAGGTATGACGTTTCCAACAGACTTAAGAGGAGCTACAATTGTGATTTCGGTTGAACCTAGTCCAGATAATAGTCCAATGCCATTTACATTAAAGCCACTAGCCCATATGGTACCAACGACAGCAATGACTCATACAACTATTGCAATGGGAACAGGTCCAGTACATGTTATTTCTGGTTCAGTTACTAGAAACTAATTAGGAATTAATAAAGCAAAATTTAAAGTTTTGTTGTTAGATTTGAAGCGCATTATCGACTATGGTAATGCGTTTCTATTTTAAACTCTTATGGCAAAATCAAAAAAATCAAAAATTTACAATCTTATTTTTATAGTTTTCATTGTGCTATTGATTATTCCACAGACAAGAAAACCAATACAAGTTGTTATAAATAAAGGTATTGTTTTACTCGTAAAGCCATCTGTAATTGACCATACTGAGCGCAAAATTATTTCAAATTATGATTGGAAATTAAGAGATGTTTCTGCAATCAATTTTGATTTTAATTCTGCAAAGGGAAAAGTAGTTGTGATTAATTTTTGGGCTACTTGGTGTCCACCATGCATTGCAGAAATGCCAAGTATGGAATTACTCTATCAGAAATACAAGGATAATGCTGATGTTGTATTTTTATTTGTTTCTAATGAAGATGTTTTAGTCATTAAAAAGTTTATGTCCAAAAAAGAATATAGTTTTAAGGTATACCAATCATTAACTGATTATCCTAAAGAATTTGATGTAACTTCAATACCTAGAACTTTTGTAATAGATAAAAAGGGTGAGATTGTGATTGATAAATCAGGACCAGCAGATTGGAATAATGAAAGTGTAACCAATACGCTTGATAATTTACTTAAAGCGTTTTAAAAAAGGCTTTGATAAATGACCATGAAAACAAAGACCACATAATTTTTAAGTCTTCTAAAAAAGTGGATTCTTCATCTAAAAACCGGAACATAGTTTGAACAGTATTTTTGCTGTAAAACTGTTCAAAAATCCATTCTCCCTTCTGATTTTCATCTTTGAGTACTTTTAAAAATACTTTGTCGTAAAATTTATATTTACGTCTGAATAACTTGTGTGAAGGCGATTGATTGGATTTAAGATTTTCTATAATCTTCGTAACTTTTTTCTCTGTATGTTTAAAAGAATAACCTGTAGAGCCTTTAACCCAACCGCCTCCAGTTCCTATTTTAGTAATTGTTTTGGTGTTGAATTTTCCAAAGTTATAATTGGTCATTGGAATTTGACCTTGTTCAGTTTCTAGAATAGAATAGTTGTCTATTTGAAGATAGTCTTTAATGTAGGTTTTAATGTAGTTATCGTAAACTTGTTCGTCCACAAGATTTTCAGTAAAATAGGTGAATTCTACTAAAGCTTCAGTTTTTGAAAATGGTAAGACATACATAAATGTAGTTTGATTTCCATCTTTTAAACGGTAATCCATCATGACAACTTTAGTGTCATCAAAGGCATCCTTATTGGTTTTAATAAGCCAACCTTTAAAATGCTGAAGGACTGAAATACTTGTGTCTTTTTCTGTTGAAAACTCCTTTGGAACACGGCTGTCAAAAACATGAGAAGCCGAGTATGTGTTTTTATTAGTTGTAACTAAAGCAGTTTTATTTTCTACAATCGAAATTACATTTTCAAGAATAAAACTAAAGTTTTCCTTGTTGTGAAGTTGTGTTTTGGCTTTGTTATAAAAATCTAAAGCTTTTACTGTGTTGTACGTATAGGGATTTAACTCTAAACTTATATCTTTTGTTGAGGTTATAATAGCGGCCTTTTTCCAAGATTTTTGAATGATAGAATTCCATTGTGAATTACCTTTTTGCCAAAAACTCCAAGTTTTGTCGTTAGTGTTTTTTTCTGAAAGATCAATTAGCGCAATTTTCTTAGCATTAAAATCCGCATCTTCAGAAAACTTTAAAGCGAGTTGAAAACCAGCTAAACCATTTCCAATGATGATGTAATCGAAATGGGCACTTTCAGACATAAAAAACTATTATTTTTTGAAATATTTGAAAGGTACGAATAACATCCCAAAGCATTCACCATCAGCTTTACCTAAATGCTTGTGATGAATTTTGTGAGCACGTCTTACACCTTTTGCATACCAGTTATCAGCATTTCTAAAGATTTTGAAACGTTGATGAATAAAAATATCATGGACTAAAAAATAGGTAGCTCCATAGGCCATAATTCCTAGTGCGATAGGTAAACAAAACCACATATTTTCATAGCTCCATAGGTAAAAGCAAGTCATACTTACGACGGCATAAAAAATAAAAAAGGCATCATTACGTTCAAACCAACTATCGTGATCTTTATGGTGATGGTCCTTATGCAAACTCCATAAAAAACCATGCATGACGTATTTATGAGTAAACCACGCCATAAATTCCATAGTGCAAAAGACACCTAAAAAAATAATAATCCACAATACAGTTTGCATAAGATTATAATAGATTTAATTGATACTTAACATAACTTCTAGTGAGCAATTCAAACTTCTTATAGTTTGGGACTCTAATTCTAGTTGATTTTATTTCTAAAGCTGGTGTTTTCTTTAATTTCTTGAGTAATTGCCTGTAATATCTGTAAGCCATAAATACACCAAATTTAGCTTCAATAGGTAAATTTTTAATACCATTGAGACCTTTTGCGAAATCACTTTCTATATCATCAATAATCCTTTGTTTAGAATTTTCATCTAATTGATTTAAATCTGTATTCGGGAAATAAGTCCTACTTAAATCTTCGAAATCGGCTTTTAAATCTCTTAAGAAATTCACTTTTTGAAAGGCTGAACCTAAACTCATTGCTGAATCTTTTAGTTCATTATATTTTTCTTTATCACCTTTTACAAACACTTTTAAACACATTAATCCTACGACATCAGCTGAGCCATAAATATAATCTTTATACTCCGAATCTGTTAAATAATTTTGTTTGTATAGATCAAGACGCATACTTTTCATGAAGGCATCCACTAAACTTTTGTCAATGTCGTACCTATGAAATGTTTCTTGAAAAGCATTTAAAATTGGATTTAAACTAATTTTATATTCTAGTGCTAATTCTAAATCATTTGAGAAATTATTAAATAATAACTCTTTATCATAATCGTGGAAACTATCTACAATTTCATCTGCGAATCTTACAAACCCATAAATGTTGTATATATCTTGTCGTATTGAGTTGGATAGCATTTTTGTAGCTAACGAGAATGAGGTGCTGTA
The DNA here is from genome assembly GCF_034670085.1 of Psychroserpens sp. GTDB lineage: Bacteria > Bacteroidota > Bacteroidia > Flavobacteriales > Flavobacteriaceae > Psychroserpens. The sequence continues at coordinate 29,552 of NZ_JAXMOD010000004.1, read as the reverse complement.
AGATTGTGTCACAGTCTTACTACATTGGTATGAAACGGTATCAAAAATGGCTTTCATATTAATTTTTATGGTGTTTTTTTATAAGTTTTGCTACTAATTTCCCAGAGATAAGAGCAGGAGGTACTCCAGGTCCTGGTACTGTTAGTTGCCCTGTGAAATAAAGGTTGTTTACCTTTTTACTTTTCAGTTTAGGTCTTAAAAATGCAGTTTGAGAAAGCGTATTTGCCATACCATAAGCATTTCCTTTATATGAATTGTAATCTTTGATAAAATCGTTCACGCAGAAAGACTCTTTAAAGGTAATATTTTTTTTAATGGTTTGATTTGTAAGTTTTTCGAAACGAGACATGATTATATCGAAATATTGTGCTCTTAATTCTTCAGTGTCTTCAATTCCTGGAGCGATTGGAATTAAGAAAAAACCAGTCTCGCAATTGGCTGGAGACATTGAGTCATCTGTTACTGATGGAAAATTCGCATAGAACAAAGGATCTTTTGGCCATTGAGGATTATCATAAATGTCTTCAGCATGCGTTTCAAAATTAGTATCAAAAAACAAATTATGATGTTCTATGTTTTTTAGTTTTTTATCAAATCCTATATAAAATAGGAGTGAAGAAGGAGCAAATGTTTTTTTACTCCAATACGATTCAGAATATTGACGATACTTTTGATCTAATAAGGTTTCAGAATGATGATAGTCTGCTCCAGATAGTACAATATCAAATTGTTTTAATTCTCCATTAACTGAGATTGATGTTACATTTTTATGCTCTACTTCAATTTTTTCAACTGGACAATTAGTGTGAATTTGAACACCTAAACTTTGCGCTAATGAAACCATTGCTTTAATTATTTCATACATGCCACCTTTTGGATGCCAAGTGCCTAATCCAAAATCGGCATAGTTCATAAAATTATAAAAGGATGGTGTGTTACTAGGTTTAGCGCCTAAAAAAAGGACAGGAAATTCTAGAGTTGATATAAGTTTTGGGTTTTTAAAGTGCTTTCTTATGTCTCCACTAATTGTCTTAAAAAATTGATCAACACGCAAAGCAGTTTCGGGCGTCACCAATTCAAATGGTGAAATTCCTGGTTTTAAAACTACTTTATTAATAGCGATATCATAATTACTGGCAGCTTTATTTATAAATTTTCTTAGTGGTTTAGAACTTCCAGATTCAATACGATCGAATTCTTCACAAATTTTATCGAGCGTATCTCCAATAGTAATAGTGTCGTCTTTAAAAAATATTTTATACGCTGGACTAAGTTTATCAAGTTTGTAATAGTCTGAAGTTGATTTGCTAAAATCACCAAAGAATTTTTCAAAAATATCTGGCATCCAATACCAACTCGGACCTATATCAAACGTGAATCCTTCTTTCTTTAATTGCCTACATCGTCCACCAACTGTCGCATTTTTTTCAAAAATAGACACATCATATCCGTCTTTTGCTAAATAGCAAGAAGCAGATAAAGCTGAGAACCCAGAACCGATTATAGCAACGCGTGTTTTCATTGTTTAGCAAATTTACAAAAAAGTTAAACAAATTTAACTTTAGTACGTAAATTTTAGAGTTTTTTAACTAAATCTTCAATTGTTTTAAAAGGAACAATTTGTTTTGGTAATGAATTTAAATCAATTTCATTTAGTCTTCGGCCTAAAATCCAAAATTTAATGGAATTTTTAATAAGTAAATTTTCTTTGAATTCTTCAATATAATCTAGAACAGCATCTTTTTCAGGCTTTACAGTAAAGTACGAAATAAAAGTGATATTGTCGTAAAAATTAAGAAGATCTTTAAGGCCTTCTATGGGAACACTTTGTCCTAAAAAAACACAATGATATCCTTTAGATATTAGTTCATAATTAATCATCATCAATCCTAACTCATGAACCTCATTGTCTGGAAGGTAAAGCACATAAACTTCATTTGTAAGTGTTTGATTTTTAGATTGAATCAACTCTGTACTCACCAAAATTTTCTGTCTTATTAGTGATGTTAAAAAATGCTCGTGAGCGGGAGTAATCGTATCCGTTTGCCAGAGCATTCCTATTTCAGAAAGCAGAGGAATTAAATCTTGATAAAAAATCTCGCTAAAAGATTTCTCTTTTATTAAGCTATCATAAGTATCATAAAATAATTGTTGATCGAAATTGATCATTGAAAGTTTAAACGTATCAATAGCATGATTATTGGTAACATCACTTTGCGCAACTTCTTTTACGAGTTGAGGAATGTCATTACTATCTATTGAAGCTATTTTAGATATTTTATAACCGTTACTATTTAAATAACTTATGTTGAGTAGCTTTTGAAGGTTAGCTAAACTGTAATATCTGATATTAGTATCTGTGCGTTCTGGTTTTAGTAAGTTATATCTTTTTTCCCAAATTCTGATAGTGTGTGCCTTTATACCAGTGAGATTTTCAAGATCTTTAATACTAAACGTGCTTTTAATATTGTTCATTTTTAGTTTAAAAAGGTTAAACAAAACTAAACAATTTTTGGTTATGAACCATATTTTAAGATTTTTTTAATAGTAAAACTATCAACATTGTTGACCGATGGGAAGAAGATTTATAATAAAAATTTACAAGTGCGCACGAGAAGACTCGAACTTCCACGGACTAATGTCCACCAACCCCTCAAGCTGGCGCGTCTACCAATTCCGCCACGTGCGCATTATTTAAGTAAAGATAAAAAAAAAGTTAAGCGAAAGCTTAACGATTTTTTGTGGTGACCAGTCTGGGGCTCGAACCCAGGACCCTCTCCTTAAAAGGGAGATGCTCTACCAACTGAGCTAACTGGTCAATAAGTCTCTTAAACGAGGGTGCAAATATAAAACGTTTAATTAATAATCCAAACCTATTATTGGATATTTTTTTGTTTTTTTGTGATGACTATACTTATGTTTTTAATAATCAATTTATAACAACAAAATGACACTTATTTTAGTAGGATATATGGGTTCAGGAAAGTCTTCTGTTGGTAGAAAATTATCAGAGATTTTAAATTATAATTTTATTGATTTTGATAACTATATTGAAAGCAATGTTAATATGACGGTAAGTGACATATTTAAAGTTAAAGGAGAAATCTATTTTAGAAAACAAGAAAGTCGTTTATTAAAGGAAGTGATAAACAAAAGAAACACCATTGTATCTTTGGGAGGAGGAACACCTTGTTATGGTAATAATTTGAATGTCATAAAAGAAGCGGATTATTCTAAAATGATTTATCTTAAGTCATCTATCCAAAATCTAACTGAACGCTTATTTGCTGAGAAATCTACTAGACCATTAATCTCTCATATTCAAGCCAAAGACAACTTATCAGAATTTATAGGAAAACATTTGTTTGAAAGAGCTCCAATTTATGAGCAATCTGATATGGTAATAAAAACAGATGATTTATCTGTAGTAGACGTTGTAGAATCTATATTACTAAAACTATTTTAAGTACGCTTCAAATTGCTTTCCTGATAAGGTTACTTCAACATGTTCATTTAACGAAGTTGATAGTGAAATACCCTTAAAATCAGCTTTAACAGGGTATTTTTTATGATTCCGATTGACTAAAACTGCAGTTTTAAATTGTTTTAGTGGAACATCCAAAAAATGCTTGACACCATAAATGAGTGTGCTTCCTGAACTTAAAACGTCATCTACTAAAACCAAGGATTTATTTGTATAGTCTTCTTTACTAAGTGATGTTGTAATATCAGCAAGTGGGTTCTTTTTGTCGATGACGACTTTACATAATATTGGTTTAATACCTGATATTTTTTCTAAATTTTGTTTTAGTTTTTTTGCTAGTAAGAATCCATTGTCTTGAACACCTGCCAAAATGATTTCATCTTCATAAACATTACTTTCATAAATCTGGTAAGCAATACGTCTTATTTTGTGTTGAATTTCTTGATGGTTGAGTATAGTATTTTTTGTAATGCTCATGCTAGTTATGATTTTATCAAAGATAAAAAAGAGTTTATGAATGTCTGTTAAATTTTAAATATCTTCTTCAGGCGTTTCATAAAAGTCATCTATATCTCTCCTGTCTTTTTTGGTTGGTCTTCCAACTCCTTTTTTTCTATAATAGTCTTTTGAATATTTTAATAAATCTTTAGCTTCAAAAGCTTCTTTTGGAGTTTTATCTGTTCTATAAATATCTACTAATTTAGCGCCAACTCTACTTTCTGGAAGGTCATTAACTATAATAATATAATTAATCTGATCTTTGCGCAACTCAATTTTATCAGTAGGATAGACCTCTCTACTTGCTTTTACAACTTGGTCATTTACTTTCACATGACCTTTTTTACACGCATTAGTTGCAAGGCTTCTGGTCTTAAAATATCTTACGCACCAAAGGTATTTGTCTACTCGCATATTAAAGTTGTGAAAATGGCGTTAATTGTTTGATGCAAAAATATATATTATTGTATCTTGCAGCCTAAAAATAAGCAATATTGTTTCATTTAAAATAGGTCGCAATATTTTGAATGTATGTTAAAGAAAACAAACCTAATTATGACGTTTAGAAATTCCATAGTGGTTCTCCTACTTTCTGTTTTGTGTTTCACCTCTTGTAAAAAGGATGATGATAGCTTTGAAGTTGCACCACCAAGAGATAGAACAATCCAGCAAGCTGCTGATAAAGATTCTTTATTGAATTATTTGAGTACACATTACTATAATTCTTCCTTTTTTGAAACTCCAGGTAATTATACATACGATGATATTATGATTACTGAGTTACCTACTGATGATAATGGTAATTATCTAGATTTGCCTAATCCGGATATAAACACCTTATTGATTGATGATGTGGAGATACATACTACAGAAATAGTAGATATTGAGTATGAATATTATACCCTTAAACTGAATCATGGTGGAGGAGATGCTCCAAATTCATCAGATACTGTAAACGTTAATTATTTTGGTAACTTATTTGATGGTGAAGATTTCGATAGCACTGCTAATCCAACAAGTTTAGATCTTATTGGTCTAATTCAGGCTTGGAGAGAGGCATTGCCAAATTTTGGAACAGCAGCCAGCCAAGTTGAGAATGAAGATGGAACATTTTCATATAATGATTATGGCTTAGGTGTTATGTTCATACCATCAGGACTGGCTTATTTTAATGTGCCTCCAATTGGTGTTCCGCAATATGCAAATCTTATTTTTAAATTTGAATTATATACCGCTGAACCTAATGATCATGATGCTGATTTTGTAATGTCATTTGTAGAAGATATAAATGGGAATGGTGATGTATATGATGATGATACTGATAGTGATGGTGTGCCAGATTTTATTGATGTAGACGACGATGGTGATGGCGTTTTTACGCGTTTTGAAGATATTGATAATGATGGAGATCCTACTAACGATGATACTGATGACGATGGTATACCTAATTACTTAGATTTTAGTACAGCATTATCCAACCAAGATGATAATTAAATAGAAAAAAGCCGCAATTTGCGGCTTTTTTTATGTGCTTAATTTAATACTATAGTGCAACAGATAAGCTAAGTATTAACTGATCTGGTCTTGTATCAATTCTACTAAATAATCCATTTCCAAGATTGTTATCAATAAAAATAGCTTCGTTATTACTAAAGCCTCGTTCATATCTCAAATCAATTCCAATTTTATTTAGATTCACTCCAATACCAAAGTTCAGTCCAATTGAGAAATCGTCTTCAACGTTATTAATATCAATTCCATCAAATTCAGAATTTAGAATGTATTGTAATGATGGTCCTGCAAAAACACTAACTGGCCCGAGTATTTTTGCTCCAATTAATAAAGGAGCATCAATCTTTTTCATAGAGAAATCATCACTGTCATAACTACTTTTAGTAGCTGTATAGATTAATTCTGGTCGGAAGAAAAGTTGATTTCCAAATTTACCAAAAACACCTATATGATAACCAATATTGCGATCTGGATTTTTGGCATTATCACCAATAGATTCGAAATAATTACCATTGGCATTGTAATTAAGACCTGCTTTAATTCCAAATGAAGTTCCTTCTTGAGCATTAACATTAAAACATAATAACGCTAATACAAATGTGCTAATTACTAATTTTTGCATAATATTCGTTTTTTGTGATTTTTATGTATAATATCAAAAACGTTGCCAAACGACTATTATTTCTTTTTCCTGAAAATAGTCAATTGAGTTAAAAAGGTATAAACAAAAAAATCTAGCTCGTCAAAGCTAGATTTTCATATAATTATGTTACTTAAATATCATTTTCTTTTTAATACCTTTTCCGAAGCGTGTACAATAGCCTTTGCATTAAGACCATATTTATCCATTAATTGCGCTGGTGTACCAGATTCTCCAAAGGTATCATTGGTAGCTACAAATTCTTGAGGTGTTGGATGGTGTTGAGCTAATACTCTAGCTATGCTTTCTCCTAAACCACCTAAATGGTTATGCTCTTCAGCAGTAACTATGCAGCCTGTCTTAGAAACCGAATCTAAAATAGCTTTGTCATCTAAAGGTTTAATAGTATGAATATTGATAACTTCGGCTGAAATTCCCTTTTCATGAAGTGTTTTTGCAGCTTCAAGGGCTTCCCAAACTAAATGACCAGTAGCAACAATGGTGATGTCAGAACCTTCGGTTAATTTAACCGCTTTCCCAATTTCAAATGTTTGATTTTCAGGAGTAAAGTTTGCTACTTTTGGTCTTCCAAATCGTAAGTAAACTGGTCCATGATGTTCTGCAATTGCAATAGTAGCTGCTTTAGTTTGATTGTAATCGCAGGTATTGATTACTGTCATTCCTGGTAACATTTTCATTAAACCAATATCTTCAAGAATTTGATGTGTTGCTCCATCTTCACCTAAAGTTAATCCAGCATGTGATGCACAGATTTTTACATTCTTGTCAGAATATGCAACACTTTGTCTTATTTGATCATAAACACGACCCGTAGAGAAGTTAGCAAATGTTCCTGTAAATGGAATTTTTCCACCAATTGTCATTCCAGCGGCTAAACCAATCATATTGGCTTCAGCAATTCCAACTTGAAAAAACCGTTCAGGATGATTGGCTTTAAAGTCATCCATTTTAAGGGAACCAATTAAATCTGCGCAAAGAGCAACAACATTTGTATTGGTTTTACCTAATTCTGTTAATCCAGCTCCAAAACCTGAGCGTGTATCTTTATTTCCTGTATTTGTATATGTTTTCATTTCGATTTCTTGATTGATGGTTAATAGTCTCCTAACGTTTCAGCATTTTGTGCTAAACCAATTTCTAATTGCTCATCATTTGGAGCTTTACCATGCCAAGCGTGAGTATGCATCATAAAGTCTACACCATTACCCATGACTGTTTTTAGTAATACGCAAACTGGTTTACCTTTCCCTGTTAATGCTTTAGCTTCAGCCATTCCTTTTAAAATAGCTTCAATATCATTACCATGTTCAATATCAACAACAGTCCATCCAAAAGCTTCAAATTTAGCTCTTATACTACCCATCGGTAAGACATCATCAGTTGAACCATCAATTTGTTGTCCGTTTAAATCAATTGTAGAAATGATATTATCAACCTTGTTTGCTGCTGCATACATAATACCTTCCCAGTTTTGACCTTCTTGTAATTCGCCATCACCATGTAAACTGTAAACTAGATGATTGTCGTTATTCAATTTCTTAGTTTGAGCAGCTCCTAATGCAACACTAAATCCTTGTCCGAGAGAACCAGAAGCCACACGAACACCAGGTAACCCTTCGTGAGTTGTTGGGTGACCTTGTGATCTCGTATTAATTAAACGAAAAGTGTTTAATGCGTCAACCGGGAAATATGCTGATCTGGCAAGAACACTATAAAAAACAGGAGAAATATGACCATTGGAAAGGAAGAAAAGGTCTTCACCAATTCCATCCATATCAAAGGTGTCTTTTCTATCCATAATGTCTTGATATAAGGTAACGAAAAATTCAGCACATCCCAAAGAACCTCCAGGATGACCTGAGTTGACTTTGTGTACCATTCGCAATATATCTCTACGAACTTGAGTTGTAAAATCTTGTAATTGTTGTGTATTTGGCATAAAAATAGAGTGAGTAATTTCAGCACCAAAAATAAAGGTTTCATCAGCCTAATCAAAAATAGAAACAGGTCACTTATTAACGATTTCAGTCAGTTGCTAACAATTTAAAAGCGATTTAAAATTATGAATCTGAGTTTTAAGTTTTTAGTCCTATAATTTTATTAAATGTTTAAGACCATAATACATCTAGATAATTATCTTTGCTCACTGAAGTGTCTATTTTATGAATTTTGAATTAAAAGCTAGTGATCCTCAAAGTAAAGCCAGAGCTGGAGTAATAACTACAGATCATGGTCAAATTGAGACACCAATATTTATGCCAGTTGGAACGGTGGCCTCTGTTAAAGGAGTGCACCAACGTGAACTTAAAAATGATATCAATCCAGATATAATTTTAGGTAATACCTATCATTTATTTTTAAGACCACAGACCCCTATTCTGGAAAAAGCAGGTGGCTTGCATAAATTCATGAATTGGGATAGAAACATTTTAACCGATTCTGGTGGTTATCAAGTCTATTCACTTTCAGCCAATAGAAAAATAAAGGAAGAAGGTGTGAAATTTAAATCACATATTGATGGAAGTTATCATGTGTTTACACCAGAAAACGTGATGGAAATTCAGAGGAGTATTGGCGCAGATATTATTATGGCATTCGATGAATGTACCCCTTATCCATGTGAGTATAATTATGCCAAACGTTCGATGCACATGACACATCGTTGGTTAGAGCGTTGTTTAACCCATTTGGATAAAACGCCTTTTAAATATGATTATGAACAAACATTTTTTCCAATTGTTCAAGGCAGTACATATAAAGATTTAAGGCAACAATCTGCTGAATATATAGCAAATGCTGGAGCTCAAGGAAATGCAATTGGTGGTTTGTCTGTGGGTGAACCAGCCGAAGAAATGTATGCCATGACAGATGTCGTTTGTGAGATATTGCCTTGGGATAAACCTAGATATTTAATGGGAGTTGGAACTCCAATTAATATCCTGGAAAACATTGCCTTGGGTGTTGATATGTTTGATTGCGTGATGCCTACTAGAAACGCTAGAAATGGGATGTTATTTACGGCTCATGGTTCTATCAATATTAAAAATCTAAAGTGGGCAGATGATTTTTCTCCTATAGATGAGATGGCAATCACTTTTGTAGATACAGAATACAGCAAGGCTTACCTCAGGCATTTATTTACGGTAAATGAATTATTAGGTAAGCAAATTGCAACGATTCATAACCTAGGATTTTACCTATGGTTGACTAGAGAAGCTAGAAAACATATCTTAGCAGGAGATTTTAGAGAATGGAAAGATAAAATGGTAAAACAAATGGATAAGCGCTTATAATGCTGAAAATACTTGATTGGTACATATTAAAACGTTACTTGTTCACATTTTTGATGATGTTACTACTGTTTATTCCTATTGGAATTACAGTTAATCTTGCTGAAAAAATTGGAAGTATCTTGGCTCATGAAGTTCCTTTTCCAGCAGTAGCACAATATTATTTAGATTTTACTATCTATTTTGCAAACCTATTGTTTCCTATATTTTTATTTTTATCCGTTATTTGGTTTACCTCTAAACTAGCTAACAATACAGAGATAGTTGCGTTTTTAAGTTCTGGTGTGTCTTTCACTAGATTTTTAAGACCTTACTTAATTGGTGCGACTATTGTAGCTGCTTTTGCTTTGATTCTTGGGTTATACATTACTCCAAAAGCTAGTAAAGGTTTTAATGCGTTTAAGTATAAATATTTAAGTAGTAAGAAGGACGTCACGCAAACTCAGAATATTTATCGTCAAATAAATGATAACGACTTTATTTATGTGAGTAGTTTTGATCCAAAATCCAAGCGTGGAAATAACTTCACACTTGAACATTTTGAAGGTAATAAATTGATATATAAAATTTCTGCGAATTCAATTACCTATTCAGATACGATATACAAACTTGTTAATTATGAAAAACGAATTGTTGGAGTTAACAATGATATCATAGAAACAACTCGTAGGAAAGATACTTTATTTCCTTTTGATGTCGACGATTTAACACCTGTGACTTACATTGCGGAAACACTTCAATATGGCGAACTCAATAGATTTATTGAAAAAGAAAAGCGAAGAGGGTCTTCTAATATTGGTCGTTATGAAGTGGTAAAATATAAAAAATGGAGTTTGCCAGTTTCAGTATTTATCCTAACCATAATTGCAGTTGCAGTGTCTTCAGTAAAGAGAAGAGGAGGAATGGGCGTAAATTTGGCCTTCGGAATTACTATTGCGATGGTATATGTGTTTTTTGATAAAGTATTTGGGGTAATGGCTGAGCAATCGGATTTTTCACCAATCATCGCAGTTTGGTTTCCTAATTTGGTTTTTGGTATATTAGCTGCATATCTTCTTTATAATGCTAAACGCTAAAACTAAGAATTATCTTCATCTTCATTTTTTAGTATTTATTGCTGGTTTTACTGCTATTTTAGGTAAAAAAATATCTATAGGTTCGGTTGATTTAGTTTGGTATCGCATGTTAATTGCTGGCATTTTAATGTTCGGATATATTAAGTTTATCAAACTGAAAATAAAAGTTGATACTAAGACTAAACTGAAGTTTTTTGGAGCCGGAATTATTATCGCTTTACATTGGATTACTTTTTTTGAAGCGATTAATCAATCCAACATATCTATTACTTTAGCCATGTTTTCAACTGGAGCCTTTTTTGCGTCATTTATAGAACCCTTAATTTATAAACGACGGATTATTTGGTACGAGATTATTTTCGGAATCATTGTGATTATAGGAGTGTTTCTCATTACTCAAAGCGAAATTAAATATGTAAATGGTATTCTTTTAGGAATTTCCTCAGCGCTTTTTTCAACATTATTCGCAGTAATTAATGGTCGGTTTATAGAGGTACATCAAGCCACAGTGATTTCATTTTATGAATTTATAAGTGGTGTGGTTTTTATAACCCTTTTCATTCTCTTATTCAAAGATGGTTTTAGTTTAGAATTTTTTAGTCTTAGTACTTTAGATTGGATTTACCTATTTATATTGGCTTCAATTTGTACAGCCTATGCCTTTATTGGCGCAGTTGATGTGATGCGATTAATTAGTCCATATACAGTGATTTTAACGTATAACTTAGAGCCTATTTATGGAATTGCTCTAGCACTACTATTGTTTCCTGAAACAGAAATAATGAGTACTCAGTTTTATTATGGCGCTATCTTAATCTTGATAACTGTACTAATGGATGCCTTTTTGAAAAATTATAAACGGAAAAATAAGCTGTCTACAACAAGCGATAAAACTGATTAAAGTTTGTCTTGGTATTATGATATTCATTATTTTTGTTAAACCTCGAAATCGAACTTACCTTTCTCGTGCCTACAATCTAAAAAATATGTAGTTTTGTAAGCTAACTAAAACTAAACAATTGTTTAAATGGAATACTTAGAATTTGAACTTCCTATAAAAGAATTGCAAGATCAACTAGAAAAATGTCAAATCATTGGAGAGGAAAGTGATGTTGATGTCACTGAAACTTGTAAGAAGATTGAAAAAAAATTAGTTGAAACTAAAAAGGATATATATAAAAACCTTACAGCATGGCAACGTGTTCAACTGTCTCGTCATCCAAACAGACCCTATACATTAGATCATATTAAAGCACTTTGTGGTGATTCATTTTTAGAGCTTCATGGCGATAGAAATGTTAAAGACGACAAAGCTATGATAGGTGGTTTAGGTAAAATTGGCGACCAAAGTTTTATGTTCATTGGTCAACAAAAAGGCTACAATACCAAAACGAGGCAATATAGAAATTTTGGTATGTCTAATCCTGAAGGGTATCGTAAGGCTTTGCGTTTAATGAAATCTGCAGAAAAATTTGGAATTCCAGTAGTTACCTTAATAGATACTCCTGGTGCTTATCCTGGTTTCGAAGCTGAAGAACGCGGACAAGGTGAAGCTATTGCAAGAAATATTTTAGAAATGACCCGATTAAAAGTACCAATTATAACTGTTATTATTGGTGAAGGTGCTTCTGGTGGAGCTCTAGGTATTGGTGTAGGAGATCGAGTCATGATGTTAGAAAACACTTGGTATTCTGTAATTTCTCCTGAGTCATGTTCCTCAATTTTATGGCGTAGTTGGGAGTATAAAGAACAAGCAGCAGAAGCGCTTAAGTTAACTGCTCCTGATATGAAAAAATTAAAGCTTGTTGATGAAATTATAAAAGAACCATTAGGAGGCGCTCATACAGATCGTGAAAAGACATTTTTATCTGTGAGAGACGCCATCATAAAAACATATGATAATCTTAAAAACTTATCACCAAAAGAATTGGTGAAACAGCGTATGGATAAATATGCTAATATGGGAGTTTTTAAAGGTTAAACCTTATAAAATAAAGGGTTAAAAAAACTGAAACTTTTTGTTTCGGTTTTTTTTATCACTATCAACAATATATACAAGTTATTAACAGTTAAATTGTTGATGACCTGTTAAGATTGAAAATTTCGTAAATTCAGTTTTAGACCTCAATTGTTTTACATTCGCAGTTATGAAACAACCTAACCAAATACAAGGCTATAAAGTCGATAAAAGCACACTCATAAGCTTGGAGAAAGGAAAAATTCCACCTCAAGCTATTGATTTAGAGGAAGTTGTGCTTGGAGCGATGATGATTGATAAGAAAGGTGTTGATGAGGTTATTGATATCTTAAGTGCAGAAGCTTTTTATAAAGATTCGCATAAACACATTTTTGAAGCTATTTTCAAATTATTTGAAAACAGTGAGCCTATTGACTTATTAACTGTTTCTAGTCAATTAAAAAAAGACGCCAAATTAGATTTGATTGGTGGTGATTTTTACCTTATTTCATTGACCCAAAGGGTATCATCTTCAGCACATATTGAATTTCATGCTCGAATCATTCTTCAAAAATATATTCAGCGTAGCTTGATTAAAATTTCAAACGAAATTATAGAAGAAGCTTACGACGAAACAAAAGATGTATTTGATTTATTAGACAATGCTGAAGCGAAGCTTTACGAAGTTACTCAAGGTAACGTAAAGAAATCCACCGAAACAGCTCAAAGCTTGGTGATTCAGGCTAAAAAGAAAATTGAAGAAATATCTAACAAGGAAGGAATGAGTGGAATTCCAACCGGATTTACAAAATTAGATAGATTAACTTCAGGTTGGCAACCTAGTGATTTAATTATTATTGCTGCTCGTCCTGGTATGGGAAAAACAGCTTTAACGTTGACGATGGCAAGAAATATTGCTGTAGATAGTAATATTCCCGTGGCATTTTTCTCTCTAGAAATGTCCTCTGTTCAATTAATAACTCGTTTAATTTCTTCGGAAACGAATTTGTCTTCAGAAAAATTAAGAACAGGTAAATTAGAAAAGCACGAATGGGAACAATTAAATGTTAAAGTAAAAACCTTAGAGAAAGCGCCTTTATTTATTGATGATACACCATCGTTGTCTATTTTCGATTTGCGTGCTAAGGCTCGACGTTTAGCATCACAATATGGGATTAAAATGATTATGATTGATTACTTGCAATTAATGACAGCAGGTGGAAGTCAAAAAGGAGGTAACCGTGAACAAGAAATATCAACGATTTCTAGAAACCTAAAGGCATTAGCAAAAGAATTAGCTATTCCTGTAATTGCATTATCTCAATTATCACGTGCTGTTGAAACTCGTGGAGGAAGTAAACGTCCGTTATTATCAGATTTACGTGAATCTGGTGCGATTGAGCAAGATGCCGATATTGTAAGTTTTATCTACCGACCAGAATACTACAAAATTGATGAATGGGATGATGATGATCGTTCACCAACAGAAGGTCAAGGTGAATTTATTGTCGCGAAACATAGAAATGGTGGTTTAGAAAATATCAGATTGAAATTTATTGGCCACTTAGGTAAGTTTGATAATCTTGACGATTTTGATACGCCTTTTGGTGAATTTCATTCTAAAATGAATGCAGCAGCCAATGACGATACGTTTAAGCCAGATAATTTCCCTTCAGCTAACGATGCTTTTGGTGCTCCTGAAGATGATGATAATGATGTGCCTTTTTAATGTTTTTTAGGCAAGAATAGGAACAGATTAACTAACTTTACTTTTTACAATTAAGAATAGACAATTGCCTCATGTTAGAAGAAAGACGTACGACTAATACACTCTTATTATTTATAGTAATTCCTTTAGTATTTTATTTACTGAAAATTCTATCTTTTATATTTATTCCTTTGTTCTCATCAATGTTTATTGCATTGTTATTTCTGCCTTTAATGCGATGGTTAAGTAGAAGAAATGTGCCTAGATTGTTAAGCATCATTATCGTAATCTCTTTAATTGCTATTGGTGTTTTTATTGGTGTAGAATTGGTGCAATTATCTAGTCGGCAAATCTTAACTAACAATACTGGTTTTTTTGGTAAAGCCGAAATTAAAATCCATGATTTGATGCTATATTTACAGAATAAATTTGGAATAGATTATAGTTCAGATACTAACATTTTTGCACAGTTTTTTGAAAAAGAAAATATAGGATCTACCTTCGATTTTATACGAAAGTTTTTGACCAACATATTGATGATTACCTTTTTTACCATTTTATGGTTATCAGAATCTATCAACATGCACAAGGTTATGAACAATACCATTTTAAAACGCAAGCATACGTCTATAAAGGCCTTTATGAAAATTGAAAAGGACTTGATTACTTTTATTAAAGTTAAGTTCATGGTAAGCTTATTTACTGGAATTTTTACAGGTTTAGCTTGTGTGTTTTTTGATGTGAGCTTTCCGATTTTCTGGGGACTTTTTGCCTTCTTGATTAATTTTGTACAAATGGTTGGCTCATTCATTTCGGTGATTCTTTTATCCATATTTGCTTTTGTTGAACTTGATCCAACGAGTACCTTATTTTTCTTTATTTTATCAATTACTGGAGTTCAAGTTGTGTTTGGGGCTATTTTAGAGCCAATATTTATGGGAAAATCCTTCTCAATAAATGTGATAACAGTTCTAATTATGCTTATGCTTTGGGGTTTTATTTGGGGTATTCCAGGTTTAATAATGGCCATTCCAATTACTGTTTTCGTTAAAATTATTTTAGAACAATTTCCAGGAACTAAAGTTATTGCATCATTGTTGTCTGGACCAGAACGGTCTATAACACCACGCAAATAAAAGGAGAAGTCTTAAGTCTAAAAAACAAAGGTGTCTTTATCCTTTTTTCTTATCTTTCAGAATCATATTTAACTTCATTTAAATGGTTCATGGTACGCATAATGCTGTTTCTGACAACAGGAATAAGGACATAAAGATTTACATCAATGGTGAATTTTTCAAAAGAGAAGATGCAAAAATATCAGTGTTTGATAGTGGTTATCTTGTTGGTGATGGCATTTGGGAAGCCTTACGGCTGCACCAAGGTGTTTTAGTTTTTCTTGAAGATCATTTAGAACGTTTATGGACGTCTGCGGCAACTGTTGGTATGTCGTTTCCTTTTACAAAAGATGAGCTCACTCAAACCATATGGAAAGTCCTTAATGAAAACAACATGTCAGATCACGTTCATGTTAGAATTATGATTACACGTGGTATTAAAAAAACACCATCTCAAGATCCTCGACTTACGATTTCAGGCCCAAATATTGTTATCATTCCTGAATACAAAAGAGCTTCCGAAGAAAGTAAAGAAAAAGGAATCACGTTATTTACTAGTACCATTAGAAGAGGGTCTCCAGATTATCTAGATCCAAGATTAAATTGTCACAGTAAACTTCATGAGGTTCAGGCATTAATTCAAGCTATTGAAGCAGGAGCAGATGAAGCCTTAATGCTTGATGTTAATGGTTTTGTGTCTACGTGTAATGCGACGAACTTCTTTGTCATTAAAAAGGGAGAAGTTTGGACGTCTACAGGTCAATATTGCATGAATGGAATCACTAGAGCCAAAGTGATAGAAGCTTGCCTTAAAAACGGAATAGTCTGCCATCAAAAAGACTTTTCATTATTTGATGTGTATGGCGCAGATGAAGCGTTTGTGACAGGAACTTTTGGCGGTTTGACACCTGTTACCAAAATCGATGGAAGGCGAATTGGTGAGAAGGTTTATGGTGATATGACCAGAAAACTTTCCGGTTTATATCATGAATTAATTGAAGACGCTATTGCTAATGAAAAGTAATTCCATTAAACGAATTTCGATGTGGTCTGGCCCAAGAAATATTTCTACAGCTTTAATGTATAGTTTTGCCCAACGTCAGGACACAAAGGTGTTTGATGAACCTTTGTATGCTTATTATTTGAGAAACTCTATTGCTAAAACGTATCATCCTGGTTCTGATTCTATTTTAGAAACTATGGAAAATGATGGTAATAAAGTTGTAGATATGATGCTAAATTATGCTGAAAAACCAGTATTGTTTTTTAAGAATATGACTCATCATCTTTTAGATTTAGATCGAGGTTTTATGAGCGGATTGTACAATGTGATTTTGACTAGAGATCCCGAAGAAATGCTACCTTCTTTTGCTAAAGTGATTGAACATCCAACAATGACTGATGTTGGTTATAAAATGCATATGGATTTGGTGGATTATTTTGAAAAGAACACCATAAAATATGTAGTTTTAGATGCTAAAAACGTATTGTTAAATCCGGAAGGTGTTCTGAAACAACTTTGCAATCATATTGATATTCCTTTTGATAAAAACATGTTAAGTTGGCAACCACAAAAGCTTGAAGAAGATGGAGTTTGGGCAAAATATTGGTATGATAATGTACATAAATCTTCTAAATTTTCATCATACAAACCAAAGACAGATCCTTTTCCTCAGCATTTAATGCCGTTATTGAATGCGTGCAAGCCTTATTACAATAAATTATCACAATTAGCATTATCCTAAAAAAGTATCATTTCAACTAAAAAACCTAAAACTATATTAAAGCGTTTAGTTTGGGACTAATTTTTGAGTATCTTTCGATTATGAAGAAGAGATTCGCCCTTATCATATTATTATGCATAGCCTTCAATAGTTATGCATCTTACATTCTAATTCCTATGGATGTTGAAGGTCAACAAAATCACTTAAAAGCTTATGGTGTAACGTATTGGACACTTGAAAAACAAGCAAAAGTGAAATGGCTCTTAAATTACAAAGGAGGTTCGTTTTTATTGCCAGATTCGGAAGAAATTCGTCGTGAATGTACAATTAGAGGTGTAAGTTTTGAAGTTATTTCTAATGCTAATGCTGAAGACATACTCAATTTTATTGCTAGTCCATCACAAAACATGGAAGCAGTAGTTTTAGAAAAAGCGCCTAAGATTGCAGTGTATTCACCAAGTGGATTACAACCATGGGATGACGCAGTAACTATGGTGTTAACCTATGCTGAAATTCCTTATGAAACGATTTATGATGAAGATGTGCTGAATGATGGTTTGTTATTATATGATTGGTTGCACTTGCATCACGAGGATTTTACAGGACAATATGGTAAATTTTATAGAGCTTATAAATCTGCATCTTGGTATATTCAAGAAAAGAAAAACGCAGAAGCATTGGCCTTGAGTTTGGGCTACGACAAGGTATCACAAGAGAAATTAGCTGTAGCTAAAAAAATACGTGATTATGTTATTGGAGGCGGCTTTATGTTCGCTATGTGCAGTGCAACAGATAGTTTTGATATTGCCTTATCTGCTGAAGGTGTTGATATTTGTGAACCTATGTTTGATGGTGATGGTAGTGATCCTAGCTATCAAAATATGATAGATTATAATAAAACCTTCGCGTTTAAAGATTTTGTCTTAGAACGCAATCCAAATGTATATGAATTTTCTTCAATAGATATGACACAAAAACGTCGTATTCCTTTAACTACAGATTATTTTTCTTTAATGGAGTTTTCTGCGAAATGGGATCCAATTCCATCTATGTTATGTCAAAACCACACAGCTTTAGTGAAAGGTTTTATGGGGCAAACAACGTCATTTACACGTGAGGAAATTAAGTCGAATGTGTTAGTGATGGGTGAGAATAAAACCAATGGTGAAGCAAAGTATATTCATGGAATTAAAGGAAAAGGCTTTTTTACATTTTATGGTGGTCACGATCCTGAAGATTATACCCATAAAGTCGGAGATCCAAAAACAGAATTAGATTTACATCCTACATCTCCTGGATATAGACTTATTTTAAATAATGTTTTATTTCCGGCAGCGAAAAAGAAAAAGCAAAAAACATAAGCTTTATTTTCAATAATTTTAGTTTAATAATATTTTAATAAAACATAGAAATTAGTGTTGTTGGGATCCTGATGTATATCGACAACCACAGCCTTTGTTTTATTTCTAAAACCCTGCTCATTTCTATGATTGTTTTTACCAACTTTATCCTTTCTGCTATAGGTAATGCGATTTCTTTTTCTTACTAATTGAACAATATCTCCAACAAGTGGTTCTGAGTTACCAATATTTTCATTAGTCTCATTTCTGTGAATAACCTTAATCACTTTTTCGCCATCGCTATTTCCACTTTTATAAACCCCTGAATTGTTTTTACTACCAACAAATAGCCAACCTTCATAGCCATCAGCCTTTGTGCCAGAATCATTGTCCATCAATCGGTTGTATGCTTTAGGTAAAAATTCTTTTTTATCTATTCCCCAATCATTAGTTATAAAACCAATATATCCTTCAACCGAATTTTCTTGTCTAATATGATCCCAATATTCCTTTGGTTCTAAACTGTTTTTAAGAGCTTTATAAGTGTCTTCAAGTTCGGTATATGTGCTGTCCAGTTTTTTGTAAGTCTCAGAATTCTTTATGGTTAATTCATCAATTTGAGCATCTTTAATATCCATTGCCTTTCTGGTGGTACTCGCATAGGCTAAAAAACCAATTACACCTGCAATTATAACATAATAAAGCCATCTACTCTTTTTATCTTTATTTTCAATTTCTTTAATTTTATCATCAATGCGCTTCATAAATAATGGTTTTAAATTGTAATATAATTATAGAATTCTGTATTGAATTTTTCAATTTCGGTAGTGTCCATTGTGTTGATAACACGAGTAAGGCGTTCTCGTTTGAGTTTTAATAACTCAATAAGGTCAATGTTTCTAATTCTCTTTTTAATGCCACTATAAGGTTTAATAGAGAGTAAGTTTAAAGCTAAACAGGCTGGAATTGCTAAATTAAGATCTATGGTAAGGAAATCTGTTTTAAAAAATAATACAGACATAAGAACCAGGCTAATTAAACCAACTGCAGCAATCATCTGCCAATTTTTTTTAATACCGCTTTTATGCATTCCGATCGCACGATCAATTTCTGGGTCAGAAACTAAAAGGTCTTCTGCATTAACTTCTTGTTTAATTTGTTTTCCTGTTAATTCTTCTGTTACTTTTTGAACAACTTTTTTTGGAGCTTCAGTAACTCCAATAAGTTCTAATATTTTGTTCAAGCTAGTTGAAGCCTTTTCTTTTAATCCGAGAAAAGTTAAAATATCAATAATGGCTTTATCAGGATCATTAGTTAAATCGGCATATTGTCTGCGTTGTAAACGCATAGGTAATTCACATTGTTTAATAAGAATTGGTACTAGTTTCTTCTTTGTATTGATAGCAATTGATACTTCATCTTGAACATTTTGTGATTCAACAGATGTAGGTGATAAAATAAGCATGAAGGTGCCTGATTTCTCTAGGGCTTCTTCAATAGCGTTATCCCAGTTTTCACCTAAACCAATTCCTAATTGGTCTATCCATACGTTTGCGCCTAAACTTTGTAATTCTTTTACTAATCCTAATGCAAACGGTCTATCGTCACTAGAGTAACTGACAAATATAGTTTCTGCACTCATATTATTTAGTTTTTAGTCGGTTTGGATTAATTAAGGGAATGTTAATATACTAATAATTTATATAAGCTTATGATTTATCATGGTCTCGTAAGTATACTAACTTAACAATCTAGATTTTAAAAATCTGGTAAAGTCGTCATCTTCAGTGTTTGTTAATGCTACATAACCTGCAAATGCATTAGTATGCATCGATATTTTTTCTCTAATTGGTGCGTTTTCAGAAGCTTTTATATAGAACTCTTTAGCTTTTTCCATGTTACCAATATACATGTTTGCTTCCGCTACTGTTGCATATTTCCATACGTTGTCTCTGCATTGCTCTGTAGCTGCAAGAGCTTGTTTAGCATAGGTCATCATATTACTTTCTCCACTTTCAGGATCTGTCACAATACTTAAAAAGGCCAAATTGATGGCATGGTAGTAAATTTGAGGGTAGTCTTTCTTTTTAACTGATAATTTAAGTGCTTTACTGTAATACTCAATTGATAATTTACTTGAATTTGCTGAAAATGTTTTAAGGTAGTCACGTTTATGTCTACCACCAATTATTCCCATTAAATCTGTATTGTCTTTGGCAATCGGATGATTTTTTAAGATGTTATAAACGTCCTCTGTTCGTTCTGAACCTTCTAGAGCAAAAATTAATCGAGTAAGACCATTTTTATCAAGATCTTCTTTTTTGGGTAGTAATTCATTAATAACCGCATTGTATTTACCAAGAGTTAAATTAATTTCCTCTTTATTGGTGAATTGATTAAAAAATTTATTTCCAGTTAAGGTGTTTAGTATTAAGGAATAGGTATCATCTTTTTCATCCTTAGGTTTTACCATCATTAAATGTTTACCATTTACAAATTCGCGATACGCTTCATCAAATGGTCCATGGCAAGATTCTATTGAAACAAATTCGTCATCAGTGGAAGCTGCAACCTTAAGTTTAAACGGATATTTATCCTTAAAGGTCTGATTCCATTTGTCACGTAATGATTTTATAAAATCGCCTTCACTGCTCATTGCGTTGTATTTGGTATTCCATTGTTTAGTTAACAATTTAGATGAAATACCATTACTTGGAGTGCCAAACATAATGAGATGTGAAATTCGGTTTCGATTTTCAGTATCCAAATTTAAAACTGCTTTTTGAGCTACAAGTCCACCTAAACTGTGAGCGACTATTGCAATGCGATCATAGTCTTTAAATTTGAAATTAATAGATGTTTTTAAGAAACCTGCTATTTTATCAATATCTAAGACGGCTGCCCAAATATCTTTGCCAAGTTCTGGTTGGACAAAATGCGTATAGCCTAAAGGTTTCATAGCCCAACCATCAAAATTAGAATCAGCCTGCAATAATTTTGGGATATTCCCGAATGTACCTTCAGATTCACCAGAAAAACCATGAACAAAGAGCAGTAGACTGTTGCCTTCATCTCGTTCCCATGATTGAACAATATTAGTCTCTTTAGATGGTATTGAAACTATTTTTTGCGGTGGAGTTTTAAATTTATTAGTTACGATTTTTTGTTTAAACTCTTTAGGAATATAACTTATGATAAAGTCGTTATTCATCTGCAAATTTGCGTAAGGAGTTTGATCTTTCACTATATCACTTATTTTTTTAAGTGATTTAATCATTTCTGGAACTCTTGTAAATACGTAATTAACGGTTTCAACCATCCTAATGTATTCGTCTGCAAAAAAATGTTTATGTTTTGCTTGAAGAGCTTCTATTAGACACGTTGTGAAAAGACTGTAATCACCTTGTGTTCCCCAAGATAACTGATCTGTTTGAGAGGAAGCTATTATAGCCATTCCTTGCTCATCGTCTATTTCTTGAGCTATACCATTTAAATTTGATGAACGAGATATATTAGTGTGGTTATTATTATCAATATTTAATGTTACCTTTTTATCTTCACCATCAAAAAATCCACCTGCATGGCAGCAATCAAAAAGTATAATCATTCTTTTTGATTTCATCAGACTTAATTTGGCTCTTAAATCTTTACCAAAAATCAAATTTTCACTTGAAGCTCCAAAAGGTAGTAAATATGAACGGCCTTTATAGTAACCTCCATGACCCGAATAAAAAAGTAAAAATGAAGAATTCTCATCTATTCTATCAATAAAATTATCAATTGCTCCAATAATATTTTCTGTTGTAGCTTCTTTATCTAGTAGAAGTGTAATGTTTTCTTTCTTATAACCACAATGTACTTCATCTGAAAGTATGTCACTTATAGCAGTGGCATCTCTTAGAACTTGTGGTTGTTTTTGTTCATTATCAACACCTATAATTAGCGCATATGCATTTTCGAGTTGACTCATTTGATTTAAATTAAATGGAGATATTAGCAAATAATTTTTTCATTTGTATCACTTGATCGTATGTTATTTGGGGTGTGTTTAATCCTATATTCATTAATTCTATCAACTTTTTTAATTGAGTTGATGTTTGATTATTAATGACTTTATGATTTTCTAAATCACTAGTTAAAGAAAAGTTTGAAGAACCAGTATTAGTGATCCCATTATTGACAAGTTTACCTTTTAATTTTTGGTTTATAGCTTCTTGTAACTCTAATAATTCTAAATGCGGAGTGTCAGCATGATTGGTGTGATATTGTGTATTTGGTTGACTTGTTTCCGGAGTAGAGCCACCTTCTATGTTAGGTATAATTTTACTTCCATCTTTCGATAAAATGACTTTTCCATCATTTTCGATTAGCATTGGGTTTTTGAAAGGAATTAATGATTTAGCTTCTTCAAGAGTTTTTTCGAGAAGCGTCATTTCTAATCCGTTTGGACCAATTTTTAAATTTCCCACTCGAGATAAAATGTTCTTGAAATTTTTTCTATAAAGAAATAGAGCTCCAATTACAGTCAATGGCCAAATGATTACTTCAATTAGCTTTATCAATTGATCTAAGGTGTTTGGTACTTCTGCAGCTTGTAAAAATATCATCATGATGTTTTGTTTTTCCAATAATTCATTATACGATTAATAAATTCAGGGCTGTCTTTTATAGTTCTAAAATGGGGATCGTTTTGAAATGTTGAAGGCGTGAAATTAAAACCTTGTGCAACTGCTTTTTCAAGAAATTGTATAGCCTTGTTATAATCACCTATAGTAGCATAATATTGAGACAGACCATAATCAATGGCACCAAATTGAAAATCTGTTTTTAGAGTATTCAATTTATCAATATAATTTTTAGCCTCTTCAGAATTAGTGATTTTATAGTTGCAAATAGCCAATCTAATAATATAGTCTATGTTATTTTGGTTAGCATCATATAAGAGCTTATAATGTTCTAGAGCTTTTATATAATCAGTTTTAAAATAATAGGCGTGAGCCAAATCAACTGAATTTAGGGTTGGACTTTTTCTTGAAATTATTTTATTGAAATACGTGTTGGCTTCTTCAGTTTGATTAGAATTTAAAAATTGAATTCCAGTAAAACTGTATAAATAATTGATATCATTTGTAGAAGCTGTTAACGCATAATCAGAAAGGTATTTATCTAATTCTTCATATTTTCCAGCCTTAACAAAGGCACTTATAAGCGGACGTTTATAGTAATTATCTTCAATTGTATTTGTAATTGGTAATAGTGTTTTTATAACTTCATCATAGTTTCCTAACTCTACATCAGCAAGACTTTTCATATAATACCTAAATCCACAAGTAGAACAATCTTCTAGAATTAAATCTTCCATCGGAATTTCATTGTAAATAGCTCCAATATCTTCTGGTCTATTAACATATTGAAGAGCTAAGGTCATTTGACTCATGTTAGTACTTAAATCTTTATAAGCTTTTTTGTACTCTTCTTTGTGAGCTCTATAGGCTTTAACATTCTTTCCTTTTATTATCGATTCATAAAACAACATAATGTTTTCTTGCCTGTCATTTAATTTAGACTTATCGTTAATCAGGAGTCTTAATGAATCTACAGTTTTAAATTCTCCTTTGTTATAATAATAAGCAATCTTATGTATTTTTGGTTCAAAAAAACTAGGATCAGTTTCTATGGATTTATTCAATAATTTTATATAAATCTCATCATTATCTTGATTTTCAAGTGCATTTAAAAGGAACTGATAGGCTTCATAGTTTGGTGGCGTTTCTTCATAATAGGACGTAAGCCTTTGGTTATCTTTATCTTTTATATACCCTTGATTATCTTGTTTATCTACCGTTGTTAAATAACCCAGTATTTCTTGCTTTAATTTTTCGGCACAATCCAATGGAGAATTAGGATCGCATGAAATTGTTTCAAACGATATTAGTGTTTCATCAATTAAACCATCTTTAATAGAACACTGAAGCAAAAGCTTACCATTTTCTTCATAGTAAACACCTACAATCACCTTATCTGGATTAAAATAATTTTTCAATAAATTATTAAGGTCTGCACTTTTTGATTTAATAAGGCTTGTATAGTCATTAACTAATTTTGGAGAAATAACTTGGCCAATTTGATTTTCAGTAATGCCATGAATAATCCAATTAGATGTGATTTTTCCAACATTATTGAGATTTTTATTTTCAGTCGTATTTTCAAATTCTAAAACAGCAATTTTGTTATTACTTTCAATCTTCTCTGAAGAAAAAGCATTGGTTAGCTTTAGAACAGTGAATAATGCTACTAAAATCAAACTGGGTACAACAACATAAACTAAGCGTTTCTTTGATGTTTTTTTTATAGTATGTTTTTCGGGTACTATATGCTCACTACCTTCGAATAAAACTTGGTATAATTTCATTGGCTGACTTACATTCTTCAGCTCTTCAACTTTTACAAAATGAGTTTTAATGTGATTTTTGTTGGAAATATTATTATTTACAGTTTCAGAAATAAAAATACTTCCTGGTTTTGCAGCTGTTTGAATGCGAGATGCGATATTTACTCCATCTCCAAATACGTCATTATCTTCAAAAACTACTTCTGCTTGATGGATTCCAATCCGCAGGCTATAATGGGCAGCACTGTTGCAAGTTTCTTGTATTTTAATTGCAGCATGAACAGCATCAGAGACTGTTTTAAAGCTAGCTATAACGCCATCACCAAGCTCTTTTATCCATATACCATTAAACTCATTAATAATTGGCTTATGGATAGTTCTGTTCTTTTCTAAAATTTCAAAGGCCTTTTGTTCATCATTGCCCATTAAAGATGTAAAACCGACAATATCGGTAAACATGATGGCAGCTAATTGACGGGTCTTAGACATGCAAGCTAAAATACAATAATTAAATGTATTGTTTTGAGAATCGTTATTACTTTTTTATTGAAAGTCGTCGTCATTGTTCAATGAATTAGATTTTATTATCAGACCAGTATTACAATTATTTTCCCTTGGAATGTTTAGCACCTGCAACATGATTTGTAAACAAATTTAGGTGAGAATAATTGCAAAGTTCAAGTGTGAAGCATCTTCAATTCTTGGTTTTTTTGACACTAATTAGTAAAACCTTTTAAGTTTATTTACAACAAATATCTTAACGACGTTTGATATTTAAAGGGCTAATAGCTTGCTAAACTTGCTTATTTTTCTTAATATAGTAAATAATTAATCCTAAAAACCCTGTAAAATGACTAAACAATCACAACATAAGGATGGAGGTTCAATCCGTTCAAAAGAAGGTGGAGGAATCATACCTAAAGAAGGTGGAGGAATCATACCTAAAGAAGGCGGTGGAATCATACCTAAAGAAGGCGGAGGAATCATACCTAAAGAAGGTGGAGGAATCATACCTAAAGAAGGTGGAGGAATTATACCTAAAGAAGGCGGAAGAATCATACCTAAAGAAGGTGGAGGAATTATACCAAAGTAAAAATAGATTCATTTTCACATAAATCAAATAAAAAACCGACTCATTTCTGAGTCGGTTTTTATAAGCGAATTGTTGTTATTGTTTAGGCGATAGCCTTACTTTACTTTGTTTACTATTGCTTCAAAAGCCTCTGGGTTATTCATTGCTAAATCTGCAAGAACTTTACGGTTCAATTCGATATTATTAGCTTTAAGTTTTCCCATAAACTTAGAATAGCTCATTCCATGCATTCTTGCACCTGCGTTTATACGCATAATCCATAGTGAACGGAATGTTCTCTTTTTAACTCGACGGTCTCTATACGAATATTGCATCGCTTTATCAACCGCATTTTTAGCTACTGTCCAAACGTTTTTACGTCTTCCGAAGTAACCTTTTGCTTGCTTAAGAACCTTTTTTCTTCTGGCTCTTTTTGCTACTGAATTTACTGATCTTGGCATTTTCTTAAATTGTTTTTTTGTAGTAGGCGATCGTTATTTCGATACTTGCTAAATTGTTTTGCCTAACTCCAGGGTTTATAATTTGTTTTAACCGATTAAAACGATATTACTTCAAACGTAACATTGTTTTAATATTGTTCTCGTCTGCTTTGTGAACCAAAGTGTCATGAGTTAAAGCAAGCTTACGCTTTTTCGATTTCTTTGTCAAAATATGACTCTTGAAAGCGTGCTTTCTTTTAATTTTACCAGTGCCAGTTAGTTTAAAACGTTTCTTAGCACTTGATTTGGTTTTCATTTTAGGCATTGTTCCTATTTTTATTTACGTTTCGCTTATTATCTTAATGGCTGAATTTTTCAGCTTATTTTACTTTTTTTGGTGCGATGAACATAGTCATTCGCT
Source organism: Psychroserpens sp. (assembly GCF_034670085.1). Classification (GTDB taxonomy): domain Bacteria; phylum Bacteroidota; class Bacteroidia; order Flavobacteriales; family Flavobacteriaceae; genus Psychroserpens. The sequence goes on along the minus strand of NZ_JAXMOD010000004.1, from coordinate 2,863 downwards.
TACCTTCTAATCGAGGCATTTGTTCAACTTTTCCTAAATCTTCAAGATCTTGAGCTAATCTTAATAATAAGATTTGACCTTGTTCTTTAAAAACTATTGAACGACCTTTGAAAAACACGAATGCTTTTAACTTAGCACCATCTTTTAAAAACTTCTCAGCATGTTTCTTTTTAAATTCGTAATCATGATCGTCAGTTTGAGGACCAAAACGAATTTCTTTAATAGTCACTTTTGAAGCTTTAGCTTTGAGTGCTTTTTCACGTTTCTTTTGTTCGTAAAGAAACTTCTTATAGTCCATGACTTTACATACAGGAGGATCAGCTTTAGGAGATATTTCAACTAAATCAAGTCCTTGTTCATCTGCAATGGCAAGTGCATCTCTAGTTGCATATATTCCAACCTCTATATTATCACCGACAAGGCGCACCTTTTCAGCTCTAATTTTAGAGTTAATATTGTGTTGATCTTCTTTTATTACTCGCTTAGAGTAATTTCTTCTACGTATTGCTATGGCTTATAAATTTTAGTTAAACTTAATCGTTTTATATAAATGTTTTTAATGTCTTTTTTATTCCATTATTAACAATTTCTGAGAAGTCATCTACACTAATCATGCCTAAATCGTCACCACCATGTTGACGCACAGAAATTTTATTTTCGTTTTCTTCATTCTCACCTATAATAATCATGTAAGGGGTTTTACTCATTTCGGCTTCCCGAATTTTCTTCCCAATAGTTTCATTTCTATTATCTGCGAGGGCGCGAATTTCGTTATTTTCTAGCAAATTTAAAACTTTTTCAGTGTATTTTTCATATTTCTCACTAATTGATAGTATAATAGCTTGAGTTGGCATGAGCCATAATGGGAAATTTCCACCCGTGTGTTCTAATAAAATGGCAATAAAACGTTCCATACTTCCGAAAGGAGCTCTATGTATCATTACAGGTCTATGTAGTTCATTATCACTGCCTTTATATGTGAGGTCAAATCGTTCAGGAAGATTGTAATCGACTTGAATGGTTCCTAATTGCCAGTTTCTACCAAGAGCATCTTTCACCATGAAATCTAATTTTGGTCCATAGAACGCAGCTTCGCCAGTTTCAACCACATAATCTAAACCTTTGTCGATTGCAGCATTCAAAATAGCATCTTCAGCTTTTTTCCAGTTTTCGTCACTACCTATATATTTTTCAGGATTTTCAGGATCTCTTAACGAAACTTGAGCTTTAAAGTTTTCAAAACCTAAAGAACCAAATACATATAGTACTAGATCTATAACATCTTTAAATTCTTTATCTAATTGATCTGGAGTACAAAAAATATGGGCATCGTCCTGAGTAAATCCTCTAACTCTAGTTAAACCGTGAAGTTCTCCACTTTGTTCGTACCTATATACTGTACCAAATTCGGCATATCGTTTCGGTAATTCCTTATATGAAAATGGTTTTGTGTTATAGATTTCACAGTGATGCGGACAATTCATAGGTTTTAATAAGAATTCTTCGCCTTCTGCAGGAGTATTAATTGGTTGAAAACTATCTTCACCATATTTGGCAAAATGCCCAGATGTAACATAAAGTTCTTTTTGTCCGATATGTGGTGTGACAACCATTTCGTAACCAGCTTTCTTTTGCGCGCTTTTTAGGAAATTCTCTAACCTTTCTCTTAGGGCAGCACCTTTTGGTAACCAAAGGGGTAGACCTTGACCTACTTTCTGTGAAAACGTAAATAACTCAAGTTCTTTCCCTAGTTTTCTATGATCACGTTTTTTTGCTTCTTCTAATAGATGTAAATATTCGGTTAATTCCTTTTGTTTGGGAAATGAAATTCCATAAACCCGAGTTAATTGTTTATTGTTTTCATCACCTCTCCAATAAGCACCAGCTACCGATAATAATTTAACAGCTTTGATAATGCCTGTGTTCGGTATATGACCGCCACGACATAAATCAGTAAAGGTAGAATGGTCACAGAAAGTTATCGTTCCATCTTCAAGATTTTCAATCAGTTCAATTTTATACTCGTTGTTTTGTGATTTATATAACGATAAAGCATCATCTTTAGAAATAGATCGCATTTTAAAGTCATGTTTTCCTCTAGCGATTTCTATCATCTTATTTTCGATGGTTTTGAAATCCTTTTCTGAAATAGTATTTTCACCTAGATCTATATCGTAATAAAATCCATTTTCAATTGCAGGCCCAATTGATAATTTAATTCCAGGGAATAGTTCTTCAAGGGCTTGAGCTAATACATGAGAAGTAGAATGCCAAAATGCTTTTTTCCCTTCATCATTAGTCCAAGTATATAACACTAAAGAACCGTTTGAATTTAATGGAGTTGTTGTTTCAATAGTTTCACCATTGAAACTTGCAGAAATAACATTTCTAGCAAAGCCTTCGCTTATATTTTTAGCAACTTCCATTGGAGTTGACCCTTTTTCGAAAGTTTTTATAGTACCATCAGGTAATGTGATATCTATCATAGTTTGATTACAATTAGGATGGCAAAGATACTATCTTAAAAATTGAGATACAATAATAAGTTATGTATAAGGTATAAAAGCATATATTTTAATAAATTAATTAAGGTTTAGGAGCTACAACCTACTCATATTAAGGGGTTAGAAGTGGTAAAAAAAAATAGTTTAAAAATAGTTTAAAAAAGGTTTGGATAAAAGAAATAAGGGGTTGTATATTTGCACCCGCTAAGCGAGATAAGTTTGGTAAAAGTTCAGTGATAGTATTAGTTTATAGTTTGAATAAAAAATAATTTAAAAAAAACTTAAAATAGTATTGTAGGAATTAAAAAAGGGTTTTATATTTGCACCCGCTTAAGGCATAAAGGTTTTAAGTAAATAAT
>NZ_JAXMOD010000003.1:0-363906 GCF_034670085.1 Psychroserpens sp. | reverse complement strand
TAAGTCCTACTAGTGAGGGTTGGAATGGTACCTATAATGGAAGTCCAATGCCAACAAGTGACTACTGGTTTGTAGTTGAGTACATAGAACCTAATACATTACAACAAAAAGAATTTAAAGCCCATTTCACCCTGAAAAGATAAATTAGATATGAATTTTAAAAAATATTGTTTAATAGCAAGTTTAGCTTTATTTACCCAAATTGGTAACGCTCAAGAAGGATTACCGATTTATTCTGATTACTTAACTGATAATTACTATTTAATTCATCCGTCGATGGCTGGTGTTTCAAATTGTGCTAAAGTGAGATTAACAGCGCGCCAACAATGGTTTGGGCAAGAAGAAGCGCCGAGCTTGCAAACATTAAGTGTCAATACGAGACTTGGAGATTCTCCTTCTGCAGTTGGAGCTATTGTATACAACGATAAGAATGGATATCATTCTCAAACAGGTGCTTATTTTACCTATGCACACCATTTAATGTTTTCTCGTAATGAAATAGATTTAAATATGCTCTCATTTGGTTTAAGTGCAGGTTTAATCCAATATAAACTCGATGAAACGGAATTTTTAGCAGACGGCTTCGATCCAATTATTGCTGGTGTAGAACAAAGTGCTACTAATTTTAATGTTGATTTTGGATTTTCATATCATTTAATTGACTTTTATGCCCATGCTACTGTTAAAAATGTACTTAATAATGAAGGCATTAATTTTAACGAGCAAGGTTTAACTTATGATAACTTGAGAACGTATTTAATATCTGCTGGAAATACATTTAGTACATATAATAGTCCATGGAGTTATGAGCCGTCAATCATGTACATGTACAGAGATGCGACTGAAGAATCTTCAATAGACATAAATGCTAAAGTTTATAGAGAAATGGATTTCGGTAAGTTATGGGGAGGAATTTCATACAGAAGAAGTTTTGATGGTGCTGAATTTCAAAGTGGTAACGGTACAGGTATTAGTAGTCAAAAACTACAATATTTCACACCATTTTTTGGAGTAGATTATAATAATTTTGTATTTGCTTATACCTATTCTTATCAAGCAAATTCTGTAGTGTTTAATAATGGAGGCTTTCATCAAATAACACTAGGTTATAATTTCAATTGTAGAAGAGAGAAGTACGAGTGTAATTGTCCTGCAATTAACTAGTAAGTATTATATATAACATAAAAAGTCTCGAAATTTTCGAGACTTTTTGCGTTAGTGATGGAAGCTTTGTTGGAGCTCTCTAAACTTTTTGAGTTTGGAAGCGACTGCTGAGAGCACGACCTTGGTAACGCCCAACATAATTTACCATTTATATTTCTTTTCTTTAGCTTGTGTTTTTATAGCTGTAATCATGGCGTTTTCTAATTTATTAGCATCATCTTTTTGATGTTCTGCAATATACTTACGTCGTTTCTGATTTAGGGTTTGAATGTCATTTTGTATAGATTCTCTTTCTTCACTTTTTTTAGCAACATAAGCCTTTATTTCAGATTTACTTTTTCCTTTTAATTCTTTAGGTAAATCAACGTCCTTAACATCTTCATAGTTGAAATTTTTTTCCTTTTCAGCATCTACCAAATCCCAAGCGGAGTTTTTATACAAATGAGAACTTTTGCTTACTGTTCTACTTACTGCATTGGCACTGCTATAACCCATTGCGTTAACATCTTCAACTGATTGCTGCTGCATTTTTGATTCTCCAATTGCACCATACGCAACATAAGTTTTGTTAAGCTTTTGATTTAGTTTTAAAATTTGATCATCATAAGGTGTGGCAACATAAGTTGTTGCCTTGTTTTGGTTGATGGCCATATAGTCACCATGTGCTAAATCGGCTCCATCTTTCCAATACGTTGAAATACCTTGATCGTAATCACCACAAAAAATAGTATTGACAGTAACATCGTTTTTTAGTGCTAGTTTAGCAGCATCTTTATAACTAACACGACCTTGAGTGAATGGTTCGTTGCCAGCAATAAATATTAGTTTTAAATCATCTTGGTTATTTCCCCAACTTAATTGGTTTAAAGACGTTTTTATAACTTGTCCACAGTATTCATTTCCGCCATTTGTAGTTAATGAGAATAATTGTTTTGAGATTTCATCTAAATCGCTACTAAAAGCTAACACCTGACGTATATGTCCTTCAGTTCCTGTAAGATTATCATTGCCATATTCATATAAAGCAATTTCTAAATTTGGTTTTTCATCACCGCATTTTGCATAAGATAATTCATTGACAATATCCCAAAGTTGCGCTTTTGCTTGATCTATAAGACCATCCATACTATTACTTGTATCCAGTAATAATGCCACTTTTATAAATTGGTTATTTACCACATTTGTGGTTGTTTCATGTTCTACGGTTTCAGCTAATACTACGTCAGAATTGGTCGCTTTATTGTTGCCATTGCAGGACATAAAAGTAATCATGCAGAGAGCTAATACTGTTGTTTTTAAAATTGTTTTCATCTGTTATTTATTTATCTGTTTGTAATTCTTTTATATCTATGGTTCCGTTTGGTGAGACTACGAAATACTTATGTGTAGTTTCGGTTTTTGTAATAGGTTCGGGTTTTACTTCTTTTGGTTTTGGTGTGTATTGCAACCTAATATTCATGCCTATTTGAACTACAGGTTCTAATATTGTTGGATTTATAACCACATCGTAATTTTCATAGCTCAGCGGTTGATAATAGTAAGACGTTTGTTTTTTAGCAGTTGTAACACCTTTACTTTTATTTAAAGCTTCAAAGGACACACTGTTAAAAGCTTGATAGCTTTGGTAGAAATCTTTCGGGAAATAGCAATATTTGTCATCAGCGACTGCTACGTTATGTGTTGCTAAATCGAATCCTAAAACTTTATAATAACTTTTTTTATCTTCAATGAGCTTTAGGAGTTCTGTTTGTAAATTTTTATAGACTTCAGCTATATTTTCTATATAATAATCGACCTTCACTAAATTGTAAATTTCGCTTTCAGCACAAGCGGTTAAGATGGCTTCAAACTGATTGGTTTTTGTAAATTGAATATGAAGGTTTTGTTGTAATTCAAATCCCTTAGGAACCTCTGTATACGTTTTGCTAAAGAGTTTTTTCTGAACTTCAATTTCGTAATTTGGAACAAATGAAATCACATCAATAACAATATCCTTTTCTGGAATACCAATGCTCTTAAGTTTGTTTTTAACTTTAGTGATTCTGCCATTCATTAAGGCATTAGTGTTTTCTGCTGTAGCACCAATTTGAGATACATTAAATAGTGCTGTATAAGTGGTAGCCTGAACATTTTGCAATGCTTTAACATCTATAAAAATGGTGGTGCTTGGGTTGAGCGTTTTGCTTATCTGATGTTGTACTGTAGGATTGTAAACAGTAGCATTACCAGACTGCAATATGTTTTGCCTAGATATTAATTCGTCATAATTTCCTTTGTGCTGTGCAATACTAATTCCTGAAACCAATACGAAAAGAATGCTAGCTAAGATGTGCTTTTTCATTTTTAATTTTTGTTTTTTGATTGAATGCTGTCGTAAATCTAGGTGCAACTTATTTTAAGAAAAAACCAGAATGAGGTAACTGCTGCTCAGAATGAGTAAGCGTGATTAGATTTTGAGTGAACCCTACTTTTTAGGTGTTGTATTTATCCTGAATGCGATTTTTCAATTTTATTTAATGAATTAAAGTATGTAAGTTTAGTCTGTTGAAATTTTTATGATGAAGTTAATTATCCAATACAGTCTTATTTTTTTGTTGTGTACACCTGTGTTTCAAATGCAGGCTCAGCAGGACACTAATCGTGCAAATACACCATTGTTGTCTATTCGAGGTGCGGTCCGTGAGAGTGATACCTACAAACCAATTTCTAAAGTTAATATCGAAATTAATGGTGGTGCATATACAATTACTGATGCAAAAGGAGCATTTTCAATTCAAGCTAGGAAAGGTGATGAGCTCATTGTAAGACATAAAGATTTTGAAACCGTTTATTATACTATAGTTGATGAAGATCGCATTACTATTGAAGTAGAACCAGCTATACAACAAGCTGAAAATAAAAAGTATAAACGTGATATAAAAAGATTTAATTCCTTTATTGATTCGGTCACGACCTATAAGAAAATAGATGTTGCTAAAAGTATAAAGTTTGTCGGTGAGGCTTTAGCTCAAAGTAGTTCAATTGAGCAGAACGCGGAAGCTTATGAGGTTTTGGGAGACGTTTATATGTTTTGGAAACAGTATGATCTTGCAGTGACTAATTATCGAATTAGTCTCCAAAATGTAGAAACAAATACAGCAAAATTGGGTTTGGCTAAGGCTTATGGACTTAACAAAAATTATCAAGAAAGTATAGATACCTATGAGGCCATAAATAAAAATACTTTAAGTAACTATCAACTTATAACATGTTATGAAGGATTGGGAGATACATATTATAGTATTAAAAATTATGATGCTTCCCTTGATGCCTTTAATAAAGGACTCCAAATAGCTGAAAAGCATCTCATTTCACCTAAAATAGTAGATTTAAATTCAAAAATAGCACAAACGTATAATGCAAGTGGTAAAATTCAAAAAGCTGAAGTGTTTTTCGGTAACTCTATGAATCTTGCTGAAATGCAAACCAAAAAGCGTGCTTTAGAAGAGAAGGTAACAGTAGCCGATTTTCAGAATACCAATGAGAATTATGATAAGGAAATAGAATTACGAAAGCAAATTGTTGAAGATGTTAAAGAGGCTGAAAAAGATTCAGTCATCGAAAATGAAAGCGCATTAACTTCACAAAAACAAAACTATAAAATCGGAAATGCGTATGCCTTGCAAAAAGATTATGCAAATGCCATTCCTTATCTGGAAAAAAGTATAGAAGAGGCAGATGATAGAGAAGATCTCATTGTAAAAAAAGATGCTACAAGAAAATTATCAGATGTACTAGTAGATGCTGGAGATTTTGAAAAAGCTAAATCTACTTTTGAAGCCTATACTATGGTCGTTGATGAACTCTATATTAAAAGAGAACAAGAACTTTCACAAGCCGACCGACAGAGGCGAAACATTAGTGAGCAGCAAAACCGAATCACTAGTCTTTTGAGTGATAAAGAATTAAACGAAAGTCTAGCAGAATCTAGAGATAAAAATCAGCAAATTGTTATTTACGCTTTAATAGCTGGTATGTTGCTTTTAACGATTATGGCTTTTATGATGTATAAGTATATTAAACAACAGCGTTTTGCAAATAATTTATTGGCCTTAAAATCGTTAAGAAGTCAGATGAATCCGCATTTTATTTTTAATGCACTTAATTCGGTGAATAGTTTTATTGCTAGTAATGATGAACGAACAGCTAATAAATATCTATCTGATTTTTCGCATTTAATGCGATCGGTTTTAGAAAATAGCGAAGAAGATTTTATTCCGTTACAGAAAGAAATTGAATTACTTGAATTATATACCAAATTAGAGCATTTCAGATTTAAAGATAAGTTTGATTATACAATAACAATTGATGATGCTGTAGCTGTATCTGAATATTACATTCCGCCAATGTTGTTACAACCTTATATTGAAAACGCCGTTTGGCATGGGTTGCGCTACAAAACTGAAAAAGGACATTTATACATATCCATTGATAAAAAAAGTAACAGTGAAATTACAATAAGTGTTTCTGACGATGGTATTGGAAGAGAGCGTTCTAAAGCTTTAAAAACAGAACATCAGAAAAAGCAAAATTCAAAAGGAATGGGTAACATTAAAAAACGTGTCGCCATTTTAAATGTAATGTATAAAGATAAGGTTGACGTGTTTATTGATGATTTTCAAGAAGATAATGATGCAGGAACCAAAGTAGTAGTGACCCTAAAAAAAGATTAGATGAAACTGAAATCCATTATTGTAGAAGACGAAGAAACTAGCAGAGAAATTTTAAAGAATTATCTCAAAAAGTATTGTCCAAATGTTGAAATTTTAGGCGAAGCTGAAAATGTAGATGAAGCTTTAGTGTTGATTAGAAATCACGATTTAGATTTGGTCTTTCTTGATGTAGAAATGCCCTATGGAAATGCTTTTGACCTCTTAGATAAAGTTGGTGATGTCGATTTTGAAACCATATTTGTAACGGCTTATAATCACTATGCTGTTGAAGCATTAAACGCTCATGCTTCGTATTATTTAATGAAACCAATTTCTATTGATGATTTAATTAAAGGTGTAGATTATGTGGCTGACATTAAAATGAAAGAAGATGCCTTGCAAGATCAAGTTTTAGTGCCTAAAACGAATACTGTTAATGGGAAAATAACCATTCCACAACAAAATGGATTTGAAGTCATAGAAACTGCTGATATAATGTATTGTAAAGCGGATGATAATTATACAGAAATTTACTTAAATAACAATAAAAAGAAACTCGTGAGTAAAACCTTAAAATATTTTGAAGAAGCCTTAAGTGGGAGTAGTTTTGCAAGAGTTCATAAAAGTTATTTGGTCAATGTAAATGAAGTGACCAAATACTTAAAGGGAAAAGGAGGAAGTGTCGTTTTAAGTAACGGCAAACAAATTATGGTGTCTGCTTCAAAAAAAGCCGATTTCTTATCTTATTTTAAATAATATACCATGCCAATAATCAAACCAGTAAAAGGAATTCACCCACAAATACCAGAAGACTGTTACGTCGCTGAAAATGCAACTATAGTTGGAGAAGTGACTATGGGAAGTCAATGTAGTATTTGGTTCAATGCCGTAATTAGAGGAGACGTGCATTTTATAAAGATGGGCAATAAAGTCAATGTTCAAGATGGTGCAATTATTCATGCTACCTATCAAAAATCGCCAACCACTATTGGAAATAATGTGTCTATTGGTCATAATGCTATTGTGCATGGATGTACAATTCATGATAATGTGCTCATAGGAATGGGAAGCATTATAATGGACGATTGCATTGTAGAAAGTAATTGTATTATAGCTGCAGGAGCTGTTGTTACTGCCAATACGAGAGTAGAGTCTGGAAGTATTTATGCTGGTGTTCCTGCTAAAAAAATTAAGGATATTAGTCAAGACTTAATTTCAGGTGAAATCAATAGAATCGCAAACAACTACGTAACCTATTCAAGTTGGTTTAAGTAGTTTAAAAATTTAATAATTCTACTTTAAATTTTCGTTCAAGAATGTCATTCAGAACTGTAGGATTTGTATTGGTATAAAACAAGTTTTCGGGTGTTTTAATTGTAGTATTGATCAATTCGTTTTGCTCAAGAATTGCCTTGGTCTGTTTCGCAACAGCTAACCCAGAATCTATTATTTTAACATGCTTAGGAAGGAGTTCTAAAAGTAAAGGAATTAAATAAGGATAATGAGTACATCCTAATACTAAGTAATCGATATCAGCATTTATCATGGGTTGCAAATAACCTTTTATCAAGGTTTTCATTTCATGTGAATAGACCTTGCCTTCTTCAATTAAAGGAACAATTCCTTCCCCAACCTGTTCAATAACCTTTATGCCATTACTATATAAATCGGTTGTTTGATGAAATAAGTCACTGGCAAGTGTGCCCTTTGTAGCTAAAATACCCACAGCTTTTGTTTCAGTATTAAGAGCGGCAGGTTTTATAGCAGGTTCAATACCAATAAAAGGGATGTCATAGGTTTTTCGTAAATATGAAATAGCGTTTGTGGTAGCCGTGTTGCATGCCACAACAATTAATTTACAATTTTTAGATAATAGGTATTCAGTGTTTTTAATGCTAAGCGCAATAATTTCTTGCTTGCTTTTATTTCCATAAGGCGCATGTTTGCTGTCTGCAAGATAGATTGAGTTTTCATTAGGTAAAAGCGCATGAATTTCTTTAAAAACTGATGTGCCACCAATGCCTGAGTCAAATATGCCTATAGGTTGTGTATTCATTTGTATTGCAAAAATAGAAAAGCCACTTTATTAAGTGGCTTTCATATTCAATTATTTTGGTGTAGTGACTTAGAATCCTAATTCTTTCTTCACGTCTGCCAATAAATCTTTACCATCTGCAACTAGAACTCCACTACCTTGAGTAGAATCTAATACATATTGAAATCCTTGTGCTTTAGAAACTTTTTCAATAGCCGCTTTAGCTTTTTCAAAAATTGGCTTTAATAAATCAGCTTCTTTTTTCTGTAAGTCTTGTTGAGCTTGACCTTGATATTGACGAATACTTTGCTCCATAGTTTGTACTTCTTGACCTCTAGCAGCATTCTCCTCGTCAGTTTTAGTATCTACTTCAGCTTGATATTGTTTTACTTTATTTTGAAGTTCAGTAGCCATCGTTTTGATTTCTGCTTCATAGGTTTTTGTCAACCTTTCAATTTCAGCTTGAGCAGTTTTCATCTCTGGCATTGCCTCTACTAACTGCGTAGTGTTTATATGTGCAATTTTAGTTTGTGCAGTTGAAAAGCTAGTTGCTCCAACAAAAAGTAAGCTTGCAAATAAAAGGGTTTTAAATTGTTTCATTTTAAAATTTGTTACGTGTTATAATTATTGTTTTTAGTTATCTTCATTAGGAATAGAGTCATTGCTTTTTTTCTGAGCTTCACGTTCTTCTTTAGCTTTTTTTCTATCCTCTAATATTTTTTTTCGTTTCTCATCTAGAGCTTTTTGTCTTGCAGCTCTATCTTTTAATTTTTGTTGTTTCTTTTCTTCAGCTATCTGAGCTGGTGTTTTTTCACTACTGTCTGCGGCTTTTTTTGCTGCAGTTTTAGCATCTGATGTTTTTCCGGCAGTTGTGTCTTTTCCAACTGTTCTGTTAGCACCATTTATACTGTCTCGTTCTGCTTTAGCATTAGCTCTATCATCAATAATTTTTTGACGACGTGCTGCAGCTGCATTTTTTAAAGAATCTCTTCTTTTTTGTTGGTCCTCTTGGCGTTTAGCGATTGCTGCTTCACGTTCAGATTTTTTGTCCTCTAACGCTTTTTGACGTTCATCAAGTTCTTCATTAATTACAGGAACAACTTCTTCTTTATCTGCTTCTTTACGCTCTGCACGTGAATTAGCTTGTGTTCGTTTAGATGATCTTGTGATACTTCTAATTACCAACTCACTAATATCAAATCGATCTGCAGAGTAGAGCATGACGACATCGGCAGATTTATCAAATATGAAATCATATTTTTTATTACCTGCAATTTCTTGAACTGCTGCAAAAATTTGATCCTGAATAGGCTGTATTAGCTGCTTCTTTTGAATCATTAAATCGCCATTAGGTCCGAAACGCTTTTGCTGATAGTCTAAAGTTTCTGCTTCTTCAAACCTAATATCTTCTAAACGTTCTTCATATAATTCTTTGGTTAAAAGAACACTTTCATTTTCTAACTGCTTTTTCTTCTGATCTGTAGCATTTAAACGTTGCTCAATTTCAGATTTCCATTGCTGAACTTTTTGCTCTAATTGCGATGTTGCTTGTTGATATTCAGGGATGTTTTGTAAGATATATTCTGTATCTATATAACCTATTCTAACACCTCGACCTTGCGCATTAGAAACAAAGCTCATTAGACCTAATACTGTCACTAAAAAAAGAACTTTATACTTCATCTGTTTTATTTTATAATTTACTGATATCTTCTAAGATTATTAAACTGACAGATAAATATAACGATTCCGTCAATGTTTTACTTTTCAAATTAACGAAATATATTCTGAAAAATTTTAACACACTCATTAAATCGTCATATTGCTTATAGAAAATATCGTGCCAAAATTAAAATTGCTGTCCAATAATAAAGTGAGTTTCCCATCCATTTTTAATTGTTGATCCAGGAATAGCATCAAATCCATGACCAAAATCAATACCTAATAATCCAAAGGCTGGCATAAAGATTCTAACTCCAAAACCTGCCGAACGATTAAGATTAAATGGATTGTAATCTCTAAAGTTATCAAAAGAATTACCACCTTCAGCAAACATCAAACCATATATTTTAGCTTGCGCACCAAGTGTGATTGGATACCTTAATTCTAATGAGAATTTATTATAGATAGTACCTCCATCTTGGGAAGATAAGGATTGATTAGGATAACCACGAAGTTGAATTACCTCTCTACCATCTAATGCAAAGTTACCTAAACCATCACCACCTACGAAGAAACGTTCAAAAGGTATAATACCTCTATCATTATTATAGGCGCCAAGGAAACCAAATTCTATACCAGATTTAATGACTAATTTCTTAACGATGCGAGTATACCAATCTCCTTTAAATTTCACTTTATAAAATTCCAGCCAATTGTAACGTTCTTGATCAATTTCACCAACTCTTATTTGGTCATCAGCATCAGTAAGGTCTAAGGCATCACGTTCATCTTTTAATGCTTTATAATCTACCTTATTAAATAATGAATACGGGAACGACATTTTTGCACTAATAGAAAAGCTAGAACCTCCTTCAGGATAAATTGGATCTGTATATAAATTATTTCGACTTAATCCAATTGTATATGATAAGTTATTTGAGTAACCATCACCAAAAGTAAATAAACCTGTATTGTAATTTTTTAAGTCGTAATGCTGAATACCAATAGATTGAGATAGCGTAAAATAATCATCAGGAACCTTTAATCGTTTAGCTAAACCAACAGATAAACCTGTAATATTAAAACGTTTATTTTTGTCTGCACCTCTTGTTATAGGATCAAAAAGATATTGTCTTGTATGAGAAATTGATGTTGATAATTGTACAGGACGTTTACCTCCTAACCATGGTTCTGAGAATGAAAAGCTATAGGTTTGGAAGAACCTTGAAGCTTGCAAACGTAATGCTAAAGTTTGACCATCTCCCATTGGTACAGGTTTATAAGCTTCTTTTTTGAAAATATCTTTAATCGCGAAGTTATTAAATGATAAACCAAGTGTCCCAATAAAACCACCACCACCATAACCACCTTGAAGTTCAATTTGACTAGAACCTCTTTCTACAACACTATACTCTAAGTCAACAGTACCATCATTTGGGTTCATGTTTTTGAAATCTGGAGTTATAAGTTGTGCATCAAAAAAGCCTAACTGTCCAAGTTCTCTAATAGTTCTAATAACATTTGCTTTGCTATATAATTGACCAGGTTTTGTTCTTAATTCTCTGTAAATAACGTGGTCATTTGTTCTATCATTACCAGTAACCGAAACATTATTAAAATAAGCAGGTTTCCCTTCAGAAACACGTATTTCCATGTCAATGACATTTCCGTCTGCACTAATTTCTACTGGATTAATACTAGAAAATAAGTATCCATTATTTTGATAGAGGTTAGTTAAATCTAAGGCGTCAGGTTTTGTGTCATCAGCAATTCGCTGACGTAATTTTACACCATTATAGGTTTCACCTTCTTTAATTCGCAATACAGAGTGTAATTGTTCGTCGGTATAAACACTATTACCAACAAAGGTGATTTTACCAAACTTATATTGTTCTCCTTCTTCTAGAGTGATGTTTAAACTAATAGTTTTCTTGTCTTTATAGATAATGGAGTCTGAAATAATTCTGGCATCTCGATATCCATTTTCTTTATATTTATCGATGATATTTACAAGATCTTCCTTATAGTTTTCTTCAATATATTTTGAACGTTTCAGTAGGCGAATAATATTCTTTTTCTTGGTGTTTTTCATGGCTTTTCTGAGTTTTTTATCAGAAAGTTTTTCATTGCCATTAAATGTAATTTTATCTATTTTAACTTTTTCACCTTTATCAATGTAAAGCAGCATATTTACACGACTTTTTTCAATGGAGTCATTTGTTACTTCACTAGTATTGACAGTGACTTTGGTGTTAAGGAAACCATCTTTTTTGTACTTGTTAGTGAGGTAAGTACGTGTGGTAGTTGTTAAGTTTTCAGTGACTTTTACACCTTTAGTAAGGTTATTGTCTTTTATAATAGCTTCTTTTTTATTTTTTTTGACACCTTGTATTTCTAATTCATTAAGTTCAGGCAAGTCAGCAAGATTAATTTCTAGAAATGCCTTGTCGTCTTCTGTTTTAATTAAGTATATGTCAATGCTACTAAATAATTTACTAGCCCAAAGCTTTTTTAAAGCATTACTAATTTCTTCTCCAGGTATAATAATTGCTTGACCTTTTCGTAATCCAGAAAAAGAGACAATGGTTGTTTCACTGAAATTGGTGTTACCTGTAACAGTAACTTCTTCAAGGATATAACTTTTTCCGTTATTAAAGCTGGTTTGTTGTGCAACAACTACGCTTGAAATAATGAAGATTAATAGTGTAGATAGTTGTTTTATGTAAGTTTTCAAAAGTAATTTATTAGCTAAGTTGTTCACTGGTTTTTCCAAATCGTCTTTCTCTGTTTTGATAATTTATCAAAGCTTCATATAGGTCTTGTTTTGTGAAATCGGGCCATAAAATATCTGTAAAATACAATTCGGCATAAGCAATTTGCCAAAGCAAAAAATTACTTATTCTGTGTTCACCACTAGTCCTAATTAACAAATCTACGTCTGGTAAATTTTGCGTGTAAAGATGCTTATTTATAATTGATTCGTCAATACTTTCAGCAGAAATTATATTATTTTTAACGTTCACAGCAATCTCTTTAATGGCATTAACCATTTCTTCTCTTGAGCCATAGCTCAGGGCTAAGGTCAAAGTCATATGAGTATTGGTTTTAGTTTTATCTATAACTTCTAATAATTCAGTATGTGCTTTTTTTGGCAAATCATTAAGGTTTCCAATTGCGGAAAGCTTGATATTATTATCTTGTAATGTTTTAATTTCTTTTTTTAAGGACTTTACCAGAAGCTTCATTAAAGTTTGTACTTCAAGTTTAGGACGTTTCCAATTTTCAGTAGAAAAGGCGTATAAGGTTAAATGTTTGATTCCAATTTCAGCACTGGCTTCAACAATTTCTCTTACCGATTTAGTGCCATTTTCGTGACCAATGACTCTGAGCATTCCTTTTTTCTTAGCCCAACGACCATTACCATCCATGATAATTGCAACATGCTGTGGTAATTTGTCTTTTAATATTTGGTCTTTTTTAATCATTTAAAAATTGCAATAACAAGGTCTTTGTCCAAATGTATATGTTAAGGTAAATCCTGTAAACACGTACCAATCATCACTATTTATGTTTCCAATACTAACTTGGTCTTTAAAATCACCATCAGGAACGCTTCCATCTAGTTCATCTGAAAATGTATATCTCGCACCAATTTCAAATCCTAAGATTATATGGTTGGTAATATTTGCTTTCATTCCTAATGCCATAGGAATACCAAAAGCCCAACTGCTTGTGTCTTCATTTATAATTTCTCCATTTTGACCATAAAAGAAATTATCATGTTTTGCTGTAGTAATACCAGAAAACAGATAAGGCACCACCTTTAAACCTGAGGAATGAAGGTTAAAATCCCAAAATGTAAATTCCATTCCAGCCGAAATTTCAAGTATACTAGTATTAAATCCATAATCTCTAGCTACTCGTCTTGGATCATCTGAATCTCTATCATTTGCAGTTAAATCTGCATATATTAGTGATACTCTCCAAGAATGTCTTGGACTACGATTCCATTTTAACATCAATCCAAAAGCAGGTGAATTTGGCGAAATATAATCTGTTGGTCCAACATCTCCAATAAAATTGCTTCCACCTACAAACGCACCAACTTCATATATTTGAGAATGGCTAGTTTGGGCGAAAAACACACTTAATAAAAATAAGATTAAATATCTCATAAATTTTTAAAAGTTTGCAAATATAACAATTATGATTTGCCTATAACAATTTGAGGCAAATAGTCTTAGAGATTAACAGTTTTAGTTTAAATTTATTGTTTAGTTTCGTTTGTCTTCTCCCCAAAGCATTTTTTTTCTTAGCGTATCAATAAAGCTTTCTTGCAGCAATTCAACCATCTTTATTTCAAAATCTGCCTTTTTTATAGTGACTATTGTTGAATTATGTAACGTGGCAATTCTAGAATCGAGGGATATTAAATAATGTTCTTCACGACCGTCTACTTTAAGTTGTATTTCTGTATTATCAGGTATTACAAGTGGCCTTGCATTAAGGTTGTGAGGTGCAATTGGTGTTAATACAAAACTATCAGTTTCAGGAGTAATAACGGGTCCTCCACAACTTAAAGAATACCCTGTTGATCCTGTTGGTGTAGAAATAATAAGTCCGTCAGCCCAATATGAGGTTAAATATTCAGAATTTAAATGCGTTTCAACTGTAATCATAGAAGTCGTATTTTTTCGACTTACAGCAATTTCATTCAGTGCAAAATTGGTTTCTATGAGTTCTTTGTTTTCCGGTTGTGTTTCTACACACAAAAGTGTGCGTTCAGAAATTTTATAATTACCCTTAATGATATCATCAACCGCAGATTTAATTTGATTGGTTTGAATTGTTGCCAAGAAGCCAAGTCTTCCAGTATTTATACCAACAATAGGTATTGATAAATCTCTTACATATGTAATGGCTCTCAAGATTGTTCCATCGCCACCTATACTAATTAATATGGAATATGAGTCGTCTAAGGACTTAAAAGTATCAAAACCATCTAATTTTGAAGGCTGTTTACTTTCATGCTTAATGATATTGAAAAAATCATTTTCAATACTAACAGCAACATTTTTTTGCAATAAAGCTTCTAAAAGTAGTTCTATACTTTCTTGAGTGCTATTATGATAATATTGTCCGTATATAGCAATTTTCATTATATATCTAGATATTTTCTTAAGTACTCTGAACGATCTTTTAAGTTTTCTACATAGGTGTCTTCTTCATGTCCAGATACTATATTATAACTATATCTTCTAAACGTTTGAATGACGTCATTGAGTCCAGCATTACCAATTTTTAAAGTAATTTGAACGACATCACTTTCCAATTTAGAGACGAATGCACCCAATATTTTTGCGTCATTAGATTCAACAATCTGACTTACTTCACTAAATGAATAATCTGCCAATCCTTTTTCTAAAACTAAAATACCTCCAGGCTCAGAAAAGAAAGGCGTTTGATTAAATAAACCAATAATGTCATTAAGTTCATAATAACCCAAATAATTATTTTTTGCACTCAAAACAGGCATAATATTACAAGAGTTTTGCGCAAAAGTTTCTAAGACATCTAACCAATTGGTATGTGATCTTACAAAGAATCCTTCAATCGCATAGTTACATTCGGCAATTGTTTTATCGCCATCAAAACAATGGGCATCAGTTTCAGAAACACAACCTAGATATGTGCCATTATTTTCAACTGGAATATGAGAATAAGTAAGTTCGTTAAATAGCATTTGTAAGTCACTAACCTTATCGGTAATGCTCAACGGTTTGATATCATTTATAATGTATTGTTGTAATGGCATAATCGGATTTATAATCAACCGCAAATTAATTAAAAATAACCATAATAAGCAGTAAGTACTTCGTATTTTTGCAGTTAAAATATGAACAAATGACGAAGTTAAGTGTAAATATTAATAAGATTGCTACCTTACGTAATTCTCGAGGTGGCAACACTCCTAATGTTGTACAGTTTGCAAAAGATGTTCAGCGTTTTGGAGCTGAAGGTGTAACGGTTCATCCTAGACCAGATGAACGTCATATAAAATATCAAGATACACGAGATTTAAAACCAGAGGTTTATACAGAATTTAATGTTGAAGGAAATCCAATTTCGTCTTTTATGGATTTAGTATTAGAGGTGAAACCAACACAAGTAACGCTTGTTCCTGATGCTGTTGATGCCTTAACTTCTAATGCAGGTTGGGACACTATTAAGCATAAAGATTTTTTAACTGAAGTCATTTCAGAATTTAAATCTAACGGAATTCGAACTTCTATTTTTGTAGATCCAGTACTTCAAATGGTTGAAGGTGCAAAAGCGACAGGAACAGATAGAATTGAACTCTATACCGAAAGTTTTGCACATCAATATAGTCTGGGAAATATGGAAGCTATTATTCCATTCACTAAAGCTGCAGAATTGTCTAATGACATTGGATTAGGAGTGAATGCAGGACATGACTTGTCTTTAGATAATATCAAGTTTTTTAAAGATCATGTTCCAGGATTACTTGAAGTGTCTATAGGTCATGCATTAGTTTCTGAAAGTTTGTATTTAGGGGTTGAAAATGTAGTACAAATGTATCTTCACAAATTAAAATAGTTAATAAATTGTCACATCGAGCACAGCCGAGATATCTCAATTTCAAATATCATTAAAAGTACAATGAAACTACATTCAAAAATTATGGGCGAAGGTCAGCCGTTTATTATTCTTCACGGATTTCTAGGTATGAGTGACAATTGGAAAAGCTTAGGTGTTAAATTTAGTGAAGCTGGTTATCAAATACATCTGGTAGACCAACGAAATCATGGTCGTAGTTTTCATGACAATGCATTTGATTATGAGGTTTTAGCTGAAGATTTGAAGCACTATTGTGACGATCATCAATTGAATAATATTATCCTATTAGGACATTCTATGGGTGGAAAAACTGCGATGTTGTTTTCAACGTTATTCCCAGAATTAGTATCTAAATTGTTGGTAGCAGATATCAGTCCGCGATTTTATCCTATTCATCATGATACTATACTATCTGGATTAAGTGCTTTAGATTTTTCTGAATTAAAAAGCAGAGGTGAAGCAGATGATGTTTTATCAAAATATGTTTCTGATTACGGAACCCGATTGTTTTTGTTAAAGAATTTATATTGGATTGAAATAGGACAGTTGGCATTAAGAATCAATCTAGAGGTGTTAAAAGAGCATGTATCTGAAGTAGGTGAAGCATTGCCAATTCATTCTAAATTTGAAAAGCCAACCTTATTTCTTCGTGGTGATAAAAGTGAATATGTAATGCCTAATGACGAAACTTTGATTAAACAACATTTTCCATTGGCTGAAATTGAAACTATTAGCAATGCTGGTCACTGGTTACATGCCGAAAATCCTAAAGAATTTTACGATGCTGTGATAAATTTCATATCTTAATCGCATAATCAAATAAACTTTTTTAATATGAATCTTATTTTAAGACTTTTAATTACTGCTGGTATTGTGTTGCTTTTAGCACATTTTTTACCAGGTGTTGGAGTAGACGGATTTGAAGCTGCGATTATAGTGGCAGTTGTCTTGGCATTGCTAAATGCAATTTTGAAACCGATTTTAATTATTTTAACCATTCCCATAACTATAGTGACATTAGGGCTATTTTTATTAGTTATTAATGCCTGTATTATACTACTAGCAGATAAGTTTATTGAAGGTTTTGGTGTTAATGGGTTTTGGACTGCTTTACTCTTTAGTATCTTATTATCTATTTCGCAATCTATTGCCTATTCGTTTTTGAATGAGAAGAAAAAATAGACTAATAATCAGTTAGTTAAAATATTGTTGGGTTGTAAAAAATATCGTATTTTTGCAGCCCTTTTTAACGTAAAAAAGTTAATCCCTTTCGGGTAGATAGTATATAAAATGAACATTACAAGAGAAAACATTGATGCATTAAATGCAGTGGTAAAAGTAGATATCGCAAAAGAAGATTATAGCGATAAAGTAGAGCAAATACTTACCGATTATCGTAAATCGGCTAACATTCCTGGTTTTAGAAAAGGTCATGTGCCAATGGGAATGGTGAAAAAACAATATGGAAAAGCTGTATTGGTTGATGAGGTTAATAAATTATTACAAGACGCTCTAAATAAATACTTAACTGAAGAAAAACTAGATGTACTTGGTAATCCGTTACCAAAACCTCAAGATGATTTAGATTGGGATTCTGATGCGTTTACGTTTGAATTTGAATTAGGTTTAGCACCTGAGTTTGAAGTCAACTTGAAAGGTAAAAAAGCCATTACACATTATAATATCGTTGCTGATAAAAAAATGCTTGATAACCAAGTTGAACATATCAGAAAACAATATGGTAAAATAGTGTCTGAAAAAACCGTTGCCAAAGATTCTGAAATCACTGGTGTTTTTGAAAACGAAGAGAAAGGTATCAATAACTCAGCAACAATTACTCTAGATAAATTTAAAGGAAAGGCTACCGAAAAGCAATTCATTGGTGCAAAAGTTGGTGATGTTATAACCTTAAAAACAAAAGGATTATTTAACGATGATCATGATTTAATAAACTTCTTAAAAGTAACTCATGATGATGCTCATGGCTTAAATGTAGAAGTGAATTTCACAATTAATGAAATCAACTCTAGAGAATTGGCAGATTTAGATCAAGAATTATTTGATAAATTGTTTGGTAAAGGTGTAGTCACTTCAGTAACTGAATTGAAAGATAAAATAAAAGAAGATTCTGAAAAGCAATTTGCTCAGCAAGGCGATCAAAAATTATTGAATGATGTGACTGAGAGTTTAGTTGAAAACACAAAATTTGATTTACCAGCTTCATTTTTACAAAAATGGATGCAAACTGCAGGTGAAGAAGTAATGGATGCAGATCAGGCTAAAGAAGAATATGAAAAGTCTGAAAAAAGTATGCGTTACCAACTAATAGAAGGGAAATTAATTGAAAAATTTAACCTTCAAGTTACGTTTGATGATCTTAAAGCACATGCAAGGGAGATGATAAAAGTGCAAATGGCTCAGTTTGGTCAAATGAATTCTACGGATGAGGAATTAGATGGTATCGCATCTCGTATTTTATCTAATAAAGACGAAGTGAAGCGCTTATCTGAACAATTGATGAGTACTAAATTGTTAAATCTTTATAAAGCAGAAGCAAATTTGAAGACAAAAGAAATAACTTACGATGATTTCGTAAAAGAGTTCTACAGTTAAAAGTTTACATTATAAATTAGTATATTTGAGCGTAAAACTGAATGGTTTTACGCTTTTTTGTTCACAATAAATTATTTCAAAAACACCTATGGATTACGGAAAAGAATTCGAAAAATTCGCAATAAAAGATCAAGGCATTAGCAGCACATATTACAACAAAATTATTAGTAGTATGTATCCAAATGCTTTAACACCTAACATTATAGAAGAACGTCAAATGAATATCGCAATTTTTGATGTGTTTTCTCGTTTGATGATGGATCGTATTATTTTTATGGGAACAGCCATTAACGATCAGGTCGCAAATATAATTCAAGCACAACTTCTATTTTTAGAAAGTACAGATGCTTCTAAAGATATTCAAATCTACATCAACTCTCCAGGAGGAAGTGTGTATGCAGGTTTAGGTATTTATGACACTATGCAATTAATTAAACCAGATGTAGCAACCATATGCACAGGTATGGCAGCTTCAATGGGAGCCGTTTTACTTTGTGCTGGTGAAAAAGGAAAGCGAAGTGGTTTAACACATTCTCGAGTAATGATTCATCAACCTCTAGGAGGAGCTCAAGGGCAAGCTAGCGATATTGAAATTACAGCTCGTGAAATTTTGACACTTAAAGAAGAACTATATAAGATTATTAGTAAGCATTCAGGACAAGATTACGACAAAATCTATGAAGACAGTGATCGTGATTACTGGATGAAAGCTGATAAAGCTAAAGAATATGGAATGATAGACGAAGTGCTATCAAGAGGATAAATATACTAGAGAGTTAAAAGAGATTTAAAGATTCAGAAATAATTCTTTTTAACTTTCTAATTATAACTTAAAAAATGGCAAAGGAAGATTTAGAATGTTCGTTTTGTGGTAGGAAAAAGCCAGAAACCAATTTGTTAATTGCAGGATTAGATGCACATATTTGTGATCGTTGTATCGAGCAAGCACATGGTATTGTTATAGAAGAATCGAAACAATCAGATAATGCAGAGTTGTCTTCTGAGTTGATGCTTAGAAAACCACTTCAAATTAAAGCATTTCTTGACGAATATATTATTGGACAGGAATATACTAAGAAAGTAATGTCTGTTGCAGTTTATAATCACTACAAGCGTTTACTTCAACCTTCTACAGATGATGATATTGAAATACAAAAGAGTAACATCATTATGGTTGGTCAAACAGGTACAGGTAAAACCTTGATGGCGAAAACAGTTGCCAGAATGCTTAATGTGCCTTTAGCAATTGTCGACGCGACAGTACTAACCGAAGCTGGTTATGTTGGTGAAGATGTTGAAAGTATTTTGACACGTTTATTACAAGCTGCAGATTATAGTTTAGAAAAGGCCGAAAAAGGAATTGTCTTTATTGATGAAATTGATAAAATTGCTCGTAAAAGTGATAATCCATCTATTACTAGAGATGTTTCTGGTGAAGGCGTACAACAAGCGTTACTTAAATTATTAGAAGGAACGGTTGTGAATGTTCCACCAAAAGGAGGAAGAAAACATCCTGATCAAAAGTTTATTGAAGTGAATACAGAAAATATCTTATTTATTGCTGGTGGTGCTTTTGATGGTATTGAAAAGAAAATATCTAAGCGTCTTAATTTAGCTGCAATAGGCTATAAGGCTGCACATGAAGGTGAATCTTTAGATAGTGATAATTTATTACAATATATAAATCCCAAAGATTTAAAAGATTTCGGTTTAATTCCTGAAATTATTGGTCGCCTTCCTGTATTGACCTATATGGATCCTTTGGATGCTAAAACCTTAAGAGCAATTTTAACTGAACCAAAGAATGCCATTATCAAACAATATAAGAAGTTGTTCGAGATGGATGATATTGATTTCTCAATTACAGATGGTGCATTAGATTTTATTGTAGAAAAGGCTATCGAGTATAAATTAGGAGCAAGAGGCTTACGCTCGTTGTGTGAAGAGATTTTAACTGATGCTATGTTTGAATTGCCAAGTGGTGATGAGAAAAAGCTAAATGTAACCAAATCTTATGCTGAAGGTAAACTAGAAAAAACAACGTTAAAGAAATTGAAAGCAGTTTCTTAAATTAGTTATACAACTTTTTATAAAAAAAATAAAACCACTCTTTTGGAGTGGTTTTTATTTATTTGGATTTAAAAACTAACATTGCTAAACAATATTTATAACTTTTTACAAAGTGTTTTTTAAGGGTTGAAAATCAAAAATTAAATATGTATTTCTGATTATTACTTTGTAAATATAATGGCAATTAATTGAGATAAAAACTACTTTTGACTGTTTTGGATGAACCTTATTAAATACTCGTTATGTGGTAGAATACTAGTGTAGTTCGTCGATGTTATTAAAAATCAGTTTCTAATTGCGGTTACTTTTGACGATAATTTTAATATTTCTCTGTAAATATCATCGTCAATTTGGAATGATGAAAAGGTTGATTCAAAATTCTCATAGCCTTTCTTTAATACTTTTATAGAATAGGTTTCAAAAGCTTTTACTTTAAAACTATAGTGTGCATCAATTCCTGTGATTTGACGTTCTATTTCTTGACCTTCTTCATCTAAAAGTAAAACTGTTGTATTTGATAATGGTTGATTCTTATCGCTTACAACAATGCCTTGTAATTGTTGAAAAATAGGATTGGCTTTGAAACGATAAATATCAAAACTACCTTCTCCATCAATTTTGTTTGAAGAGAAAAATCCATCGTCATTATTCACAAAAACGAAGGCAATTTCATCTTTCGGTGAATTTACATCTACACCTAGGTTTCTTGGGCTTTTAAATGTGTTATTCGATAGCGAACTAACAAAAATATCAAAGCCACCAAGTGTCTGATGTCCTTTTGACGAGAAAAATAATTTCTTTTCATCAGAAGATGTGTGAGGAAACTTCTCATCTTTTTCTGTGTTTATAGATGGACCTAAGTTTTTTGGTTGTTCAATTGAACCGTCTTCTCTTATATTAGACACATAAATATCGTAACCACCAATAGAACCTGGCATATTAGATGAAAA
Source organism: Psychroserpens sp. (assembly GCF_034670085.1). Classification (GTDB taxonomy): domain Bacteria; phylum Bacteroidota; class Bacteroidia; order Flavobacteriales; family Flavobacteriaceae; genus Psychroserpens. Next base: position 342,082 of record NZ_JAXMOD010000003.1, on the reverse strand, counting down.
ATATAATTGCTTTCCGTCTGAAGTGACATGTGGATTTTCAATTGAGTAATCGTCATTGCTTATGGCAAGTTCAAGTTCATCAGTCCAGTTCCCAGATGTATCATCAACTAGAATAGTTTTGTACAATTTATAATTCTTAGAATTTTCTCTAGAACTCCTTGTGAAATACATTGTTTTTTCATCAGGAGAGAATGACACTTGACCTTCATTGTCTTTGGTATTTATTATTCTTGAGAAAAATAACGGATTGGAAACGTTTCCATGACCATCAATATCTAAACAAAAGAGTTCAGAAAATGGTTCGTTAGTATGTTTGTCAATACCATTTCCTAGTCCACCAATTTTTTTAGAAGACACTACAATGAGTTTGTTCTTAAAAGTAGTAGAAGCATATTCAGTATACTTTGTATTGATGTCTTCTTTGTGTACAAAAAATTCTAGTCCGCTTTGGTTGAGTTCATCACTGCGTTTCGAGGATTTTTTTTCTACATTAGAATTAGAGGAGATTGAAGTGCCTACCAAACAAAAAAGTAAGGTAAATACCATGAGGGTTGAGGTTTTCATTTTTGGGGAATTATGATTAATAGCATTGTAAAGTTACCTCTAGAATGCTAAAACCTTAAAAATGAGATAGTTTATTAGTTGAACAGAGCGATTTTCCGATAAAAAAAGAAACCTTGCGAATTTTATCGACCAAAGGATTGGGTGGTGGTATTTAGTTGTAGAAGTTCATCCATATACTCACGATTATTAGATAAACGTGGAATTTTATGCTGTCCGCCAAGCTTATTATGTTGTTTTAGCCAGTCGTAAAACAATCGCTCTCTAGCAATATGAACTTTGGGCATATTAAGGGTCATATCATTATATCGTTTAGCTTCATAATCAGAATTTAAAGATTGAAGCGTACTATCGAGAAGCTCTTTAAAATCACTTACATTACTAGGAGGTGTTTTAAATTCTATAAGCCATTCGTGAGAACCTTTTTCTTTACCTTCCATAAAAATTGGAGCTGCCGTATAGTCAACAATTTCAGCATTTGTAGTTTTGCAAACTTGCCGCAATGCATCTTCAGCATTTTCAATAATTAGCTCTTCTCCAAATACATTAATATGATGTTTTGTTCTACCAGACACTTTAATTCGGTAAGGATTGGTTGAGGTAAACCGAATAGTGTCACCAATTTTATAGCGCCAAAGACCAGCATTAGTGGTAATAATCACAGCATAATTAACATCAATTTCTACCTCACTTAACGGAATCACTTTTATGTTGGCTGTGCCATAAGTTGACATAGGGATGAATTCATAAAAAATACCATAGTCTAACATTAGCAATAACTCACTACTATTGTTATGATCTTGAATGGCAAAAAAGCCTTCCGAAGCATTATAGATTTCGTAATATTTAAAACTAGATTTTGGTAAAATAGCTTTATACTGATCTACATAAGGAACAAAGCTCACACCTCCATGAAAATAGACTTCGAGGTTTGGCCAAATGTCAAATAAGTTGTCTTTACCTGTTGCGTCTAAAATTGTGTTAAGCAATACTAGCATCCATGAAGGAACTCCAGCCAAACTGGTAACATTTTCATTTATGGTTTCTTCAACAATCGCTTGCATTTTAGTTTCCCAATCACTCATCAATGACACGCGACTACTAGGTGTGCTGCTAAATTCAGCCCAAAACGGCATATTATCAATAAGGATTGCAGACAAATCACCAAAAACAGTTCCGTTTTCACTATACAATTCTTTACTGCCACCTAGTCGCAAACCTTTTCCGTTGAACAATTGCGAATCTTCATTATTGTTGAGATACATACAAAGTAAATCTTTACTTGCTGCATAGTGACAATCTTCTAAGGATTCTTGGCTAACTGGAATAAATTTACTTTTTGCATGTGTTGTGCCACTAGATTTAGCAAACCATTTGATTGGTGTAGGCCAAAATATATTGTTTTCACCTCTACGAGAACGTTCTATGACCTTTTGGTAGTCTTCATAAGATGAAATAGGAATGCGTTCAGAAAAGGTGTTGTAATTGGTTATAGAATCGAAATCATATTGCCTGCCAATTTCAGTGTCCTTTGCTTTAGAAATCAACTGAAAAAGTAATTCATTTTGTACTTCATTGGGATACTTTAAAAACAATTCAATTTGATGAAATCGTTTTTTTAAGAACCATGATGCAATTGAATTAACTAAGGGAATCGGCATTTTTATAGTATCTTTATTTTTTAAAAATAATACTTTTTTTTTATGTTTTATCAAGGTGTTTTAACAAAAATGGAAACTGAGTTTGCTGAACCCATTCAATATTATTTGATTCTTGAGAATGATTTCTTGAATATGAATCAGTTACTGGGAAAAAACATCACCATGCAATTTGTAAAACATCAATGTTTAAAATGCGGATTAAACAAACCTATTTACCGACAAGGCTTTTGTAGGGAAGATTTTTTTGATATTCCTCAAGCTGGAGATTGGATTATGAGACCAGAATTAAGTACTGCTCATTTAGGAAAAGAAGATCGTGATTTGGATTATGAAAAACGAGTGCAACTCCAACCTCATATTGTATATCTAGCTAATTCTAGTAATGTAAAAGTTGGTGTGACTAGAAAGAGTCAAGTGCCAACACGGTGGATAGACCAAGGTGCACACGAAGCCATTGAAATTGTAGAAGTGCCAAATCGATATCTCGCCGGAATTACCGAAGTCGCTCTAAAAGATCATGTTGCCGATAAAACCAATTGGCGTAAAATGCTAAAAAATGATATAGAAGATGAAAATTTAGTTGAATGGCGCGAACGACTAAAATCTTATATCCCAGAAGAAGCCCAAGATTATTATATCGCTTCAAACTCTGAAACTAATATTGATTTTCCTGTGTTAAGTTATCCTGAGAAACCAAAAAGTCTAAACATTGAAAAAGAACATTCTTATACTGGTAAATTAGTTGGTGTTAAAGGACAATATTTGATTTTTGATGATGATAGAGTGTTTAATATAAGAAGTAACGAAGGCTTGGTGGTGAAGTTTACCATTGCTTAGCTTCAAGATGGCACAGTAAAAAACAAGGAATTATTTATCTTTACTTATTGGAAACAGTTGTACAAACTGAACACAAAAAAAGCACACTTTGTAAAAAGTATGCTTTTTTTGTATTGGAAAAATTCTACTAAATATCTTCTTGATCTCTTAAACCTTGAATATATCCAGCTTTTTGAATTTCCCTTCTTCTTTTTACTGAAGGCTTAGTGAAAAACTGATTCTCACGAATGTTTTGCATCGTTTTTACGTTACGGTGTTTTCTTTTGTAACGCTTTAAAGCACGTTCGATACTTTCTCCTTCTTTTACTAATATCTTAATCATTTACTTGTTTTAATGTTTATAATTTATCCTAAATATGTTTTCAATATTTTACTTTTTGAATCCTGACGTAAACGTCTGATTCCTTTTTCACGTATTTGTCTAACGCGCTCTCTTGTCAAATCGAATGTTACTCCAATTTCATCAAGAGTCATTGGTGGTTCATTGCTTAAGCCAAAGTTTAAACGTATCACATCACTTTCTTTTTGTGATAACGTATCTAAAGCTCTGTTGATTTCAACGTTTAATGATTCTTTCATTAAATCGCGATCTGGATTTGGTGATTCACCAGATTTCACAACATCATATAAGCTTGACGTTTCTCCTTCTTTTAAAGGTGCATCCATTGATAAATGGCGACCTGAGTTTTTCAGAGACTGCTTCACTTCTGAAACTGTCATATCCAATTCATGAGCAATTTCTTCAGCACTAGGTGCTCTTTGATGCGATTGCTCTAAAAATGAAAACGCTTTATTGATCTTATTAATTGAACCAATTTTGTTCAAAGGTAATCTAACTATTCGAGATTGTTCTGCTAAAGCTTGTAAAATTGCTTGTCTAATCCACCATACAGCATAAGAAATAAACTTAAATCCTCTAGTTTCATCAAAACGTTTTGCTGCTTTAACTAAACCAGCATTACCTTCATTTATCAAATCTGGAAGTGTAAGTCCTTGATTTTGATATTGTTTAGCAACAGAAACCACAAAACGTAAGTTAGCCGTTGTCAACTTATCTAAAGCAGCTTGATCTCCTTCTCTAATACGCTGAGCGAGTTCAACTTCTTCCTCAGCAGTAATCATAGGTAATTTGCTGATGTCTTGTAGGTATTTGTCTAGTGATTTAGATTCGCGGTTGGTAACTTGTTTGGTAATTTTTAATTGCCTCATATATTCTGTCGTATTTTAAAAGTTTGCAAGACCTCAATGTAACTTTTAATTTGAGAAAAGCAAATAAAAACGTATTTCTTTATGAAAATAATTCAAAAACTATCGATTTTAACTTTTTTTTAGGTTTTATAGTGTATAAATCCCTAGTTTTTAGTAGAATCTTTCTTTTTCTTTTTACCTCCTAGAAGGTTTCCAAGAATTCCTTTTACGCCTTCTTCAATTGGATCTTTGGTTTTCGTACTATCAGTTTTTGTAGATGTAGAATCTTTTGTTGTATTATTTTTATTACCTCCTAAAAGGCCATCTAATAAATCTTTAACTTGGTCTTTACCTTTATTGATAAGTTTTGTTTTTTCAATTTCAATAAGTTGCTTAGTAAGATTAGAAATACCACTTGATAAATCTGTCTTTACATTCGGATTTGTATAACTACCAGTGATATTTGCAGTCACTGGAATACTAATTTTATTTGTTTCGGCATCATTTATTTTTCCAATCAAGCGATTTACATCACTTCCTAAATATTTTGCAGGTACATCAAACACCGCATTATAGTCTAATGTTTTATCAAATCCGTGAGAACCTGAAACTTGAATGTCAATATCTTCATATTTTAGTTTGAAAGGTTTTACAGTTACTTTTCCATTGGCAAAACTCAAATTTGCTTTTAAATCTTTTAAATCCAATTTACTAAAATCCACAAAACTTATTGCGCCTTCTAATTTACTCAATACAGAACCTTCTTTAGGATCAATTTTGGTGGTCAATAATTCTGCAAACGCATTACCTGTTGCCGAATTAAGATTGGGAGAAAATTCGTTGTCTAAAGTCCCTTGTAAACTCAAAGTGGTGTTTAATTTTCCTTGCAATGCTTTTGCAATTGGTGCTAAATTTTGGAGTAGATCTAAACCCTTAAATGATTTTGAAATATCAAATCCATCAGCGCCAAGATTTAAGTTAAAAACGGGTGTATCAGTCTTTGTTGATACTTTTCCATTAATTGCCAAAACGCCATCAAATAGATTACTAGTCATGTTTTGTAAATCTGCTTCTTGATCTTTTATGGATAAGGTGCCTCTAACATTACTTAAATTAAGGTTGTCATAAACTACGGTCTTAGCATTTGCATTAATTGTACAATCTAAGAAATCAGGAATTTTAAGGGATTCAGATTCTGAAGTCGTTTTGTTTGATGATTTTGATGCTTTTTCATCTTCAACCATAAAATCGCTTATCACAAAATTATTAGAATTCACATTAAAATTACCCTGTAACTTTTTATCACTTAATAAGAAACCGAGTAAGTTTTTAATACTGCCTGTTGCCGTAAAATCACTGGTTCCTGTTTTAGCATCAAAGCTATTGAGTGTCACATTACCAGGATGAAAAGTCATGTCTGCCTTGCTAATTTGTATTGGATTTACAATATCTTGAGATGAAAATACAAATTCGGTAATGCTCATGGTGCCATTGTTTTTGATGCGATTATAAGCATTCGTTTCAATGGCATTCATATCAAACTGCGTGTTGAGTTTTGTTTTTAAAATGCCGCTTAATTCCTTGTCAAAATCTATCGGATAAGCTTTAGTAAGGTTTCCTAGATTAAGTGTGCCATCAACATCTGCATTTACAAACATGTTGCCAGTAATGTTTTTTATGATAGCTGACGATTTAAAAACATCATCATCAATTTTGAAGTTGAGCGTTTTAATATCAACAAAAGTATCATCAGCTAGTCCTGTTTCATTTTTAATAGCTGTATCAATGGTAATATTACTTACCCGTTTTGGTAAATTTGGATACTTGAAAGATGCATTGTTAGATGTAATTCGAATGTCTAAAGTAGGAATGGATTCTTCAGTCATTTGTCCTTTTACTATTCCATTGACCTTAAAATCTCCTGTAGTTTCTACGTCTTCAATATTTTTTGAATACGCTTCTGGAATTACAGCTAAAAAGTCTTTGAAAGATGATTCTGGATTTTCAAATGTGATATCAATATCTTGACCATTTTCTATAAGTTGCACATAGCCTTTAAATTCTAATGGCAATTGATTAATAAACCCTTTATTATCTTTGAACGTGTATTTTTGATTGTTTAGGTCTAAGCCTATCAAGGCATCTAACTTAATTCTATTATTGTTCAGGTATTTAGTGCTATCCATACTTAAACTCACATTGGTAGTAGTTTCAGTATCGAGTTCAGAATCTTCAGCAGAAAATATTCCATGACCAGAATGATTCAATTCGGTTAAATACAATTCAATTTTAGATATGTCATCCAAATAGGTGATTGCGCTATTGTTAATCTTATAGTCTTCAATGTCAAAAGAGAAGCTATTTGATTCAACAGATTTAGCCGAAGCATTTTCTTTTTCCTTAGTAATATCGTAATTGTTATTACCTAAGGCATCAGTCTTTAACGTAAGTAATGCTTGGTCAATAGCAATTGAATTGACAATAATTGGTTCTTCACTAGAGGTTTTAAAAAGTTCTTTGACTGACATGGTAAACGCAATATTTTTTGCTGTTACCAAAGTTTCGTCTTCAAAAGGTTTAAAATTAGTGATTACCAAGTCTTCAACTTCCACATGTGCCTGCGGAAAACTGCGAATAAAGCTTAAGCTTACATCGCTAAATTCAACCTGTGCATTTATATTTTCATTTATAAAACGTTTAACGATGTCCTTAATTTGCGATTGAAATGCAAAAGGGATAGCTAATAAAAGAAAGAATATTATGAGTAAAGAAATACCTATAATTTTTAATGCTTTTTTCATAAAATGATGTCTGTTCTAATTCGTGTGTAAATATATACGAAGTGTTACTCACTTTAGACCAAATTAGATTAAAGTTTAGTAAAATTTTAACCCTATTGATAAGATGATTAGCACTTTAGATTAATTCAATTTCTTCATTGATTGTTAAATTGAAACGTTTTCTGAAGAGATAAACTCCTAAATACAAAAATGGTGTATCAAGCGCTGCAACTAATACTTTGAAAAGGAAGCCACTAATGAGGAGACCTTTGAAACTACTCCAAGGTAAAATCTCAAAAGAACACAATAAAAATACAATAGAAAATGTGTCAACAAATTGTGAGCACCAAGTAGAAAAATTATTACGTAGCCACAAATGTTTTCCTTTGGTCAAGCGCTTCCAGAAGTGATAAATTTGAATGTCGATAAACTGTGCAAATAAATAAGCAGTCATACTCGCAAAAACTGCTATTGCCGAATTTCCAAATACGGTTGAAAACAAATCGTCTTGAACAGGTGATTTAGGTATAGCAGGTACGCTATCAGACACCAAAATAATAAGTAGTGAAAACACCGAAGCAAAAATCCCAGCCACTACCACCTGGTTTGCTCGTTTCTTTCCGTAGATTTCACTTATTAAATCTGTAATTAAAAAGGTAATCGGATACGGTAAAATCCCAACTGAGATTTCAAATAACTTCGCTCCAAAAATTTCTACATTAAATGGATACCAATAAAAAAACTTTTGAAATATAAGATTTGAAACCACTAAAGACGTAATAAACAGAGCAGCCAAGAACAAATAGATTTTCTGAGCAGCAAGTTTATCTTTTAAGGTCATAAATTGTGAATAAATACTTACTGTAAATATAAGATAAAACGGATTTCTTTTCATTATTTTGGCAATCATTATGAATCCACCTAACCACGTTTACATAGCTCTTGGAAGTAATAAAGGCGACAGATTAAAACATCTGCAGGATGCTGTGGACTTGATTTTCAAGGAAATTGGTAAGGTGAATATCATTGCTAAAGTGTACAATACTCCAGCTTTTGGATTTGATGGTGATGATTTTTTAAATACGTGCCTATATGCTGAAACTGATTTTTCTTCGGAAGACGTTTTAAGCAAGCTTTTAGAAATTGAAACCAAATTAGGACGTTCTAGAACATCTTCTGAAACCTATGAAGCAAGAACAATAGATTTAGATGTGTTATTTTATAATGATGACATTGTAGATTCAAAAACACTAAAAGTTCCGCATCCCGAATTACAAAAGCGAAAGTTTGTTTTGCATCCTTTACACGATATTGCTTCAAAGCTGAAACATCCTGTTTTAGAACAAACCGTTGCAGAGTTGCTAGGAGAATGTGAAGATAAAAGTAAGATTGAGCCTATTAAAATTTGGCTTAAGAATCCGACAAAGCAGTTTAATTTTTCTAATCAGAATTATATTGCCATCGAAGGGAATATTGGTGCAGGTAAGACAAGTTTAGCTCACAAAATAGCACAAGATTTTAATGCGAAACTCATTTTAGAGCGCTTTGCGGACAACCCGTTTTTGCCCAAATTTTATGAAGAACCACAACGTTATGCGTTTACTTTAGAAATGTCTTTTCTTGCTGATCGTTATCAGCAAATTAGTGATGATTTATCACAACTAGATTTGTTTAAAGATTTTATGGTAAGTGATTACGATATTTATAAATCGCTTATTTTTTCAAAAATCACCTTGCCTGAAGATGAATTTAAACTCTACAGGAAGTTGTTTTATCTAATGTATAAAGATATTGCTAAACCAGATTTGTATGTATATCTCTATCAAAACACAGAGCGTTTACAAGAAAATATCAAAAAACGTGGTCGAGATTACGAACAAAATATAGATAGTGAATACTTGGAAAAAATCAACTCAGGTTATCTTGAGTTTTTGAAAAATCAGAGCGAACTGAATGTCAAAATCATCGATATTTCTGAAAAAGATTTCGTGAAAAATCGAGCTGATTATTTATGGTTGCTTAATGAAATTTGTAATGCCTAATGGTACATCGCATTGAAATTATTGAAGACCGATTGGTTGTTGGAATGAAAACAAGAACGTCTGTCTTAACCATACATGAAAAGACAAAACAATTAGCACAATCGTTTATGCCAAAACGAAGAGAAGTGCTATCTAGAATTGGAGTTCATGTATTTTCCATTCAAGATTATGGTGAAGACTATTCACCAGCTAATCCAAATTCAGAATTTGACAAATGGGTTGGTGTTGAGGTTGAAAATCATAGTGCCATACCAGAAGGTATGCAATCCTTTATAATTGCATCTGGTACTTATGCTGTGTTTAGTTTTAAAGGCTCAGTTTCCGAATTTCCAAAACAACGAGCTTATATCTTTCAAGACTGGTTGCCAAACTCAGGATACCTATTGGATCAAAAAGCACATTTCGAAATTTTAAGCGAAGACTATAGTAAAGATCTTCAAAATATTGAAGAAGAAATTTGGATTCCCATTAAGAGTTAATAGCGTTCATTTTACTAAACATGTCCCAAACCACAACACCACAACTAACAGAAATGTTTAAAGAATGTTTGGTGCCAAATTGAGGGATTTCAATAACCAGATTACTAGCATCAACCACATCTTGAGCGACACCTTTTACTTCATTTCCAAAGACTAATGCATAGGTCTGCTTAGATTCAGGTTGAAAATCATTCAGCATGATTGCACGTTCAGCTTGTTCTATACTTATAATTGTTGTGCCTTCAGCTTTTAAGGTTTCAACTAATTCAAGTGTGTTTTCAACATATTCCCACGCTACCGATTCTGTACTTCCTAAGGCCGTTTTTCTAATGTCATTATGAGGAGGTGTGGCCGTAATTCCGCAGAGATAAACCTTTTCAATTAAAAAGGCATCACTCGTTCTAAAAACCGAGCCAATATTGTTAAGACTTCTTATATTATCAAGAATAATAATGAGCTTTGTTTTTTCTGCAGACTTAAATTCGTCTACATTTAATCGGTCAAGTTCGCTGTTTTTTAGTTTTCTCATGTTAAAATCTTACACGTTTTGTAGATAACTTATGGTATTTGAGCTTTATAAAACTTCAAATTATAAGTACTTTAGCAGTCTTACAATTTTCACAAAAATACGTAAAACCATTGGCTAAAAAAGTAAAAAAGGAAACACCATTAATGAAACAGTACAATGCCATTAAGGCAAAGTATCCTGATGCATTGTTGTTGTTTAGAGTTGGAGATTTTTATGAAACCTTTGGAAGTGATGCCGTTAAAGCGTCTAAAATATTAGATATTATTTTAACTAAAAGAGGAGCAGGTAGTCCAACCGAAACTGAATTAGCTGGTTTCCCACATCATTCTTTAAATACCTATTTGCCAAAATTAGTCAAAGCAGGTTGTCGTGTTGCCATTTGTGATCAGCTTGAGGATCCAAAGCAAACCAAGACTATAGTAAAACGTGGTGTTACCGAATTGGTTACTCCTGGTGTAGCATTAAATGATGATATTTTACATTCTAAAACCAATAATTTTTTAGCGGCTGTTTATTTTGGTTCGTATGCAGTAGGTGTGTCTTTTTTGGATGTGTCTACAGGTGAGTTTTTTATATCTCAAGGCAATGAAGAGTATATTGATAAACTTCTTCAAAATTTTAAGCCAAGTGAAATATTGGTGCCAAAACCGAGTAAGATAAAATTTAATGGCGCCTTTGGAACCGATTTTCATGCCTTTTATTTAGAAGATTGGGTATTTCAAGATGATTATGCCAACGAGACCTTACTCAAGCATTTTAATACCAAATCGCTGAAAGGTTTTGGTATTGAAGATTTGTATGAAGGGATTGTCGCTTCTGGTTCGGTTTTACATTATTTAAGCGAAACACAACATCATAAATTACAGCATATCACGTCTATTCAACGCTTAACAAAAGGCGAACATGTTTGGATGGATCGCTTTACGATTAAAAATTTAGAGTTATATAACTCAACGAATCAAAATGCAGTAACGCTTGTTGATGTAATTGATAAAACCATTTCTCCAATGGGTGGACGATTACTTAAACGATGGTTGGCTTTTCCTTTGGTGAATATTGAAGATATTCAAAAACGTCATGATGTCGTCGAGTTTCTTAATAAAGATGCAACCTTATTGAATAAGTTTCAGCATCAACTGAAACAGATTGGAGATATTGAACGATTAATTTCAAAAGTTGCAACAGCTAAAATTAGTCCGAGAGAAGTCGTTCAGCTTAAAAATGCATTAGAAGCCATTGTACCTGTAAAAGCTTTGGCAAGTCAATCTAAAAATAGAGCATTACAGCTTTTAGGAGAACAGATGGATGCCTGTGAAACACTTCGCGAGCACATAAAAGCGACTTTAAATGAAGAAGCTCCAGTCAATATACTAAAAGGGAATACGATTTCTTCAGACTTTTCATCAGAATTGAAAGAACTTAGAGCTCTTTCTACTTCGGGAAAAGACTATCTAGATAAAATGTTAGAGCGTGAAAGTGAGCGCACAGGAATTACCTCGTTGAAAATTGCGTCTAATAATGTATTTGGTTACTATATTGAAGTTAGACACACACATAAAGATAAGGTTCCTGAAGAATGGGTTAGAAAGCAAACTTTAGTGAGTGCAGAGCGCTATATTACTGAAGAATTAAAAGAATACGAAACTAAAATACTTGGTGCTGAAGAACGTATTTTAGCAATTGAGCAACAATTGTTTGCTGAGTTAATCCATTGGATGATTGATTTTATTCAGCCAGTCCAAAAAAATTCAGCACTTATTGCACAGTTAGATTGTCTTTGTGGATTTTCAAAACTAGCCATTGAACATAATTATTCAAGGCCAACACTAACTGAAACTTATGAGTTAGATATAAAAAACGGAAGGCATCCAGTGATTGAAAAGCAATTGCCACATGGTGTACCTTATATCGCAAATGATGTCTATTTAGATCGCGAAAAGCAACAAATTATAATGATAACTGGACCAAATATGTCTGGTAAATCTGCAATTTTACGTCAAACAGCATTAATCGTTTTATTGGCACAAATGGGAAGTTTTGTTCCCGCTGAAAGCGCAACGATTGGATTAACCGATAAAATATTTACGAGAGTAGGTGCGAGTGATAACATCTCAATGGGCGAATCGACCTTTATGGTTGAAATGAATGAAACGGCTTCAATTTTGAATAATATTTCAGATAGGAGTTTGGTGTTGCTCGATGAAATAGGTCGTGGAACAAGTACCTATGATGGAATATCTATTGCATGGGCTATAAGTGAATATTTACATGAGCATCCTAGTCGTGCGAAAACATTATTTGCAACCCATTACCATGAGTTGAATGAAATGACCGAAACGTTTGATCGTATTAAGAATTTCAATGTCTCAGTAAAAGAGCTTAAAGATAACGTGCTATTCTTAAGAAAACTCGTTGAAGGTGGAAGTGAACATAGCTTTGGGATTCATGTAGCTAAAATGGCAGGAATGCCTCAGCAAGTGATTCATCGAGCAAATAAAATTTTAAAACAATTAGAAAAATCGCATTCTAGTGAAGAATTAACAGACAAGGTTAAAACACTAAATAATGAGATGCAATTGAGTTTTTTCAATTTGGATGACCCTCTTTTAGAACAGATTAAAGAGGAAATTGTCAATATAGATATTGATACATTAACACCAGTTGAAGCCTTAATGAAGCTGAATGAAATAAAGCGTATGTTACTGAAAAAGAAACATGCATAAAAATATCTGAGTTTTTTTTTAAAAAGGCTTTGCTTTTCTGATAAAAGTCTTAAATTTGCCCTCGCAATAACAAAGAACGTTCTTATACATTGCTAATGCGAAAGTAGCTCAGGGGTAGAGCATCACCTTGCCAAGGTGAGGGTCGCGGGTTCAAATCCCGTCTTTCGCTCTACGCTTAAAAACATACCAATTTAGTCAGTCGAGACTAAAACGCTGAAGTGGTGGAATTGGTAGACACGTTGGACTTAAAATCCAATGTCCATTAGGACGTACGGGTTCAAGTCCCGTCTTCAGTACAGATGAAAAGCCAGAACGAAAGTTCTGGCTTTTTTGGTTTTAAGTATAAAGTTCATTTAAATACATAAACTTTATAGTTAATTTTAACTAGCGTAAATCTTAATATTTTTTTAGAATTAGACTATATTTAGTTGTAAAATTAAGAACTATTGACTGCCTATAAATCATTAACAATCATCGTACCTGTTTATAACGAGCAAGATAATTTAGAACGTCTGCATAAGGAATTGCAGTCCTTTGTAAATCAATCAAAAATTGAAACTGATGTCCTTTTTGTAAATGATGGATCCAAGGATAAAAGCCAAGTAATAATTGAAAAATTATGTAATGAAACTACAGCTTTTAACTACATCCTATTCGATAGAAATTATGGATTAAGTGCAGCTATCAAAGCAGGATTTGATACAGTAAAGTCAAGTATTGTTGGTTATATCGATGCAGATTTACAAACGACACCTATGGATTTTAATTTGTTGTTAGACCATATTGACGAATACGATTTGGTAACAGGTGTAAGAGCTTCTCGTAAAGATTCATTCGTAAAAAACGCAACTTCAAAAATAGCAAATGCTATTCGTCGTGCATTTACTAAAGATGGCATGGACGATACTGGTTGTCCGCTTAAATTAATAAAAACGGAGTATGCTCAACGCATACCAATGTTTAAAGGACTTCATCGTTTTTTACCTGCTATGATTTTACTTCAGAATGGGAAAGTTAAACAAGTTCCTGTTCAGCATTTTGAGCGAATTGCAGGTAAAGCTAATTTTGGTTTATGGAATCGTCTCTTAGGACCATTATTGGACTGTTTTGCTTATTTATGGATGAAGAGAAAATACATCAATTATAAAATTGAAAATAAAGAATGAAGGAAACTAGATGTTTTAATTAGCATTTAATTTGAACTAAGAAATTTTAAAACATTTATATTTACTCCAGCAATTTCAATTTATATGTTAAAAGATCATTCTTTAATTTCCAATTCAGGGAGAAGAAATTTTATTAAAAATATCAGCTTAACAACTTTGGGTTTTATGGTGTTTTCTCGTTGTAAGATGAATGATTTAAAAGATTCAACTTGCCATTCAGCACTCAATTTAAGTCCAGATCCTGAAGGATATTTAAGTCTTCCTGAGGGATTTACCTATAAAATTATTTCTCAGTCTGGAGATAAAATGGATGATGGCTTTTTTGTTCCAGGAAGGCCTGATGGAATGGGTACATTTGAAGGGTTAAGTCCGAATGAGGTCATCATTGTGAGAAATCATGAAAACGATCCTTCACCAATATCTAGAGGACCTTTTGGTACATTTAACAGGTTATTAGGTCGATTAGAACCTAATCAGTTATATGATGCTGGTGGAATGTCTAATCCAGGTCTTGGAGGAACTACAACACTTGTTTATAACGAAAAAACTCAGCAAGTTACAAAGCAGCACTTAAGTCTTATTGGGACGTACCAAAACTGTGCTGGAGGTGTAACACCTTGGGGAACTTGGTTAACTTGTGAAGAAGATGTTACTAAAGTTGGAGAAGAAGCAGAAAAAGATCATGGATTCGTGTTTGAAGTTTCTGCCTATAGTGATACGATAACTGATCCAAAACCAATTACCGACATGGGAAGGTTTAGACACGAGGCAGTAGCTGTAGATCCTAAGACGAGTATAGTTTATTTAACAGAAGATCGACCTGATAGTTTAATCTATAGGTTTATTCCAAATATTAAAGAACAACTACATCGTGGAGGAAAGCTGCAAGTATTAGCCATAAAAGGAAAGAAAAGTTTAGATACTAGAAATTGGGATGTTCAGACAATGAAAGTTGGAGGTCAAGAGCAAGTAGAATGGTTAGATATTGATAATGTGTTAGCGCCTGAAGATGACTTAAGGTATAGAGGTTTTAATAAAGGTGCAGCTTGCTTTGCCAGAGGAGAAGGGATTTGGTTTGGTGTGGATGAATTGTATTTCACTTGTACCAATGGAGGAAAAGGACAAGGCGGACAAATTTTCAAATACAATCTCTCGCCAGATGAAGGTTCTGAAACTGAAAATTCAACACCTGGTATCCTTGAACTTTTTATAGAGTCAAATGATAGAGGCGTATTAAACATGTGTGATAATCTAACAATTACTCCTTCTGGTGACTTATTAGTGTGTGAGGATAATGGTGAACGCAATAAAATACTTCGAATTAAAAAAGATGGAGAGATTGTAGTTTTTGGATGTAACGAAAGCTCCGATTCTGAATTTGCAGGAATTGTGTTTTCACCATCAGGAAAAACCTTGTTTGTTAACTTGCAGCAGAATGACGATACCATTGCTATTACTGGTCCTTGGGAAAATATTCTTTAAAAATTATGCATTTGCAAACTAAAACACAAAAACGATTTTATTTTTTTCTAAGAAAATCAACAATACTTAGTGCAATCTTATTGTTTATTAGTGTTTGTAATTTATATGCTCAAAATGATAGTTTAGTGCCATCCATTAAAAGGACTGATAAAACATTGTTACAGAAGTCAATTGTACCTGCAGTTTTAATTGGATCTTCTTTATTAATTACGAATAGCAATTTTGAAAAACAATTTCAAATCGAT
This sequence comes from Psychroserpens sp., assembly GCF_034670085.1. Taxonomy (GTDB): domain Bacteria; phylum Bacteroidota; class Bacteroidia; order Flavobacteriales; family Flavobacteriaceae; genus Psychroserpens. The sequence goes on along the minus strand of NZ_JAXMOD010000003.1, from coordinate 326,389 downwards.
ATTAGAAATGAAGTTGGAAATGATTTTCATACGAATTTAGACGATTACCTTTGGTATGTCCCTCTAGTAGAAATGTATGCAGCTGACATAATTGGAATTGAAGCAAAACATCATTGGTTTGATCAATCAAAAAATGCATTCATTTCCCACTTAGTAAACAAATATACAACCAATGCTTTTAAGGGATTGATAGTGAAAACAAGACCAAACGGTTATAATAAAAACTCTTTTCCTTCGGGTCATACGTCAAAGGCGTTTACGTCAGCGACTGTTCTTTATGAAGAATTTAAAGACACAAGTCCTTTACTTGCTTACAGTGGGTATATTTTTGCGTCATCAACCGCCGTTTTAAGAATAGCTAATAATGCGCATTATGTTTCAGATGTGTTGATAGGAGCAGGACTGGGAATACTAATTACCAAAATAGTCTATCATTTCGATTATCTATTTGACTGGAATCCGTTTAAAGGCAAAGAAAACGTAATGATTGCTCCAACAATTAATAATGAAACTGTTGGTCTGATAGGAATAATTCAATTATGAATTAATTGAAAAGGTAAAATACTTGTATAAAAAAAGGATCTGATTTTATCAGACCCTTTTTTTATGCAAACAACTTTTAAAAATTTAGTTGTTTTTTTTCACTTTGTCTACAGCACTATTTACTGCATCTTTACCATCTTTTTTAGCTTTGTCAACGGCATTGTTAACTGCGTCTTTAGCGTCATCTTTAGCTTTAGCAGCAGCATCGTTCACAGCATCTTTAGCATCATTTACTAAATTTCCTGCACCATCTTTAACAGCGTCAACTGCATCACCAGCAGCATCACCAGCAGCATCAACTGCATCGCCAGCAGCATCAACAGCATCTTCAGCGCCATCTTTTACTGCATCAGCAGCATCGTTTACCGCATCACCAGCAGCATCAGCAGCATCTTCAATAGCATCTCCAGCTTCTTCAGCAGCATTCTCAACAGCATCAGCAGCTCCTTCAGCACCTTCTTTAGTTTCTCTACATGATACAGATACAACAAGTGCCAATACCAATGCGATGTTTAATAATAATTTTTTCATTGTAATAGTTTTAGTGTTAATTAATAATACACGAAATTAATAAGTTAAATTGAAAAGACCTTAAAAAAATTAACTTTTTGTTAACAGGCTAAGGCTTTACTTACAATTTTCAGTCTTATATACGTATGTAATCCATGATTTGGTTTACAGCTCCTTTATTTTTTTTAATGAAAATTTCGTTAATTGAACCTAATTGTATTCTATCCTCTTCAGAATTTACCAATTGTTCTAATTCAATATTTAGAGTATTACTACCATTTACAGAAATCACACCACCCTTTTTAATCATTGTTTTTGCTTCTGGAAATTTCTCATAGTTATTTCCTATAATAATTGGAATTCCAAATACTGCTGGTTCTAATATATTGTGAAGTCCTGTCGTACCTATGGCTCCACCTACATAAGCAATATCTGCATAACTATAAATTTTAGTTAACAACCCGATTGTATCTACTATAAATACGGAGTAATTAACAAGTGTTTTGTTTTCCATTTCAGAAAATAGTACATATTCAACATTTAATTTTTTGGTAATACCATCAATCTGAACTTTATTAATATTGTGAGGCGCTATTATAAATTTCACTTGCTTTGAAGCATGCTCATTAATATATGGTATAAGAATGGCTTCATCTTCTGGCCATGAACTACCAATAACAATGCATAGGCTATCATTTTTAAATTCTGAAATAAAATCTAGACTATTGTTTTGCAGTAATTGATTCGAAACCCTGTCATACCTTGTGTCCCCAGAAATGGTGACATTTGAAATTTCAATATTTTGAAGAAGTATTTTTGAGTTTTCATTTTGAACGAATATATGTTCAAACGCTCGAAGAGCATTCCGAAGATGACGACCATACCATTTAAAATAAGCATGATTATTTCTAATTAAAGCCGAAATCAAAATCGCGCGACCTTGTCTACTTTTCAACTCGTTTAAAAAATTTGGCCAGATATCGTATTTCACAAATACTGTAAAGATTGGATTGACAATGTCTAAAAATTGCTTAGCATTTGCTTTAGTGTCTAATGGTAAATAGGTAACAACATCCGCAATTGGCGTATTCTTCCTAATGTCATATCCTGAAGGTGAAAAAAAAGTTAATACAATTTTATGGGATGGATATTTATTTCTAATGGACTCAAACACAGGCAAACCTTGTTCATATTCACCTAGGGAAGCACAATGAAACCAAATGGTCCTATCGTTGGCATCTATTTTTTCATTTAATAAGTTAAACGTTTCACTACGACCTTTAATCCCTTTTTTAATTTTTAAATTAAAAAAAGCTAGGATTTTTAAAATGAATGAAAGTATATGTATTCCTAAATTATACAATATGTAAACATTTACGTTCCTGCTAAAATACTGTTCTTTGAAATAAATTCATTGCTTAATGCTCATGAATTTCGTAATTTCGTCTTGTATGAAAAAAATTCAAATGGTTGACCTTAAAGGTCAATATAGCAAAATAAAAGCTGAGGTTGATAGCTCTGTTTTAGAGGTGTTAGATTCTACAGCATATATTAATGGACCAAAGGTTCATGAGTTTCAGAAAAATCTGGAAGATTATTTAGGTGTTGAACATGTAATTCCTTGTGCAAATGGTACTGATGCCTTGCAGATTGCCATGATGGGATTAGGATTGAAGCCAGGAGATGAAGTAATTACTGCAGATTTTACATTTGCAGCAACTGTTGAGGTTATTGCCTTATTACAATTAACTCCAGTATTAGTTGATGTAGATCCTGTAACATTCAATATAGATATTGATGCCATTAAAAAGGCCATCACACCAAAAACGAAAGCAATAGTTCCTGTGCACTTATTTGGTATGTGTGCAAATATGGAAGCCATTATGGACATTGCAAAAGAACACAACCTTTACGTTATCGAGGATAATGCTCAAGGTATTGGTTCAACATATACTTATAGTGATGGCAGAAAAGCAAAAGCTGGAACTATTGGTCATGTTGCGTCTACGTCATTTTTCCCATCAAAGAACTTAGGATGTTATGGAGATGGTGGAGCGATTTTTACTAATGATGATGATTTAGCACATATTATTAGAGGTATTGTAAATCATGGAATGTATGTTCGATATCATCACGATGTTGTTGGTGTCAATTCTCGATTAGATTCAATACAAGCAGCTATTTTAGATATAAAATTAAAGCGACTGGATACTTATAATTATGAAAGACGAAAAGCAGCTAGAGCTTACAACAATGCTTTTAAAGATATTGATAATATAATTACTCCAAGCGGTAAAGAATTATGTCAAGGCATTTGTGAGAATTGTGATTGTCATGTTTTTCATCAATATACGCTTAGGATTTTAAATACTGATAGAGATGCTTTAGTAAATCACTTAAATGAACAAGGGATTCCTTGTGGAGTGTATTATCCAATTCCTTTGCATTTACAAAAAGCGTATCAAGATTCGAGATATAACGAAGCTGATTTTACGGTTACAAATCAATTGGTAAAAGAAGTAATTTCATTGCCAATGCATACTGAATTAGATGATGAACAAATAAAATTCATTACATCTACAGTTATCAATTTTGTAAATTCTTAAACGAAATGAAAAAAATACTTGTTACTGGTGGACTTGGTTTCATTGGTTCCCATACTGTTGTAGAATTACAAAACGAAGGTTATACAGTTGTCGTTATTGATGATCTGTCTAATGCCTCAATAGAGGTTATTGAAGGCATAACAGCTATTACGGGAATACCACCAATTTTTGAAAAAATAGATTTAAAGGAAAAAGTTTCGGTTGAACGTTTTTTTCTAAAGCATAATGACATTTCAGGTGTTATTCATTTTGCTGCCAGTAAAGCTGTTGGTGAAAGTGTTGAAAAACCTTTATTGTATTATGAAAATAACCTTAATACGCTCATTTACATGCTTAAAGAGGTGCTTAATTTAAAAACTTCTAATTTCATTTTCAGTTCTTCATGCACAGTTTATGGTCAAGCAGATGAAATGCCTATTACTGAAGAAGCTCCTGTTAAACCTGCCGAATCGCCCTATGGAAACACAAAACAGATTGGAGAAGAAATTATAAAGGATACATGTAAAGTAAATGATAATCTAAATGCAATTGCATTGCGTTATTTCAATCCGATTGGAGCACATCCATCAGCAAAAATTGGCGAATTACCAATTGGTGTACCTCAAAATTTAGTGCCTTTTATTACACAAACTGCAGCTGGACTTCGTGAGTGTTTGTCTGTTTTTGGTAATGAATATCCCACACCAGATGGTACTTGTATAAGAGATTATATTCATGTTGTTGATTTAGCTAAAGCTCATGTAATAGCTCTAGAACGCCTTCTAGAAAACAAAAATCAATCTAATTTTGAAACCTTTAATGTTGGTACTGGCGTTGGAAGTTCGGTATTAGAAGTGATTAAATCTTTTGAAAAAGTATCAGAACAATCCCTTAATTACAAAATTGCACCAAGACGAGAAGGCGATGTGGTAAAAGCTTATGCAAATACTAAAAAAGCAAATACGGTTTTAGGTTGGAAAGCAGAATCTACGCTTGATGATGCGATGCTATCTGCTTGGAAATGGGAAAAAAACATCCGAAATCTTAATGAATAATCCTCTAATTATATATTAAAAAAGCCAGTTCAAATTGAACTGGCTTTTTTAATTCCTTTAAGTTTTAGGGATTTTTTTAGATGATAAAAACCATGTGTATACAAGCACAATCATTCCAAAAGTAACAGACATATCTGCGATATTAAAAATACCAGTTTTAAAAATACCGCCTAAGTCTATAAAGAAAAAATCGGTGACTTTGCCAAAAGCTATGCGATCAAAAACATTTGCAATTCCTCCTCCTGCAATACAACTTAAAGCAATTGTGCTTAATTTATCTAAGGTTTTATTTACAGTAATGTAATAGATGAGATAACCCAAAACTAGTGTTGGTAGAATTAATAATAGAATAAGTCTTAAGGTGTCATTCATATCACTTCCCATACCAAGAAAAGCGCCTTTGTTTTCTACATATTGCATAATGAACTTTTTACCAATAAGTTCTTTGATTTCACCATATTCAAAATTAGCACGAACTAGTACTTTTGAAATTTGGTCAATTGTAATATTGAAGATGATAAGCAAAAATATGCCTACGTTTCTTGATAGCTTCATAAAGTCTTATGCGTTAGTTTCGATTGTAGCTGAAGCTGTTTCTGCTTCTCTATTGATTTTTTTAACGAGTCCTTGTAAAACTTTACCAGGTCCAACTTCAGTAAAATGAGTTGCGCCATCTTCAATCATCTGTTGTACAGATTGCGTCCATCGCACAGGAGCAGTTAATTGAGAAATTAAATTTGCTTTGATTTCATTTTCATCTGTAATGGCAGAAGCTGTGACATTCTGATAAATCGGACAATTAGGTTTACTAAATGTTGTGTTTTCAATTGCGGCAGCTAGTTCTTCACGGGCTGGTTCCATCAAAGGAGAGTGAAATGCACCACCAACAGGTAAAACTAAAGCTCGACGTGCACCTGCTTCTTTTAGAGCTTCACATGCTTTATTAATAGCTTCAATATCTCCTGAGATTACTAATTGTCCAGGACAATTATAATTAGCGGCTACAACTACGCCTTCTGTATTTGAACAGACGTCTTCTACAATATTATCATCCAATCCTAAAACTGCAGCCATTGTACTTGGTTGTAATTCACAAGCTTTTTGCATCGCTTGAGCACGCTGTGAAACTAATTTAAGTCCATCTTCAAAAGTTAAAGCACCTGCAGCTACTAATGCAGAAAATTCACCAAGCGAATGACCTGCTACCATATCTGGTTTAAAGGTGTCTCCTAAAGTTTTTGCTAAAATTACAGAATGTAAAAAGATAGCCGGCTGAGTCACTTTTGTTTCTTTTAAATCTTCAGCAGAACCTTCAAACATAATGTCTGTAATAGGAAAGCCTAAAATATCATTTGCTTTTTCAAATAACTCTTGTGCTAAAGGCGAGTTTTCATAAAGGTCTAGTCCCATTCCTGAGAATTGAGCACCTTGACCAGGAAATATAAATGCATTCATTGTAATCATAATTTATGCTGCAAAAATAGGAATAATATTGAACTTATAAGTTAGAAGTCGCAGCTTCTGCACAACGTTCTCCATCCATAGCTGCAGAAATAATTCCACCAGCATATCCACCACCTTCTCCACATGGAAATAAATTTGTGATTTCCGGATGGGCTAAGTTCTCATTTCTCGGAATGTTTACAGGTGAAGAAGTTCTAGATTCTACACCTATGATATTGGCTTCTTCAGTATAATATCCATGCATTTTTTCTCCAAATGCTTTAAACCCTTTCCGCAAAGAACCACCAATTAACTTTGGCAATAAGGAATGCAATGGTGCCGATTTTAAACCTGGTTGATAGGATGTTTCATTTAAACTTGAAGACAATTTACCTTCAACAAAATCGGTTAATCGTTGTCCTGGAGCAGATTGACGTCTTCCACCAGAAGTAAAAGCCAAACGCTCTAAATCTTTTTGGTATTCTAAAGCTTTTAGAGGACCAAAACGTTCATATTTATATAAATCTTTATCGACATTAATTTCGGTAACAATTCCTGAGTTTGCGAACTTATTATTTCGTTTTGAAGGTGACATGCCATTCACAACAACTTCACCATTAGCCGTTGCAGCTGGAACTATAAATCCGCCTGGACACATACAAAAGGAATACACACCTCTGTCATTTACTTGTTGCACTAAACTGTATGCAGCAGCTGGAAGTAATTCATCACGTGGTTCGCCTTTACAATGATATTGAATCCCATCAATAATGTCTTGTGGATGCTCAACACGAACTCCCATAGCAAATGATTTTGCTTTTAGCTGAATGTTTTTTTCATTCAACAAATAAAATATATCTCGAGCTGAATGACCTGTTGCTAGAATGACTTTTTCAACAGCGATTTCGTTTCCATTTTTAAGCTGAATAGCAACAATCTTTTTGTCTATTATGGTGAAGTCTGTAACTCTAGTTTCAAAATGTATTTCACCACCAAATTTTAGAATTGTTTCTCTAATATTCTGAACAACCTTTGGCAATTTATTTGTGCCAATATGAGGATGTGCATCGATTAAAATTTGATCTGGAGCACCATGGAATACTAAGTTTTCAAAAATTTTACGAACATCGCCACGTTTTAAACTACGTGTATAGAGTTTACCGTCACTATAAGTTCCTGCTCCACCTTCACCAAAACAGTAATTAGAATCTTCATTAACAAAATGATCTTGATTTATAGCTTTTAAATCACGACGACGATCTTGTACATTTTTACCACGTTCTAATACAATTGGCTTAAATCCTAACTCAATACAACGCAATGCTGCCCACATTCCTGCAGGACCAAAACCAATAATATGAATAGGTTTTGCTGAGGAAACATCTTTATAATCAAAGGTGTAATCTGAAGATTCTGGAACCGGTTCGTTAATGTAAACTTCAACTTTATAATTGAACATGATACGAGGTTTACGCGCATCAATCGATTTTCTTAGAATTTTAATTCCAGAAATTTGAGAAGGTTCAATAGCCAAATCATAAGCAGCTTTATTGAGCAATCCGTCTGATTTTCCTTCTTGATGTAAATTAATGCGTATTTGCAACGTTTTTATCATACTGCGAAATTAGTTATATTTATTAGGAACAAAAGAGTAACCTAGAAAATAAAAAATAAGAGCTATGGAATTTACATTAACAACTAAGATCAAGGCAACTTCAAAACAGATTTATAAATCTTGGTTGAGTACACAAAGACATACTAAAATGACAGGAGGTGCGGCTTTTGTTTCAGATAAAGTAGGAGAGACTTTTTCGGCTTGGGATGGTTATATTATTGGAAGCAATATAGAATTAGAACCTTATAACAAGATTGTTCAATCGTGGAGAAGTAGTAATTTTCATGATTCAGAAAGTGATTCTCAAATTGAGATTTCTTTATCTGAAGACCATGAATACACAATTTTAACTTTGAAGCATACTAATGTGCCTGAATCTGGAGAACATTATAAAAAAGGTTGGGAAGAACATTACTTTACGCCAATGAAGCAGTATTTTGAAATTCTAAATAAAAATTAATGTCGTAATTAAAAATCAAAAAAACACCTTTTCTATTCATGGAAAAGGTGTTTTTTTGGGGTAGAGTACATATTTTATTCTTCTTGACTGATACTTTTAATATTATCCTTAAACACACGATCAATTAAAATGTGTCTTGGATCTATAGCAGCTTTTACAGGTAGCGAATCTAGTTGAACTGTAATTGAAGTTTTATCTCTATTAAATTTCACTCGCTTTTGTTCGTATAAGTTTTCTTCATCATCATCCATAAAGAAACCAATATCAATCCAATCATTTATTTTGACTTTTGTTTCGTTACCTAGACTATCAGATTTAATCTTTGAACTTTCAATTTCCATTGTGACTTCATACTTACCATTGTCTAATGTTTTGTATGAAGCTTCAGTTAATCTATTATCATAAAGTGTGATTTCTTTGAACCAATCTTTAATTAAATAATTTAGTGAATCTGGAACTTGTGGTTCTAAATAGCGCAAGAAATCGTGCGAACTTGGATAAGGAGGTCCTTTATAACGGTATTCCTCTAAAAACCCTTTCATTGCAGTGTTTACTTTGTCTTCGCCAATATAATCTTGGAGTGCAAATAAGATGGCACTTCCTTTTCCATAATGAATATAACCTTGATTTTCTACTTGATACAACGGCAATTCTTTAAGTCGCTCTCCACTTCGTCCTCTTAAATAACGATCGTGATTATACTTTAAGAATTCACGCATTTTCATTGGATTGTCAGAAATACTTTTTAAAGTCATTAAGGATGAATATTCAGAAAATCCTTCGCTTAACATGGTGCTACCTTGCATATAGGCACCAATAACCTGGTGCGCCCAATATTGATGAGCCATTTCATGGGCAATTACAGCATCAATAACATTGTTTTCAGTTTCATCTTCAAGGTCAATTATGAACCCGAAGGACTCTGCATAAGGCATGGTTCCTGGAAATGCTTGTGCAAAATTTGAATACCTAGGAAATTCAATGATACGCGCTTGTTTATGATAGTAAGGACCGAAATTTTCGGTTAGATATTGTAATGAACGTTCTACTGCATCTAACATCATTTCAATATTTACGTCATGTTTTTTGTCGTAATAAATTTCAAGATCAATACCATTCCATTTACGTTTTGCTATTTCAAATCTAGCAGACATAAATGAATAAAAGTTTAATGAAGGTGTGTCGCCTTTATAATGGTAGTAATTACGTCCGTTTTCTTCCCATTTCTTAATTAGAGATCCAGGTGCAATTGCAGTTTGGTCTCCTATAGTTGAAATAACCGTTTCTACATTAATAAAATCAGATTGTCCATTAAAGATATAATTGCCCATATGTAGTTGGGTTACACCTTGTGTAAGTTCAGGCATACGTTCCTTTTCTGGAAGATCATATTTTTTACGCGTGTTTTTATCACTTATTTCATAATCTGAATTATAACCCATAACTGGTAAAATATCACCATTATTAATGAAGCTACCATTCTTAACAACCATTGTACTTCCTCTATTATTAGCAAATCCTTTGGTGATATACTTGTTATCTACCGTCATTGTTATTTTTTCTCCAGGTTGCAAAGCTGGACTTAATTTGTAAATGGTATATAGATAGGTAGTGTCTTTAAAAACAGCTTTTGAATTTGGAATTATAAGCTTGGTGTCCCAACCTTGACTGCTATAAAAATGTAGTGAATCAATAGGCTTTTCTGAAGCATTTGTTAATTCCAGATCAGCCTTAACATGAATATCTCTTTTATTAGGGAAAATATCGATGTAATATTTTGCATCAGTAACTTTTGGAGTGACCACATCTCTAAATTTCCCATATGTTTTTTCATAATCTGCAGATAATTGCTCTAAAGTATCACCAGAGAAATACGGATTTAGTACTTGCGTATTATAGTAGACGAAGCTTGCCACACCTATCCATGCAATTGCCGCAAAAGCAATTACACTTCTATAGCTTTTTGGCACTTCTTTTCTGGCTATTTTTATACGGCTTAATAATGAGCTATTAGAACCACGATTCCATAAAGCACCAGCAACAAGCAAGCCTAATACGGAAAACAAAATCCAATAGAGATTAAACCATAATGCTCCTTTGACGCCAGGTCCAAAGCGATTCATGTCTGAGTAAAATGTTGAAACGCCACCACCAATATCTAACATGTTTGAACTAACATCCATGATGCTCAATACAATTTCCCAAACTAAAAGGATAAGAATAGCAATAAAATAGCCAATGTACTTATTACTCGAGAGTACTTGAACCAATATGGTAATGCCTCCAAAAGCAATAAAAAGTGGTAAGTTATCATAGAAAAAATCTAAAAGATAAACATCAACTTCTATACGAGTAAAACCATTTAGTAGTTGATAAAGTATACCAATTACAATAAAAAACAAGTTTAAAATAGTTGCGATACTGACTAGCGATAAGGCTTTTGCAGCCATAGAAATGAAAGATGTGTGTGCAGTAGCATCGACAACTTCGTTGATTTTATAATCTCGATCTCTCCAGATTAATTCTCCACTAAAAAAGACAACGATAATGATGATAAAAATATCGGTATTATCTTTTATAGAGTCTATCAATTTATAAGTTACAGGATACGATTGTAAACCGAAATACTCAAAACCACCACTCAAGTCGGCAAACAAAATGATAATACAGAAGAGGAAAAGAATTTTAAAAGTGACACTCTTAATAATGCTTAAAAAATTGGTGTAGAAAAAACTTTTAAACTGTAACCAATTTGTAGCGCGATTAAATGAAGGGTTTAACTCAGGAAGGGCGAAAACAGTCTCTTGTTTTGAGGTACTAATTTTTTCTTTTTTGATCTTTTTATTTTTCTTCTTGAAAGAAAAACTAAAATAGGATATTGATAAAATTACTAGTCCAACAGCAATCCAAATTAATCGGTTATATAATAACAGTCCTGAAAAACTTGGACTAATTGTATTTTTTTCAACTGGAGTGAAATATTTAGTTTCAATCGAGTAGGTGTTTATTCCAAAAATATCTGATAGACCTGCAATGGTTTCATTATCAACATCAGACATTAACGATCCAGAAACGATATAAGCTACGATAATGACTAAGCCTCCAACAAATGAAATTACTGTACTTTTCCATTTATTTGCCATTGCAAAAATGACTGTTCCAGCAAGAAACATATTTGGAAGTATAAAGAGAAGGTAGTTATTCAAAAAGGTTTCAAAATAGAAGGGACCAAAACGACTTGGGTCTATCCATTCAAAAATGGAATTTAAATACGTTCCCAAAAGCATTCCAATAAAAACACCTACAAGGGGCAAGGTTGATACAAATAATGCACCAAGAAAACGGCCAAAAAAGTAACCTGGCTTGCTTAGAGGTGTTGTAAATAGAATTTCATTAAATTCGTTATTGTGATCTCTTAAGGCGGCATTATTAAAAAAAGCAACAGCCATTAACAAACTGAAAATGCAAAATATAGTCACATGAAGTGTAAGTGTATAAGGCGAATTACGATATACATTACCAATGGCTCCTCCAACTTGAACGTTATCACTAACCGTTGCAAAGAACTCCATTAGTCCCAAAATAAACATAAAGATATACACCATGGGTTGCTTGAGCGTATATTTTAACTCTGAAAGAAAAAATGTTTTGAACATAACTAAAATGATTAGATGAGGTTAAACAAGTACGTTTGATGTGTTGATTTTAGAAAAGAATACATCCTCTAAATTAGGGGTTACTTGCTCAAATCCGTTTTGTGGATTGTCTTCACTATAGATGTGAATTAGTGGTTGTCCACCAACCATTTTGTTAGATATTATTTTATAATTGGTTGCATAAGTTTCAAGTTCATCTCTATTTACAATTTTTTGGTAGACTTTACTTCTTAAGTCATCAATGGCAGTTTGAGGAGAACCGTGAAAAACGATTTCACCTAAATTCATTATGGCCATTTTTGTACATAATTCTCTTACATCGTCAACGATGTGAGTTGATAAAATAACAATAACATCTTTACCAACATCGGCAAGTAAGTTATAGAAACGGTTACGTTCTCCAGGATCTAAACCTGCTGTTGGTTCATCAACGATAATCAATTTTGGGTTGCCAATTAGTGCTTGAGCAATACCTACACGTTGCTTCATGCCTCCAGAAAACCCTTTCACAGATTTGTTTCTCTTATCGTAAAGATTGACTTTATCCAGTAAATATTTCACTAGTTCTTTTCTTTCAGAACTATTTGTAATTCCTTTTAATACTGCTAAATGAGTCAATAATTGTTCGGCAGTAATTCTGGGATATACACCAAATTCCTGAGGCAGGTAACCTAAAACTTTTCTAAGTTCTGCTGGTTGATTTAGAATATCAATATCATCTAGAGTGGCACTACCAGAATCTGCTTCTTGAAGTGTGGCAAGTGTTCTCATTAAAGAAGATTTCCCAGCTCCATTGGGTCCTAAAAGGCCAAACATACCGTTTTCTAGTTCTAAACTAACATTGTCTAATGCTTTTACTCCATTAGCGTATGTTTTTGATAAATTACTGATTTTTAATGTACTCATTCGAAGGTGATATTTGATTGGTTATTGTAATTATGACGACCTAAATTGAAAAGCGTTACATTTTAGTAGATCATCTTTACAAGATACTATTTATTATTAAGACGTGAATTTTTGACAAATGGTTGCCTGTTCTGAAGAATGAGATTTCAGATTTTGAATTGTATAAACTAAATAACAAGAAATTAAAGTAGTATTACTTTTTCAAATACGTAATAAAAGAAAATGCATGTGCATGTTTGTCGTCAGCATCATGAGTCTTACGATTTATTTCTTTCCATTGCGACGCATCAATTTCAGGGAAATAGGTGTCAGCATTTTCAAAATTAGAATGTACACGAGTTAATTCTATTTTATAAGCTAAATCCATCGATTGTTTATAGATTTCTCCACCTCCAATTATGAAGGGTTGATTGTCATTTTTTGCAGCATCGATGGCATCCTCTAAATTATTTACAATTATGACACCATCTGGTGCTTTATAGTCTTTTTGCCTTGTAATAACAATATGAATTCTGTTTGGTAAAGGCTTAGGAAAGCTTTCAAATGTTTTTCGTCCCATGATGATATGATGACCATTAGTAAGTAGTTTAAACCGCTTTAAGTCATCACTTAAATGCCAAATAAGGTCGTTGTCTTTACCAATTGCATTATTCTCTCCTGCAGCAACTATAATAGTGAGCTCAGATGTTTTTTTTTCTAAAGTCGATTTACTTTCAATTACGGCATTATAGGCTTGAGATTTTGCAATCTCTTTTTCTTCTTTTAAATAGCCTTGTTTGAGTTGCTCAATACGCTCTTGCTGTTTGGCAACTAAAGCTTCACGTTGTTGATCTTCCCATTGTTTGCCCATAAATTTATGAGTGATGAAGACTGTTATAAAGTGATATATAAATAAGAAGAGCCATAAAACAATGGCAATTACAAACCACTCTAATCCAGCAATTGTCAAATTTTTGCCTATACCTAGAACAGTGTTAGCTAAAATTAAAAAGACAGCTCCAATTAGAAAAACTACAAAATGAATATATAAACGCTTCTTTTGTTTGATGCGTTTTTCTGCAGCTTTAATGAGTGCTAATTGCTCTTGATCTATACTTGGAGTGGTTTTCTTTTTTCCGAACATAATTGTAAATATTTACAAATATAAAGTTATGATTTTTAACGCAAACGATGTAATTATATTAATTAAAATTCACAATGGAAATACGCAAACGTTTTCGTGTAAAAACAATTGATAATCAGCGCTTAATACTTAAATTAATACTTGATGATATGATAATTTTAAGGTGCTTTTTATTTGTACTTTAAATTAAAAAGCACTTAATTTTATCAAATTGATAATTCTTTAGTTTAGAGTAAATTATTCGTATGAGTGTGTACCTTTCTTTTATACATTTGTTCAAAATTTAATTCATATTATTATGGCAATTACAAAACAATACTTAAAGAGCAAACCAGTGTGTAAAGTAACTTTTACTGTTCCAGCTGAAGAAGCGAAAAAAGTAGCAGTTGTAGGAACTTTTAACGAGTGGAATGCTAAAAAAGCGGTTCAACTTAAGAAATTAAAAAACGGAAGCTTTAAAGGGACTGTAGATTTAGAAAAAGACAACTCTTATGAGTTTAGATATCTAGTTGATGGTACTTACATCAATGATGAACAAGCAGATGCATACGCATGGAATGATTATGCAGCAGCTGAAAATGGTGTTTTAAATCTGTAATAGATTTCGTTTTACAACATTAAAAAAGAGCTTTCAAATTATGAAAGCTCTTTTTGTTTTTAGGTTTATTTAATTGAAATATAAAGTCATCAATAAACTATAGGGAGTTTCTACAGCAACACCTTCCCAATATCCTGGTTCCTTAAATTTTGGAAGCCGTTTAGCCACTTTTATCGCTTCAATAGCTATAGCTTTATGATTGGCTTTGGTATTGACGTTTTCTATTTTACCTTTTTTGTTTATCGTAAATTCTAGAAGAAACTGGGTTGATTTTTCAGTCGGTAAAGCACGACTAGCCAATTCAATGTCAAAACTCATTTTAATGAAATTGGCGATTTTTCGTTTTGAACAGGCTTCTAAATCAGCATTACTAGATGTTTTGTTACAGCCTCTATACACTGGGTATTTGGTCAAGCCTTCATTTTTATTAGGTTCAATATTTACCATAAGTGGCAAGGTATAAGGAACAATAACTGGTTTACCTCTCTGAAATCCTGGCGTTAATGGTGGAATTAGTTTCGCTACTCTAATCGCTTCAGCTTCTAAGTATTCATCTTCTGCTCTAGCTTGTATGCCAGTTACCTTTCCTTCTTTATCCACTTTAAAAGTCAGTAGAACTCGTTTTAACCCTGGGATAAGCTCTGATTCTTCATGCATTTCTGTATTGAAATGCTTTTGAAAATGCAATGCAATGTTTTGTGACATGCATTTTTTCTTCTCTCCATTTGAGACGTTTTTTTTACAACCTTTATATAATGGAACATTTTCGATAACTTCTAAAACCTTTGGTTCATTTATGGGATTTAACGAATCTAATTCAGATGAACTGAGTGTTTTTTCTTGTGCAAAAAGAAAAGTTCCACAAAAGATGATTAGAAATAAAAGTATGTTTTTCATAGGATTGGTTAAACGGCAACTACACCTTTAATATGTGGATGCGGATTGTAATCCACTAAGGTGAAGTCCTCGAAGGTGAAATCAAAAATGTCTTTGACTTCAGGATTTAAAATCATTTTTGGCAATGGTCTAATATCTCTTGAGAGTTGTAATTCTAATTGTTCAACATGGTTACTATAAATATGTGCATCGCCAAAAGTATGAATGAATTCACCAGGTTCATAGCCGCAAACTTGGGCTATCATCATAGTGAATAACGCGTATGACGCAATATTAAAAGGAACACCTAAAAAGGTATCTGCACTGCGTTGGTATAATTGGCAAGATAACTTACCATCTGCCACATAAAACTGAAAAAAAGCATGACAAGGAGGAAGAGCAGCTTTACCATTAGCTACATTTTCGTCAAATGATTTAGACGTATCTGGAAGCACTGAAGGATTCCATGCAGACACCATCATACGACGACTATCAGGATTAGTCTTTAATGTTGCAATAACATCTTTTATTTGATCAATATCGTCACTATTCCAGTTGCGCCATTGATGCCCATATACAGGTCCAAGGTTTCCATTTTTATCAGCCCAAGCATTCCATATTTTTACACCATTTTCAGTAAGGTAATTAATATTAGTATCACCTTTTAAGAACCAAAGCAATTCGTAAATAATGGATTTTAAATGTAATTTTTTGGTAGTGACCATTGGAAAACCTTCGTTTAAATCAAAACGCATTTGATAACCAAAAACGCTTTTCGTTCCTGTTCCTGTGCGATCTCCTTTTTCGTTCCCTTGTTCTAAAATGTGTTTAACTAAGTCGTGATATTG
The DNA here is from genome assembly GCF_034670085.1 of Psychroserpens sp. Classification (GTDB taxonomy): domain Bacteria; phylum Bacteroidota; class Bacteroidia; order Flavobacteriales; family Flavobacteriaceae; genus Psychroserpens. The sequence continues at coordinate 310,171 of NZ_JAXMOD010000003.1, read as the reverse complement.
CTTCATATTCATTTTCCGATAGTGTGGAAATCTCTTTAAGTTGTACTTCTAATTATTCAGGAAATAAAAATAAAAATAAGGCTTGAAATTATTTAACTTCAAGCCTTTTATATATTAAAAGTTATTAACGTTTTTTTGCATTGAAGAAAGCTAACTTATCTGTGGTGATTCGCTATTAGCCTATTATCATTCCTGCTATTGTCGCAGAGATTAATGATGCAATTGTACCTCCAATTAGAGCTTTCATACCAAATTTTGATAACTGTGTACGTTGACCAGGTGCTAAGGATCCGATGCCACCAATTTGAATACCTATAGATGCGAAATTCGCAAAACCACATAGCATATAAGTTGCCATTATAATTGATTTTTCGTAGGTTAAATGTGTTGAATTAGCAACATTCTTAAGGTCTGCTAATTGAATATAGCCTACAAATTCACTAGCTGCGAGTTTGATGCCTAGAAGTTGTCCCATCAACATGACATCTTCTTTTGCGACACCTATTAACCACATTAAAGGGGCAAATACTGTACCTAGCATGGCTTCTAATGAAAGTGCGTCATAAGGTGAATTTGCACTTACCCAATCATTTAAACCACCAATAGTACCCATTTTTAATAAACCATAATTAATCATTGAAATAAAAGCAACGAAGACCAAAAGCATTGCGCCAACATTTACGGCAAGTTTTAATCCTTCAGTCGTACCATTTGCAATAGCATCTAAAAAGTTAGAGCCTATTTTTTCTTGGGATACAGCAACATCAGTATTAACTTTTTCAGTTTGAGGGTATAAAATTTTAGAAATCACGATAGCTCCAGGTGCTGCCATTACAGAAGCTGCTAGTAAGTGCTTAGCGTATACAAGTTTTAAAGCTTCATCATCACCTCCAAGAAAGCCAATATAAGCTGCTAGGACTGCTCCTGCAACAGTTGCCATGCCTCCAATCATGACAAGTAATATTTCAGACTTGTTCATCTTTTCTAAGTAAGCTTTAATCAATAGAGGTGCTTCGGTTTGCCCTAAAAAGATATTACCAGCAACACTTAAACTTTCGGCACCAGAAATGCCTAATAGTTTGGATAACAACCATCCCATAGCTTGTACAACTTTTTGAATAATACCTAAATAGAATAGAACCGAAGTTAAGGCTGAAAAGAATAAAATAGTTGGTAATACTTGAAATGCAAATATGAAACCATAAGATGTGACATCCATGAATCCGCCAAAAAGAAATTCACTTCCTGCTTGGGTGAATCCTAATATTTTTATAAAAATCTTTCCTACAAATTCAAATACGGATTTTATAAAACCAACTTTTAAAACACCTATAGCTATAATTAGTTGGAAGGCTAAACCAATTCCTACGGTCTTCCAATTAACAGCTCTTCGGTTACTACTAAACAAAAAGGCAATAAAAATTAGCGTGATCATTCCTAAAACACCTCGCCAGAGGCTATTTAAAGAAAATCCTTGGCTGGGAATTATAGTTGAAACATTACTTGTTACAACTACGATTGTTTCAGCTGTTTTTGGCGTAATAAATTTGTATATGGTTTTGTTCTCTGAAACAACTAAAGTTGAATCAGTGAGTTCTTTAATTTTATAACGTCTTATAGTATCATTAGGTTTCGAATAATAAAATACCAATAAGTTGTTTTGATGAATATAATCGCCTGAAGCCTTAAGGTTATTGGTTTGAAGTGAATACTCAAATTCTCCAGCTTTAAGATGTATTGCATCAGCGTCAGAGATGTCTAATAGTGATAATCCATTTTCATCTTGTATTGCTTCAAATTGCCATTTCTTTTCTAAGTCTTGACTAAATACTGTTGTTAGTCCAAAAAAAATAGCTGCAACAGCTAGTAGAAAATGTTTCATCTTAAAAGTGTTTAACGTTTAGAAATTTCGTCTCGTATTTTAGCTGCTTTTTCGTAATCTTCATTATTAACAGCCTCATCTAAAAGCGTATTAAGTTCTTTAAGGCTTTTGTTTTTGTAGTTTTCTTGAACACTAGCTTCAATTTCTTCAGCAACAAAATCATCAACTAAAATGCTGTCTTGTTCTTCTTCTCCTTTTTTAGGGTTCACTTTTAAATAAATACCAGCTTTATCTAGAATATTTTTATAGGTGAAAATTGGTGCTTGAAAACGCAAAGCTAAGGCAATAGCATCGCTCGTTCTTGCATCAATAATCTCTTCAATTTTATCACGTTCGCAAATTAAACTTGAGTAAAAGACACCATCTACTAGTTTATGGATGATAACTTGTTTGACAACAATATCGAAACGGTCTGCGAAATTTTTAAATAAATCGTGAGTCAGAGGTCTTGGTGGTCTGATTTCTTTTTCTAAGGCAATTGCAATAGATTGCGCCTCAAATGCTCCAATAACTATAGGGAGTTTACGATCACCATCAACTTCATTCAGAATTAGAGCATATGCACCATTTTGAGTCTGGCTGTATGAAATTCCTTTTATGTTTAATTTTACTAAGCTCATAATATATAAAACGTAAAGAACTGTTTAAATTCGGACTTTACCAACTACAAAATGCAGATTTAAGATTAAAGAACCAAATCTAAACAGCCCTTTTCAAAACACAATTTAAAAAAAAATTAGGCGTTTTGTGCTTTAAATGCTTTTAATTTTTCGATGAGTGCAGGCACAACTTCAAAAGCATCACCTACGATACCATAATCTGCAGCTTTAAAGAAAGGTGCTTCTGGATCTGTATTGATGACAACTTTTACTTTTGAAGCATTTATTCCAGCTAAATGCTGAATAGCTCCCGAAATACCAATAGCTATATATAAGTTTGATGCGACAGGTTTTCCTGTTTGTCCAACGTGTTCACTGTGAGGTCTCCAACCTAAATCTGAAACCGGTTTAGAACATGCAGTTGCTGCGCCTAAAACGTCAGCTAATTCTTCAATCATTCCCCAATTTTCTGGACCTTTTAATCCTCTACCTGCTGACACTACAATTTCTGCATCTGCAATAGTGACTTTATCTGTTGCTCTATCGACGGATTCAACTGTTACTCCAACTGCTGGAATAGCAGGTGAGAAATCTTCAACAGTTGCACTTCCGTTAGATTCAACTAATCCAAATGCGTTTTTTGAGACTGCAACAACTTTAACAGCTGTATCTATGGTAGTCATATTAAACGCTTTGTTTGTAAATGCAGTACGTTTTACTGTAAATGGTGATGTGCTTGAAGGTGCTTCAACAACATTAGATGCAAATCCTGCATTTAAACCAATTGCTAAAATTGGCGCTAAGTATTTGCTGTCTGCACTAGAACTAACAATAACAACATTTGAGTCTTCTTGCTTAGCAGCTTGCTCTATAGAACTGGCGTAAGCATTAGCATTGAATGCGTTTAATTCACTATTAGTTATGTTTAATATTTTATCAACGCCATAATTTCCTAATTCTGTAGCGTCATTGGCATTTATGGTTACAGCAGTAACGGTCGTGCCCAATTGATTTGCTACAGCTTTGGCGTAAGAAGCTGCTTCGAAAGCGGTTTTCTTTAATTTTCCTTGTTCTGATTCTGTATATACTAAAACTGACATGTTTTTTTTGTTTTGTCATCCTGAATTGGATTCAGGATCTCATTATTAATTTTGTTAATTTCTAAAAGATCCCAAATCAATTTTGGGATGATTTAGTCAATCCTTAAATCGCTTTAGCTTCGTTGTGAAGTAAATTGATTAACTCATCAATATTGTCTGCAGCAACTAGGGTTACAGCCCCTTTTGGAGCAGGTTTCTCAAACTTTACAGTTGATGTTTCTGCTGCAGCATTTGTCGGCTCAACAACAGACAATGGTTTTTGACGAGCCATCATAATTCCTCTCATGTTTGGAATACGAAGGTCACTTTCTTCAACCAACCCTTTTTGTCCTCCAACCACTAAAGGTAAACTTGTAGAGACCGTTTCTTTTCCACCATCAATTTCACGTATTGCTGTGGCATTTGTACCATCAACTTCTAAACTAATGCAGTTAGTTACAAAATTTGCATTGGTAAGTGCAGCTAGCATTCCTGGAACCATGCCGCCATTGTAATCAATAGATTCACGACCAGCAATGACTAAATCGTATCCACCTTCATTGACAACATTTGCTAATTCTTTAGCGACTTGGAAACCATCTTTTGCTTCTGTATTTACTCTAATTGCTGCATCTGCACCAATAGCTAAAGCCTTACGAAGTGTAGGCTCAGTTTCTGGTCCACCAACATTAACAACAGTAACGTTAGCGCCTTGTTTTTCTTTAAACCACATGGCACGAGTTAAACCAAACTCGTCATTTGGATTAATCACAAATTGAACACCATTTGTGTCAAATTTCGTGTCGTTTTCAGTGAAATTAATCTTTGAAGTCGTATCAGGAACATGACTAATACATACTAATATTTTCATATCGAAATTATTTATTTTGAGTGTATATTTTTTCTAGAGCACGAAGATAATTATAATAATTTGAATTTTACTATGCATGCATAGTAAAATTCAATAAAATTTGAAGTTTGTGCTATTTGTTTACGGATTTCTCAGATATACTATTGAATATCATCAATTATTCAAACTTTTGTGTTGAAAATAAATTCTAAAGGCCTCTTTTTTTGAATTGAATCACTTAAAATTATATTTATATGAGGCGTAGTTAAGTTTTGAATACGTTTTCAGCTATAAATTTATATAGATTTATTATCAATAATTATTACTTTTGCTATTCGATTAAAAAACTGATACATGAAGACAATTCAATTTAGAGAAGCCATTTGTGAAGCCATGAGTGAAGAAATGCGCAGAGATGAAAGCGTTTATTTAATGGGTGAAGAAGTTGCAGAATATAATGGCGCTTATAAAGCTTCAAAAGGTATGTTAGATGAGTTTGGTGCAAAGCGTGTAATTGATACACCAATTGCTGAACTTGGCTTTGCAGGAATCGCTATTGGTTCAACAATGACGGGAAATCGTCCAATTGTAGAATACATGACCTTTAACTTCTCTTTGGTTGGAATTGATCAAATTATAAATAATGCGGCTAAAATCAGACAAATGTCTGGTGGACAATTTAAATGTCCAATAGTGTTTCGTGGTCCAACAGCTTCTGCTGGTCAGTTGGCTGCAACACACTCTCAGGCTTTTGAAAGCTGGTTTGCAAATACACCTGGTTTAAAAGTAGTTGTGCCTTCAAATGTTTATGATGCTAAAGGTTTATTGAAATCGGCAATTCGCGATGACGATCCTGTAATTTTTATGGAAAGTGAGCAAATGTATGGTGATAAAGGTGAAGTTCCTGAAGGTGAATATACAATTCCGTTGGGTGTTGCAGATATCAAACGTGAAGGAACAGATGTGACTATCGTGTCTTTTGGTAAAATTATAAAAGAAGCTTACAAAGCAGCAGACGAATTGGAAAAAGAAGGAATTTCTTGTGAAATTATTGATTTGAGAACAGTCCGTCCTTTAGATAGAGATGCCATTTTAACTTCAGTTAAGAAAACCAATCGTTTAGTAATTTTAGAAGAAGCTTGGCCATTCGGAAACGTTTCAACAGAAATCACATATCTTGTCCAATCCGAAGCATTTGATTACCTAGATGCTCCGGTTGTAAAAATAAATACGGCAGATACACCTGCTCCATACTCTCCAGTTTTACTTGAGCAATGGTTGCCAAATAAAGACGAGGTTATTAAAGCTGTCAAAAAAGTTATGTATTTAAATGCGTAATGGTTTTTATATCCATCTAATAAATCGTAATTTTTTACGTTAATAAGCTTCATTAACACATCTTTGCATGATTGTTGATGAAGTTTTTGCCTATGAACTTTAAACTACTTCTTTTATTTTTTTTCTTCGGAATACTTTTCGGATTCTCACAAACCAAAGTTAGTGGTTATGTTTTTGATGAAAATGATCAACCTGTAGCGTTTGCAAATGTCCTTTTTAAAGGTTCTACAGAAGGCACTATTACCAATGAAGATGGACGCTTTTATTTAGAATCTGAGAACACCTGGAATACCGTTGTAATTTCATTCTTGGGTTACGAAATCAAAGAGATACTACTAGATAAAAAAGTAAACTACGATTTAAGGTTTGTTTTAAAAGAAGAAGCTGCTGCACTTGATGAAGTTGTTATTGTATCAGGAAAACAATCCAAAAAAGCGTCTGAAAATCCTGCCATTAGAATCTTGAAGAAAATATGGGAACGCAAACGTCAAAATGGATTAAATCGGTTTAAACAATACCAATACGATAAATACGAAAAAGTAGAATTTGATCTCAATACCATCGATAGCGCATTAATAAAAAGTAAGCTATTTAGAGGAATGGAGTTTGTTTTTGAAGAAGTTGATACATCTAGTGTTACAGGTAAAACCTATTTGCCAATTTTTCTAAATGAAGCAGTAAGTACTGTTTATGGTGATAATGAATTAAATAAAGAAAAAGAAGATCTTAAAGGAAATAAAAACTCTGGTTTTAGTAATAATCAAGTGATTATTGATTTTATTGATGACTTATATGCCGATTTCAATGTGTATGATAATTATCTAAAGTTCTTCGATAAAAGTTTTGTGAGTCCCTTATCACGTACTGGGATTCAAACCTATAATTATGTGCTTTCAGATAGTGCATTTATTGATAATAAATGGTGTTACAACATTATCTACTATCCACGTCGTAAAAACGAATTGACATTTAAAGGTGATTTTTGGGTAAACGATTCTACCTATGCTATTAAAGATATCAATTTGCAAGCTTCTAAAAGCGCAAATATTAACTGGGTAAAAGAAATATATATCGAGCAAGAGTTTGAAGTTTTAAATGACTCTGTATTCTTAATTAAGCGCGATTATATGTTGTCTGATTTCGCTTTAAACAAAAAGGAAAAATCACGTGGTGTTTACGGAAAACGTACAACACTTTACGAAAATTATGTATTTGACGAACCTAAAGGCGAGCCGTTTTATGATGAAAAAGTGTATTTTTTCGATGAAGACATTTACAATCGTAATGATGATTTTTGGGAACAGAATCGTTTAGAGTCGCTTAATAAAGACGAAAAAGGGGTTTACAAAATGTTAGATACGCTTAAAACGGTAAAGAAATTTAAGCGCCTTTATAATATTGGAAGTATCCTTGCTTCTGGTTATGTCGAATTTCCTAGTATTAATTTTGATTACGGACCAATTTTTTCCACATTTGGATTTAATGATGTTGAAGGATTACGTTTAAGAACTGGTGGACGAACCTATTTTGGGCCTAATGATTTATGGCGATTGGAAGGTTTTATAGCGTATGGCTTTAGAGATGATAAATTCAAATATGGCATTTCTGGTAAATGGTTATTAGACAAACGAAGTAGGTTAACTGTATTTGGTGGTAATAGAAGAGATGTAGAACAAATTGGAGCGAGTTTAACGAGTTCTACTGATGTATTAGGCCGCAGCTTAGCATCGTCTTCTGTAATAGGAACAGGTGCGAATGATAAATTAACAAATATTAGCTTAACCAATTTAGGAATGTCTATCGAGCCATCTCGTAATTTTGAAGTACGTTTAGATGGCAGTTTTAGAACCTTACGTTCGGCATCACCAACCTTTAGTTTAGACTATAATGATGCAGAATCTACTACAGGAATTTCATCCGAAATAAAGCAATTTGAAAGCCGATTATCATTAGGCTATTATCCAAAACGCCAAATGACAGGTTACGGAGTAGAACGTAAGTTTAAAAACGACAATTTTGCGCGATTGTTTGCTCAAATTAGTCGAGGTGATCGTGAATGGTTTAATAGTGACTTTGATTATACTAAAGTTCAGTTTTCATACATACAACCTTGGCAAGTTGGAGGTTTTGGTCGCTTAACAACTTCCTTAGAAGCTGGTAAAACATTTGGTGAAGTACCTTTAGGGTTATTGAGTGTTGTGCCGGGAAACCAAACGTATTTTTCGATTTACAATACCTTCCCACAACTTGATTTTTATGAGTTCGTGACCGACACGTATTCATCAATGCATATTGAACATAATTTCAATGGACGCTTATTTTCGAGAATTCCGTTTTTAAAGCAATATAACTTAAGGTTTGTACTTGGACTCAGAGGTGTCTGGGGAGATTTATCAGATGAAAATATTGCGTTAAGCACAACTGGAAGTGCAATTGAATTTCCTTTAATAGCTCCAAATAATCGTATTTATTATGAGTACAGTTTTGGTGTTGCTAATATTTTTAAAGTGCTCAGAATCGATTTCAATTTTAGAGGAAACTATCTAGATACTCCTGATGCTAGACGTTTTGGTGTTACAGGAAGTTTTGGTTTTTATTTCTAATACTTTGTTATATCAACTTTCACTTTCATTCATTGAAAGAAGTCTTGAAAATCATCATCATTTTATGGTCGTAGTAACTGTTCTCAATTTTTAAAAAATTCTTTTGGATACCATAGGCTTCAAAACCTGCTTTTTTATAAATGCTTTCAGCGTTGTGGTTGGACGCTATAACATCAATTTCTATTTGTTCAATTCCATTTATTTTGAAAGCTTCCTTTAAAGTAGACTTTATAAGAAGTAAACCTATATGTTTTCCGTGATATTCTGGCTGGACATAAACTTGAATGATTAGTCCTCTGTGTTCAGTTTTTTTGTTGTCATGCCTTTTAAAACCTGAAATTCCAACTAAACTGCTGTTGTGAAAAGCCCCAATTACAAAATTATTGTTGTTAGATTCTTCAATAAAAGGTTGAAAAAATAGTTTGGTTTTTGCTTTCTCCTCCTGATAATTTGAAGTGAAATTATTTGGATATTTTTTTAAGCATTCGAGTCTTATTTCTCGATAAGCATTCGATTCGTTTGGAAGAAGTTTTCTGGTTTGAATGTCCATGATTTCAAATTAAAATATAATTAGTAAAAAAATATAAACTTGAGGGAGTAGTTATAATTTAATTGGCTAATAAATTGACCTACATTACAAAATTTCATTACCAATATAAAGTTTTAAACTATAAAATGAATTGACAGAATTATATTGTCTTGTATAAATATTCAAATGATTTGGTATTTAATTGCCCAACCCAAACAATACATTATCTTTGCAGCCCGAAATTAGAATTAAAAAGATATGACACCAGCAGGAAAATTAACCTTTGATGTATTAATAGAAATCCCAAAAGGAAGTCGTAATAAATATGAGTACGATTTTGAATTGAATAAAATACGTTTCGATCGTATGTTGTTCTCCTCAATGATGTATCCGGGAGATTATGGGTTTATTCCAGAAACTTTAGCTTTAGATGGTGATCCTTTAGATGTGTTAGTCATGGGAACAGAGCCTACATTTCCAATGTGTGTGATGGAAGTAAAGCCTATTGGTGTTTTTCATATGGCAGACGAAAAAGGACCAGATGAAAAATTAATTTGTGTTCCAGTAACCGATCCTATTTGGAATACATACACTGATATTGAAGATTTGAATCCGCATAGAATAAAAGAAATAACACACTTTTTTCAAGTATATAAGGACTTAGAAAAGAAGAAAGTTGATGTAGGTGGTTGGGGAAATGCTGAAGAAGCTTATGATATTCTTAATAAATGTATTGATAGATACGAAAACAGCATCCATAAAACAAATGGTGACTTTACTATATAGCTCATAAGTAACTATAAAGAGAAGGCCCTTTTGTAATTAAACAAAAGGGTTTTTTAGTTTTAATGGTTTTCACTACTTTTGCCCAGCTAATTAATAAATCAAATAAAATTAAAATATGGAATCACTAATGATTTACATGCCAATTGCTTTGGCGCTTTTAGGATTAATTTACATGCTTGTAAAGAAATCTTGGGTAATGAAACAAGACGCTGGAGATGGTAAAATGAAAGAAATTTCAGATCACATCTACGAAGGAGCTCTTGCATTCTTAAATGCCGAATATCGATTGCTAGCTGTTTTTGTAGTAATCGTAGCAGTTGCATTAACAGCTGTATCTTTTATAGTACCAACAACACACTGGTTAATTGTAATTGCTTTTGTTTTTGGAGCTGTGTTTTCTGCTTACGCTGGAAATATAGGAATGAAAATAGCAACAAAAACTAATGTGAGAACAACACAAGCTGCTAGAACAAGTTTACCAAACGCACTTAAAATCTCTTTTGGTGGTGGAACAGTTATGGGTCTTGGAGTTGCTGGTTTAGCAGTCTTAGGTTTAACAGCCTTTTTTATTATATTCTTTAACTTTTTTATGGATGGGGTTTGGACTTCAACAGGAGACATGACCATCGTTTTAGAAACCTTAGCAGGTTTCTCACTTGGAGCTGAATCTATCGCATTATTCGCAAGAGTAGGTGGAGGTATTTATACTAAAGCTGCAGATGTTGGAGCCGATTTAGTTGGTAAAGTTGAAGCAGGAATTCCTGAAGATGATCCTCGTAATCCTGCTACAATTGCAGATAATGTTGGTGATAATGTAGGTGATGTTGCTGGTATGGGAGCCGATTTATTTGGATCTTATGTTGCAACTGTATTAGCGGCCATGGTTCTTGGTAACTATGTGATTAAAGATATGGGTGGATCAATTGATGATCTTTTTGGAGGTATTGGTCCAATCTTATTACCAATGGCAATTGCTGGTGCAGGAATTATTATTTCTATCATTGGAACGATGTTGGTTAAAATAAAAAGTAACGATGCTAAAGAAGCCCAAGTTATGGGAGCTTTAAACATAGGAAACTGGACTTCTATTATTTTAGTAGCTGTATCTTGTTTTGGATTAGTAACTTGGATGTTACCTGAAACAATGAAAATGAATTTCTTCGGAGAAGGTTTACAAGAAATTTCTTCAATGCGTGTATTTTACGCAACCTTAGTTGGTTTATTCGTAGGTGCAGTTATTTCTTCAGTTACTGAATACTATACAGGATTAGGTAAAAAACCAATTTTAAATATTGTGCAACAATCTTCTACTGGAGCAGGAACTAACATTATTGCTGGTTTAGCTACTGGTATGATTTCTACTTTCCCTTCAGTACTATTATTTGCTGGTGCAATTTGGGCATCGTATGCCTTTGCTGGATTTTATGGTGTTGCTTTAGCAGCTTCTGCTATGATGGCAACTACTGCAATGCAGTTAGCGATTGATGCTTTCGGACCAATTTCTGATAATGCTGGTGGTATTGCCGAAATGAGCGAGCAAGAACCAATCGTTAGAGAGCGTACAGATATATTAGATTCAGTTGGTAATACAACAGCTGCAACAGGAAAAGGATTTGCTATTGCTTCTGCGGCATTAACGTCTTTAGCATTATTTGCTGCGTATGTAACCTTTACTGGTATTGACGGAATTAACATCTTTAAAGCACCTGTTTTAGCAATGCTATTTGTTGGAGGAATGGTGCCTGTAGTGTTCTCTGCATTAGCAATGAACGCTGTTGGTAAAGCTGCCATGGAAATGGTAGAAGAAGTACGTCGTCAGTTTAGAGATATTCCTGGAATTATGGAAGGAACTGGGAAACCAGAATATGATAAATGTGTTGCTATTTCTACTAAAGCGTCTTTAAAAGAAATGATGTTACCAGGTTTATTAACTATTGGTTTTCCTTTAGTTATTGCGTTTGTACCAATGTTATTTGGTATGGATAATTTAGCTATAGCTGAAATGTTAGGTGGTTATATGGCTGGTGTTACAGTATCAGGTGTTTTATGGGCTATCTTCCAAAACAATGCTGGAGGTGCTTGGGATAACGCTAAGAAATCTTTTGAAGCTGGAGTTGAGATTAATGGTGAAATGACTTTTAAAGGTTCTGAAGCTCACAAAGCTGCTGTAACTGGTGATACTGTTGGTGATCCATTTAAAGATACCTCTGGACCTTCAATGAACATCTTAATTAAATTAACGTGTTTGATCGGTTTAGTGATTGCACCAATTTTAGGTGGACATTCTACCGAAACGGTTCTAACTGGAAACGAAATGGAAATAGAACAAACTATTGATTCTTCTAAAGATTTAGCGCAAGCAACCATTACTTACACAACTGTTGAAAATGGAGTGGAAGTTACTAAAAAAGAAACTTTTGAAGGGACACAAGCTGAAGTTGATGCGCAATTAGATGCATTTGAAAAAACAACAGCTAAAACTGATAATGTGAAAGTTGAAGTTGAAAAAGTGATTAAAAAAATGGAAGTAACTAAACAATAGTTCACCATACATAAATAGGAAAAGCCACGTTAATCGTGGCTTTTTTATTATTTTTAGTTTTTAAATTCTAATTGCTTTAAATGAACTGGTTCAAAAAAGATCCTTTACAAATTGTAATCTTTCAAAGTTATGGTACTGATACACATTTTTATATGCGTGGACGTGCATTAGAGGATGAAACTATAAACTTAGAGCAAAAAGGCTTGTTCGGATTATTAATCAATTCATGGAAACGTTTTGAAACCGATGAGATCAAACATACTGAACTCAAAATTACCTTGCCAAATCAAACCATTTTAAAAACAACGACAGATGATCATGGTTACTTTAAGATTGATGAACAGGTTGATGAATTAATGGCGTTGGCTAATGCCGAAGGCTGGCTTAATTTTGAAGCTGCCTTTGATGATGTCAATATTAAACGAAGCATTCAAAATGATAATCGTTTTCCAGGAGAATTATTGATTCCATGTACGAATGCTGATTACGGAGTGATAAGTGATATAGATGATACTATAATTCATACTGGAGTGGTCTCTACTTTAAAGTGGAAAGTATTGCTGAATAGTATTTTTAAAAGTGCTACTAGCCGAATTCCCTTAGAAGGTGCTGCGGAATTTTACCATAAATTACATCGAGGTGTTTCAGGAGACAATGCTAATCCTATTTTTTATGTGAGTCATAGTCCTTGGAACTTGTATCGATACCTCGAATTCTTTTTAAAACAGAACACCTTTCCTAAAGGTCCAATATTACTTAGAAGTTTTAAGGATATTTTCAGAAAAAAATCTGGAGATCAACCTCAAAAGCATATCGAAATTGTAAATATCCTAAAAACCTATCCAAAGTTACAGTTTATATTAATTGGTGATAGTGGTGAGCATGATGCCGATATTTATATCGATGTTGCTAATGCGTTTCCTTCTCAAGTTGCAGCAATTTATTTGCGTAGTGTAAAACATAAAAAGAAAATGCAACGTGTTAAATCGTTATTTAAAGATTATGTTCAAATTCCTGTTTTGCTTGTAAATAGTAGTTCTGAAGCGATAGAACACGCTAGAGAAAACAACTTTATTAAATAGGATATGCTTTGTGTTAAGGATTGAAGCTTTGTTGGAGCTCCTCAAAGAGAGCGACTGCTTAAATATTTATATTCACGAATTCAAAATACACACAATAGAATCCATGAGTAAAGCCTGACCGACCGAAGCTATTTTAGCATTCGTATCCAATGCTATGAGGAAGACAAGCGTAGGTTGGTAACACCCTAAAACAATCCGTTAATTTGTGCATCAATTTTATTGATAATACCTCCTAAATCTTCAGGGTTAGCAACAAAATCAAGTGGATCAACATCAATAATTAATAAATTGCCTTTGTCATAACCATGAATCCAAGCTTCATAACGTTCGTTCAATCTGCTTAAATAATCAATGCTGATTGTGTTTTCATAATCACGACCTCTTTTGTGAATTTGAGCGACCAAGTTTTGAATAGAACTACGTAAATAAATTAATAAATCTGGACCTTCAACAAAGGATTCCATCAGGTCAAAAAGCGAACGGTAATTTTCATAATCGCGATTGGTCATTAAACCCATAGCGTGCAAATTTGGTGCGAAAATATGTGCATCTTCATAAATGGTTCGATCTTGTATGATGTCTTTACCACTTTTACGAATTTGAGCCACTTGACGAAATCTACTATTCAAGAAATATACTTGTAGATTAAAACTCCAACGTTCCATCTGGTTGTAAAAATCATCGAGATACGGATTATCCACAACATCTTCCAGTTGAGGTTCCCATTTGTAATGTTTAGCGAGTAATTTTGTGAGTGTCGTTTTACCAGCACCTATATTTCCTGCGACTGCAACATGCATATTTAATTGATTTTTAGTTGGTATTTATGGAGTTTTTCAAGATCGTAAATATACAAGGTTTCATTGGTCAATAAAAACTGATTTATTAACAATTTTGGAAGATTGATAGGTGTAATGTCTTCTTTTTTCTTGTGTTTAAAGTATAATGTGTTTTCTTTCTTTAAAATTAAATGACCATTGCTTTTAGATATTTCAGTAAAACCAGTATTTTCAATTTTAGAAATCATACTTCCAAAATAATTATATTGATACAAATAGTTTTCGGTAAGTAACCAGCAATAGTTAAAATCACTTTCTAAATCTAAGACCAAAGATTGCACTGGAACTGCTGAAAACCGTGTTTTATTGGTTTTGTAATCGTAGAGTTCTAATTGCTGAAAATCAACATTAAACATCCAAAGTGTATTGTCAAATCCAGTAGAAACATGTGAAATGTTTTTATAAGGCTGAATGGTATTGAAATCAATTTTGAAAATTTCTGCTAAGCGATTATCTAGAATGACTACCATATTGAAATCTTGGTAAAACACATTAATCTTTAAGGGATTGAATGTGTTTGCGGTTGTAATTTCTCCTAACTGGTAATTACTATAATTTATAGAAGTACCATTTTTATTTTGCTTGTAAATGGTATTATCTTTTAGGTAGTAAAAGGTTTCAAAATTATCAATGGAAACAATTTGGTCTACGTTTAGATCAGTAGAATTTATAAGAGCAACATCAACAGATTCTTGACTATGTATTGTTGCTGAAATAAAAAGGCAGATGTATAATAGGTTTCGCATTGTGATTTGAAAAGTACAAAAATCAAACCACTTTTAGCAGATTAATTTATACCCAAAACCTCTAACGTTTAAAATTTGAATAGAATTGTCTTGACTTAGCTTTTTACGAAGTTTGGTGATAAAGACATCCATACTTCTTGCGTTAAAAAAATCATCACTTCCCCAAAGTTTATTTAGTATTAATGAACGATCTAAAACCGTATTTTTATTTTTTACTAAATGAAATAATAAATGAGCTTCTCGGTGTGTGAGTTGTTTGTGCTCATCATTTTGAAATTGTAAGGTCTGCTTTGGGAAATCAAACGAATAATCGCCTAATTGGAGTATTTCAGAATTTTTTTGAACTTTAGTTCTATTGAGTAAATTGTTAATTCTTACAATGAGTTCTTCCATACTAAAAGGCTTCTTCAGGTAATCGTTGCCTCCAATTGTAAATCCTTCTACAACATCTTGAGTTTGTGATTTTGCAGTTAAAAAAATTATAGGAATCGTGTCGTCAATGGCTCTAATGTCTTTAGCTAATGTGAAACCATCTTTTTTAGGCATCATGACATCTAAAACAAGTAACTCAGGATGTTTAGTTTGATAGGTCTCTAATGCTTTTTCGCCATCATCACATAACAACACATGAAAGTCTCTGGTTTCTAAACTTTCTTTAATTATTTGTCCTAACGCTGGCTCGTCTTCAGCCAATAAAATGGTTGTTTTATGCATAAGGTAAGACGATTTTAAATGTGGTTTTATGTTTGTCTAATAGAATTTGAATTGTTCCGTTGTGCTTTTCAATAATCTTTTTAGTGTAATACAATCCTATTCCAAACCCTTTTATATCATGCGTGTTGCCTTTTGGAATACGGTAAAATTTTTCGAATACACGCTCTTTATTCCCTTTTGAAATTGAAGTGCCATTATCAGAAATATCGATTTCTACCTGAGCTGATTTGCTTTTGAGTTGAACTTCAATTTGATCGCCTCCATATTTGAAGGCATTATCAATAATATTATTGATGGCATTTTCAAAATGAAACACATCGAGATTTACAAAAACGTTGTCGTCGATATCATAATGGACAGTTTTATCATTTTGCATCTTGTGTTTTTCAACAACAGTGGTAATAATTTCTGAAATATTGTAACGATCTCTATTCAATTCTAAATTTTCACTGTCTAAGGTTGCGGTTTCTAGGAGTTTTTCAACCATCATATTTAGTTTTGATAATTGTGTACTAGACATATCTAAATAAGATTTGGTTTTCTCTTTGTCATCAATGGCATTAAAATTCTTAATGCTTTCTAAAGCCACGCCAATGGTTGCTATTGGTGTTTTAAACTCGTGTGTTATATTGCTGATTAAATCATTTTTAACTTCAGATAATTGCTTTTGATGTTTTATGATTTTTAATAAATAAAATAAGCAACTAATAACAGCTAATACTAAAAGTGTAGAAATGAGGATGCCTCCTAAGATACGTTTTAAAACGAGTGATGTGTTATCCGAGAAATTTAATTGTAAAACACTTCCTTTAGGCAAAAATGTAGATTTAGAGGTGGTGCTTAAAATGAGATCGGGTTGTGCATCTTTATCTTGAATAAGCACAGTATCTAATCTATTAGACAACTCAATATTCATTTCGGAATCATAAAATTTAAGTTGACTTTCTAGGGCAATGTTTTTACGTTCTAATTCAATATGTAATAAGCGATCTACTTCTTTTAAATTTAGCGAATCATTGCTTATTGAGATAACTACTTTTGAGGTTAATAGTTTTAAATCGGTAAATTTAATGCTATCATGCTTTTGTTTTAGGTGTTCCGCCTTAATTTTAAAAGAATCTGAACTCATCGATTTATGGATTAATTCATTTTGAATCTCCATCATAGAATCTGCTTTAAAACCTTTTAATATCGTTACACCTTCAATTGAACTGATCTCTAAAGAATCAAGATTCTTAAATTCTTGTTCAGATTCATCTATACTTTTTAATAACTTATCAAGTTCGCTGCCTTCCGAAAAAGCATCCTTTCGTTGATCACCTTCAAGAAATATACCTAGGGTTGTACGTTCTGCCAAATTAGCATAATAATCGTCAACAGCTTTGTCTAAACTTATTTGTACTTCATTAATAAGTTGTTGCTTGTGAGATAGGTAATTTTTATAATTCCAATACGCTTGAATTGCTATTGTAGATAAAATTACAATGATGATTATATATAATATGTATCTGAATTTAGAATCATTCATAATTCAAATGTAAATGTTAAAACACATAAAAGCTAATCGGTTAACACACGTTAACACTGGTTAACTAAATGTGCTTATGGAGAGTTTTATATTTGTGATGTAATAATTAAAAACCAATTTATATGAAAACAGGATTTAAAATCGTAATGCTACTTTTAGTAACAATTAGTTTTGGTCAAACTGAAATTAATGAGTCAAAAACCACAGAGAGCAATTTAAAAGTAAGTGATCTTAGTGTTTCTGTAACGGTCGATTCAGCTCAAGACCTTGAATCTACATTTAAAATTAAGGACATTAAAGCGTTGTTAAACGAATCTATAAATGTCGAAAATATGTCTTTTGAAATTATATGTAATGGTGATTTAATGTCTAATGGAGAAAAAAGCAAATTGTCATATAAAGTTAATGGTAACTCTAAGGATGTCAATGGGTTTTTAAAACATATTAAGAAAATGAGAAAAGCAGCAATTAAATATTATAAAAACAATCAATAACTATGAATTCACTAATAAAAATTATAGCCGTAAGTATTACCTTATTAATTGCGATGCAAGTTTCTTCACAAGATTTTCAAGGTGAAGCAACTTACAAATCAAAACGTAAAATCGATATTAAATTAGATAGTACCCAAATGGCTTCTGGAATGGCAGACCAAATGATGGAAATGCTTAAAAAGCAATTTGAGAAAACCTATATTTTAAATTTCAATAAGGAGGAATCAATTTATAAAGAAGAAGAAGCTTTGGCAGCACCACAGCCACAAGGAATGAATGTGGTCATGGTAATGTCTGGTGGTTCGGATGTGCTTTATAAAAACATAAAAGAGAAACGGTTCGTCAACCAAAATGAATCGTTTAGTAAGCTATTTTTAATAAAAGATGATTTAAATGACATCGAATGGACCTTAGGATCGGAAACCAAAAACATAGGAGATTATACCTGCTTTAAAGCAACAACAACTCGCGAAGTAGAAGATGTTGAAAGTGCAATTAGTTTTAATGACGATAAAGATTTAAGCACTGCTGATCAGGAACCAAAAATGAAGGAAATTACAATTACTGCCTGGTATACACCTCAAATTCCAGTAAGTGTTGGGCCAGGAAATTATCATGGATTGCCTGGATTAATTTTAGAAGTTAACGATGGTACAGAAACCGTGATTTGTAGTAAAATTGTGCTCAATCCTAAAAGTGCTTCTAAAATTGTAGAGCCAGATAATGGGAAAGAAATATCTCAAGAGGCTTATGACAAAATCATGGAAAAAAAGATGAAAGAAATGGAAGAACGTTTTAGATCTAACAATAGAGGCAGAGATGGTGAAAGCGTAGAAATTAGAATTGGAGGTTAATCTGTTTTAATTTAATAAAAGTTTAACCTTTTGGAATACAACTATTTATTGTTTTTGAAGTCTAACTTAGAATAGAAAGAGTTAATTTTACTTTTTTAAGACAAAGACTACAAAATAATGAAACAGTTAACCATTACATTTTGCATCGCATTTATACTTTTATTAAGCCTAAAAGGATCAGCACAAGACTTTCAAGGACAAGCCATTTATCAAACAAAAACTACAGTAGATATGAGTAGTTTTGGTGGTGGTCAAATGAGTGATCAGCAAAAAAAACAAATTGCTGAACGTATGAAAAGTATGTTAGAAAAAACGTACGTACTCAATTTTAATCGCAGTGAGTCTACCTACAAAGAAGAAGAAAAATTAGATGCTCCTGGCTCTGGAAGTAGTCCTTGGAGAGGTATGATGAGTAGTTTTACTGGAGGTCCTCAATTTAAAAGCATAAAAGAGGATGTTATTTTGCAAGAGCAAGAATTTTTTGGGAAGCAGTTTTTAGTTCAAGATTCTCTGCCAAAATTAGAATGGAAATTAGGTAGCGAAACAAAAAAAATAGGTCAATATACCTGCTTTAAAGCAACTACAACCAAATCTGTTGATGAGATGGATTTTATGAGCATGCGAAGACGTGGTAGAAATAATGATGACAAAAAGGATGATGAAAAGAAAGAAGGCGAAGAAACAGCAGATACCACGAAAACGGAATTAGACAATCCTTTAGATGAACTTGAAGTACCTAAGTTTGTCATAGTAACAGCTTGGTATACACCACAAATTCCTGTAAGTAATGGTCCAGGAGAATATCATGGACTTCCAGGTTTGATTTTAGAAGTTCAAGCAGATAGAACCGTTATGTTGTGTACTAAAATTGTCATGAATCCTCAAGAAAAAGAAGCTATCAGTAGACCTGATAAAGGCGAGATTGTAACGCGTGAAGCTTACAATGCGATTATGAAAAAGAAGATTGAAGAGATGAGGCAAATGTATGGCGGACGAGGAAGAGGTCGTCGAAATTAAAAAATAATCAATAATTAAAGTTTCAGTTTTTCAAAATGAAAAACACTAATGAAACAAAAATCAATCAAATGAAAAATGTTTTCCTTCTAACGTTACTTTTTGTGACGAGCATAACTAGTGCACAAATTACAATTCAAGGTGTCGTTAAAGATAGTATTGGAACACCTCTTGAATTAGCAAATATCATAGCTATTAATAAAGAAACTAAAGCGATGGCTTCATATGCCATTTCAAATGATAAAGGACGATTTAAGCTTGATCTAGAAAAGAACACAACGTACACTGTACAAGTGAGTTATATTGGTATGAAGTCACTTTCTGAAGAGATTTCGACTAAAGAAGATAACATTACTAAAGATTATATACTTGAATTTGATAACGCTCTTGATGCAGTAGAATTAACTTACGAAATGCCAGTCACTATAAAAGGAGATACCTTGGTCTATAACGCCGATTCTTTTAAAGATGGTTCCGAACGAAAACTTGAAGACGTTCTCAAGAAATTACCTGGTGTTGAGATTAATGACGACGGACAAATAGAAGTTGAAGGTAAAGTCGTCAATAAATTAATGGTTAATGGAAAAGATTTTTTTGATGGTGATTCAAAATTAGCAACTAAAAATATTCCGTCAAATGCAGTCGATAAAATTCAGGTCTTACGTAATTATTCAGAAGTTGGTCAATTGAGAGGTGTTCAAAATAACCAAGATAATGTTGCTATAAACATCAAACTTAAAGAAGGAAAGGAAAATTTCTGGTTTGGTGATGTGACCGTTGGAGTTGGAACTGCTCCAGATAAAGAATTATATTTAGTGCAACCCAAACTCTTTTATTATAGTCCGAAATACAGTGTCAATGTCATAGGTGATATGAATAATATTGGCGAAGTTGCTCTTACTAATCGCGACATAAGAAATTTTGGTGGCGGATTTAGACGTCCTAGTCAAAGTAGTGGAACAAGTATTAATTTAGGAGATAACGGACTTGGAGGATTAACTAATCTTGGTAACGCGCAAGAGATTGAAACAAAATTAGGAGCAGGAAATTTTAGTTACTCTCCAAATAAAGCCTTAGACCTGAGCGGATTTTTAATCTACAATAGCAGTCGTTTACGAACTCGTGAAGAAAGTTTTGTGAGATATATAGATGCTGATTTAGGAATTCCAAACGAAGAAACAGTTCAAACCGGAAGAGAAGCATCTAATCAAGGTATTGCAAAGTTAAGTGCATCGTACAAGCCTAATTTTAATAATCAATTAGATTATGATCTTTTAGGACGACTTTCTAGTGACTCAGAACGACAAAATCAATTTTCATCTGTAATTGGTTCTACAAATCAGTTAGAAGACGTAACTCCATTTAGTATCAATCAAAATTTAAATTATTACTACACATTAGACGAGAAGAATATATTTGCGCTCGAAGCACAGCATTTAATTAAAGACGAAGATCCGTTTTACAATGCTATGTTGGTAAATGATCCAACCAATAATGACAATGGTTTTGATCCACAAGATATGTTGCCAGACGAAGATGCTTTTGATAGTACTGCGGAGGCCTTAGGATTTAATAGAGATCAATTTGGATATAACTTAAACCAAGAAAGACGTATCAAATCTAATCAGCTAGATGCGAAGTTAGATTATTATTATATCTTAAATAACAAGAGTAATATCAATCTAACGTTAGGGACAATTTTAAGCAATCAAAAATTCAATTCTAATATTTTTCAATTTTTAGATAACGGTTCGCCTTTTAATCCAGTTGCTACTTTAACAGATGATGAAGGCAATCTATTGAGAAACGAAAATGAAACAGAATACAATTTTAGTGATGTGTATTTAGGGTTTCGTTATAGAGTGAAAACTGGAAAATTCACCATTACTCCAGGATTTTCTGTACATTCTTATGGGAACAAAAACACACAATTTGGTACAGAATACAAAGATAATTTCTTTAGAGTATTACCAGAATTTGAAACACTCATTCAATTTAAAAAGAGTGAAAGTTTAACGTTTAGTTATACGATGAGCAATTCATTTACAGATGTCACAAGTCTGGCCGAAGGATTGGTTTTAAACAGCTTTAGTAATATTAGTTATGGTAATCCTGAACTGCAAAATTCACTGTCACATAATTTGAGTTTGAGATATTTCAGTTTTAATTTATTTAACTATACCAATGTATTTGCATTTGCTAATTACAGTAAGAATATTGATCAAATTAGAAGTACAACAGATTTTGACAACGTGATTAGAACGAACTCATATTTTAACTCAAACTTTGCAGACGAATCTGCCAATGTATTTGGTCGATTTGAGCGTACTTTTAAAAAGATTAGAGCACGAATGGGAGCACGTTTCTCTTATTCTAAACGAAATCAATTTGTGCAAGGCCGTCAAACCGTAAGTGAAAGTTTTTCCCAAACCTATTCACCTGAGTTGCGTACCAACTTTAGAGAAGCACCAAATGTGCGACTTAAATATGACTATTCTATTACTAATAATGATCAAGGATCAACGTCAACTAAGTTTATTACAAATTCGCCATCCATAGAGATAGATGCTTACATCGCGAAATCGTTCACCTTTAGAACAGATTATGCCTATACTACGCAAGATGATGGTATTAGACCTTCACAATCATTTCAAACTTGGGATGCGAGTTTAGCGTACAGGAAAGATAAAGATGCAAAATGGGAATATGAAGTGAAAGCCACTAACTTATTAGATATCGATTCTAGAGTAAACAATAGTGCTGGAAATATTTCAGTATTTAATTCTGCAACCTTTATTCAGCCAAGATTTGTCACCTTTAGAGTGATTTATACCTTGTAGAATTTGGGCGTTCAGTTTTAACCGAAAAAGTCAAAACTGCAGGCTCTCGGCAGTCGCTTGTATATTTTAGATAAGATTACGCACTGCGATGCGGAATCTTATCTAAAATATAAAGAGCTCCAACAAAGCCTCCATCCTTAACGCATTACAAAAAGTCTTCTCATAATGAAGATTTTTCGCTTTCTAACCAACCCTTAGATTATCGTTCGTGTTAATTTTATGATAAAGACACAAGTATTGTTTAACTATTTATTAAATTTGTTAAACAAAAAATAGACAATTATCATATTATGAGAACACTAACCATAAAATTGGGTCTTTTAACATTGGTGCTTTTGATGAGTATAAATCTTAATGCACAAGACTTTCAAGGACAAGCGACTTACATTTCTAAATCAACAATGGATTTGGGTAATTGGGGCAAACGACTTAGTGAAGCTCAAAAGAAACAAGTCATGGCGAATCTAAAAAACAGATTAGAAAAAACCTATGTACTAAACTTTAATAAAGAAGAATCTTTTTTTAAAGAAGGTGATAAATTAGATGCTATGTCTGGTGCAACTGATTCTTGGGGCAAAAATTTCGCTGCAGGAGACCAATACAAAAATGTAAAAACCAATACCCAAATTCAAGATCAAGAGTTCTATGGTAAGCGATTTTTGGTTAAAGATAAATTGCAACCCATCAAATGGATAATGGGTACCGAAACGAAACAAATAGGAAATTATACCTGCTTTAAAGCAACAGCATCGATTCCTACAGATGAGTTAACTTGGTATTCATTTTCTTGGGCTAAACTTAGAAGTGGTAATTCTACTGAAATAGTAGAAGGAGAAGCCGAACAGCCAGAGATTCCGATGACCCAAGTTGAAGCTTGGTATGCACCACAAATACCTGTAGGTCATGGACCATCAGAATTTTGGGGACTTCCAGGATTAATATTAGAGGTGAGTGCAGGCGACACAACAATGTTATGTTCTAAGTTGATTTTAAATCCGACAGAAGCATTAGTAATTGAAGCGCCAGATAAGGGAAAAGAAATAACGAAAGACGAATATCAAGCAACTCTAATTACCAAAATGAAAGAATTCCGTGATAACAGAATGGGAAGAGGTAGGCGATAATTTATGAACCATAACGATAAAATAAAGCCTTCTCAACTGAGAAGGCTTTTTTATGTATCATTCTATATTTAGTAGTCTCTTAAAACATGTATAGATCCAGAAATTGGTGTCTCATCAGCACTATTCTCATCTAAAATTAATCCAGAGAAATTGATGTCTATATAGTCTCCAACATCTCCAAAAGTGGTGACATTAGTTGTCCCTACAAAATAATTTTCTAGTACCATGCTAAAATTATCATCATAAAAATTTAGATAACTATTTGTATATGTATTTGGACCATTAAAACTATCGATGTATAAATTAAACCAATTTTCTTGATTATTAGAATTATAATTTACAGTCAAATAATTACCGTCAAGTCCGCCATAGACATTAAAACTATAAGTTACTACTGGTTGGTCATCAACTTGGTAAGTGATAAATTCTTCAACAGTATTACAAGATTGTATAGAACCCAAATTAGTTAAAGGTGTCGTAAACGTGTAATATAAAGAGTCCGTTTCCTGAATATTGATATAATCGAACGCTTTTATTCTAAACGTGTCATCTGCATTACAACGAATCAAATTAATTTCAAATTCACCATCTGTAACAAGGTCAGAGAAATGTTGTTCTCCGTATTTTAAATCGACATAACCATTAGTAACTGGGTTTCCATCACAATCATTAAATAGACCAGTTACGGTTTCAGAAATAATATTTGGATTATCAGGTATTGTGACTGAGATGTTAGAATCTGCATTAAAAGGTCCAACGGTTTCAGTGTATATCGGACTTTGACTACACACATCATAGTTGTAAACATTGAGTTCTAGTGTTTCACCACTAGGAATTTTACCACAATCTACACCATTTTCATTGGTATAGCCATAACCAGTACCATAATTAGTGCTTGTCAGGTTAACTTGCGTATTAGCAACTGGGTTTCCATCACTATTTAATACAGTAACGCAGAAATCAACATATTCCGCAGGTATATCACAATTCCAAAATGAAAAATGAGAAACCGTTCCAACATATTCAGTACCAACTAAAGTGGCTTGACCATCTTCAATCCAGTAACCATTCACTTCATCAAAATACCATAACGGAATTGTCGCTGGAGCATTACTCATTAAACTAGCATCTAAAGGCATTCTAATTTCTGCCGAAGACCCTTCAGCAATATTTAAGTCTTCACCAGCAGAACCTCTTAATTCAACAGCAAGCATTCCAAAGGTTTGCAACATACGTTCTTCATTTTGAGCATTTGCAGCATATAACATACCAGGCATTTGGTCTCTCATATTATCATCTGCAGGATCTAAGTGATGCATAATTACATTCACATTTCCAGAGTAACTAGAGCCATCGGCTTTAATGTAGGCACCTTCCAAAGCAACAGAAGCACCATTTGCTAAAGCAATGGTTTCTTGTGTTCCGCTAGACGTCGAGCCAGCAATAGTTTCAGCTAGCATCATAATACGTACTTTATTTGTGCCATTACTTGGTACAACTGCTCTCGATGCATGAATAAAGCCAGCCTTTTCAGCTTTCACATATCCAAAGCGTTGGTTCACAGGAGCATCTTCAATAATAAACACACCATTGCTATCTGTTATAGCAGTTTTATTTCCAATGCTAATCATCGCATTGTCTATAGGATTATCATTGGTATCCACAACAGTTCCTAAGAAGGTTCTTAAGATGTCATTACCAAAATTTTCAGCAAAAGCAGCTGCATTATGATCTTGATTTTGTTCTTGTGGAGTTGTAGGACTATCATCTTTATCACAAGAAATAATAACTAAGGCAAATACTGATAAAAGTGCAATAGGTTTGAGTAATCTTTTAATTGAGTTCATAGAGTTTTGATTTGTTGTTATATATAAAACAGTTGAAACGTTGGTATTCCTATCTGTTGTATTGTTTAAAATACGTAAAGATTTTGATTTATGATAATTAGATTATTGGTCACGTTTACCATGAATTATACCATGTATTGGATATATCGTTCCTTCAGGAGATGTATAGTTTCCAGAGAATGTAACATCAACATATTCGCCAAGATTTCCGTAAGTTGAAACGTAAGACTCAAGTTCGAAAGGAACAGATGAAATATAAAAGTTACCATTACTATAGGTATCATTTATACCTTCAACAACAAATCCTCCTAGAGTTTCATTACTAGGATGATAGTCTTCTCCAGATGCATTTCTAATTTTTAAACTAAATGCAAACCCGTCATCATTAAGTCCTCCAGAATTAAAACTCAATTCGTCCCAGCTAGAACTGTAATCAATCCAAAAGCTATCTCCATGCGGAATAAATGCGATGTCGTCACCTAATTTAAAGCTTACAAATTCGTCAATATCATTACAAGAACTTAAGTTCCCAAGATAAGTAGATGGCGAAGTGAATGCATAGTAAATTTCACCAGTGGTATTAAATGAATTATAGTCAATAGCTTCAATTTTGAACACATCATTATTAGTACATCTTAGTATACTAGTGTTAAAGTTTCCATTCTGAATTGTGCTAGTGAAAATTTTACCACTATGTGTAATAAAAACATAACCATTTTCAATGCTATTGCCATTACATGTATTGAAGGAACCTGCTAATTCTTCAGTTACAGAATTTGGATTATTTGGGGCAGTTATATTTAGTGTAGTGTTAGTAGAAAATGGACCTATAGACTCATAATAAATTGAATTACCTTCACAGTTAAAACTACTAAAGATATTCATGTCAATAGATTGGTTTGAAGGAATAAAACCTGAAACCATTCCATTTTCATTAGTGTAACTAGAGGAAAGACCTAAATTTCCACTTTCTAAACTAACTTTTATATTTTCTAGTGGATTTTGATTTTCGTCTTCAATATATATCGTTAGAATTGAATGTTCAATTTGATAAACAGAACAGGTCCAAAACGAAAAATGAGAAACCGTTCCTACATATTCGCTACCAACTAAAGTCGCTTGACCATCTTCAATCCAGTAACCATTCACTTCATCAAAATACCATAACGGAATTGTCGCTGGAGCATTACTCATTAAACTAGCATCTAATGGCATTCTAATTTCTGCCGTAGAACCTTCAGCAATATTTAGGTCTTCACCAGCAGAACCTCTTAATTCTACAGCAAGCATTCCAAAGGTTTGCAACATACGTTCTTCATTTTGAGCATTTGCAGCATATAACATACCAGGCATTTGGTCTCTCATATTATCATCTGCAGGATCTAAGTGATGCATAATTACATTCACATTTCCAGAGTAACTAGAGCCATCGGCTTTAATGTAGGCACCTTCCAAAGCAACAGAAGCACCATTTGCTAAAGCAATGGTTTCTTGTGTTCCGCTAGACGTCGAGCCAGCAATAGTTTCAGCTAGCATCATAATACGTACTTTATTTGTGCCATTACTTGGTACAACTGCTCTCGATGCATGAATAAAGCCAGCCTTTTCAGCTTTCACATATCCAAAGCGTTGGTTCACAGGAGCATCTTCAATAATAAACACACCATTGCTATCTGTTATAGCAGTTTTATTTCCAATGCTAATCATCGCATTGTCTATAGGATTATCATTGGTATCCACAACAGTTCCTAAGAAGGTTCTTAAGATGTCATTACCAAAATTTTCAGCAAAAGCAGCTGCATTATGATCTTGATTTTGTTCTTGTGGAGTTGTAGGACTATCATCTTTATCACAAGAAATAATAACTAAGGCAAATACTGATAAAAATGCAATAGGATTGAGTAATCTTTTAATTGAGTTCATAGAGTTTTGATTTGCTGTTATATATAAAACAGTTGACGGGGTGAAAACCCTAACTGCAGTATCATACAATAGATGCATAATGTATAAAAAGGTTGCGTGTATTTTCTATTATAAATTTAGAATTAGTTGAAAGCAACATCAATTTACGTCAAAAAAACACAAAAAAAGCCTCTAAATATTAAGTTTAGAGGCCTTAAGAATTTATTTTTATAGTCTATAATCCAAATGCAGATTTTACTTTATCAACGTAATCTAGTTTTTCCCAAGTAAATAATTCTACATCAAGAGTAATCGGTTCTCCATTGGGTTGTTCAAACGTTTTGGTGACTGTTTCAGAATCTCTTCCCATATGTCCATAAGCTGCCGTTTCACTGTAAATAGGACTACGAAGTTTTAATCGAGATTCAATAGCTGCTGGTCGCATATCAAAAATTGCAGAGATTTTTTCAGCAATCTCTCCATCAGTTATATTAAAAGGACAAGTTCCGTAAGTATCTACAAATATTGAGGTTGGTTCAACAACTCCAATAGCATAACTCACTTGCACTAAAATTTCGTCACAGATGCCAGCTGCAACCATGTTTTTTGCAATATGTCTAGTAGCATATGCAGCACTACGATCTACTTTACTAGGATCTTTCCCAGAGAAAGCACCTCCACCATGAGCACCTTTACCACCATAAGTATCAACAATAATCTTACGACCTGTTAATCCTGTGTCTCCATGAGGACCTCCAATTACAAATTTACCAGTAGGATTAATATGGTAAGTAATATCTTCATTAAATAATATTTGAATATGTTCAGGTAATTTGGCAACCACTCTTGGAATTAAAACGTTAACAATATCTTTTCTGATTTGCGCTAACATAACGTCATCTTTAGCAAAATCATCATGTTGCGTAGATACAACAATGGCATCGATGCGTTGAGGTAAATTGTCATCGCTATATTCAATCGTTACCTGACTTTTAGAATCTGGACGTAAATAAGTTATGTCTTTATTTTCGCGTCGAAGGTCGGCGAGTTCTTTTAAAATTCGATGAGATAAATCTAATGCCAAAGGCATATAGTTTTCTGTTTCGCGAGTAGCATAACCAAACATCATTCCTTGATCTCCAGCCCCTTGTTCTTCTTTATTGGCTCTATCAACACCACGATTAATGTCTTCAGATTGTTCATGGATGGCAGAAAAAACACCACAAGAATTCCCATCAAACATATATTCACTTTTGGTATAACCTATTTTGTTTATCGTATCACGAGCAATTTTTTGAACATCTAAATAGGTGTTCGATTTTACTTCACCAGCAAGAACCACTTGACCAGTAGTTACTAAGGTTTCGCAAGCAACTTTTGATTCGCTATCAAAAGCTAAAAAATTATCAATTAAAGCATCACTAATTTGATCTGCTACTTTATCTGGATGTCCTTCGGAAACACTTTCTGAAGTAAATAAATATGCCATAATCTCTTAAATGTTGGTTTCTAAAATAGTGTTGAGATTGCTTAATCGCTAGAGAAGTTAGAATGTAACTGCTTTAGCATTTTTTTTATTCTGAATTTATTTCAGAATCTGTTATTTCCAAACAGGTACTGAAACGAATTCAGTATTAGAGGTTGCAATCAGAACAAATTTCTCCTCTTTTTTTTTATTGAAGACAAAAGTACATATAATATTGAAATTAGAGAAAGAACAATTAAAAGGTTATAAAAAACTAATGTTATTAGGCAAAGACTTACTTAGTCGTAACATCTAAGAAGATATTTACAAGAATTTATTTTTCTGTTGGCTTACGAATTAATAATTTGCTAATTTATAACTGTTTTTGTTTAACTTGAAGATTATAAATCAAATGTTGTTTGATGACTAAAGACCAAAAAGACAATTTATTTTTATTAATTAAATCCTTAACCAAATCTGAAAAACGACAATTTAAATTGTACGTTGGTCGATTAGAGGTTAATCAAGATTCTAAATATTTAAATCTTTTTAATTTTTTAGACAAATCAAAAGTATATAATGAGTCTGCTATTTTAGAGCGCGAAATTGTTAAAAAGAAGCAATTAGCTAATGTTAAAGCACATTTATATAGGCAAATTTTAATTAGCTTAAAGCTAAATCCATCACATCAAAATATTAGATCACAAATTAGAGAACAATTAGATTTTGCCTCCATTTTATATCATAAAGGCTTATACAAACAAAGTTTAAAAATTTTAGATAAATCTAAGGAAGTGGCTATTCAAAATGAAGAGAAAACCTTAGCCTACGAAATTGTTGAGCTCGAAAAAATTATTGAATCCCAATACATAACAAGAAAGATTAGTACTAGAACTGATGAATTAATGATTCAGTCGAAAGAATTAAGTACACTAAATGTAATTTCGAGTAAGCTATCTAATTTATCCCTTCAACTTTATGGTATTATTTTAAAATCTGGTTACATTAAAAACGAAACTGAAAGCAAAAAGATACAAGCGTATTTTTACGAAAGATTTCCCAGATTTGAATTTAAAGAGCTTGGTTTTAGAGAAAAATATTGGTTGTATAATGTGTATTTATGGTATAGTTTCTTATTGCAAGATTTTAAAAACTGTTATAGATATGCGCTCAAATGGGTAGATTTATTTCAAGAATATCCACAAATGATTACTGTAAATCCAGTATTTTTTTTAAAAGGAAACAATTATCTTTTGGAAGCCTTATTTTTTATTGGGAATAAAGAAAAATTTCAAAACCATTTACTAAAATTTCAAGAAGCTACTTCAAAAAAGAAATTTCCCAATGATGAAAATGTTCAGGCATTAACCTTTCTATATCTTAATTTAAATACGATCAACCTTTATTTTATTGATGGAAGTTTCCAAGAAGGCGTGAATAGGATTCCTAAAATAAAAAAGGAACTGGATTCGTTTAAAAATAGGTTGGATGAACATCATGTGATGATTTTCTATTACAAATTTGCTAATATGTATTTTGGTCATGGAAACAATAAAGAATGTATTTATTATTTAGATAAGATCATTAGTAATAAATCATTGTTGATACGTGAAGATTTGCAATGCTTTGCTCGTGTGTTAAATTTGGTTGCACATTACGAAGCAGGTTTAGATTATAATATTGAGGCTTTACTGAAAAGCACCTATAAATTTTTAATAAAGACTAATGATTTGTATGAAGTTCAAAAAGAGATGATTAAATTTTTAAGAAACCTTCAATATATATATCCTCAGGATATCAAAAAAGCTTTCGAAGATTTACGTGATACACTTAAAAAATATGAAGATCATCCTTATGAACGTAGAGCTTTTCTGTATTTAGATGTGATGTCTTGGTTAGAAAGTAAGATTCAAAATGTACCTATTGCAGATGTGATTCGACAAAAATATTATAACAAACAATAAAACCTAACGGTGATTAACTTCCTAAATTATTTCTTACAAAACCCTAAAAATTAAACACTTACTTGTGCGTTTTGAAGAAGGAAATTTCATTTCTAAAATCGTTAATTATGCCTTACTTTTGCAGAACGAAAACGATATAGTTTATAGTTATGCAAACATCAAAATTAGCCGAAGGATTAAAGGGTTCAGAAATCATAAAAATTGCTGGAGAAGTTAATGACCTTAAAGCACAAGGTGAAATTATTTATAACCAAACCATTGGAGATTTTGATGCTAGTATTTTTCCTATTCCAAAGGAGTTAAAGGAAGAAATCGTTTCTGCTTACCATAACAACCAAACTAATTACCCTGCAGCTAACGGTATGGAAGTGCTGCGAGAAAGTGTCTCTTCATATTTATCAGAAAACCTTGGTCTCAACTATTCTAAAAATGAAATCCTAATTTCTGGAGGAGCAAGACCTTTAATTTATGCTATTTACCAAACTATTTTAGATCTTGATGACACTGTTTTGTATCCAGTTCCGTCTTGGAATAATGATGCTTATACATACTTGGCAAGAAATAATGCTGTTATTGTAGAAACGAAGCCTGAGAACAAATTTATGCCTACAATTGGCGATATTAAACCTCATATTCAGAATGTGAATTTAATAGCCTTGTGTTCGCCATTAAATCCAACAGGAACTACTTTTGATAAGCAAACCTTGACTGAAATCTCAAAGCTAGTTGTTGATGAAAATAAACGCAGAGCACACAAGAATTTAAAACCGCTATATGTGCTTTACGATCAAATTTATTGGCAATTAACTTATGGTTCAACAGTGCACTATAATCCAGTTGAGCTGGTTCCTGAAATGCGAGATTATACCATTTTTGTTGATGGGATTTCAAAAGCATTTGCCGCAACAGGAGTTCGAGTAGGTTGGGCATTTGGACCTGCTCACGTGATCAATAAAATGAAAGCGATGTTAAGTCATATTGGTGCATGGTCACCTAAAGCAGAACAAATGGCAACAGCTTCGTATTTAAATCAAACCGAAGCAGTTTCGACGTATTTAGATCATATTAAAAGTGAATTGGATTTAAGGTTGAATCGGTTTTATGACGGATTCCAAATGCTTAAATCTGAAGGTTTTCCAGTGAATGCCATTGAACCAGAAGCTGCCTTGTATTTAACCGTTCAGTTTGATCTTATTGGAAAAACCACATCTAACGGAAAAACTCTAACTACAATACAAGAAGTGACAAGCTATTTGCTAACCGAAGCTAAGTTAGCTATTGTACCTTTTTATGCTTTTGGAACATCAAAAGATTCAAACTGGTTTAGATTATCTGTCGGAACTTCAAAAAAAGAGGATATTTCTACCATTTTTGAATTACTAAAACATGCACTAACAGATATATCATAGATGATATTTCAATTATTCTGTTACTTTTGTTTCAGATTAAAATTCATGAAGTTTTACCTTACTATTTTTCTTTCCCTTTGCTGTGGATTCTTGTTTTCTCAAGAACAAAACGATAATATATTCACGTTAGATGCCCATCTGTTTTATGGCTCTGTTGTCGAGCATAACTCAGACATTGCTCATTTAATTACAGAACATCCCACAGGATTAATTTTAAGTTTTAATAAAAAAACATACGGTTTTAAAGATTGGGAAAGTAGATTCAATTATCCAGATTGGGGATTTTCGTTTATTTATCAGGATATGAAAAACGATATTCTTGGTGAGAATTATAGTTTGTATGCCCATTATAATTTTTACTTTCTTAAACGACATCTTAATTTAAGATTGGGTCAAGGTATTGCTTACAATTCCAATCCTTACGATAAGGAGGCAAATTTTAAAAATAATGCCTACGGTTCTCATCTACTAAGCACGACCTATTTGATGTTTAATTATAAGAAAGAAAAGCTGTTCAAAGGTTTCGGATTGCAAGCTGGTATTTCGGTAATACATTATTCTAACGCCAATATTAAAGCGCCAAATACGTCTACAAATACATTCGTTTTTAATGTTGGAGCCAATTATATGCTTGATTATGAAAATGAACCAGAATATATACCTTCAACTGAAGACAAAAAGTTCAAAGAGAATATCAAATATAATGTGGCTTTTAGAACAGGTATTAATGAAAGCGATGTGATTGGAGTTGGACAATTTCCATTTTATATTGTGTCAGGTTATGCTGATAAACGCTTGAATCGAAAAAGTGCCATACAAGTTGGTGCAGATGTATTCTTTTCTAAATTTTTAGAAGAGCTTATTTATTATTATTCTGTGGCCTTTCCTGAGTTAAATGTGAGTGGTGATGAAGATTGGAAACGAGTTGGTGTGTTTGTTGGTCATGAGCTATTTATTAATAAAATGTCTATCATCACTCAATTGGGTTATTATATATATTACCCTTATGATTTTGAAGGACGAGTTTATAATAGAATTGGAATGAAACGCTACTTTGGAGATAATTTTTTTGGAGCAATTACTCTAAAATCTCATGGAGCTAAAGCTGAAGCAGTAGAATTTGGAATAGGTGTAAGATTATGAAAAAGTTACTATTAATAATTTGTGCAACGGTAGTTTTGTCTTGTAATAGTGAAGATGCACCAGATTGTTTTCAAAATTCGGGAGCTATTATTCAAGAGGAGTTTATAGTAAGTGAATTTACTAAAATTACAGTGTTTTCTAATGTAGAACTCATTGTAAAACAAGCTGCAACACAAAAAGTAATTGTTGAAACGGGAGAGTATCTGTTAAATGATATTGAAGTGAGTGTTGAAAATAATAGATTGTTAATTACCAACAATAACGCTTGTAATTTCAGTAGAGATTACGGGATTACAAAAGTATATGTCAGTACTCCAAATCTAACTGAAATTAGAAATGGATCTGGACTAACAGTAAGTAGTGATGGTGTTTTAGCATTTGATAATTTGAGATTAATTTCAGAAGATGTTAATGTTGAAGCAGAAGTAAATACAGATGGTGACTTTAATGTCGTCGTGGATTGTGTGGAGTTAAATTGTGTGGTGAATAATTTGTCTTCTATTTTTATAACTGGTGTAGTTGAAGATTTGTTTATTGGTTATTATTCTGGTGATGCACGTTTTGAAGGTAGACATCTTATAGCTCAAAACATCGATATTTTTCAGCGCAGTAGCAACGATTTGATTATTAATCCGCAACAAAGCCTGACTGGAGAAATTAGAAGTACTGGTGACGTAATAATTGTGAATACTCCTCCAACGGTTAATGTTGAACAATTCTATACTGGAACATTGATTTTTGAATAAGTGTTAATCGGTAGTTAATTCCCTAAATAAACTTTCTAGACTTGCATTCTTTTGATTTAATTGAAGAATTTTTAATTCGTTATCATGTGCAAAATCAAAAACATGAGAACGCATATCTTCAGATGTTGAAAAAGTGATTTCATAAACAAAATCATGTGTGTTTTTAACTGTTTTTGCATTAGGAAGTTTAAGTAAAAATGCATCTTCTACACGATAATCAAATTCCACAATAACAATTTGCTCTTTATCGTCACGAAGCTCTTTGAGTTTTTTATCCGCTACAATTCTACCTTTATTAATAATTATGACACGATCACAAATAGCTTCAACTTCTTGCATGATATGAGTTGAAAGAAATACAGTTTTATCTTTGCCAACCGTTTTAATTAAATGTCTAATATCTACTAATTGATTGGGATCTAAACCAGTTGTAGGTTCATCAAGAATTAAAACTTCTGGTTCATGTAATAAAGCATTTGCTAGTCCAACACGCTGACGATAGCCTTTTGAAAGTTGTCCTATTTTTTTATGTGCTTCTGGTGATAAACCTGTAAGTTCAATAACGTCATTTACACGAGTTTTAGAAGTAGAGTAAACAGAAGCATTAAAGGTTAAATATTCTTTAACATACATGTCAAGATACAACGGATTGTGTTCTGGAAGATATCCAACACTATTTTGTACTTGTTGCTTGCTTTCTGTAACATCAAAACTATTCACATTTGCTCGGCCTTCAGAAGCATTAATATAAGTCGTTAATATTTTCATGAGCGTAGATTTTCCAGCTCCATTTGGACCTAAGAAACCAACAATTTCACCTTTATTAACTGAAAATGAAATGTTATCCAGCGCTTTTTGATCGCCATAAACTTTAGAAATATTTTCAACTTCAATAGACATATATCAAGTAGTTTGTTCAAAAATAGTAATTATAACGAATGCCTACCTTTAAATTATGAAATCTTTAAAACTGTAACGTAAAACTCAAAAATAACGTATAACAATTTTGATTTCCTAAAATAATAATTACATTAGCAACATCATTGCAACATGAACACATTCAATTGTACATATTATAACTGGTTTTATTTCTTTTTTAGCTAAAAGAGAGAGACGTTATATGTATAATTTATAGTAATAAATATAATATGAGTCTCGATGAAAGTCGAGACTTTTTTTGTGATTCAATTTTTTTTGATAAACTATAAAAAGCGAAATCTAAAACTAAAGTTGAATCCATCTCGAACTAGCTTCGGGATCTCATAAAACGAATGAACTAAATTGATAGCATCAGTAGCGATACAAGGAATTAAAGGGTCATTTCATCATATTGTTTCAAAACAATTCTTTGATGAAACGATTGCTGTTTCAGAACATCTAACCTTTGATGGTGTGGTTGATAGTATCTTGAAGGCTAAAACTGATGCCGCTATTATGGCCATCGAAAATTCTATTGCTGGTTCTATCATTCCTAATTATGCGTTAATAGATAATTACGGTTTACATATTGTTGGAGAGCACTATTTAGACATTCAGCATCATTTAATGGCTTTGCCAAATCAATCTATTAATGATATTCAAGAAGTGTATTCTCACCCAATGGCATTATTACAATGTAAAGCCTTTTTTAAGAATTATCCTCATATCAAATTAATTGAAGATAAAGACACTGCTGAAGTTGCACAACGCATTCAGAATAATCAATTAAAAAATGTTGCAGCCATTGCATCTCGATTAGCTTCTGAATTATTTGAACTCCAAATTTTAGCAGAAAGTATTCAAACCATAAAGCATAATGAGACACGATTTTTTATAGTAAAGACCAAAAATTCTGAAATACCAGAGATTGAAATTAATAAAGCGTCTATTAAATTTGAATTAGACCATAAAAGAGGAAGTTTAGCGACTATTTTGAATGTTTTAAGTGATTGTAAGTTAAATTTAACAAAGATACAATCACTCCCTAAAATTGAGACACCTTGGAAATATGCTTTTTTCGTTGATGTAACTTTTGAAACCTATAGCGATTACCAGAAAGCAAAGTCAATTATGAAAATCATGGCTCAGGATTTTAAAGTATTGGGAGAATATAAAAACGCAAGATTATGATACCAATATCTAACCGACTAAATAATGTTGAAGAGTATTACTTCTCAAAGAAATTGAGAGAAGTAAACTTACTTAAATCTCAAGGGAAACCAATTATTAATTTAGGGATTGGTAGTCCAGATTTAAATCCTCCAGAACGTGTGCTTAATGCATTAGTTGAAACGTTCAATGAAGATGGAGCTCACAAATATCAAAGCTATAAAGGAATTCCAGAATTAAGAGAAGCAATTACTGGCTTTTATAAAAAACACTTTAATGTGCCTTTAAGTCCATTAACTGAAGTATTACCGCTAATGGGAAGTAAAGAAGGTATCTTGCATATTTCAATGGCGTTTTTAAATGTAGATGATGAGGTGTTAATTCCAAATCCAGGTTATCCAACCTATGAATCTGTTACTAAATTAGTTGGAGCAAAACCTGTGTTTTACGATTTAACTGAAGACAATCATTGGCTTCCAGATTTACTAGCTTTAGAAAAAAGAGGTTTAGAAAAGGTGAAAATTATGTGGGTGAATTATCCGCATATGCCAACAGGAGCACAAGCAACGAATAAACTGTTTGAAGATTTAATAACCTTCGCCAAACGTAATGATATATTAATTGTTAATGACAATCCATACAGTTTTGTTTTAAACCGCTACCCAAGAAGTATTCTAAAATATAGAGATGCTAAAGACGTGTGTTTGGAATTAAATTCTTTAAGTAAAACTTTTAATATGTCTGGCTGGCGCGTCGGAATGTTACTAGGAAAAACCGAATATATTGATGCTGTTTTACGGGTTAAAAGTAATATGGATTCAGGGATGTTTTTAGGCATACAAAAAGGTGCTATTGAAGCATTGAATTGTTCAGATATGTGGTATGTAAGTCTTAATAGTGTTTATGAACAACGTCGTCAAGTCGTCTGGAAAATAGCCGAAGCACTTAATTGCACATACGATTCAAACGCAACTGGATTATTTGTTTGGTGTAAATTACCAGATTATTTAGAAGCAGAAGAATACATCGATTTAATACTTAAGGAAAAAGGAATATTTATTGCACCAGGAACAATTTTTGGTACTAATGGAAAGGGATATATAAGAATATCACTTTGCGCGCCTCAAGATCAATTAGAGGAAGCTTTAGCAAGATTGACATAAAATGAATAGGGTATACATCATAGGAATTGGATTAATTGGCGGTAGTATCGCATTAGATATAAAGTCTAAAAACAAACAGGCTAAAATCTTCGGAATAGATACTGATGATTCGCATTTAGTAAAGGCTTTAGAACTCAATCTTATTGATGAAAAAGCAAGCTATGAAGATTTGAAAAATGCTGATTTAGTTGTGCTTGCTATACCTGTAGACAAAGCAGTTATAGAATTGCCAAAGGTATTAGATGCTATTTCAGAAACGACTTTAGTTATTGATGTTGGTTCAACTAAAAATCCAGTTTGTAAGGCTGTAGATAATCATCAAATGCGTCGTAATTTTTTAGCAACGCATCCAATTGCTGGTACTGAATTTTCAGGCCCAAAAGCAGCTGTACATGGTTTGTTTCAGAAGAAAACTAATATCATTTGTGAAGTGGAGAAAACATCGTTTAAACTTCAAGAGAAAGCTTTGCAGTTATTTTCAGACTTAGGGATGCGTATTAGATATATGAATCCTGAAGCACATGATAAACACATTGCTTATGTTTCACATTTATCGCATATAAGTTCATTTATGTTAGGGAAAACTGTCATTGAAAAAGAAAAAAATGAACGCGATATTTTTGATATGGCAGGAAGTGGTTTTGAAAGTACTGTGCGATTGGCGAAAAGTTCACCAGCCATGTGGACACCCATTTTCAAACAAAATAAAGAGAACGTTATTGAAACACTTGATGAGTATATCGCTAATTTAAAACAGTTTAAATCGTTGATGGAATCTGATGATTTTGATGAGATATTCAACGAAATGCAAAGTACAAATCATATAAAAGACATATTAAACGGAATTGCTTAAAATAGATTATGGAAAATAAAAAAGAAATGAGAACATGGTTAGACAAGTTAGGATTAAATCATCCTTTAGTAATTGCTGGACCATGTAGTGCTGAAACCGAAGAACAAGTTTTAAAAATAGCACATGAGCTTAAAGATACTGATGTGAATTATTATAGAGCTGGTATCTGGAAACCTAGAACACGTCCAGGGAATTTTGAAGGCGTTGGTGCATTAGGTTTAAAATGGTTGCAAAAAGTAAAAGCCGAAACAGGTTTGAAAACAGCAACAGAAGTTGCCAATAGAAATCATGTCGAACTTGCCTTAGAACATGATATCGATTTATTATGGATTGGTGCGCGCTCAACTGTGAGTCCGTTTATTGTGCAAGAAATTGCAGAAGCATTAAAAGGAACCGATAAAATTGTACTGGTTAAGAATCCAGTAAATCCAGATTTACCTTTATGGTTAGGTGCAATTGAACGTTTAGCATCTTCAGATATTAAAAATTTAGGTGTGATTCATAGAGGCTTTTCAACTTATGAAAAATCTAAATATCGAAATAATCCAGAATGGCAAATCGCCATTGAACTACAAACAAAGTTTCCAGATTTGCCTTTAATTAATGATCCATCGCATATCACAGGAAAACGTGATATGATATTTGATGTGTCGCAAACGGCTTTAGATCTTAATTTTGACGGTTTAATGATTGAAACACATATCGATCCAGATAATGCATGGAGTGATGCTGCTCAGCAAGTCACACCTGAACGTTTGGTGCAAATTATGACCGATTTAAGAATTAGAAAAGAAACAGATCCAGAAGCAGAATATAATAACGAACTTAATAATTTAAGAGCTCAAATTGATGTCGTCGATAATCAACTTATCGAGTTATTAGGAAAACGAATGAAAGTAGCCGATGGAATTGGAAAACTTAAAAAGCAAAAGAACGTTGCTGTGTTGCAAAGTAAACGTTGGAATGAGATTTTGGGTAAAATGATTATGGAAGGTGATGAGAAAGGACTTAGCGAAGAATTTATTTTACGCATGTTTAAAGCCATTCACCAAGAATCGATTAATCATCAAGAGAAGATTATTAATCATTAAAGTATAAAAAAAGCCTCGACATGTCGAGGCTTTTTTATACCTATTGTTTGTTTCGTTTAAATATAAAACGTGTAATAAAAATCCCGTTATTGTCTCCTTTTCCAGCACTTTCAACAGCACTGGTTACAAATGCTAATTCCCAACCTTCTTCAATCATAGTATTAACTTTGGAGGTTAAAACAGCATCGTTAGCAGCAATGTTTTGAAAACGAATTCCGCCTATGTTATAGAAATTCAACAATTTTGTTTCTTCAAAATTCTTAACTCTAATCTCACTTCTGTCAGATTTATTTCTCTTGTCTTCATCTTTGTCATCACTTCTTTGCGATGTAAACTCTTTGTAATCTCTGTCTTCAGATGCTGAAACTATTCTTGATCTTCCCAATCCATTTGGAACAATAGATTCGACACTTGTAATGATTTTGTATTCTACCTGAGCAAAAGCATCAGAAAATGATAAAAAGCCAAGGGCTATTAACAGTACTAATTTTTTCATAGTGTTGCGTTTTAAAAATTAAGTAACTAAGTTAAGATTATAGTTTTGATCCCAAAAATTAAAAGATAATAGTATTGATTTTTTATTCCAGGTACGTTTATATTGATTCAAGGAGATTTCATTCATGTTAATAGAAATTAAAATTGTTACTTTGCTTAATACTTTTTTACATGACAGGAATCGTTTATAAATCTACTGGAAGTTGGTACACCGTGAAGACAAATCTGGGTGCTGTGTATCAATGTAGGATTAAAGGTAAATTTAGATTAAAAGGTATAAAAAGCACAAATCCAATTGCGGTTGGTGATGTGGTAGATTTTGAACTGGAAACCGATAACGATACCATTACAGGTGTGATTAATACCATTCATGATCGTAAAAACTACATCGTTCGTAAATCGGTTAACTTATCTAAACAAACCCATATAATTGCTTCTAATATTGATCAGGTTTTTTTATTGATTACCATCGATAATCCTCCAACGTTTACCAGTTTTATAGATCGTTTTTTAGTGACTGCCGAAGCTTATGGGATTAAAACAGTATTACTATTTAATAAAGTTGATACGTATAGTGACGAGACTTTAGATGAAGTGAAATATTTAGCTCATGTGTACAGGAAAATTGGCTATGAATGCATGGGTATTTCGGCAGTTACGGGTAAAAATATTGATAAGGTTAAAGCGCTTATGACAGATACCGTAAGTATGTTTGCTGGTCACTCTGGAGTTGGTAAATCGACTTTAGTAAATGCAATTGAACCTGATTTAGATTTAAAGACAAAAGCAATTTCTTCACAACATAGCCAAGGACAACACACAACGACTTTTGCTGAAATGTTCGATTTGAGTTTTGGAGCTAAAATTATTGATACGCCAGGTATTAAAGGTTTTGGTGTGGTTGATATGGACAAAGAAGAAGTTGGAGATTATTTTCCTGAATTTTTCAACCTCAAACAAGATTGTAAATTCAATAATTGCTTGCATAAAGAAGAACCAAAATGTGCTGTTAAAGAAGCCTTAGATAACGATGAGGTTTCTTATTCTAGATATAGAAGTTATTTGCAAATTTTAGAAGGTGAAGATGAACATTATAGAACTGATAACTGGGAAGAATAACCTAAATACCTTCAGTTTATGAAAACAGTTATACAAAGAGTATCAAAAGCCAGTGTCACAATTGATGGAGCCATTGTTGCTTCAATTGCAAATGGATTACTCGTACTTGTAGGAATTGTAGATGACGATACACCTGAAGACATTAAATGGCTATCAAATAAAATCGCTAACCTTCGTATATTTTCTGATGATAATGAGGTCATGAATTGTTCGCTTAAAGAAACTCAAGGCGATGCCATTGTTGTAAGTCAGTTTACACTTCAAGCAAGCACAAAAAAAGGAAACAGACCGAGTTATATCAAAGCTGCAAAACCTGAGACTGCTATTCCCATGTATGAAGCTTTTATTACCCAATTAGAATTAGATTTAGGAAAGTCTGTTGGAACAGGAAAATTTGGTGCAGACATGAAAGTTGAACTATTAAATGATGGTCCTGTGACTATTATAATTGATACCAAAAACAAAACCTAATGGCATCTCTTTTTGGTCATGGTATTTTAGCCTATACAATTACGAAAGTTGTTGATAAACGGGAATTAAAAATCTTAATACTATTGGCTATCGTGTCTTCCATACTTCCTGATGCCGATGTATTAGCTTTTCGTTTTGGGATTCCATATGAACATATGTTAGGTCATCGTGGTTTTACACATTCCATTGCATTTGCCATACTTTGGTCCGTTGCAATATCTTTTATCTTTTCAAAAACCAAACGTTTTATCTTTTTTAGTGTCCTTTTCTTAGCAACAGTATCTCATGGTATATTGGATGCTATGACTTCAGGTGGAAAAGGTGTTGGATTTCTCATCCCCTTTAATGATGAGCGCTATTTTTTTCCATTTAGAGGAATTAAAGTATCACCAATAGGTATTGAAAAATTCTTTTCAGAATGGGGAGCGCAAGTGCTATTCAGTGAGTTTAAGTATGTAGTTGTACCCTGTATTTTAGTGTTGTCTGTGGTTTTTTTGACAAAAAAGTATAGAAAATAGTTTTAAAATTTTATTCTCATTCATTTATTTATACATTTGGAATACAACTAACTATCAAAATGCTGAAAAATATATTGCTTACACTCAGCTTTATTCTTTTGTCATTATCTTCAATGTCACAAGAGGAAGCCTTGTTCCAATCCATTTTAATTCCTTCCGAACTTATTGAAAAGTCTAACTCGGTGGTGAGATATGATGTTACCAATATAGAAGTCAAAGCTTACAATAAATACATATATACTAAAACGCGGTTAATTACTATTTTAAATAAGAAAGGAAATGACGATTATGGAGCGGCTTTTCAGTATGATTCTAACACAAATATTAAAAAACTAGAAGTAAAAGTTTTTGATGCTTTTGGCAAAGAATTAAAAAAGATTAAAAAAAATGACTTTCAAGATGTAAGCGCTGTAAGTGGTAGCACATTGTATTCAGATACTCGTTTTAAATATTTAGATTATACACCAATTACGTATCCGTATTCAATTTTATTAGAAACAGAAATTGAATATAATTCAACTGCCTTTTTTCCTAGTTGGATGCCTTTAGATGGTTTTTATTCTAGCACACAGTTTTCGGAATATAAAATAAGTAACGAGTCTGATGTGGACATAAAAATAAAAACTTCAAATTTTGAAAACTATGCTATTGAAAAGCATAGTGATTTTCATTATTCTGCTAAAAACTTAAAATCGTTAAAACCAGAATCCTATAGTCCATCATTTAGGTCGTTTGCACCTTATTTAAAAGTAGCCTTGAAAGAGTTTGAAATGGAAGGCGTAAAAGGTGTTAATACCAATTGGCAAGATTTTGGTAAATGGATGCACGATAGATTATTAGTTGGTACTGAAGAATTACCAGAAGCTGTAAAATCTGAAATTAAAAGCCTTGTGCAAGGTGTCACAAGTGATAGAGAAAAAGCAAAAGTAGTCTACAATTACATGCAAAATAAGACGAGATATATTAGTGTTCAAATTGGGATTGGCGGATGGAAACCTATGTTAGCCGAAGATGTTGATCGATTAGGTTATGCAGATTGCAAAGGCTTATCTAACTATACAAAAGCCTTGCTAAAAGAGGTTGGTGTAGAAGCTAATTATGCGGTTATTTATGGAGCTAGAAATATAACCAATATTGATAGTGAATTTTCTGCAACTGAAGGTAATCACGCTGTATTGTGTATTCCAAGTGAGAAAGAGGAAGATTATATATGGCTCGAATGTACAAGTCAAACCAATCCGTTTGGTTATATAGCTAATTGGACGGATGATAGAGATGCTTTAGTAATAACTCCAGATGGTGGTAAAATTGTGCATACGACCT
Organism: Psychroserpens sp.; assembly: GCF_034670085.1. GTDB lineage: Bacteria > Bacteroidota > Bacteroidia > Flavobacteriales > Flavobacteriaceae > Psychroserpens. Next base: position 267,131 of record NZ_JAXMOD010000003.1, on the reverse strand, counting down.
CGTATAGCGCAGAAGAAAGTTTGCAGCATACAACTGCATCCATTCTTTTTTCAAAGGAAGGTGCAATAGATGCCAATGTAACAATCAAAACTTCTGGTTATCAATATGCCTTACATGAAGGGATTCAAACTCTACCTTCAAATGATCAGGAATTAAATTTAAAAGAGTATTGGGATTATATCAATGATTTGAATATTACCTCGATGGTTTTTGAAAATGATAAAGACAATGTTGTTTTTACAGAAAAAGTAGCCCTAAGTGCTAAAAATTATGCAGCCAAAAGTGGCAAACGTTTTCTGTTTGAGCCTAACATTTTTAATAAGGTCACAGGTACTCCAACACGCTACAAAAAACGAACTTTAGATTTTGAAATTGATCGTGGTTTCACAGACCAAGATGAATTTATAATTACGATTGATGGCTCATTAGAAATTGAAGCTCAACCTAAGGATATTACTGTTAAAAATAAGTTTGGGAGTTATTCTTTTTCAATAGAAAAAGTATCTGAAACCGAACTGCTTTATAAAAGAACCTATAGTCTTAACAAAGGATATTATCCTAAAGAAGAGTACAAAGCTTTTCGAGACTTTATAGCTAATGTTGTAAAACTCGATAAGTCAAAAATAGTTTTAATCTCAAAATCCTAACAAAAATGAAAACCATCATTGTCTGTTTAATGCTAGGTATTACACTATCATTTCAAGCTCAAAATTTTAAATATGGTAAAGTGTCTGAAGAAGAATTAAAAGAGACTATAAATCCAAATGACACCTCTGCTAATGCTACGGTATTGTATAAAAAGCATGATGTAAGATTTGAGTATAGAGAAAGTGATGGATTTGTCCAAATTGTAGAGGTTCACGAACGCATCAAAATTTACAACAATGAAGGTTTCAATTGGGCGACTAAAAAAATAAGACTATACAATAGGTCTGCATCAAATAGTGAAGATTTACAAGAATTAAAAGGCTACACCTACAATTTAGTTGATGGCGATGTAGAAAAAGAAAAACTAAAAAAGGATGGTATTTTTGAAGAGATTGCCAATAAATACTGGAAGTATAAATCTTTTACGATGCCTAATGTTAAAGCAGGTTCAGTTATTGAATATGTCTATGAGATTATGTCACCATATACACAAATTGATGATATTTATTTTCAATATTCTATCCCAATTAAGACTTACGAATTAAGAGTAAGTACGCCAGAATACTTAGTTTATAATAACCTTTTAAACCCTAGAGCGGCTTATGTGCCTAATTTAGTTAACAGTAAAGCTAATAAATCAATTACATTTACGAGTAAACAAAGCAATGGTACTGGGGCTGGAGCATCCACGTTTAGTAGTTCTAAATCAAACTATCTTGATAATGTGATTTCTTGTAATGCGACAAATGTGCCAGCGCTTAAAGATGAACCATTAGTGGACAACTTAGATAATTATGCTTCAAAATTAATAATGGAGTTAAGTATGACCACCTTTCCTAATACACCATATAAGACGTATTCAACATCTTGGGAACAAATAACGAAAAACATATATGATGATCCAGATTTTGGAGATCAACTCTCCAAAACAAATTATTTTGATGAGGATGTTGATGCTTTAATTTCTGGAGTTACCAATCCTATTGAAAAAGCAGCCTTAATTTTTGATTTTGTTAAATCTAAAGTAAAATGGAATGAATTTTATGGCTTTACAAGTGAATCTGGTGTTAAAAAAGCCTATAATGATGGCTCTGGAAATTCTGCAGATATTAATCTGATGCTTATATCGATGCTTCGATATGCTGGTATTAATGCCAACCCAGTATTGATAAGTACTAAAAATAATGGTATTCCGCTATTTCCAACACGACAAGGTTTTAATTATGTGATTTGCATTATACAAGGCGATGGTTTTAGCGCACTACTTGATGCCACAGAATCTTATAGTACGTTTAATACTTTACCACTTAGAACCTTAAATTGGCAAGGTAGATTGATTTTGGATAATGGAAGATCAACTTGGATTGAATTACAACCTAACGTTGTATCTTCAGATGTCACCTATTTGAATGCAAAAATAAATCCTGATTTTTCAATTGAAGGAAAAATAAGAAATCAAAAAACAGATTATGTTGCTAAACAGTTTAGAAACAGGTTTGCCGATGCTAATCCTGAAGAATATATCAAATATGTTGAGCGTAATAATGGAGAACTCGTGGTGTCAGAACTAGAAATTGAAAATGCTAGAAATGTTTCTCAACCAATAAATTTAACTTATAATTATTCAACAACTAATGAAATTGAAGAAGTAGGAGATAACCTGTATTTTACGCCAATGTTGTTTTTAGCTTCCGAAGAGAACCCTTTCAAAGCAGAAAAAAGATCATATCCTATAGATTTGTCGTATCCGTTTAATGATAAGTATGTGATTAATATTATGCTTCCTGAAGGCTATGAAGTCGAATCGATTCCTCAAAGTAAAAAAATCCAATTTAATGAAGGTCAAGGTGAATTTACATATTTGGTTAATGAAAATGGCAGATTTCTTCAGCTAACCATTAACTTTGAAATGAAGACGTCTTTAGTGCTTTCTAATGATTATGAAATATTTAAAAACTTTTATACATCTATTATCGAAACTCAAGCTGAAAAGATAATGCTCAAAAAAATATAAAATGCAAATAAAAAACGCCCAGAAAATAGTAGATGATTGGATTCAAGAACACGGTGTTCGGTATTTCAATGAACTTACTAATATGGCGCAACTTACAGAAGAAGTAGGAGAGGTAGCTCGAATTATTGCGCGTCGTTATGGAGAGCAAAGCGAGAAAGAAAGTGATAAGGGTAAAGATTTAGGAGAAGAATTGGCAGATGTTATGTTTGTAGTGTTATGCCTAGCAAATCAAACAGGAATTGATCTTCAAGCAGCTTTTGATAAGAAAATGGATATAAAAACAAAGCGAGATCACGATAGACATCATAATAATCAAAAATTGAAGTAACGATGAACGTTGTGCTTCAAAAATCCTCAATTGCCAATCTTCAATCCTCAATCATTATCACAGGTTCGAAAAGTGAATCTAACAGATTGCTAGTGTTGCAAGCATTGTTTCCTGAAATAACGATTAAAAACCTTTCTCATAGTGATGATACCAAGGTGATGCAACATGCATTACAAACGTCAGAAGCTATTATCGATATTCATCATGCAGGAACGGCAATGCGCTTTCTTACGGCATATTTTGCAACTCAAGACAACAAAAAGGTAGTCTTAACAGGTTCGCCAAGAATGAAAGAACGTCCAATAAAAATTTTGGTTGATGCACTAAATATACTTGGTTCAGATATTTCATATTTAGAAAACAAAGGCTGTCCTCCATTACAAATTAATGGTCAAAAAATAAGTAAAAATAAGGTCACACTAAATGCAAATGTGAGTAGCCAATACATTTCAGCTTTATTGCTTATAGCTCCTAAACTTAAAAACGGACTAATGCTTACGCTTCAAGGAGAAATTACATCTGTTCCGTATATTAATATGACTTTAGATTTACTAAATCAAATAGGAGTTAAGACAAAATTTGAAGATCATGTGATAACAGTATTTCCAAAAGCAACTAAAAGTGAAAAGCCCACTATAGTTGTAGAATCAGATTGGTCGTCTGCATCCTATTTTTATAGTATTGCTGCTTTAAGTCCTGTTGGAACTCAGATTACATTAGCTTCCTATAAACAGCATAGTTTGCAAGGAGATTCTGTTTTAAGTGAGATTTATAAAGATTTCGGAATTGAAACACGGTTTAATGATAATTCTATTGTTTTGAGTAAAGTGACAAATAATTTCAGTCCAAAAACGTATAACCTCAATAATTCACCAGATATTGCTCAAACCATTGCAGTTACATGTTTAGGCTTAGGTATTGAATGTGAGCTTTCAGGTTTACATACTTTAAAAATTAAAGAAACAGATCGTTTAGAAGCTTTAAAAATTGAGATTGAAAAGTTAGGAGGACAAATTGAAATCACTGAAGATGCACTTCATTTAATGCCATGTAAAAACTTGAATAAATCTGTTTCGATTGACACCTATAATGACCATAGAATGGCAATGGCATTTGCTCCACTAGCGTTAAAAACGTCCTTAAAAATTAACGATGCCAATGTCGTTTCAAAATCATTTCCGACGTTTTGGAAAGACCTAAAAACTCTGGGTTTTAAAATTTCTAAATAATAACTGCCTATTTACTTGACAACGCCTACTTTGAGATTGTATATTTGCACCTTGCTAAAAAAACATATAATACATGAAATTATCACACTTCCAATTTAATTTACCAGAAGAATTATTAGCTGAACACCCTTCAGATATTAGAGATGAAGCGAGGTTAATGGTTTTAGATAGAAAAAACAAAACTATTGAACACAAGCTTTTTAAAGATATCATTGACTATTTTCAAGAAGATGATGTGATGATCTTGAATAATACAAAGGTATTTCCTGCACGTTTGTATGGAAATAAAGAAAAAACTGGAGCAAGAATAGAAGTATTTTTACTTAGAGAACTTAATGAAGAACAACGTCTTTGGGATGTTTTAGTTGATCCAGCAAGAAAGATTAGAATTGGGAATAAGTTGTATTTTGGTGATGATGATACCTTAGTTGCTGAAGTTATTGATAACACCACATCTAGAGGTAGAACACTTCGTTTTCTTTATGATGGGTCTTATAGAGAGTTTAGAAGAAAGTTAACAGAACTAGGAGAAACTCCATTACCTAAGTATATAAAAAGAGATGTTGAACCTGAAGATGAAGAGCGTTATCAGACTATTTTTGCTAAGAAAGAAGGTGCAGTTGCTGCTCCTACTGCAGGTTTACACTTTTCAAAACATTTATTGAAACGCCTTGAAATTAAAGGTGTTCATTTGCCAGAAGTAACACTTCATGTTGGTTTAGGGACGTTTAATCCAGTAGAGGTTGAAGATCTGTCAAAGCACAAAATGGACAGTGAAGAAATAGAAATTTTAGAAGGTGCTGCAGAAGTAATTAATAGAGGAATAGCTGAAAAAAGACGTGTTTGTGCTGTAGGAACAACTGCAATGCGAACTGTTGAAAGTTCAGTATCTTCAAGTGGAACATTAAATGAATATTCTGGATGGACAAACAAGTTTATTTTTCCTCCATATGAATTTAGTATTGCTAATAGTATGATTACGAACTTTCATACACCAAAATCTACTTTGTTGATGATGGTTTCTGCGTTCGCAGGACATGATTTCATTAAAGAAGCTTATGAAGTTGCAGTTAAAGAAAAGTATCGTTTTTACACTTATGGTGACGCGATGTTAATTATTTAATCCTGAATTTATTTCAGGATCTCACGATTATTAATATCAATAGTTAAATACTATAAAGCCTTGTCTATAACGATAAGGCTTTATTTTTGCTAGATAGGAGTGCATCAATTTACTTAATTTTGTAAAGCATACATGGAAATAAAAAAGAAAGACATACGAGCATTAACCAAAGAACAATTACGTGACTTTTTTGAAAGTCAAGGAGATAAAGCGTTTAGAGGTAATCAGGTTTATGAATGGTTATGGAGTAAAGGTGCTCATAGTTTTGAAGACATGACTAACATTTCATTAGAGACCAGAGAAATGTTAGAAAGTAATTTTGCAATTAATCATATTAAGGTTGATCAGATGCAACGAAGTTCAGATGGAACCATTAAAAACGCGGTTCGTTTACATGATGGTTTAATTGTAGAGTCTGTATTAATTCCTGCTAAGAATCGCACAACAGCTTGTGTCTCAAGTCAGGTTGGTTGTAGTTTAGATTGTCGATTTTGTGCAACGTCTAGACTTAAGCGTATGCGAAATCTTAATCCGGACGAAATTTATGACCAAGTCGTTGCCATTGATAGAGAAAGCAAATTATATCATAACAGACCCTTAAGTAATATTGTGTTTATGGGAATGGGAGAGCCTCTTATGAATTATAATAATGTACTAAAGGCAATTGATAAGATTACATCTCCTGATGGTTTAGGAATGTCACCAAAGCGAATTGTAGTATCTACTTCTGGTGTTCCTAAAATGATAAAAAAAATGGCTGATGATGAGGTGAAATTTAAGTTAGCTGTGTCATTACATTCTGCAATTGATGACATTCGCACTTCCATAATGCCATTTAATGAAACATTCCCCCTTAAAGATCTTAGAGAAGCTCTAGTATATTGGTATGCCAAAACTAAAAATAGAATTACATACGAGTATGTTGTTTGGGACGGAATTAATGATACCAAAAAAGATGTTGAAGCTTTAGTTGAATTCTGCAGGTTTGCGCCAAGTAAGGTTAACCTTATTGAATATAATCCAATCGATGATGGAGAGTTTCAGCAAGCCAATACAAAAGCACTAGATATGTATGTGTCAGTTTTAGAAGCTAATCACATTACCGTAACCGTAAGGCGTTCACGAGGAAAAGATATTGATGCTGCTTGTGGGCAGTTAGCAAATAAATCATAAAAAAAGCGACCAATTGGTCGCTTTTTTTATGATAAATATGGACTATAAAACAATTTTCTTGCGAATAACTGAATTTGAATTCCTGTCAGATATCTCAATAATATAAATACCATTTGCAATACCGTTAGCTTCTATAACATGACTTTCACCATTTGTAGTGCCATCAAGTATAGATTTACCAGAAATATCTAAAAGTCTGTAATCTGTTGCTTGTGACAAATTATAAAGACCAATACTTTTATTTAAGGCCACAACTTTAATACTATTAATCGAAAATTCATTAATACTTAAAGTAGTTTGTCCTGCTTCAATGGCTTCACTAGGCGTCGTATTATAAGCATAATCTTTAATAATCATGTTTGCTGTATCTGTGGCAACTTGAATTCTTGCCCAGCCATAATACGTGTTAACACCTACAACGAGATGCAATCCAACATAGCCATCTAATCCATCGCAAAATTGACTCCCAGGATAACCACAACTACTGTAGTTAAAATCTCCTCTTGCAGAGAAAATTCCACTAGTTCCATTTATTACAGTTCCTGCAGCTAAATTTGAAGGATAATTGTAAGGAGCAGAACTAAATCCAACAAAACCATTAGAGTTATACATTGTTGCAGCAGTCCCAGATACAGGTTGCATAAATGCAAAATTAGCAGCTGAATTAATTGTGAATAAATAATCTCCTAGAAGGTCGTTGTTTAAATCTAAGGAATAAGAACTGCCTGGTAAGACTGTTTCATCAGCAATATCAGTGTAAACAATTTGTCCACTGGCATTAGCTGTTCCTAATATAGCGGCAGAAAAAGCACTATATTTTAAAAGTCTGTTTGAAAGTTTTTCAGAAGTAGTTTTTTTCATATATTTTTGATTTTATTGGTTCTTAAAAAGATTGATAACTTTTAAATATATTAAATTAATTTTTAAAACACAAATTACGCAAATGGTAAAAAAGAAATTTAACAATGATAATAAGTTGACAATTAGTGTTTCAGACATACCATTAGAGAGTAATCTTGGCTTATTGGCTTATGGAGACATTGCATTTGTGGCATGGAGAGAATTAAAAAAACAATCTAAAAAAGACCTATTAGATGAAGAAAAATAAGCTGTTATTAATAGGTTGGGATGCTGCGGATTGGAAAATTATTGGACCATTATTAGCTAAAGGTGAAATGCCAACCCTAAAAAGAATGATTGATAATGGTGTTTATGGAAACATGAGTACTATGAATCCTCCTTATTCGCCTATGCTCTGGTCTTCTGTCGCTACTGGTAAAACACCAGATAAACATGGTGTTTTAGGTTTTATAGAACCATTAGAAGATAATAGTGGTGTACGACCAGTTACCGTTAATTCAAGAAAGGTTAGAGCGATTTGGAATATTCTTCATAACAAGGGCTATAAAAGTAATTTAGTAGGTTGGTGGCCTAGCTTTCCTGCTGAACCTATTAATGGTGTTGTAATTACTGATAAGTTTCAAAAGGTATCTTTAGATCCAAAAAAGCAAAAACCTATGGCTAATGGAACTATTCATCCAAAAAATGCTGAGAAAGATTTTAAGGATTTAAGAATGTTTCCATATGAAATAACAAGTGAGCATGTTTTACCATTTATTCCTCTTGCAGCTAAAATTGATCAAAAAAAGAATAAAGGATTAACTCCAATAGCTAAAATTATTTCTGAAAACGTATCTATTCATAATGCAACTACGAAACTGTTAAGAACTACCGAATGGGATTTTATGGCAGTATATTATGATTTAATTGATCATTTCTGTCATTCTTATATGAAATTTTATCCTCCAAAACTTAAAGGAATTTACGAAGATCAATATGAGATTTTTAAAGATGCTGTAGTAGGTTCTTACCGTTTCCAAGATATGATGTTAGAGCGAACTCTTGAGTTAGTTGATGATGATACAACCGTAATTGTCATGTCTGATCATGGTTTCGAATCTGGAGATAAACGACTGTTAGTAATGCCAAAAGTACAAGCTGCAGCTGCCATGGATCATAGACAATTTGGAATGTTTGTTGCTATGGGTCCAAATATTAAAAAGAATGAAAAGGTGTATGGTCTAGGATTAATTGATATTGCTCCAACAATTTTGCACCATTTTAACCTTCCTGTTGGAGAGGACATGGATGGTAAAGTCGCTTTAGATATTTTTAAAGAGACAAAAGATGTAAAATATATAAAAAGCTGGGAAGATGTTGAAGGAGATTTTGCCGAGTTAGATAAGAAGAAAAGTTCTGATACTTTTTCAGATGAAGAAACTATGGAGCAACTTATCGAATTAGGTTATATAGAACGACCAGATGAGAAAATTGAAAATGCTGTTAATAAAACCAAGTGTGATTTAAAGCATAATTTGGCAAGGGTTCACATGGGTAAAAAAAACCATGAAAGAGCGAAAGAGATATTATTAGAACTTATAAAAGAAAAAGAGCCTATTGATATCAGCGCATACTATATGGATCTAGTTGGCTTAAGTCTCGAAAAAAAGGAATATGATCAAGCGCAGTCGTACCTTGATACGCTAAAAAGTATAAAAACAGATGTTAAATATGCGCTGTTCTTTACTGAGGCTGCAATATTATTAGGTAATGGAAAAACACTTAAAGCCTTAAAAGTACTTGAAGATGCAAGAGATGATAATAGAACTAACAATTCTGAAATTTGGTATAGAATTGGAGTAATAAATCATAGTCTAGGGAGATTTTCAGATGCTCAAAATGCGTATGATCGCGCAATAAAAATTGAACCAGATAAAGCTAAATTTCATAAGGCATTAGCAGAGAATTTTATTGAGTTAGGTGAGTATGAAGAAGCTGTGGAATCGGCGTTGACAAGCCTGGAATTGGTAAAATATTATTCAGAAGCACATTATGTTTTAGGACGAGCTTTAGAAAAACTTGGCGATCTTGAAAATGCTAAAATAGCTTATGAAACGGCTTCTAGATTAACACCCAAAACTTTTCATCATGCAGAAAAAGCACTTGAAAACATAGAAGATAAATTAATTGAGACGGTTCATTTAGTGGATAAAAAATCAAATGCTTATAAAAAAGATCAAATTGTAATCGTTTCTGGTTTACCAAGATCAGGTACATCTTTAATGATGCAGATGTTAAATAGTGGAGGACTAAATGTGTTGACTGATGAAAACAGAAAAGCAGACAAGTCAAATCCTAAAGGCTATTTTGAATATGATCCAGTAATGTCAATTCACAAAGATAATTCTTGGTTAGAAAAAGCTCAGAATAAATCGGTGAAAGTGGTTGCGCCTTTACTTAAATTTTTAGATTCTAAATACCGCTATAAGATTATCTTTATGAATAGGGATTTGAATGAGATTATTAAATCCCAACAGATAATGATTGGAAAAAACCCAGATGATTTACCAATTAAATTATTTGAAGCTTTTAAAAAGCAATTGATAAATGTGGAGACTTGGAAGAATAAAGAACCTGGTGTTGAAATTATGTATTTAAACTACAAAGATGTGTTAGAGAATACTAGTGAGGCCATAGATAAAGTTACTTCTTTTATTGGAGTAGACATGAATAAGCCTGAAATGGCTGCTTGTGTTGACAAAACTCTATATAGAAACAAGTCATAAAAAAAAGAGCTACATATTGTAGCTCTTTTCATTTAAAGATATAACGATACTATTATTGCTTTAATATTTTAATCGTCTTACTATTTCCATTAATATTAATAGTAGCTAAATAAACACCATCTGTTAAACTTGATAAATCTATCACCTCATTTTGATTAGATAATTTTCTAGAGATAACGTTTTGTCCAAGAATGCTAAACATTTCAATTGCATCGAAAGTCGAATTTGAAGATTCTAAAGTCAATTGATCTGTGTTCTTATTATATGAATAGCTAAAGTTATTAGAATCAAATTCAGTTAAACTTAAAGTTTCATCTACGATAATATTAAGAACCATTAATAAATTAGCAGATCCTGTTGATGTAGCTCTTACTGCAACATAATAGGCACCATCACCTGGAGGTGAGAACGTTTCAAATGCAGTATTAGCTTGAGTTATTAAGTCATTTCCTCCTGTATCACCAAAAACACCACTTTGAGCAACATTACTGTACGTACCTAATACATTTTGGTAAGCGGCAGTTGAAGATTGCTCATCAACAATAAGTAATTCAAAACTTTCATTGGCAACAGAGTTTAAGTCAAATGCATTATAAATAACGCTTATAGGATAATTATTACCTGCTGTCATATTTATTTGAGGTGAAAATAACCAATCATCTTTTTCAGTTTCTCCAGCACCTTGTGGAAATACAACTAAGAATTGATCAGTTGCTCCATCACCATCTAAATCGTTTATACCTGTATTAAAAGACCATATTGGGCTAATTCCATCAGTGTCTTCAAAGTCAAAACAATCAAGAATAGTGTCATCTACGAAGTCATTAGTATTGAAAGTTGATGAAGCATCAGCAACACAATCTCTAGAGGTTCTAAATGAAAGCGGTCCAACCCAGTCACTATCACCATTACCACCATCACAATTAGTTCTCATGTAAAAGTCGTAAACCGTATTAGGTGTTAAGCCCATAAATGTATAAGGTGATCCAGTAACTCCTGTAATAGGTGTTCCAGTTCCTTGAGTAAATAATTCAGGACCAATTTCGAATTCCCACATAGAAGTTCCTGGGTTTGCATCCATCCAGCTCAATTCAAATGTTGTACTAGTAATTGACTCTGCAACAAAATCAGAAGGTACAAAACAAGAAGGACCTTGATCAACAACAACATTGTCAATAGCCCATCCCCAAGCATAATCTCCAACCCATCTAAATCTAACTTGTGCATTAGTTGCGGCAGCTAATTCTGCTGTAACATCTATTTCAACAAGTCCAATTGAAGACGCATTTTGATCTGCACCAGCATACGATGCTACTTGAATCCAAGAAAATCCATCATAAACTTCTACAAATCCTGCACCACCATAACCAGCAGTAAAGAAATTATCAAAAGATAACTGTATAGTTCCTGCTATGGTAGTGGCGTCAAAAGCTGGGCTTTCAAGAGCAGCTTCTTCTGCTGGAGAAGGTGCTCCTCCAAATCCATCACTATCAAACAAAGCATAGTTGCCTACAATAGTATTGTCGTAATAAAGTGTGTTAGGTGGCGCGAATCCAACAGCTTCTCCTCCTGTAGCAACGGTCCAAGTTTCTCCACCACCAGCGATGTCGTTATTTGTCCAATCTAAAGGAACTGCTAAACCAGCTTCAAAATCTTCACTTAGTACTTGACCAAAAGAAAATGAAATTGATAATAAAAATAATAAAGTAATTTTTTTCATAAGATTATAAATTTTGGATTAATCAAGCAGCAATATACAAAAAAATAAAAGTGAATAATTTTAACATGTTTTATTTAACTAATAATTACAAGCCAAGCAAAACAAGTCTAACTTAATTAGTAATTTAGCAATTCAAGACAACTCTATTGAAAATAACGGAACAAATAAAACAACCCATTGCTTACGAAATGGAACTTTTTGAACAAAAGTTTCTACTTTCTATGTCAAGTAAGGTTGCGTTATTAAATCGAATTACGCATTACATTGTAAACCGTAAAGGGAAACAAATGCGCCCAATGTTCGTTTTTCTAGTTGCAAAAATGGTCGATAATGGTCAAGTAAGTGAACGAACGTATAGAGGCGCTTCAGTTATTGAATTAATTCATACAGCGACCTTAGTTCATGATGATGTTGTTGATGATAGTAACAGAAGACGTGGGTTTTTCTCAATAAATGCCCTTTGGAAAAATAAAATTGCTGTCCTTATTGGCGACTATTTATTATCTAAAGGTTTGTTACTCTCTATTGATAATAATGACTTTGATTTGCTCAAGATCATTTCGGTTGCAGTTAGAGAAATGAGTGAAGGCGAACTACTCCAGATTGAAAAAGCAAGACAACTCGATATTACAGAAGACATCTACTATGATATTATTCGACAAAAAACGGCAACATTAATTGCTGCCTGTTGTAGTCTTGGCGCTGCTTCAGTAAAACCAAATTCAACAGATGTTGATACCATGAGAAAGTTTGGAGAACTTATAGGTATGGCATTTCAAATTAAAGATGATTTGTTCGATTATGGAGATGAAGCTATTGGTAAGCCTACTGGTATTGATATCAAAGAACAAAAAATGACCTTGCCCTTAATTCATGTTTTGAATAACTGCACTAAAAAAGAAAAAAAGTGGTTGATTAATTCAATTAAAAACCATAATAAAGATAAAAAGAGAGTAAAGGAAGTTATTACTTTTGTTAAACAAAATAACGGATTAGAATATGCTGTTAGCAAAATGAAATCGTTTCAAGACGAAGCTTTACAACTTCTTAATATGTACCCAGAATCTCAATATAAATCTGCTCTACAACTTATGGTTAGCTATGTTATAGACAGAAAAAAATAATTTTTTTCGTAGTCAAGCAACCATTTGCATAATTCTTGCGTCTTTATAAATAGAAGACTTAAATAAGTACCTTTTGAAAGTTATTCAATTACATAATAACAATACTGCACTTTTAAAAAAAGCAGCTAAAAATGATCGTGAAGCACAACACGAATTGTATAAGGTACATGCACCTAAAATGCTAAGTATTTGCAGGTATTATATAAAGGATATTCAAAATGCTGAGTCTGTTATGCTTAATGGTTTTTTTAAAGCGTTTACAAATTTGAAAAATTTTAAGCATCAAGGAAGTTTTGAAGGCTGGTTGCGAAAAATAATGGTAAGAGAATCGATTTCCTTTATTAGACAACAAAAGAATGTAGAGTTTTCTATTGAAGATGTTACAATTCCTCAAGATCATTCTAATAATATCAATACTGAAATTGAGGTGGCTCAAATTCAACAATTAATTGATGACCTTCCAGAAGGTTACAAAATGGTATTTGTAATGTATGCTATAGAAGGTTACAAACATTTTGAAATAGCTGAAATGCTCAATGTTTCAGAAGGGACTTCTAAGTCACAATTATTTAAAGCACGACAAATGCTTCAGAAAAAAATTAAAGAATTAAATAAAACGAGTTATGGCACCAATTAAATTTGAAGATAAGCTGAAGGACAAGCTCGAAAATCGAACTTTAGAACCATCATCAGATGCCTGGAATACCTTGGCAGAAAGATTAGATAAAGAAGACAAAACGAAGTATAACACTAGATTTTGGTGGTTAGGTATTGCAGCAAGTATTGTAGGTGTAATTCTTATAACAACTCAGTTTTATAAAAATACTGAAGATGTCAAAGAATTACCTATTGTAGTCGAAACTGAAACAAATACACAAAGTAATCCAAAATTGAATACAGATGCTGTTGCTATTGAAGACATTATAACAAATTCAGAAAACGAAAAAGTGGACCTAGCAAATACAACAGAAATTACTTCCGAGACCGAACAAAATACTATGGAGTTGCCTAAGCAAGAATTAAAAGAGAACGCAAAACTTCAGTTAAAAGAGCAAAAAGAGGTTGTTGCTTCTCTTGAGAAATCTAAAGAAGATATAAAAGACAATAAGCTTGTTAAGGTGATGTCTTTAGAAGACATAAAAATCAAAGAAGTAGTTGCCGAAATTCAACAACTTAGTGCAGGTGGCGAGTCATCAGTAACAAATAAAGAAATTGATTCGCTTTTAAAACAAGCGCAACGAGAAATTTTAAAGCAACGTATATATAATGAAACAACCAAAACGGTAGATGCCAATGCATTACTTCAAGACGTTGAAGTAGAATTAGACCAATCGTTTAGAGATAAAGTATTTGAAGCTTTAAAATCAAGTTATAATTCGGTAAAAACTGCAGTTGTCGAGCGACGTAACTAAACTAGTATCATCAAACAAAAAACGAAAAGTTAAATCCAAACATCAATTAAATTACAACATTATGAACACTATTACTAAACACGTAGTGCTGCTTATTCTATGTCTTGTTACAAGCACAATCACTGCACAAGAACAACAGGAACAACAAGAACATTCAATTGCTAAGGACACTATTCCATATCGTGAGAATGGTTTAAAAATCGATAAGCTTGAAGAAGCAAAAAAAGCAATAGCAAATGAAGAACGTGAATTTTTGAAGCAAGAAGTCGAAACGATTAATCAACGTTTAGATAGAGGTGAGATCACTAGTGCTGAGGCCGAAAAACTTAAAAAAGAAGCTGCGATGAAACACGCGGCCAATATTGAAGATCGTATCGCAATTATTGATGCCAAAATTAGTCTTCTAAAACGAAATCCTGAAACTAACCATATAACAGTAGAAGAAAACAATTCTATGTCAATTTCGATTGGTTCAAATGGGTTTTTAATTGACTTAGCCAATGGGAAACGAAAACCACCAAAGTATGATATCCGAACTGGTAACAAATTATTTTTTGCAATAGGCTTTAACAACGCTATTGGCGAAGGACAAGATTTAAGTAATACACCATACGAAATTGGTGGTTCCGGATTTGTAGAGTTAGGCTGGATCTGGGAAACACGTTTGTCTAAGACTTCTAATTTTGCTAGACTTAATTATGGTTTCTCATTTCAATGGAATAAACTCAATGTAAAAGATAATCTTTATTTTGTGCAAGATGGAAATGAAACAGTACTTGAAGAATTTCCTGTAGATCTTAGGAAATCTCAAATTAGAATGACAAATTTAGTACTGCCTGTTCATTTTGAATTTGGTCCTTCTAGGTTAAAAGATTATGGTAATAGAATCCGTTATTTTACCGATAATAAGTTTAAAGTTGGAATTGGTGGTTATGCTGGTGTGAGATTAGCAACACAAAGAAAGTTGCGTTATAAGGAAGATGGAGATTTCGTGAAAGACAAATCAAGACGAGACTTTAATGCTTCAAGTTTAGTATATGGTTTAAGTGCTTATGTTGGTTTTGGTCCAATATCTCTTTATGCTAAATACGATTTGAATCCATTATTTAAAAATCAATTAGTAGATCAACATAATGTGTCAATGGGATTGCGATTCGATTTGGAATAATGTAATGTTTTACAACAAGAAACCCGATTCTGGTTAAATAGAATCGGGTTTCTTGTATTGTAAACTTGTCTTATTCTTCATCAAGGTTTAAATCAAGAATTTCTTGGTCATCTAAGTCATAGCTATAGCATCTCCAGAAATTCACTCCTATTCCGTTATATTTCCATACAATACTTCCATCGGTGGTTACTTCCCAAAAACCATAGTCGCCTTCAGCAATTAAAGTGTTTCCATTTTTGAGTCGAACCGCACCAGAAACTCGTCCATGAAATAAATCTGGATCTGTAAAACTCCAGACTATATTTGGTTCATTATTTGCATTTGGAATGAGATTAAAGTCATTTGGCATATCTAATTCGTAAACAATAGATTGGGCAGTGTTGCTACCATTGTTATACACTAAAATATTACCTTCACCTGGTTCATTGTCTTCCAAAATATTTGGAAAATGATTATTGTAAAACAGTCTTGTGCCTTCCGTGTTTTTATAAGCAGAAGGGTTACCAAACCTATAAAGTAAATCACCCCCTTTATTGTAGTTTCCTCCATTGCTCGTTGCAGCTTGTGCTGTGGTTGTGCTATGATCAATAACCCAAATTTCACTGTAATAATTTACACTCAGATAAATCACATCTTTTTCATCATCATAATCTAGTCCGTTGGCATGCATAATGTCACCATTATCAATAATATCAAAATTGCAATCTATGCGTTGCGGGTTTTCACTAACACTTCCATAATTTAAAAGTGTATTATCCAAATCTTGAATAAGATGGTCAAAGCTTCTCCATTGCCAAACAACCTGGTTATTTGATGGATTGATTTCAATTAGTGTTTCTGGATAAATTGGAACCGAAGTCACGAATCCATTTGCCTGAGCTTCTATGGCGTCAATTTTTTCCCAAACTATAAAAAGTATGTTGCCATTTGGTAAAAGTTCAGCATCGTGATGTGAGATGTAGTCCTCTGAAGAATATTCATATTCCCAGTCTATGCTATTATCAGGATTAATGATTTTAACTTTTCCACCATAACCACCAAATGCAATCGATGGGTTGTCTGATTTAAAAATACCAAGAAGTTTTCCTTCAGATAATAATTCTAAATCATTGCCAAGATTATCATCAAATTGCCATTCTTTAATTCTATTTCCCGCCTTATCTAATAAGTAGGACTTTGTTCCTCCATTTTCTACGGCAAGTGTGTAACTATTGTCGATTAAGTTGCCAACATACACTTCAACATTATCTGTCAATTCTGGGTCTGGTATTTGGTCCATTATCTCAGTTGTGTTGTCATCGTCATTTTGACAATTGAAGGATAAAACACATAATGTTACTACACAAATTGACTTTATAATTCTCATAGTTTTTTTTTAAAAGTTATAACTTATTATCAGTATCAATGCAAAAACAGATCGACTTAAAATTATAGCTGAGTGGTTTTCTTGTTTTGATGTTGATGTAAATACATCATGAAAAATATTATTCAAAGTTAATTCACTCAGTTAATTTTTAAAACAAATTCTTTATCTTAAATTTACCCTTGCTTCTAAATTGGAATAACTTCTATAAGTTAAAATTAAAATGATAACACAAAGAACCATTGAACAAGTTTTCGAAACTGCTCGCGTTGAGGAGGTTATTGGTGATTTTGTGCAATTAAAAAAAGCGGGAAGTAACTTTAAAGGCTTAAGTCCTTTTAGTGATGAACGTTCTCCTAGCTTTATGGTGTCTCCCGTAAAGCAAATCTGGAAAGATTTTTCAAGCGGTAAAGGCGGAAATGCAGTTACCTTTTTAATGGAACATGAACATTTTACTTATCCTGAAGCGATTAAGTATTTGGCCAAAAAATATAATATTGAAATTGAAGAAACCGAACAAACCGACGAGCAAAAGCTAGAAGCAAGTGAACGTGAGAGTTTGTATTTAGTAAACGATTTTGCGAATGACTATTTTCAAAAAGTTATGCTAAAAACCGATCAAGGACAAGCCATTGGATTGAGTTATTTTAAAGAGCGAGGATTTACTAATGAAACGATCAAAACGTTTAATTTAGGATATTCTCTTGACGAATGGCAAGCCTTTACTGATGAAGCCTTAAAAAAAGGATACCAATTAGAGTTTTTAAATAAAACGGGACTTACCATTGTTAAAGAGGACAAAAAATTTGACCGTTTTAAAGGACGTGTAATGTTTCCTATTCATAGTATGAGTGGACGAATTTTAGGTTTTGGTGGACGAATTTTAAAAACGGATAAAAAAGCCGCTAAATACCTGAACTCACCTGAGAGTGAAGTCTATCATAAGAGTAAAATTTTATATGGATTGTTTCATGCGAAGCAAAGCATAGCTAAAGAGGATAATTGTTATTTAGTTGAAGGGTATACTGATGTGATTCAGTTGTATCAGTCGGGAATTAAAAATGTTGTGTCATCCTCTGGAACAGCATTAACACCTGAACAAATTCGACTAGTAAATCGACTAACAAAAAACATTACAGTTCTTTTTGATGGTGATGCAGCTGGAATTAGAGCCTCCATAAGAGGTATAGATCTTATTCTAGAACAAGGTATGAATGTTAAAGTTTGTACGTTTCCAGAAGGCGAGGATCCTGATAGTTTTGCCAAGCAAAATACTTTAGAAGAATTAACTGCCTACTTAGAAGGTAATGCTAAAGATTTTATTCAATTTAAAGCATCGTTGTTAGTGAAAGAAGCTAATAATGATCCTATAAAAAAAGCTGAAACGATTAGAGAAATTGTGAATAGTATCTCTAAAATTCCAGATCAGATTAAAAAGGAAATTTATATTCAAGAGTGTTCTCGAATCATGGATATTAGTGAAGAGGTTTTATTTAGAACCTTAGCACAAATCAACAAAAAGGATAATCAAGAAGCTAATAAGGCTTATAAAACACAACAAAAAGCGTTTGATGTTGTACGACCAGAAATAAAAGCCCCAAAGGTAGATTTACAATACGAGTTAGAACGTAAAATAATTGAAATTTTATTACTCTACGGAAATAAAACTGAAGATTTTGAAGACTTAGTCTTAAAAGAAAGTGACGATGGCGAACTGCAATTAGAACCTGTGGTTCATAATGCTAAGGTTTTTGAAAAAGTATATTTGGATTTGCAAGAAGATGAAATGCAATTTAGCAATACTACGTTTAAAACCTTATACTATTCAATTATTGACACGTTGCATCAAGAGCCTGAATTTTCAACCCGTAATTATGTCAATAAATTAGATCAAGATTTGGCAGCAGAAGTGACTACTATTTTAATGAATGATGAGCGTTATAGCTTGCACGATTGGGAACGTAATCATATCATTCCTAAAGAGAAAAATCATAGTATTTCTCAATTGGTAAATCAAACGATCTTAACCTTAAGATGCTATTTAATTGATAAAAAAGTTGCTGAATATCAAAATGAAACGCTTAAAGAAGACACAAATTCAAGAAGTATTTTAGAAGATGTTAAAGATTATTTAGGACTTAAAATGTTGCTTTCAAGAAAACTTGGAAAAGTAATTGGAGGCAAAGTTTAAGTAATCTCCATATGCTTACCTTGATTAACAAGGTCGATTAAATTAGTAACATTTAGTTTTTTGAATAACCTAGCTTTATAGGTACTAACAGTTTTTTCGTTAATATCAAGTTCTAAGGCAATTTCCTTATTCTTTTTACCTGAAGATAAAAGTTTCAAAACCTCTACTTCACGAGTTGATAGTCTTTTGTAAATTCTGCTTTTAGATTTTTTCGTGTCATCATATTTAAGGTGTTTTGACATTTTTTCACTTAAATATAAATCACCTTTGTGAGCGAGAAGAATAGCCTTTTCTATAGTGTCTGTAGATTCCGTTTTTGATACATATCCCGAAGCTCCAGCTTTTATAGTGCTAATTGCATAAATCTCTTCAGGATGGTAACTAAACATGATAATATTGATACTACTATGTTCTTTTTTTATGGCTCTTAATGCTGTAATACCATTAAGTTCTGGGAGATCAATTTCTGAAATGATAACATCTACTTGGTGACGCCTAACAAATTCAAAAATTTCAACGCCACTTCCAACTGTTCCTATGACTTCAATTTCATTATGTTCTTTGAATAAGAGTTCTAAACCAGTCCTAACTATAGGATGGCTGTCTACTACTAATACCTTGATCATGATATTTAATTTAGTTGGTTACTAAGTGCCAGAACCTATTCAGATTAAGTTCTAGATAGTGGAGAATACAAGTGTAAAAATAGCAAAAAAATCAATTAGTACGACTTTTTACAACGATTAATTCATTATTTACTTTAAATCGTTAGGAATTTCACAAATTGGTATAGGAATCATTTTATGCTGATTATTGCGATTATAACGCATAAATATTTGAAAGACTTCACGTTGTCTTCCTTCAAAATTAGTAACCGTTTTGCCTTCGTCTTTTTGTTGCATAGCCCATTCTAATTCTGGATATGATGCACCAATTTGATCTTCATCGCTTCTCGCATCTCCAAAAAGTCCATCGCTAGGTGCTGCATTCATTATAGATTCTGGTACATTCAATAGTTTTCCAATGGCATATACTTCAGATTTCATTAAATCAGCAATTGGACTTAAATCAACACCACCATCGCCATATTTAGTATAAAAGCCTACGCCAAAATCTTCAACTTTATTGCCTGTTCCTGCTACCAATAAACCCAAAAGACCAGCATGATAATATAAAGTTGTCATTCGTAATCGCGCTCTTGTATTTGCCAAAGCCATATCTACAGTGCTTTGTTCGCCTTCAAGAGAGACTTCTGTTTTAAATTCTTCAAACACTGGAGTTAAGTCGGTTCTAGTGTCTTTAACATTTGGAAAGCGTTGTTTTAATTGTGTTATATGTTCTTGCGCTCGGCTAACATGACTTGCTGCTTGATGAATAGGCATTTCAATACATAACAAATCTAAACCAGTTTTAGCACAAAGTGTCGAGGTTACTGCCGAATCTATTCCACCAGAAATACCAATTACAAATCCATTAACGTTAGCGTTAGTAGCATAATCTTTAAGCCAGTTTACAATATAATCAACAACTTTTTCTGTTTGCATTTTTATAGAATTTAAATGAAAGAATAGTACCTTTGCAAAACAAAAATAAACCAATAGCGTTAGTTATAAAAATTAATAATGCCTAAGTTTTTTTGAATATATCTATGAAAAATTTTTGTTGTATTCTCTTCTTGTTATTAGTTGCTTACTCTTGTAATAAAGAAGATCAAATTGAAAATGAGATTTCTAAAATTGACGTCAATCTTATGGTTGAACGCTTTGATCATGTAATTTCGCAGTCTAGCCCAGATGATTTAGGGCAACTTAAAAAGACATTTCCATTTTTGTTTTCAAAACATATTCCTGACTCTGTTTTTATTGCACGAATGACTGACACCTTACAAATTGAGTTGTTAGGTGAGGTGAATAAAAAGTTTAGTGATTTCTCAACCATAGAAAATGAAATTACTGGGCTATTTCAACACTTAAAATATTATGACATAACATTTACTGAACCTCGTATTATTACGTTAACTAATAACGTGTCGTATAGAGATAAAGTAATCGTGACAGATACAATTTTAGTAATACCACTTGATAACTATCTAGGACAAGGTCATAGGTATTACACCAACATTCCAAAATATATAACGCAAAATATGGAACCTTCTCAGATTGTTCCTAATCTAACTTCAGATTATGCTAAACGCTATACATTTCAATCTCAAAAGAAAACACTTTTAGATGATATGATCTATTTTGGAAAGCAGTTGTATTTTAAGGATAAAATGATTCCTTTTAAATCTGATGAAGAAAAAATAGGATATACTAAATGGGAATTGGAGTTTGCTAAATCGAATGAAGGTGAGATTTGGAAAAACTTTATTGAGAATGAATATTTATATAGCACAGACAGTAGTTTGCCTGGACGGTTTATTGCCGATGCGCCTTTCTCAAAATTTTATTTACAGCTTGATACTGAGTCACCAGGACGACTTGGTCAATATATAGGCTGGCAGATTGTAAGAGCGTATATGAAAAATAACGACATCCCTTTTTTGGATATGATGAAGAAGGATGCTGTTGAAATTTTTAATAAATCAAATTATAAACCACCAAAATAATGTCGAAAAATTATACTTCAAAAATAGAACTTAGCGTAGAACTTGACGAAAATAGAGTGCCTGAACAATTGCACTGGACTGCGGAAGATGGCGGTATTACAAATGCCGAAGCTAAAGCAATGATGTTGTCGGTTTGGGATAGTAAAGCGCAAGAAACACTTAGGATTGATCTTTGGACAAAAGATATGCCTGTTGATGAAATGAAACTGTTTTTTCACCAAACTTTGGTTGAAATGAGTAAGACCTTTCTTAGAGCAACTCAAGATGAAAAGATGTCTGCAACTATGATGGATTTCTGTGATTACTTTGCTGAAAAGCTTGAACTCAAAAAATAAATAATTAATTCTTGGTTAAATCCTCATTAGCGTAAACTTCAGTAGCAGCTGTTAAGTTATTATTTAACTTTCTGGATGTATAAATCGGGACTACATTGAAAAATTCTGATGTTTCAGATTGATAATATCCAGAATTTCTTAATTGCTTACTCATAAATTTCGATCGGTTATAGATCTCATAAATAAGTAGCTTGTTATTTTTACCTACGCTTGATTTTAATTCTAATTTAACTTTAGAAATTAATTTGTCTACATCGTCTTTATATTCTAACCTCATAGACTTGCTCGAACCAAAACCAGAATTACTTTCAGAAACAACCCAGTAAAAAGCAGCGTTCTTATTATTATCGGGTTTTTTAAGGATTTGTTGACTTGCTAAGACTTTTTTGTTTAATTCTAAATCTTTTTGAGAAGACGATCCAACTTGTGCATCTTTATTTTTTTCTCTCGAAATGGTTTGAGATGCCTGCTTCGATGTTAGGGCGTTTTTGTCTATTATTTCGACGTCCTGATTGGAAGATGCAAGTTTTGCATCCTCGTTTTTCTCCAAATACATTATGATTCTTTTCTGGCCAACTCTTGCTTGAATAACAAAATGACCAATTGGTAATGTATTGAGGTCAATTTGTGCTTTGTTACTATATACATCCATAATTTCTGAAAAGTCATCATTAAAAATATCTATTTTAGTAATCTCTTCAGTTTTACTTTCTAGTAAAAGATTTTTTGCGTCGTCATCAAGGCTCTGAAGTAGTACAGTAGCTCTATAATTTGTATTCTCATGAAAGGTGATTTGCTGCCCATAACTGAGAATGGTGCATAGCAAGATTGCTACAAAGTAGGTGTTTTTGATCATAGTTTTGGGGCAATGATTAATCGAATATAACCAAAAAAATTGACATACGTACGTTTTGACCTACATTTATTTTCAGATGAACTGTGTAGAAGTGTATTTTGAGGATATTTTACACATATATCGCACTAAACAGAGCATGGTTTTTTAAACTCATAAATGGATAAAATTTGCCTAAGAACTGAACATCTAATCGCATTAAAATTAATGAAATTATAGAAGTTAAAAGTTGTAGTTGGTTGCGTTAATGGTCTGTTCTGAGCTTAACTTAACTATGTGATAGAAAGGGGAAATCCATAACTTTAAATGCTAGAATCGAAATCTTATTCGTTTAAAGAATTGTAATACGGTTTTACATTAAAGAGTTTGGATTTTTTTACGGTTTTATAATATTTAGGATTTCTAAACTGCTTGCGCATAAACTTATTCTTATTATAAATAGCATAAATACGCAGAACATTATCACTTCCTACTTTGGATTGTAATTCTAATTTATTTTTTTTAATTAATTCTGGCAATTCGTTTTTGTATGCTAGTTTCATGGATTTTCTAGATCCAAAATTTGAATTGCTTTCATACACAACCCAATAAAATTTAACATCTTTCTTTTTATAGGTTGTTTTAGATTTTCGTTTAGTTTTTGATGTAGTTACATCTATAGCATCTAGTTCAGAAGATGTTATTTTATATACTTTCCTTAATTTAAATTTAGGTTGTTTTGTATCTATTTCATAGTTGTCACTCTTCCTCAGATACATTATAATCCTTTTTTTACCTAATCTAGCTTGTACAATAAAGCTTCCTATGGGCAGCATTTTAAGGTCAATCTTAGTTTTTGTACTATCAATATCTATGCTTTCGAAAAAGTCTTCATTAAATATGTCAACTTGTCCAATGTTTTTTTTGCTTTCTAAAATTAAGCTATCTCCATTTTTAGTTAGGCTTTGTTTTAAGGCTCTTGCTTTATGATTTACATTTTTTTGAAACGTAATTCTTTGACCATAAGTGAATAAAGTGAATAATGTAAATACTAGGATTGCTAAATTTCTAATCATAACAAGTGTAGTTTTAGGTTAAGTTTTTAATTTACTATTCTGAATAAACTTTAGTTTGCAATATTAAATAAATGAATCCTGATAACTTGTTGTTTTATGGAAAATCTGGACTAAAAAGAGATGAAATTTTTATGAATTTAAGAGCTTGGTACTTACTCTTTAGTATTCAATGAATTATAAATGGGTACAACATTAAAAAATTCCGAATTTTCAGTTTTATAATACCCAGGATTCCTTAGCTGGTTTGTCATAAACTTAGATCGATTATATATCTCATATACAAATAATCTATTATTTTTCCCTACATCTGTTTTTAGTTCTAACTTAATTTTAGTTATCAATTTAACTATGTCTCCCTTATTTTCTAATCTCATAGATTTACATGATCCAAAATTAGAATTACTTTCAGATACAACCCAGTAATATGAAGCGTCATTCTTTTCTGTAAGGTTATTAGATTTAAACTTAGCAGCAAACCCCTTGTGGTCTATGTTTTTCTCCTTTAATTCGGAAGATGCAATGGTCGTAGCTTTATTTTTCTCTAAGTACATCACAATTATTTTTTTGTGTAATCTGGCTTGAATAATAAAGTTGCCTGCTGGTAATTTGTTGAGGTCAATCTTTGTTTTAGTGTTATGAACATTGATGCTTTCTGAAAAATCTTTATTAAATATATCAACTTGAAGGATTTGTTCAGTTTTACTTTCTAGTAAAAGACTATCGCGATTCGTATTTAGACTTTGATGCAAATTACTAGCTTTATAATTGATATTCTTTTGAAAGGTTATATGCTGGCCATGCATGAAAAAGTTGGAGATCATTAACAACAATATGGGTAAGCTTTTATTCATTATGTTCGTTTTTAAAGTGCTTAAAAGAATTAATTAATTCTTGTCTGGATATATTAAGACACTAAACTCTAACTTAGGTCACAATCATTAAGTGTTTTATTGGAGATTTTGTATAAATTTAAAGAGCTAACAGTGATAGTTCTTTTTTAATAATTAAATTAGCCTATGAGAAAGATTTTATTTGGAGTCATCATAACCCTCATTATTCTATTTGCATTTAAATATTGTGGAGATCAAAAGGAAGATAAAATTATCCTGAAAGAAAATTCTGCGCTCATCCAAAAACAAATCAAAAATGTTGGAAAGCTAATCGTAACAGAAAGTCATTTTAGTGAAGTCTTCAGTTATCAAAATTCAAAAGCCATTTTTGGTGATTTATTTGAAGCGGAAAAAAAAGCGTTAGTTGTCGTTAATGCAGATGTCACTATTGCTTATGATTTAAGTCTGATAGAATACAATATTGACGAAGCAACAAAAACACTTCAAATTTTAAGTATTCCAAAAGAGGAAATAAAAATTTCCCCAGACTTTGAATATTATGACATACAAGCCGATTTTCTTAATCAGTTTGAAGCAAAAGATTACAATGATATCAAGGACACTGTTAGGCAATCCTTGATGAAAAAAATAGAAGCGTCTGAGTTAAAATCAAATGCGAAAAACAGACTCATAAGTGAATTAGCCAAATTTTATATCCTAACAAATTCTTTAGGTTGGACACTTGAATATAATACGACTTCTATCACAGAAATTGAAACCTTGCAAACTATTAAGTTTTAAATGAAGTCAGAAACACGTAAAGAAGAAATTATAGTTACAGCTTCAAAACTTTTTAAAGAAAAAGGATATAGCGCAGTTACTATGCGTGATTTGGCAACTGCAATGGGAATAAAGGCGGCCAGTCTATACAATCATATCAATTCTAAACAAGACATTCTAAAAGCGATTATCATTTCAATTGCTGAAGAATTTACAAGTGGAATGCAAACCATTATCCAATCTGAAGCATCTAATATTGATAAATTAAAAAAGATTGTTACCCTTCATGTAAATATTACCTCTCGTAATACGAACGGAATGGCATCATTAAACAATGACTGGATGCATCTTGAAGATCAATTAGAATATTACCTCCAGCTTCGTAACGAATATGAAACTAATTTTCTGTACATCATAAAAGAGGGTATCTCGTCTACAGAACTTAAAAATAGCAATCCCGAAATTATTATGTTTTCAATGCTAAGTACTTTGAGGTCATTGTATTTATGGATTCCTAAAAAAGAAGACTTAAATGCAAACGATTTAGCAACGAGTTTAAGTGAGGTTCTTATAGAAGGAATTAACAACTAGTTATGAATAAAATTTTGTATCTTTGTTCTCTAAACTAACAAGTGTTAGTTAAGTGTTTTAAGGATTATTTATGGCAGAATTTCACAACTTAAAAGTTGCAGATATTTATAAGGAAACAGAAGATACCTCAGTAGTAACTTTTGAAATCCCCTCAGAATTACAAAGTGTATTTAAATTTAGACAAGGACAACATTTGACGCTTAAAGCCGATATTGATGGCGAAGATGTACGTCGATCTTATTCTTTGTGTTCTAGTCCATATGAGAACCAATGGAAAGTCGCAGTAAAATTAATTCCAGGTGGTAAATTTTCAACCTTTGTAAATCAAGAATTAAAAACGGGAAGTCAGCTCGAAGTCATGGCTCCAAGCGGAACCTTTGGAGTTCCAGTGCAACCTGAGGCTAAAAAAAATTATTTATTCTTTGCAGCAGGTAGTGGCGTAACTCCTGTCATTTCAATGATTAAAGCGCATCTTAAATCGGAACCTAATTCAACTTGCAAGCTATTTTATGTAAATAAAACAGCAAAATCTATTATCTTTAAAGAAGAATTAGAACAACTGAGAAACACCTATTTTGGAAGATTAGAAATCTATTATTTCTTAACTAAAGAACGTCGAGATATCGAGTTGTTTAATGGTCGTTTTGATGATGAAAAAATGCAAGTCCTCACAAATACATTTATCGATATTCCAGACACGAGTGAAGTATTCCTATGTGGTCCAGAAAAAATGGTAAACTATGTAAGTGATTACCTTATAAATAAAGGATTGCCAAAAGAACTAGTGCATTTTGAGTTGTTTGTAACTGGACTTTCAGAAGAAGATATTAAACGAGCAGAACGCTTGGCGCAACAAAATGTTGAAGGTATTGAAGTAACAATCGTTGATGGTGGAAAAGAGTTTGTCTTCACCATGACCAAAGACTATGATAACATTTTGGATGCAGCTTTAGGAGCTGGAGCAGATTTGCCTTTCGCTTGTAAAGGTGGTGTTTGCAGTACTTGTAAATGTAAAGTTGTTGAAGGTTCTGTAGAAATGAAAATTAATTATGCCTTAGATGAAAAGGAGGTATCACAACAATTGGTGTTAAGTTGTCAAGCAGTGCCCACAGCAGAAAAAGTGGTCGTTGACTTCGACGTATAAAAGATTTGTCATTCCGCACTTGATGCAGAATCTATAATATATTGAAAAAGAAGAATTGAGTCACAAAAAACAGTAGTTATGAGTGAAGAACAAATAAAAAATCTAGAACAGCAGTTTGAAGAACGTATCGCAAGAGACGAAAAAATCGAACCTAAAGACTGGATGCCAGAAAAATATCGTCAAACGCATATCAGGCAAATGTCACAACATGCACATTCAGAAGTGGTGGGAATGTTGCCTGAAGGTAATTGGATTACAAGAGCGCCTACCTTAAGACGAAAAGTTGCGCTATTAGCGAAAGTGCAAGATGAAGCAGGTCATGGATTATACCTTTATAGTGCTTGCGAAACTTTAGGTGTTTCAAGAGACGAATTGTATGATCAACTTCATTCTGGAAAAGCAAAATACTCAAGCATTTTTAATTACCCAACGATTACTTGGGCAGATATGGGAGCTATAGGTTGGTTAGTAGATGGAGCCGCAATTATCAATCAGGTGCCATTGTGTAATACCTCTTACGGACCTTATGCTAGAGCAATGATTCGTGTGTGTAAAGAGGAAAGTTTTCACCAACGTCAAGGTTATGAAATTATGATAAAATTGGCTAACGGATCACCAGAACAAAAAGAAATGGCGCAAGATGCACTTAATCGCTGGTGGTGGCCAAGCTTAATGATGTTGGGTCCAACAGATGATGTATCTGTGCACACAGAACAATCTATGAAATGGAAATTGAAACGTAAGTCAAATGATGATTTGCGTCAGCAGTTTATAGATCAAACCGTTCCTCAAGCCGAATTAATTGGCTTAACTATTCCAGACCCAGATTTAAAATGGAATGAAGAACGTCAAAGCTATGATTTTGGCGAGATCAATTGGGATGAGTTTTGGCAAGTGGTTAAAGGTCACGGACCTTGTAATAAGGAGCGAATGAAGGCAAGAGTTGGTGCATGGGAAGAAGGTGAATGGGTTAGAGATGCAGCAATGGCTTATGCCGAAAAGAAACAAAATAGAAAACAAAAACAAGCAGTTTAAAAATGCTTTGTCATTCCGCTCTTGATGCGGAATCCAAATAAATAATAATAAAACTTGTTCTTCCCATATAAAGGGAAGATATGTCCGAAAGACAGAAGAGTTAAAAACATATAAGTATGTCAAAAAAAAACTGGCCTCTTTGGGAGATCTTCGTAAGAAGTAAAAACGGATTAGAGCACAGGCACTTTGGAAGCCTTCATGCAGCCGATGCAGAAATGGCTTTAGAAAATGCTCGCGATGTCTACACAAGACGTAATGAAGGTGTTAGTATTTGGGTGGTAGAATCTAAACATATTACAGCATCAAATCCTGAACATAATGGCGAATTATTTGAGCCAGCTCAAGATAAAGTTTATCGCCATCCAACATTTTACGATTTACCTGACGAAGTAAAACACATGTAACAAATTCCGGCAAAGGCAGGAATCTCATTAATTGAATCTATATGTCATTCAGAGCAAAGTGAAGAATCTCATTACACAAAGATTAAAAATGAAAAACGAAAACCTATACAATTACATTCTCGGCATTGCAGATAACAGTCTTATTCTAGGGCAACGCATGGGAGAACTGTGTGGTCACGGACCAAGTTTAGAAACAGATATCGCTTGTACTAATATTTCACTCGATTTATTCGGACAAGTTCGTAGCTATTTTCAGTATGCGGCAAAAATTGCAGGTGATAATAGAACAGAAGATGACATAGCAATGCTTCGTAAAGAACGAGAGTATAAAAATGTATTATTGGTCGAGCAACCCAACACCAATTTTGCATACACTATTGGTCGTCAATTTTTATTTGATGTATACCATTTAGCATTTCTTGCTGAGTTACAAAAAAGTGCAGATTTAACGCTTTCAGCAATTGCTAATAAGTGTATTAAAGAGGTAAGTTACCACGAACGTTTTTCTTCAGATTGGGTAAAGCGTTTAGGTGATGGAACTCAAGAGAGTAATAAGAAAATGCAAGAAGCAATTAATGATTTATGGACGTATACAGATGAATTGTTTCATCAAACTGCGGCAGATAAAGCTATGTTAGCTGAAGGTATTGCAGTTGATGTTACGAAACTAAAAGATGAGTATTACAAAAATGTAAGCCATCTTTTAGAAGAAGCAAACCTTCAGGTGCCTGAATCAAAATGGTTTCAAAAAGGAGGAAAAATAGGGATTCATACAGAACATTTAGGATATTTATTAAGCGATTTGCAATATATGCAACGTGCTTATCCAAATATGGAATGGTAACAAATCTTTGATTTGTCATTCTGAACTTGTTTCAGAATCTCATCAAAAAAACAAAAAATATGTCACCTCGAGGGCAAGTCGAGAGGTCTTAAAACATGACAAGAATAGAACAACATATAGACCAAATACTTATTCCAATACTCGAGAAAGTTTCTGATCCAGAAATTCCAGTGTTGTCGATTATGGATATGGGAGTTGTACGTTCTGCTGTTATTGTTAACAATGTAGTTAAGGTCGAAATCACACCAACTTACAGTGGTTGTCCAGCAATGGATGTGATTGGAGACGACATTAAAAAAGCTTTAAAAGATGCAGGTTATGAATCTGAAATAGAATTGATTTTGCATCCAGCTTGGACAACCGATTGGATAACACCAAGAGGTAGAAAAGCCTTAGAGGATTATGGTATAGCTGCACCTTTAGAAGCCGAAGCCGATAAAGATGTATTATTAAATGAGAAGCGATTGGTGAAGTGCACAAATTGTGGTTCTCAGAATACAAGATTAGTAAGTCAGTTTGGTTCAACCGCATGTAAAGCACAATTTCAATGTGAAGACTGCCAGGAGCCATTCGACTATTTTAAATGTCTTAAATAGACAAGAATAAACATAGGTATGAGCAATAATTCAATTCTTTTAAAAATTGAAAACAAAGTAGCGTATATTACGTTCAACAGACCAGAAGTCTTTAATAGTTTCAATCGAGATATGGCACTAAGCCTTCAAACCACTATGGATGATTGTGAAACTAATCCAGATGTTCGAGCAATCGTTCTCACTGGTAAGGGAAAGGCATTTTGTGCTGGTCAAGATTTAAAAGAAGTCACAGATCCAGATTTAAATCCAGGTTTTAAAAAGATTCTCGAAGAACATTACAACCCAATAATTACTAGAATACGGTCCATTAAAAAACCAATTATTGCTGCTGTCAATGGTGTTGCTGCAGGAGCAGGAGCAAATATCGCATTGGCATGTGATATTGTAGTAGCTCATGAGAAAGTGAGTTTTATTCAAGCATTTAGTTTAATTGGTCTGGTTCCTGATAGTGCAGGAACGTTCTTTTTACCGCGATTAATAGGTTTCCAAAAAGCATCAGCTTTGGCTATGTTAGGCGATAAAGTGTCTGCCGAAGAAGCTGAACGATTAGGAATGTTATACAAAGTATTACCCTTAGAAAGTTTCGAAGATGATGTGAATACGCTGGCATTAAAAATGGCAAATATGCCTACTAAAGCTTTAGGGTTTATTAAGGAACTATTCAATCAATCCATGACCAATACGCTAGAAGAGCAACTAGCACTTGAATCTAAATTACAAATTCAAGCTGCACAGAGTGAAGATTATGCTGAAGGAGTTGCTGCATTTATAGGAAAACGTAAACCAGAATTCAAAGGCAAATAATATGAACGTAGGAATAATAGGTTCAGGAACAATGGGAAGTGGCATTGCACAAGTGGCTGCAACTGCTGGTTGTAAAGTCAAATTATACGATACGAATCAAGCTGCTTTAGACAAAGCAAAAACGGTTTTGGAAAAAATATTAAATCGTCTTATTGAAAAAGGACGAATTGATGCTGCCGAAAAAGATAGAATTCAATCTAATATTGACTATGTAGATAATTTAAATGCACTGGCAGACTCTAACTTAACAATAGAGGCAATTATAGAAAACCTTGATATTAAGCAAAAGGTGTTTTCAGAATTAGAAGCCTATGTAGCAGATGATTGTATTATTGCTTCAAATACGTCTAGTTTATCGATAGCTTCAATAGCAGCATCGCTTAAAAAACCTGAACGTTGTGTAGGGATTCATTTTTTCAATCCAGCACCTTTAATGAAATTAGTTGAAGTGATTCCAGCGATTCAAACGTCAAAGGAAGTTTTAGAAGCTTCAGTCAAAACAATTTCCGATTGGAAAAAAGTTGTTGCCGTTGCAAAAGATACACCTGGATTTATTGTCAATAGAGTAGCAAGACCATTTTATGGCGAATCATTGCGAATCTATGAAGAAGGTCTTGCAGATTTTGCAACAATTGATTGGAGTTTGAAAACTATTGGTGGTTTCAGAATGGGACCATTTGAACTCATGGATTTTATTGGTAACGACGTCAATTATACTGTTACAGAAACTGTATTTACTGCCTTTTATTTTGATCCAAGATATAAGCCAGCATTTACTCAAAAGCGCTTTGCAGAAGCAGGCTATTTAGGTCGTAAGTCTGGCAAAGGATATTATGATTACGATGAAAATGGGAAAACTGTACCTCGTCATTCTAAATTGGTTTCAGAATCCCAAAAGAATAAACTTGGAAAACTCATATTTGATCGCGTTTTAGTGATGCTTATAAACGAAGCTGCAGACGCTCTGTTTTTTAACATTGCTTCGGCAGAAGATATAGACAATGCAATGACTAAAGGCGTGAATTATCCTAAAGGTTTGTTGGCTTGGGCTGATGAAATAGGAATCGATTGGTGTGTGTCTAAATTGGATGAATTGTATAACGAATATCATGAAGATCGTTATCGATGCAGTCCTTTATTGCGCAAAATGAACAGAGAGAATAAAACTTTTTTTTAAATGAAAGGAGAACAGATTCCGTATAAAATGCTTAGTCAAGATGCCTACAGTCAATGGTTAGGAATTGAGATTTTAGAATGTGAAATTGGACGCTGTAAAGTAGCGATGACCATAAGAAAAGAAATGCTTAATAGTATGAATAAAGCACATGGTGGTGTTAGTTACTCCTTAGCTGATACAGCTTTTGGATTTGCAGCCAATACTCATGGTAAATATGCCGTGTCGATTGAAACTAGCATCAACCATATTGAAGCCATAGATGAAGGTGATTATTTGGTTGCAGAATCTGTGATTGAAAAAGTAAATAATAAACTCGGTTTCAATATAATTGAAGTGAAGCGTGGTGACGAATTAGTTGCCCTATTTAAAGGAATAGTTTACAGAACTCAAAAAGATTGGGAAGAATAAATTTTAGCATATGAAGGAAGCATATATTATTGATGGAGTAAGAACTCCAATAGGAAATTATAAAGGAACTTTATCAACTGTGCGAACAGACGATTTAGGAGCATTAGTAATTGCAGAAGTTGTAAATCGAAATCCGAACATTCCAAAAGAAGCTTATGATGATGTAATTATGGGCTGTGCTAATCAAGCTGGTGAAGACAACCGCAATGTTGCAAGAATGTCATCCTTATTGGCAGGATTACCGTTTTCAGTACCTGGAGAAACAGTCAACAGATTATGTAGTTCTGGATTATCAGCAATTATTCATGCCAATCGAGCTATTAAAGCTGGCGATGGAGATGTATTTATTGCAGGAGGTGTTGAGAATATGACTCGTGGACCGTACGTCATCGCTAAACCATCTACGGGATTTGGTGGTGATTCAAAAATGTACGACTCTACTTTTGGTTGGCGTTTTATCAATCCAAAAATGCAAGAAATGTATGGAATAGATGGTATGGGAAATACAGCTGAAAATTTAGTATCTAAGTATGCCATTTCAAGATTAGATCAAGATAAGTTCGCGTATTGGAGCCAAATGAAAGCTACGAAAGCACAAGAAAATGGACGATTAGCAAAAGAAATTATCACTGTTGAAATTCCGCAGCGTAAAAAAGATCCAATAAGGTTTTCAAAAGATGAGTTTGTAAAACCTATAACATCTTTAGAGGTTTTAGGAAAATTAAGACCAGCTTTTAAGAAAGAAGGCGGAAGTGTGACTGCAGGAAATTCTTCAGGATTAAATGATGGAGCAGCAGCTACGATAATTGCTTCACAAGAAGCCGTTGAAAAATATAACTTAAAACCATTAGCAAGAATAGTAAGTTCTGCAGTGGTTGGTGTAGAGCCAAGAATTATGGGAATTGGACCAGTTCAGGCATCCAATAAAGCTTTGGAAAAGGCTGGATTAACAATGGATGAAATGGATGTTATAGAATTGAACGAGGCATTTGCTGCACAAGCTTTAGCATGTACTAGAGCTTGGGGATTGGCAGATGACGATCCAAGATTAAACCCGAATGGAGGATCAATTGCAATTGGTCATCCGTTAGGAGTAACTGGAGCACGAATAGCCTATTCAGCAGCTTTAGAATTACATGAACAACAAAAAAGATATGCGTTAATTACCATGTGTATTGGTGTGGGACAAGGTTATGCAGCAATTATAGAGCGAGTTTAAAATGCAAATAAGTAGAACAGGACATATTTTATACGTTAATAATTACGAAGAATGCATTGAGTTTTATGGTCAATCCCTGAAGCTGCCAGTCTTATTTAAGAATGAAGATTTGACGTGTTTTGATTTTTATGGAACCTACCTTATGGTGGAAAAAGAAGATAGACAGGACTATCTAAATGATCATTCAGAAATCAGAACCTATAGCTGTATTAGATTAAATGTTGACGATGTAAAACAGCATTCAGATAAATTAAAAAGCCAAAATATTGCTGTGGATTATCAAGAGCATAAATGGGGAATAGTGGCAAAATTTAAAGATCCAGATGGTAATTTAATTGCATTTAAGGATGAAGAAAGTTTTGCTAAACAAATAGAAGATTACAAGAGTTAAAATGGAAAAAATACAACATTACGTTCAAGGTAATTGGACAACTGGTAAAGAAGAAGGAACACCAATTCTAGATGCTATTACTGGTGAAGCATTCACTAGCGTTGCAATTGAAGGATTAGATATTCCTGAAATTCTCAATTACGGAAGAACTAAAGGAGGAGAGCAACTTCGTAAAATGACTTTTCAGGAACGAGGCAATATGCTCAAAAAATTAGCCATGTATCTTACAAAAAAGAAAGAGGCGTTTTACGAGTTAAGTTATAGAACTGGAGCTACGAAAGTTGATAGTTGGATTGATATTGAAGGTGGCTTCGGAAACTTATTTGCTAATGCATCATTGAGAAAACTATTTCCTAATCAACCGTATCATGTTGAAGGCGATGCTATCGATTTATCTCGTGGTGGACGTTTTATGGCACATCATATAATGGTCCCTAAAAAAGGGGTTGCAGTACATATTAATGCTTTTAATTTTCCAGTTTGGGGAATGTTAGAAAAATGTGCAGTTAATTGGATGGCAGGAGTTCCTGCAGTTGTTTTACCAGCACCTTCTTCATCGTTTTTAGCAGAAGCTGTTGCCAGAACGATAATCGATTCTCGTATATTACCAGAAGGTGCACTTCAAATCATAAATGGAACTGTAAAAACAATACTTGATACAGTAGAATCTCAAGATGTCGTTACGTTTACAGGTTCGGCCGCAACAGGGCGATTATTAAAGGCACATCCTAGATTAATACAAGAATCTGTGCCATTTACAATGGAAGCCGATTCACTAAACGCGTCAATCTTAGGTGAAGATGCCGTTCCAGGAACACCAGAATTTGATTTATTCATTAAAGAAGTCCGCAAAGAAATGACCGTTAAAGCTGGACAAAAATGTACGGCAATCAGACGTATTATTGTTCCCGAAAATCTAGTTGAAGATGTTCAGGTGTCTTTGGGGAAAGCCTTAGATAAAGTTACTATAGGTGATCCAAGATTAAAAGAAGTCAGAATGGGATCACTCGTGAGCCATCAACAAGTTCAAGCGGTTAGAGATTCAGTTAAGGATATTGCAAAAGAAGCACAAATGGTTTATGGTAACCTAGATAAAATTGAAACCATTGGAGCTGATGCTAAAAAGGGAGCGTTTATAAGCCCAATTTTATTTAGAGCTGATAACCCGTTACAAAATACAGTGATTCATGAACGCGAAGCTTTCGGACCAGTAAGCACAATAATGCCTTATAAAAATTTAGATGAAGCCATTCTTTTAGCTCAAATGGGAAAAGGATCTTTAGTGTCTTCAATTGCCACTAATGACGACAAAATTGCCAAAGATTATGTTGTAAATGCAGCCAGTCACCACGGAAGAATATTAGTCTTAAATAGAGAAAGTGCTAAAGAAAGTACAGGTCATGGTTCACCCTTACCTTACTTGGTTCATGGTGGTCCAGGTCGTGCTGGAGGAGGAGAAGAAATGGGAGGAATGCGAGGAATTAAGCACTATTTGCAACGAACTGCTATTCAAGGTTCTCCAACAACAATTACAGAAATTACTGGTATTTACCAGCAGAATTCAAAATACAAGGTAGCAGATCAGCATCCATTTAAATACCATTGGGAAGATATTCAACCAGGAATGTCACTCAAAACACATAAACGCACGTTCACAGATACTGATATTATAAATTTTGCAAATTTAACTTGGGATCATTTTTATGCGCATACAGATATCACATCTTTAGATGGAAGCATTTTTGAAAAGCGAACTGCTCATGGTTATTTCATAATTTCAGCTGCTGCTGGATTATTTGTGTACCCAAACAAAGGTCCTGTAGCAGCAAACTACGGATTAGAAGATTGTCGATTCTTACGTCCATTATACCACAATGATACGGTTTATGTAAGATTGACTTGCAAACAAAAAGTAGATCGTGATGTCGCTTCGGCAGAGCATCCAAGCGGTATCGTAAAATGGTATGTTGAGGTATTTGATGCTGAAGATGAATTGGTGGCAATTGCAACTATTCTAACAATGGTACAGAAAAAGCAAGAGACCTTTATC
The DNA here is from genome assembly GCF_034670085.1 of Psychroserpens sp. GTDB lineage: Bacteria > Bacteroidota > Bacteroidia > Flavobacteriales > Flavobacteriaceae > Psychroserpens. The sequence continues at coordinate 230,888 of NZ_JAXMOD010000003.1, read as the reverse complement.
GAAATGACCGAAGACAAAATCATAGAATGTTTATCTAAACTTACCGAAGATGCTAAACCAAAATGGGGAATTATGACACCTCAACACATGATTGAGCATTTAGAATACACCTATAAAATTGCTTCAGGAGAAATTCAAGATTTTGATGTTGCAACACCTGAGAAAATTTTAGAGAAGGTTCATAATAGCCTTTATAATTATGACAAGTTTCCTAAGAATACAAACTTTCCGTTGCTTGAAAAAGACACACTGGATACATTAAGATATCCTGATTTAGAAACTGCGATTGAAAAATTTAAAGCACAAAGAGAAAAATATTTAGAGTATTATAAAGAGCATCCAGAGTCTAAATTAAAGAATCTAGTTTTCGGTGAATTGAATAGATATGAATCATATTTATTAGAGAGAAAACACCTTAATCACCATTTTGAACAATTTGGATTAATATAACATGACACAGCCATACGTAAAAATAGAAATCGAAAACGAAGTAGGATATATTGAGTTTTTTCATCCGGCACACAACTCTTTACCAGGAGATGTTTTAGCTAAACTAGCACAAACTATTACTGATGCAGGCGAAAATGATGATGTCAAAGTCATTGTTTTAAAAAGTGGAGGAGATAGAACATTTTGTGCAGGAGCAAGTTTCAAAGAACTAATAAATATTAATGATGCAGCTACTGGAAAAGTATTCTTTTCAGGATTTGCAAACGTCATTAATGCCATGCGCAAATGTCCAAAGTTTATTATCGGACGAATTCAAGGAAAAACAGTTGGAGGAGGAGTAGGACTTGCAGCATCAACCGATTATTGCATGGGTACAAAGTTTGCGGCAATAAAATTAAGTGAATTGAATATTGGTATAGGACCATTTGTTGTTGGTCCAGCGATTGAACGTAAAATGGGATTGAGTGCCATGTCTCAAATCGCTATTGATGCGAATTCGTTTTATCCTGCAGAATGGGCTAAACAGAAAGGTTTGTTTACCCATGTCTATGAAAGTACAGAGGAACTTGACAATGCGGTAAAAGTAACAGCTGAACATTTGTGTACTTACAATACAGAAGCCATGATGGAGATGAAAAAAGTGTTCTGGAAAGGAACAGATGATTGGGATGAGTTATTAGCAGAACGCGCACAAACTAGTGGGAGATTAGTGCTGTCTGATTTTACAAAAGAAAAATTAAAAGGATTTAAATAGAAATGATATACAGTTTTAATGGCTACATACCAGTCGTTCATGAAAGTAGTTTTGTGCACCCTTTGGCAGCCGTAACAGGTAATGTTATTATTGGCAAGAACTGTTATGTTGGACCTGGAGCTGCAATTCGAGGTGATTGGGGACAAATTATATTGGAAGATGGTGTGAATGTTCAAGAAAATTGTACAGTCCATATGTTTCCTGGAAAATCAATTACACTAAAAGAAAGTGCTCATGTTGGGCATGGAGCCATTATTCATGGAGCAAATTTAGGCAGAAATTGCCTTATAGGAATGAATTCTGTAATCATGGATGATGCTGAAATTGGTGATGAATCTATAATAGGAGCAATGGCATTTGTGAAGGCTGAAACCTTAGTTCCAAGACGAAGTTTAGTCATTGGAAATCCTGCAAAAGTGATTAAAGACGTTACAGATGATATGATTGCCTGGAAAACAAAGGGAACTCAGTTATATCAGCAATTACCAGCAGATTGTCACGACAGTTTAAAAGAAGTTGAACCTTTAAGAGAGGTTCCAAAACATATGAAAATTCAAGAAGATGTGTATAAAACACTTCGCGATTTTATGAAAAAATAGTTGGGCGTTACCACAAGGGTCGCGCTTTCACTACTCGCTCTTTTCAAGGAGCTCAAACATACCGCTCAATCGCTAACGCAAAGTAGTAGATATTGAGAACGATAATTAATATATTTTGTCATTCCGTACATGATACGGAATCCATTAAGATAAGAAAAGACAATGTCTAAAGTAGAATTTAAAATGCCCAGATTGGGAGAAAGTATTACTGAAGCAGCCATTATTACATGGTTCAAAAATGTTGGTGATACTATAGAAGAAGATGAAATGCTTTTAGAAGTCGCTACAGATAAAGTAGATTCTGAAGTGCCTTCAAATGTTTCAGGAGTTATCGAAGAAATCTTATATGAGTCTAATGCTGTTATTAAAATCGGTGAGACTATTGCTATAATCAAAACAAATGGCAAAGTTTCAGTTTCAAAAAAGAAAACAGATGTCACGTCGAGCGCAGTTGAGACCTCTCAAAAGAAAGCCGAAAAGCTAAAAAAGAAACGAGTTGTCATTCCGAACGAAGCACAGGAATCTCAATCAAAATCGTTTTCAGTTTCCAACAGTAATACGTTCTTTTCACCCTTAATAATCAAAATTGCAAAAGAACATCATATCAGTTTTGAAGAATTAGCAAGAATTCCAGCAACAGGTCATGACGCAAGATTACGTAAAAGTGATGTGTTTCAGTATATAGAAGATGGTCGACCATATAAGTTTGCGCAACCAGTTGCTCAACAAGACCCAACAGCGTATCGTATTCCACAATTGAACTTTGATAAAGGAAAAGGTAAGGTAATAGAAATGGACAGAATGCGTCAAATGATTGCAGATCATATGGTGTATTCAAAACATACATCACCTCATGTTACAGCTTATGTAGAAGCCGATTTGACCAATATGGTAAATTGGAGAAATGCTAATAAAGTTGCTTTTCAAGAAAAGCATGGCGAACGGCTAACGTTTACACCTTTATTTGTTGAAGCTGTTGCAAAAGCAGTTAAAGATTTTCCAAATATTAATGCATCAGTAGATGGCAAAAACATCATTGTAAAAGAGGATATTAATATTGGTATGGCAACTGCCTTGCCTAGTGGGAATTTAATTGTTCCTGTTGTTAGAAACGCAGATACCAAAGATTTGAAGAGTCTAGCAGCAACGGTCAATGAACTTGCCAACAGAGCTAGAGAGAACAATTTAAAAGCAGATGATATTCAAGGAAGTACATTCACCATATCTAATGTTGGAACCTTCGGAAGCGTCATGGGAACACCTATTATTAATCAGCCAGAAGTCGCTATTCTTGCTTTAGGAATCATAAAAAAACGACCTGAAGTAATTTCTACAGAAAAAGGTGATGAAATAGCAATAAGAAGTATGATGTATTTGTCATTGTCATTTGATCACAGAGTAGTTGATGGTTTTTTAGGCGGAAGTTTTGTGCGTCGCGTTGCTGATTATTTCGAGCAGTTTGATATGAATAGAAAAATATAATCGAATTGTCATTCCGAGGAGGGAAACGACGTGGCAATCTCACTTGAGATTCTTCGCTTTGCTCAGAATGACAATCAAGTTAAATAAAATAGATACCTGCTTTCGCAGGCATTTGATATGAATAAAGAGATACTTAAAAAAGGATTTTCAAATTTGTGTACTGCTAAAGCAATGGCGGAATTATATGAAGCTAATTTCAAACTAGTTTCAAAATATGTGCACGCAACGTCAAGAGGTCACGAAGCGATTCAAACGGCATTAGGAATGCAATTATTACCTCAAGATTATACGTTTCCATATTATAGAGATGATGCCATGTTATTGTCATTTGGACTTCAACCTTATGATTTAATGTTGCAATTATTAGCTAAAAAAGAGGATCCTTTTTCTGGAGGAAGAACATATTATTGCCATCCTAGTTTAAAGGATGATGATAAACCTAAAATTCCGCATCAATCCTCTGCAACTGGTATGCAAGCTATTCCTGCAACAGGCGTTGCTATGGGAATGCAGTATAAAGAACTTCAAGATCTAGATGATAAAAAACTAAAAGATTCACCTTTGGTGGTATGTAGTTTAGGCGATGCTTCAGTGACAGAAGGTGAAATAGCAGAAGCCTTTCAAATGGCTGCTCTTAAGCAAATGCCAATTTTGTATTTAGTACAAGATAATGGTTGGGATATTTCGGCTAATGCAGCAGAAACTAGAGCACAAAATGCCTTTGAGTATGCACAAGGGTTTCACGGTTTAGAAGCGATTTCTATTGATGGTGCGAATTTTATAGAAAGCTATGAAGCAATTGAAAAAGTAATCGCAACGATTCGAAAAGAACGACGTCCGTTTTTAGTACATGCTAAAGTTCCTTTATTAAATCATCATACTTCTGGTGTTAGAATGGAGTGGTATCGTGATGATTTGGATGAAGCTAGATCTCGTGATCCTTATCCAGTATTAAAACAACAATTATTAGATAATGGTTTTACTTCTGAAGAAATTGACGCTATTGAAAATTCTGCAAAAGCAAAAGTTGAACGTGATTTTAAAAAAGCTCTAAAAGCTGAAGACCCAAAGCCTGAAGATTTATTCACACATGATTTTGTGCCTACATCAATTACAGAAGAAAAAGGAATTCGTTCTCCTGAAGGAGCTGATAAAGTGGTCATGGTCGATTGCGCATTATTTGCAGTTGAAGAACTTATGAGAAAACACAAAGAGTGTTTGCTTTATGGACAAGATGTAGGTGGACGACTAGGTGGTGTGTTTAGAGAAGCTGCTACACTAGCTCAAAAATTTGGTGATGACAGAGTGTTTAATACACCAATACAAGAAGCCTTTATTGTAGGTTCTACTGTTGGCATGAGTGCTGTCGGGTTGAAACCGATTGTTGAGGTTCAGTTTGCTGATTACATTTGGCCTGGATTAAATCAATTATTTACAGAGGTTAGTAGAAGTTGTTACTTGTCTAACGGAAAATGGCCAGTTAGTATGATTCTAAGAGTGCCAATTGGAGCTTATGGCAGTGGTGGACCATATCATTCCTCTTCTGTAGAAAGTATAATTACCAATATACGTGGAATTAAAATCGCTTATCCTAGTAATGGAGCCGATTTAAAAGGCTTGATGAAAGCAGCATATTATGATCCAAATCCAGTAGTGATTTTAGAACATAAAGGTTTGTATTGGTCCAAAGTACCAGGAACTTTAACAGCAACATCTGTTGAGCCTTCTGAAGATTATGTGTTGCCATTCGGAAAAGCATGGGTTTTACAAGAAATCTGGAAACAGGAAGATGTTGAAACGTTGACTATTGTGACTTATGGAATGGGTGTACATTGGGCATATAATGCGTCTGGAGAATTAGATATGAGAGATCAAATTGAAATCATAGACTTAAGAACTTTGTATCCATTAGATGAAGAGACAATAATGGCATCAGTTAAGAAAACTGGAAAATGTTTGGTGATCACTGAAGAACCTTCTGATAATAGTTTTGCAAGAGCACTAGCAGGAAAAATTCAAGAAGAGTGCTTTAAGTATTTAGATGCTCCTGTAATGACTATTGGTAGTGAAAACATGCCAGCAATCCCATTAAATTCGACCTTAGAACAAACTATGATCCCTTCTACTAAAAAAGTAAAGTCTAAAATAGAAAGCTTGCTTAATTACTAGTCTTTTGTATCTTACATGATATATCTTATTTATGTACACTAGACGAATATTTCCAATAACAGGCGTCATTAAATGGACGCGTAGACATATTTTATTGTTTTTAATTTTAGCAACTATTCCAGTTCTCTTGTTCGATATTGCTGGATTAAAATGGTTACATGTGCCTTGGCTGCCTTTAGGAGTTTTAGGTACAGCTGTGGCATTTATTGTGAGTTTTAAAAACAATGCATCCTATGATCGTTTATGGGAAGCTCGAAAAATTTGGGGAGGAATTGTTAATGCTTCACGTACTTGGACTATTATGGTTAAAGATTTCATTAATAATGACCATAGTAAAGAAAAACTTTCAGATAAGGAATTATTCAATGTTCATAGAGAACTAGTCCATCGGCATGTAGCATGGCTAACTGCTTTACGTTACCAATTACGAGCAGACAAGCCTTGGGAACAACATATTAAAGATCAAAAGTCTAATAAGGAATTTAGAGAATCGAACTATTTAGTGTGTGAGGATACTATTCCAATTGAAGACGCCATAAAAGGGTATATTTCAGAAGAGGAATATAAAACAGTTTTTGCCAAAGGGAATAAACCGTCTCAGTTGTTAGGCATACAATCTAGAAGACTTAAAGAATTAATGCAACAAGGGATAATTGAAGATTTTAGGCATATGGAATTGGCTAATATGTTGAAAGAATTTTACACCCTTCAAGGGAAAAGTGAACGTATTAAAAACTTTCCTTATCCTAGGCAATTTGCAACTTTAAACTATATGTTTGTTTGGGTATTTATAATTCTTTTACCTTTTGGAATTATGCAAGAATTTGAATCTATTGGTGAGCATATAATAGGTGATTTGGAAAACCATGTATCTCATACGTCTACCTTGCATCACATTCAAGAATTTATTGCCCATCATTTTGTTTGGTTTTCAATTCCGTTTAGTGCATTATTAGCTTGGGTGTTTCATACTATGGAAGCTATTGGTGAGAGCACTGAAAATCCTTTCGAAGGTGGACCCAATGACATTCCAATTACAGATATGAGTAGAGGTATAGAAATTGATATAAGACAACTAATTGAAGATACAGAAATACCAAAACCTTATGAATGGAAGAATGATATTGTCATGTAATAGATATTACAATTGAATATCATTTGCTTTTTAAAATTTTTGATGCCTAAGTACTTCAAATTTTGTATATTGAACCATTAATTTATCCAATTTTATTATGAAAAAAAATATTTTACTTATTGCTGCAGCTTTATTTTTGTTTTTAGGTAACCAATCGATAACTGCTCAGGCTAAAATGGAAAAAGAGACACAGTCTGTTAGTGCTGAGGAAACTGAAGTTAGTGCAAAAGAGAAGACTACAAGTTTAATTCGTTCTTTAGGTTTAAATAAGAAACAACAAGAACAAGTATATAATCTTTTTGTTAAGTCTGAAGAAAAAATGTCTAGAGCAAGTCTTGAGGGTGAAACAAAAGAGAAAAAAATGAAGGAAGCTAAAATGAATGAATACATTATGGCTCAAATGAAAGAGATTCTAACTGAAGGTCAGTTTAAAAATTATTTAGAATTAGTTAAGAATCAATAATTAAATTATAATATAAAAAAAGCGACCAAATTTTGGTCGCTTTTTTTATATAGTATATTCAGATAATGGTTTTGTGAATTTTTCAGGATCTGCCGCTAAATGATATCTTGGATCGTCAATATCTTCAACGATTACTTCTTTAAACTTTGGACTTCCCTTATACAGTAATACTTTACAGTCTTCACTCAGGTGTCTAAGCTTGATTGATTTTCCTTCGGCTTCGTATTTGTTGACTAAATTAAAGATAGCTTCTAAGGCAGAATGGTCGCTAACTCTAGATTCGATAAAATCAATCTCAATATTTTGAGGATCGTTCTTTACATCGAATTTAGAATTAAAATTTTGGATAGATCCAAAGAAAAGTGGTCCCCAAATTTCGTACGTTTTTGTGCCATCAGGTTGTAAACGTTTGCGAGCTCTAATCATAGTTGCATTTTTCCATGCAAAAACAAGCGCTGAAATTATGACACCAGCAATTACGGCTACTGCAAGGTCTTTCCACACAGTAATAGCAGAAACTGCAATTAAAACAATGGCATCCGACAAGGGAATTTTTCTAATAATTCTGAAACTACTCCAAGCAAAAGTACCAATGACAACCATAAACATAACGCCAACAAGTGCTGCAATTGGAATTTGCTCAATTAATGGAGCACCGAATAAAACAAAACATAATAAAGCTACCGCTGCTACTGCACCTGATAGTCTACCACGACCACCTGAATCAACATTTATAATTGATTGTCCAATCATGGCACAGCCACCCATTCCTCCAAAAAGTCCGTTAAGCATATTTGCGCCACCTTGAGCAATACATTCTCTGTTGCCATTACCTCTAGTTTCTGTCATTTCATCAATAAGGTTAAGCGTCATTAATGATTCTATCAAGCCAACAGCGGCTAAAATAAAAGCGGTAGAAAGAATTAAATCCCAGTGCCCAACTAATGTTCCGAACAAACTAAAGATTTGATCTTGGAATGTTGGTAAGCCTCCTTCTAGTCCTTTTCCGCCTCCATCTTGAATAAAAGAACCGACAGTACTCATTTCAATTCCGCCAAATATTGTAATACATGCAACAACTATTATAGCAATTAACGCAGCAGGAATCTTTTTAGTGAGCTTAGGTAAACCGTACATTATTCCCATAGTTAATCCTATGAAGCCCATCATTTTCCAAAAGGTTGTATTAGTGAATAATGCTGAAAACCATTCAGTTGTATTAGATAATATTGATATATCTTTAGGAACAGCATTTGGGAAGAGGCCTAATTGTGATAGAAAAATTACAATAGCTAGACCATTAACGAATCCCATCATTACTGGATGTGGAATGAGTCTAACAAACTTCCCTAATTTAAAAACACCAGCTAAAATTTGAATTCCACCAACAAAAAGCAAGGTGATAAATAGCCATTGAAGTCCAAGATTTTCTATTGGAGTTTCTAGATGAGTTCCTACCTCATTACCCTTCTGAATTAAATGAACCATGACTACAGCCATTGCTCCAGTTGCACCAGAAATCATTCCAGGTCGACCACCAAATAGAGCAGTTACAATACCCATCATAAATGCACCATAAAGGCCTACTAAAGGATCAATTCCTGCTACAAATGCAAATGCTACAGCTTCAGGTACAAGTGCTAAAGCAACCGTAAGACCTGATAAAATATCATTTTTTGGGTTTTGTGTAAAGTTTTTTCTAGTGGTTTGACCTAATATCATAATTCTTGCTCTTAAAAGTCGGCAAATATAGGCTTTTATAAGTGAAGCTTAAAACTCAAGCCATAAAACAAAAAAGCATCAATATAATATTGATGCTTGATAAACTATAATTTGTGCAGTTTATTGTTTGTCGCCTGGAGGATATTTTTCCATTATTTTCATAACAAATTCTTTTATTTGCTCTTCTTTTTTCTCCATTTTTTGAGAAATGTAACCAGTTCCCATACCTTGCCAAATCAATTCTTTTTTCTCCATGTCAATAAGGTCTATAAATAAAGTGCCTTCAGATTTTGTAGAAACGATAGGTCTGTTATTAAAACCCCATCCCCAACCAGGACCATAACCTCCCCAACCAGGACCGAAAGCTCCCCATCCCCAAGAATTATTGTAAACATCAACACGCTGCTGTGACTTTGTAAAAATACTTACAAGCATATCTGGATTTTCAGATTTAGTAAATCCTTTAGCTAATAATTCTGCTTCAATGGCACGTAAAATCCTACGTTTATCTAAATCACTTATTTCAGCTTTATCTATTCCAGTTTTGAAGAACGCAAACGTTTTATAAGATTTGAAATCAACTTCTTTGTCATAATCTGCGGCTACCCTAACAGAACTACAGGATGAAATAATTAAAGTAATTAGAAATAAGGATAAACCGTTTAATAATTTTTTTATCACACCACCTTTAAATAAAAAGTGTTTGTGAATCTCATTTAAATTTTTCATATCATTTTTATTTTTTTTATAACGAGTCTAATAAGTCTTCATCAACTAAGTTCGGGAGTGTTACCTTTAAATTTGGTTCACCTTCCATAGCACGTTTAATGGCGAAAATTGCGCCTTCATTTCTTGCCCAATTTCGTCTTGCAATTCCGTTATTTACATCCCAAAATAGCATCGATTTTAAACGTTTTTCTGCATCTATACTACCATCAAGAACCATACCAAATCCACCATTTATAACTTCACCCCAACCAACACCTCCACCGTTGTGAATGCTTACCCAAGTTGCACCTCTAAAGCTATCACCAATAACATTATGAATAGCCATATCTGCAGTAAAGCGTGATCCATCATAAATATTACTTGTTTCTCTGAAGGGAGAATCCGTTCCAGAAACATCATGATGATCTCTTCCAAGAATTACAGTTCCTATACGTTCGTTTTTGATTGCATTGTTAAATGCTTCAGCAATTTTTAGTCGCCCTTCTGCATCAGCATATAAAATTCGAGCTTGCGAACCAACAACCAATTTATTGTCTTGAGCGCCTTTAATCCACTGAATATTGTCTGCCATTTGCTGCTGAATTTCTTCAGGGGAGTTTTTCTTTATGTCTTCTAATACTTCACACGCAATTTCGTCTGTTTTTACTAAATCTTCAGGTTTTCCTGAAGCACAAACCCATCTGAAAGGACCAAATCCATAGTCAAAACACATAGGTCCCATAATATCTTGAACATAACTTGGATATTTAAAATCAATTCCATTATCCGCCATGATATCTGCACCAGCTCTTGAAGCTTCTAATAGAAATGCGTTTCCGTAGTCAAAGAAATAAGTGCCTTTTGCTGTGTGTTTATTTATTGCTTTTGCATGACGACGTAGGGTTTCTTGCACCTTCTGTTTAAACAATCCAGGATTGTTTGCCATCATATCATTAGCATCTTCAAAGGAGATATCAACAGGGTAGTAGCCTCCAGCCCATGGATTATGGAGAGAAGTTTGATCGCTTCCTAAATCAACGTGAACATTATCCTTGTCAAATTTTTCCCAGACATCAACAATATTTCCTAAGTATGCTATAGAAATAGTTTCCTTTTCGGCTTTGGCTATATTAACACGAGCAACTAATGCATCTAAATCTGTAATTTTTTCATCTACCCAACCTTGATCTAATCTTACCTGTGTGATTTTAGGATTGACTTCGGCACAAACAGTTATACAGCCTGCAATATTACCTGCTTTTGGTTGTGCACCAGACATGCCTCCTAATCCAGATGTAACGAATAGGTTTCCTTTTGGTGATTTTTTTATTTTTCTAAATCCGTTGAGTACGGTTATTGTTGTTCCATGAACAATGCCTTGAGGACCAATATACATGAAGCTTCCAGCTGTCATTTGTCCGTATTGCGTAACACCTAATGCGTTGAATTTTTCCCAATCATCTGGTTTTGAATAGTTAGGTATCATCATTCCATTTGTTACAACGACTCTTGGAGCATTTTTATGACTTGGAAATAGTCCCATAGGATGACCTGAATACATCACAAGAGTTTGTTCATCATTCATTTCCGAAAGATATTTCATCGTCAGTCTGTACTGTGCCCAATTAGAAAATACACCACCATTTCCACCATAGGTGATTAATTCGTGTGGATGTTGAGCCACAGCATAATCTAGATTATTTTGAATCATAAGCATTATGGCTGCTGCTTGTTGAGATTTTGCAGGATATTCCTCAATTGGTCGTGCGTACATTTTATAATCAGGGCGCAATCGATACATGTAAATTCTGCCGTAGGTGTCTAATTCATTTTTGAATTCTGAAATTAATTCAGAATGTTGTGATTTATCAAAGTAGCGTAACGCATTTTTTAGTGCTAATTTTTTTTCTTCTGAAGACAGAATATTTTTACGTTTTGGAGCATGATTAATTGATAAATCATGAGGTTTAGATTGAGGTAAAACATTTGGAATACCTTCTTTTATTTGCTCTTTAAAAGACAGATGTGTTGATTGCATTACTTTTTTTTTAATGTGTTTTTGTCGAAACCATAAGGACAATGTCTGCATCCGCTTTCACAGCAATACCCTCTCTTTAAGAGATATTGTTCTGTAAAGCATCGATAGCCCTCAGGTGTTAAATAATAATCGCCTTCTTCTAAAGGAATGATTTTCTTCATATATTACAAAGATAGTGGAAATTGGATTGATTTTTGAAAGCAATAAACTATGATTTTAATCTCTAAATATTTGGTGCCTAAAGGTTATGTTGGAATTACGATTTTCCCATTCGTTTTTCTAAAGCATAAGCATTTAAAAACCGATATCAATTTAGTGAATCACGAAAAAATTCATTTAAGACAACAATTAGAATTGCTTATTATTCCATTTTATTTGTGGTATGGTATTGAATTCTTTATTCGCTTAATAGTTTATAAAAACTGGAATGAAGCGTATAAAAACATTTCATTTGAGAGAGAAGCTTTTTCAAATGAAAAAGACCTTAATTATTTAAAATCAAGGCCTTTTTTGAATTTTATAAAATGTATTAAAATTTAATCTTTTAATACTATTTTTTGAGCTTTAGATTGACCATTTTCTAATATAGCTTTTACAATATATGTACCCCTAGATAAGTTATGATTATTTAAAACGAATTCATTCTTATTAATAGTGTTCTTTTCAAATAATACTCTTCCTAAAAGGTCGTAAACAGTAACTGATTCAATAAGGCTTCTTTCCGAATGCACTTTAATATAACTGCTGTTCGGAGCAATAATAGTTAAGCCTGAATCTATTTCTAATTCATTTAAACCTAAAGTGTCATCTATATATCTTAGGATAAATCTGTCCTCATAATCTATAGCTTCACTTTCAGTAAATGTGTAAGGAGCAGCTCTTAAATCGTGAATTATATTAGTATAAGTGTCTTCTAGAAAAATGTTTTGATTATCATCTAAAAATAAACCGTCTACATTACCTATAGCGATAGTGTATTCTCCAGCTTGAGGAATAACAGTGCCTAATGGGACTTGGTCGTATTCGTCAAATGGTAATGCTCGCCCTTGAATAATCATGCGTTGATTATCAATTTTAGAGTAGATACTTAAACTATTAATTTCTCTAGTAAAAGCATCATAAAGTCTATCTTTTTCTTGAGTTGCACCTTCAATATATCCAACTAAAATACTAGATGTTGTTTCGTTTTGATCGATTAAATCTAACCAAATACGATGGCGTTCTATAGTTTCAGCATCTGAAGTGTTTTCATTTTCATTAGTAGTTCTATAAAATTCAGTATTGCTATGGGTTCTATCACGCATACTGTTATTAAAAGTTACGCTATTACTCTCACTATCATTTAAAGCTAAAACGAAAAAGCCTTGACCTGAAGCAATTTTTCCTAGAAAAGTAGGTCTTGGATTGCTCACTCCAGATAAATTGAAGGTGATATAATCTGTCGTAGTGTAGGTGAGCGCAAAATCCTCATAAAATGAATCACCATTGTTGCCAATTTCTGTTCCATGTGTCCAAATATGAACAGCACCTTCTATAATATTATTACTAGGATGCGTTAAAAATGAAGTTGCATCTAAGGCAGAAGGATACGGGTTTCCTAATAAATTCCAGTTATCATCAAAATGTGTAACGGTTAGCGGATCATTATAAGGTGTAAGAATATAAGGAACACTAGTATTAGGATTTGTACCGCTTGTTATTTGCCTAGTAATAACACCGTTATTAGGTACTCCTGTAAACACCGCTGTCGCTGACGAAAACACAGTTGTTGAATGATTGTCAGGTCCTCTAACAATATATCCTTTTCCATTGGTCATTGTTCCACCAACAGTAAATAATGGATTTCTCCAATCTCCATGGCAAATAGGTTGACCACCAGGTGCAAATGTACCTGTAGGTACAGTTGGTTCCCATTGATAAATACGATTTAAGGGTGTGTTGGCTCCATAAACATTGGATACATCAAAATTTTCTACAGGACTTGACCAATACACATAATCTAATCGTACAAGTGGACTAGTATTTCTATTAAGTACGATGTTTCCACTATTAGAAGCTGAAGGCGCAATAGGAGTGCTACTATCATAGACTTGAATTAAACTAGCATCATCCTGAACGAGTAAAGTACCTGTTCCTTGAATATCAATATTATCTCGAATGGTTAATGAAGACGCAAAACCATTTGAATTTGAATCGGATGTTAAAGTAAGTGTTGCTCCAGTTTCAATGGTTAAGTTTAAACCATCACCATTATCGTTATCATAAATAACTGGATCATTTCCTGTTACAGGAATAATCACACAATCTACAGCGGTTGGTACGGCATCATCAGACCAATTTAATGGATCCATCCAATTATCGTTGGCTTCAGAACCATCCCAAATCTTAGTACTTGAAACTTGAACTAAAATTTCTTCAGATCTGGTCATGGTTGACCCATCACAAAAGCTATAGACTATTTCAGCCGTGTATATTGTGTCAGAAGTTGGTGCAACTGTAACAACATCATTAGTACTTAAAGACGTAAGTCCTGTTGTTGTATTGCCGTTAGCAATAGCCGAACCTTCATACCAGGTCAAATTTGAAATTGATCCTAAACCACCACCTGTTGGTGTGAATCTCCAGGCTTCTTGGGTAACGGTCCAATTGGCGTCTAAACTATTTCTGTTTGGAGCTGCCAACCCTGTAGTAGCATTGTTTTGAATGGCTACGGTTGCATTACCATCATTCCAAGGAGAGATATTAAAGTTATCAATGTTTTTCTCTTCAATATAAACTTCTATGACATTACTATGTTCATATAATACCATCATGCCTGAGTACAAAATAGAGTTATTAGAAAACATTGGGATATCGTGCCACGACATAATAAAAGCTCTTTCTCCAGTATCAAGAGTAATTGTTTCGTAGCCAACCTCTCCACCTTGGCTAGGATTAATATCATGGTGTACGCCATATATTGAGCGACCATAAAATTGTGTTCCAAATAATCCGTCTGCATTTATAGCACTAGGTACATTCCAATCATTAATATAGCCGCAATTCGAACCTGGAGTATAACTATCAAAGGTCACAACGCCATTCGCATTGGATTGAAATTGAGTAAAGGCATTAGCTGCAACATTATCATAAAAACAAAAATCAAAAGGCAAATTGACAACTGGAGACCACGTATCATCATTAAAAGTTGAAAATTGGTTTGCTAAACAGTCAAACTGATAAGGAGGACTGTAAGATATATTGGAAACACTATAATCACTAGGATCACCCAATTGTAAATAAGTAGCTTCAAGATTAATACTTCCTACAACACCACATGATGTAATTGCTGGGTTATTCCCATTGGAGTCTAAGACACCTAGATTTGGCAATCCAAGAGGAGAAACTCCTGTTCCTGGACCCACAGTACAATTTGGTGGTGCACAATTTAAATTAATTGTGAAATCACCTGTTGTAGTGCTACCAACACCATAATGAGCTACGTAAACATAGTAATCTACTAAATTTGCTGTTGTAAAGGTGAAAGTATCTGTTCCAAATCCATCTTGGCAAGATAAATTGGTAAGAGTCCCACAACTACCTGACATTACTGCTATTTCTGTATCATAACTACCATTTGGCGTGACATTTATTGTGGCAATACTTCCATCTCCTACAAAGTGGAACCAAACACCATAATCACTCATACCACATCCAGAACCATGGGCTGCACTACCAGTTACCCCATTTGTTGTTGTAAAAATTGATTGTCCACAGTTAAGATCTGTAGCAGAAGCACAATCTGTGTTCGTTGGAGGTGGTGGTGGCTCAGTCACACAAATATCAAACGTACCATTATTGTTATTTCCAAATTCCCAAATACGAATATAAATGTTTGCACCAGGCGTTAATCCTGTCCTTGTGATAGAAGACATAGCACCATTGTTACTATCATCATCATCACATTCAAGGAAATTAAGAGCTCCACAAGCACCTTGATACATAGCCATTCCACTATCAGTCATTACACCTGTATTAGTATCAACTAGAATACTACCACTTGCAGGAACAACAAGTCTAAACCACACATCTCCACCGCTATAGCCTCCACAACCTGGAGCAGCTACACTCGCAGATGCCGTTGCGCTCTCATTGGTATAAGTCGTAAATGAACAAGTTGAATTTACCCCTAAAACTATGGCGTTACACGGCTCATCATTAACTGGAGGTCCAGGAGGTTCTGAGACACAAATGCTAAAAGTTCCAGGATTATTATTGCCATATTCCCAAACACGTATATAAATTGTTTCGCCTGGAGTTAAACCTGTTCTAGTAATAGCTGACATAAAAAGAGCATTAGCACTACCATCATCATCACACTCAATTAAAGTTAGTGTTGGTGTTGGGCATGAACCTACAACAGAATAAATAGCCATTCCACTATCTGTAATGACTCCTGTGTCTGTCTCAACAATGATAGTCCCACTTGCAGGAACTACAGTCGTAAACCAGACATCACCACCATTATAACTTGCACAACCTGGTGCAGGTATTCCTGCAGAAGCCGTAGCGTTAGCCGTTGTGGATGTTGTAAAAGTACAAGGTATGTTTGATGTTAAAGGGATTGCACCACATGGATCGTCATTTGCGATTGGTGATGTGATTTCTAAAGTAAAACTTGCAGATGGAGTTAAAACAGCCCATGAATCAACCACCAAATAATAGGTGCCAGGTGTTAAAGTTAGTGGGCCTGTTGTGCCACTTTGAGCACCTCCAGTTATAATTCCTCCAGTAACACCAATACAATTACCATTTGTAGGTGGACAACCAGAATGTATTGACAGTGATTTCCATGTATTACCAGTATTTGCGAATGTGAAGGTGTAATCACCTCCACTTGTGACGTTTATTGAATACACGCCATCTGTTCCATCTCCGTAAAATCCAGATCCTGTATTACAACTAATTCCTACACCATAGGTATCGCCTAATCCTGCAGTTGATTGTAATCCTGTTGATACTGTGCCACCAGGTACAAGCCCTATAGGTGTTGCTGCTCCGCAGTTAGCACCTGGAGCTTGAGCTAACATCAACAAGGGTGTAAATGCAACTATTAAAAGTAAAAGTAGTTTTTTAATCATGATATAAAATTTAAAACAAGATCTTTAAACCATATACTATAGATCTTCTATGAGGTTGAATGGTACAGTGCAGATTGTGGGGAATCTAGTTTAACAATTTAATCAAATTTAAATAATTTTAACAAAAATTTTAGGATTTGTTTATTTTTTTGTTCAACTGTTTAGTTTTAGGGGTAAAACCCTTAATCTACTTGATAATCATGCTATTGTAAAGCATGAAATTATGTTGTTTTTTGAATTAAGTTAATAACTTTAGCCATTTAAATAGGATAAATTTAAAGGTGAAAAGCACATTTTTTTTAAATATGTGCAAGGTGTTTAAAACAGAAAAGGTCTAGATAATTTTGTATCTAGACCTTTTTTTGAATGTATGACTAATGGTTTAAAACTATTGTTTTAGAATTACTTTTTGTGTTTTTGATAAACCATTGTTTAAAGTTACCTTAACCAAATAAGCTCCACTAGATAAATTGTGATTTGTTAAAATGAACTCTGTATTTCCGATATTAAATTTATCAATCAATGATCTTCCAAGTAGGTCAAAAACAGTTACTGCTGCAATAGGGCTAGTTTCAGAATTGATTTTTATATAGTTGCCTTTAGGAGCGACGATACTTAATTCATCTAAGTCAAACTCATTTATACTTAAAGCATCATCTGTATATCTCAGAATGAAACGGTCTCCATAATCTGCAGATTCTGTTGCTGTAAAGGTATATGGAGCTGCTCTTAAATTATGTATTACATCATTGTGAGTGTCTTCCAAATAGATGTTTTGACTGTCCTCTAAAAACAATCCATCAACAGCGCTTATTGCTATAGTATATTCTCCTGATTGAGGAATTACCGTTCCTAAAGAAACCTGGTCGTTTTCATCAAAAGGTAATGAACGGCCTTGTATTATCATACGTTGATTTCCAATTTTAGAATATAAACTTAAACTATTAGCTTCTCTAGCCAATGCATCATATAATCTGTCTTTTTCTTGAGTTGCTCCTTCAATATAGCCAACTAAAATGTTTGATGAAGCATTGTTAGGGTCAACCAAGTCTAACCAAATGCGGTGACGTTCTAAGGTATTAGAATCTATTGTGTTTTCATTGTCATTGGTTGTTCTATAGAAGTCAGTATTACTGTGAGTTCTACTACGCATACTATTATTAAAAGTAACATTACCAGACTCATTATCATTCAAGGCCATAACAAAAAAGCCTTGTCCTGAAGCAATTTTACCTGAAAAAGAGGTGTCAGGATAACTAGGTCCAGAAAAGTTGAACGAAATATAATCGCTAACGTCGTATGTAGATCCAAATTGAGTGTAGAACGACTGGCCATTATTGCCTATTTGAGTTGAATGCGTCCAAATATGTACAGAACCCTCAAGGGCTGTATTACTTGATAAAAATGCTGTTGCATCTAAAGCTGATGGGTAAGGATTCCCTAAAAGATTCCAGTTGTCATCAGAAGCCGTTACTGTTAATCCATAATTATTCGTAATCGTATTTACGTATGGACTATTAGTAGAAGGATTCGTTCCACTAAGTATTTGTTGCGTAATGGCACCATTATTTGGTACACCATTAAATGTAACATTCTCATCAATAGATGTCACATTACTGTGATCATTAGGGCCTCTTACGGCATAACCTTGTCCAGGACTCATTGTTAGAGTACTATTGTTATTCCACTCTCCAAAGCAAATAGGTGCATTGTCTGCAGGAGGTCCAAATAAACCTGTAGGTACTGTTGGTATCCATTCAAATATATAACTCAAAGGTGTATTTGCACCATAAACCGATGACACACTTGTGCCCTGTACAGGACTTGCCCAATATACATAGTCAGTTCGGCTTACGTTTGCGATTCTATTGACTGTAATATTGCCACTATTTGCAACTGAAGGCGTGTCATTTACTTGAATTAAACTAGCATCATTATCAACGATTAATGAACCAGTTGCTTCAACACTAATATAATCTTGAATAGTTAATGACGAACCAAAGTTATTCGTATTTACATCTGAAGCTAAGGTAAGCGAAGCTCCATTACGAACGGTTAAGTTTAAACCGTCTGCATCATAGTCATCAGGTACAATAGGGTCATTAAGAACAGGAATAGTAACAGTTCCATCAGGAATATACACACACTGTGAATTCGTAGGTACTGAGTTTCCATGCCAGTTAGATGCCGTATTCCAATCACTTGATGTTGAACCTTCCCAATGTTTACCTATTACGTAGTCTACTCGAGTTCTAACTGCAGGAGTAGTAGGACAAGCATACCAATATGAGTAAATACCAGCTACACTAGTATCTGTTAATCCAGAACCTGGATAGTTTACTGGATTAAATCCTGGTCCAGTTTCTATAGGAGTTCCACCAGATGCTGTTGTATACCATTCAATTGGAAATACTGTTTCCCAATTAATATTAGGGCCTGTGGTTACAGTCCATGTATAAGGGCTATTGCCACTACCTAAGTTAAATTCTGTTGTAATAAGTGTATAAGGTGTACCAGCTGTTAATGTCACTGTTAATCTTGAATTAAGACCTGCACCAGAATCATCATCTCTGATGACAAAAGTCCCAGTTGCACATGAACCAATAGTATATAACCCATCATTAACTATAATATATCCCATGCCATCAAATCCAGCGGCTGCAGTCATATCAATAACATAAAGTCCAGTCGTTGGTACTGTGAAATTTATGCCTTCATAACGTCTTGCTGCACCAACATTAGTATTGCAAGTAGTATTGTTTGCTGCCGAATTTTGTCTATCTGCTGTGGGAGCTCCATCAAGGTTCCCGAACACAGTATTCGATGAATTAATACCTGGAGGGCAAGTAAAGTCTGAGGTCAATGACTGACTTCTTTCATTAGGACAGTCGTGATACACGCCGTTGTCGCCAGGAGGTATTGGTGTTGTAATACAAATACCAAAAGTACCATTGTTGTTATTTCCATATTCCCAAAGTCTTATATAAACAATTTCTCCTGGTGTTCTTCCCGTAATTGTTATCGTGGACATAAGTCCAGTTCCGAAATCATCGTCACAGTCTAACAACACTAAAGAACCACAGGTTCCTGAATATACTGCCATTCCACTGTCTGAAATTACACCAGCTTGAGTAGTAATTGTAAATTCTCCAGTAATATTAACCTCATAAGAAAACCAAACGTCTCCACCTTGATAATTAGCACAACCTGGAGCAGGAGCACCAACAGATCCAGTAGCACCAGCATTGGTATATGTTTTAAATGTACAGTCAACGTCTGAAAATAATTCAACAGCTCCAGAACAGTCATCATTTGAAATTGGTGATGTTATAAGTAATTCAAATGTAGGAATTGGTGTTGCTCCTGGTGTCGGAGGATAAGTAGCTGCTGCACTCCAACAATCAATAACTATATAATGCATACCTGCTGCTAAAGTTAGAGTTCTTGAATTATCTCGAAATGATCCAGTTCCAACACCTCCTATGCAATCCGCACCATTAGTTGGTGGGCAAGTATTATGAACGGATAATGATTTCCATGTCGTACCATTATTTGCAAATGCGAAAGTGTAATCTCCTGGAATAGTAACATTTATGGAGTAAATACCATCATCGCCACCAGTGTACCAAGAACTTCCAGGGTCACAACCTGTTCCTGCATAAGTACCGCCAGGATTAGCAACAGTGTGCAATCCAGTAGATACTGTCGTACCAGGTGCTAGTGTAATTGGAGCTGCAGATGCGCAATCTGTTCCAGGGGCTTGAGCTAAAGTTAATTGAGTTGTAATTACTAATAATAAGAAAGCTAGTATTTTTCTAATCATAATCTTTTAATTTAAGGCATATCACATTGACTATTTTACTGTCAATTATGTAGGATTTATAAGATTCAGATAATACTGTGGCTAAGTAATCTCCAAATTTAATCAAAAATAAATAATTTTTATAGATATTTATTGATTAATTTATTTTTTTGATAAAGTGTTTCATTTTATGGATAAAAACCTTATTTCAATTGATAATCATGTTTTTATAAAGCCTGAGTATCTAAATCACCCTCATGTTTCGGGTAATAAATTGAGAAAACTTAAATACAATTTGCTGGAAGCAAAAAAGCTGAATAAAAAGACATTATTGACATTTGGAGGAGCATTCTCAAATCATATTGCCGCAGTAGCTCACGCAGGTCAAGAAAATAACTTTCAAACTATTGGAGTTATTAGAGGAGAAGAATTAAAGGATTTAAGGACATTAAATTCCACTTTGTCAGTTTCAAAGGCTTGTGGTATGCAATTTAAATTTGTTTCAAGAGAACACTATAGACACAAAACATCTAAAAGTTTTATTGAGCAATTGGAAAAGGAGTTTGGTGATTTTTATCTTATTCCAGAAGGAGGAACTAATGAATTAGCAGTAAAAGGTTGCGAAGAGATATTGGAAGAGGTTAATGAAAAATTTGATTATATATGTTGTCCAGTTGGGACAGGAGGTACAATTTCTGGATTAATAAATGCGAGTAATTCTAATCAAAAAATTATTGGTTTTCCAGCGTTAAAAGGTGATTTTTTACAGGAAGAAATCACTAAATTTGTAAATAAAAATAATTGGGAGCTTGTTTCCGATTACCACTTTGGAGGTTATGCAAAGATTAATGAAGATTTAATTCAATTTATTAATCGGTTCAAGAAAAAGTATAATGTACCACTGGATCCTGTTTACACGGGTAAAATGATGTATGGAATTTATGATTTAATCTCTAAAGACTATTTTGAAAAAGACGCAAAAATATTAGCAATTCATACAGGTGGTTTGCAAGGAATAGTAGGAATGAACGCAAAATTAAAACAACAAAACAAG
The DNA here is from genome assembly GCF_034670085.1 of Psychroserpens sp. Lineage (GTDB taxonomy): Bacteria > Bacteroidota > Bacteroidia > Flavobacteriales > Flavobacteriaceae > Psychroserpens. The sequence continues at coordinate 209,392 of NZ_JAXMOD010000003.1, read as the reverse complement.
CCCTTAATCGTTTAAGAATTTATGAAGAGAATTAGTATTATGTTTTTGATTTCACTTTTAGCTGTAAGTTGCAGTTCCAAGCGAAAAATTGTTACAAAAAAGAAGGGGAGTAAACAAAAAACAGAACAAGTTTCAAAACCGACAGAAACCGACAGAACAACAACTTCTGAAACCCCTTCAAAACCAACATCCCATCTAAACGCAACCGAAGCTTATATTGCTAATTTTAGCGCTATTGCAACGGAAGAAATGCGAAAGTACAAAATACCTGCAAGTATTACATTAGCACAAGGGATTCTGGAATCAGGTTCTGGGAAAGGTCGTTTGGCCGTAAAGGCGAATAACCATTTTGGAATTAAATGTCATGGTTGGACAGGTCAAAAAATTTATCATGATGATGATGCCTCTCAAGAGTGTTTCAGAAAATATAAACATGCAGAGTCTTCATTTGAAGATCATTCAACATTTTTAACCTCTCGCGGTCGATATTCGAAATTATTTCAATTAAAAGAAGATGATTATAAAGGTTGGGCGAAAGGATTAAGAGCTGCAGGTTATGCAACAGATAGAAAATATCCGGAAAAATTAATTAGTTTAATTGAACGCTATCAACTTTATAAGTTTGATGATATGGTTTTAGGAAAAGAAAAAAGTATCTCAAATAATCAAAATAATGTTAGCATCACACATGCTGTAGTTAAAGGTGATACACTTTATTCGTTATCTAAAACGTATAATACTACTGTTGATAAGCTTAAATCACTTAATAATCTTGCTAATAATGAATTGTCAATTGGTCAGATTTTGATAGTAAAATAAATATGATGTACAAAAGAAGTAGTGCGCTTTTTAAAGACGCAGAGAAGGTTATTCCAGGAGGTGTTAATTCTCCAGTTAGAGCATTTAAAGCCGTTGGAGGAACTCCAATTTTTGCAAAATCTGCCAAAGGCGCTTATGTTTATGATGAAGATGATAATCGTTATATCGATTATATAAATTCTTGGGGACCAATGCTTTTAGGTCACGCTTTTGAACCCGTTGTCAATGCTGTGATTGAAAAAACCAAGTTGGGTACATCCTTTGGAATGCCTACCGAAATTGAAACTAAAATTGCTGAATTGGCAGTGTCAATGGTGCCTAATATTGATAAGATCAGATTTGTGAATTCTGGGACAGAAGCTTGTATGAGTGCCGTTCGTTTAGCAAGAGGATTTACGAAAAGAGATAAGATTATAAAATTTGCTGGTTGTTATCATGGTCATAGTGATGCGTTTTTAATTCAAGCTGGTAGTGGAGCTGTTACTTTTGGAAGCCCAAATAGTCCAGGTGTGACACAAGGTACTGCCAAAGACACTTTGTTGGCGAGATTTAACGATATTGATAATGTGAAGGCACTGATTAAAGCCAATCCAAATGAAATTGCCTGTATTATCCTTGAACCAGTTGCTGGAAATATGGGATGTATTCCGCCAAAAGATGGTTTTCTACAAGCGCTAAGACGTGAGTGTGATGCCAATGGAATCTTATTGATTTTTGATGAAGTTATGACAGGCTTCAGACTGGCTAAAGGTGGTTGCCAAGAGTTGTATGGTGTTGATGCTGATATTGTATGCTTCGGAAAAGTAATTGGTGGTGGACTTCCTGTTGGTGCTTTTGCTGGTCGTACCGAAATAATGAATCATTTAGCACCTTTAGGTAGTGTATATCAAGCTGGTACTTTAAGTGGAAATCCACTAGCAATGGCTGCTGGACTTGCTATGCTATCGTCTATAAATAATGACGCAGAATTGTTTCAGCGACTAGAAGATAAAACAAAGTATTTGCATAAAGGCTGTTCTCAAGCTTTAATTGATGCAGGAATTACACACACTATTAATAGGGTTGGGTCTATGATTTCCATTCATTTTTCAAAAGATGATGTTGTAGATTTTGAAAGTTCTGTAAAAGGTAATAATGAAACTTTTAAAACCTTTTTTCATGGGATGCTAAACGAAGGGATTTATATCGCTCCGAGTGCTTTTGAAACTTGGTTTATTACTGATGCCCTTAGTTATGAAGATTTAGACGCAACTATTGCCGCTGTTGCGAAAGTTGCAAAAAGCTTATAATAAAAAAGCCTACTTAAATTTAAGTAGGCTTTTTTATTAGGTATTCCTTAAAGACTAATTAGACCTGTAAAGGGCAATATATTTGTCAAATTGCTCCTGGTTTAAAATCTCACTTAATCTTTTATCTAAAATGGTATTAATTTTTTCAAGTTGTACTTGATTTCCTTGTAAATCACTACTAATCGTTTGATAGGTAGTCTCAAATGCCTTGTAAGCTTGGTAAACTTCCTCTAATTGATTACTATTGATTTTAATATTCTTTTGAATGTCTTTTGCTTTTTCTGAAGCTGCTCCATTAATTTCTATTTTGTTTTGAGCGTCCAATCCTTGCGTGCTAAACATAAGTGCAAACGCAAAAAAGCAAAGTGTTATTAGTTTTTTCATCATTATGATATTTTGAAAGAAATTTAGGCTACTAAATTAATGATTTTTAATTTAAAATGGCAAATAAAAAAAGCACTGATTTTAAAAATCAATGCTCATAAATCGAATAATACAATTAGGCTTATTGCTTTTTATCAGATTTCTTACCACGAAGAGCTTTTCGTTTTTTTTGATTTTTCTTAGATAGCGATGCTTCCCATTTTTTGTATTGTTCAGCATTTAAGACAGCTTTCATCTGTTTTTTCATTTCAATTTGTCGATCTAAACGTTCGTTAGCCATAGCGTATCGATCTTCTTTAGATAGTTTTTTAGACGTTTCATCTTTCTTTTTTTTCTTGTGAACAGCTCTTTGGTTTTCTTTATATTTTGCTTCTTCAAGAACAATGGTCTTTACTTTCTCTTGTTGAGATTCAGTCAAGTCTAAGTGTAACGTCAATTTTTTGGTTTTTAAAGTAGCCACTTCTTCGGCAGATAAATCATTAAGATGTCCTTTTTTGATTTTTTTGTCTTGTGCAGTTGCGTTTAAGGTTAATAAAGCAATTGCAATCAGCATTAATTTCTTCATAATTTTTAATTATTTGTTTTTTTAATTGATGTAGTTAAGACTACAAAAGATTTTAAAGGTTTAATATACTTTTTATTTTAACTTGAATTTAGCTTTTTTTGACAATTTCTACAAGTTGCAAGGTGGTCTCATAAAGTGGTTTGTTCTCCATTTTACTTTTTAACCAAGCGAAAAAACTCATTACAAAAATGTCTTCTTGTTCAGCTTCTATCCAATTAAATGAGGCTTCAACTTTGTCCTTGAATTTTGAAGTAGTCACAGATTCTGGGTGTTTATAATAATGGTTTACTAACTTCAAATAGGTTAAAACACGCTCTTGCTGAATTTGTTTTAAATATGAATTGTAGTTACGCTTAAAGCTAAGTAATCTTGATTCTACTAAATCTATATGTCCTAATTCGATATGTAGAATAATTTCAACTAGACTTTTTTTAATAATCCATTCTTTTCCTGCCTTTTCAATATAATATTTATCTGTATGGTAAAATTTTGAAAAAAGATGTTGCGCGTTCTTAAATTTTGAACCCTGGATGTAAAACATAACTAGACTTAATTGAATATCTAAAAAGGATTCAAGGTCATTGTGTTTTGATTGCTTAAATTCTTCAAGGTTTTCAATGGCTTTGTTTTGAAAACCAGAATAATTTAAATTTAAGGCTAACAGCAAATTATATTTTAATTCAAAAGTTTTAAAATGCTTTCTTCGTTGTTTTTCCATTAAAACTTTCATAGTCTCTAAATGCAATAAAGACATTTTAAATTTTTTATTTCTGAATAACGTATTCGCAATCATATACACAATTTGAATGTGATAATACAATTGCTTGTCTTTTAATTTGTGTGTTCTAATTTTTGAATATGTTTCCAATAGGAAGGATTCTATTTTTAGATAATCATTGGTTACAAAAGCCGAAATACTTACGATAGTCATGAGCTGATAGAGCGATTTAAATGACATCGAATTGTTGAGGCTAATGTTATGTTCAGCTAGTGTAGTGTTTAAAATAGTTTGAAAATCTATAACTTCACCTTTAAAGGTCATATCATTTAAGGTTTGCCGTATTTTAGCATAAACCATATTGAGTTCTTCCTCTAGGTAGTGATTTTTCTGATTGATTTTAAATTTAGAAATCAATTCATCTATGTCAACTTTTGGGTTTAAATAGGCGTACTGAATTTTAGTATGATAGATTTCATTTAATATTGGAAACAAGGAATGTTCATGAGCTAAAACTTCAGCTTTATCTAAAATGGCATAAGCAATTTTAAATTGTTTCTTAATTAAAAATGTTCTTGACGCCAAAATGTATTTTATGATTTGCATGTCAATAGAATTCTCTTCTTCAAGATTTGTATTGGCAATAAAATCAACTAGTGATTGATAAAGTCGTTTTCTAAGGGCATGATAAGCTACTTTATTATCTGTTTTATAAATAGCGAAGCACAATGCTTTTGAGCTAAGGTCTTCTTTGGTTAATAGTTTAAATAGTTCGATGTTCTTTGTGTCGTTTCGTTTGTTCTTGTTTTCTAAGTATTTGATAAATCGTTGTTGTTCTTCGGAAGAAAACGTGGAAACTATAGTATTTAAATCAGTCATTTAGTCGTCAGTATATATATTATGAATGCACTAAATATAACGTTATTGAATACTATAATACATATATAATCGTCAGTATTTCATTAAATCTGTGTTTTCGTGTTGTGCTTATCGTTGCACATTTGTATCATAATCATTAAAACAAAACATTATGAATTATCAAACAACAGTATCGTTAAAAGAAGACGACAAAGTTAAATCGAAAAAGAAAGAGAAAAAGATCTATAACCAAAAACCTACGCCTGCATTTATTGGAGCTTCTTGGACGGCTTTATGTATTGGAATGGTTTCATATTGTATAGGTTTATGGAATGCAAATATGGAACTTAATGAAAAAGGATACTATTTCACCATTTTACTTTTCGGATTATTCTCAGTGATTTCAGTTCAAAAAGCAGTAAGAGATAAACTTGAAGATATTCAGGTTACCGAAATGTATTATGGGATTAGTTGGTTTACCTCTATTGCTGCCATTGTACTATTAATTATTGGCCTTTGGAATGCAGATTTAGAGCTGAGTGAGAAGGGATTCTATGGCATGTCATTTACCTTAAGTCTATTTTCTGCAATTGCAGTACAAAAGAACACTAGAGATGTAGCTTATATTGATAAAGACCTTAAAACAAATGAAGACTAAAGGTTAGTTTTGATGATGGTTAGTAGTAAATATGCTGACAATAAACCTCGTAGTTTTTTCTGCGAGGTTTTAAAACAATAAAGATGAAATCAAAACTCACAAAATATTTAGTTGAATTCTCAAACTTTAGTTTGACACGACCAATTTCTGATAAAGTAAGACTATTAGAAATCATTGCTGTTGCCTTAACTGGTGTTGGTAAATTTGTATTTATGGATTATTTAAATTGGCGATTACCATTCGTGGTTTTTGCTATTTTGGCTTGGTCAATTTACATTAGGTATCGCTATAAAAAAGATACGTTAGTTTTAAGAGATTGGGGATTTCGGATTGATAATTTTAAAACAGTTTTAAGACTAATGATGCCTTTTGCTTTACTTTCAATTCTATCATTTCTGGTCATTGGTTATCTTCAAGGAACACTTAATTTATCATGGCATATTATTCCATTATTAATCACGTATCCTATTTGGGGAACGGTTCAACAATTTCTAACAATTGGACTTGTTGCTGGTAACTTGAATACTCTCAAATTTGTTAGATTGAATAAATTTCCGGTTATCGTATTGACAGCAATACTTTTTTCTATAGTGCATTACCCTTCAAATTGGTTAATGATAGGTACATTCTTTTTAGCTTTATATTATGGTTATGTGTATTTAAAATCAAAAAATTTATACGTTTTAGGATTGCTACATGGTTGGTTAGGCGCATTATTTTATTACACTGTAGTAAATCAAGATCCATTTGCAGATGTGTTTTTGAAAATTATAAATGGATAATACCAAATGTCTATAATAAAAAATAGACGTTACTGCCTGTTGAAACTTATTAATTTAATTAACTTTGGAAAACTAAATAAACCTATTAAAATTTATGAAAAAAATAATAGCCATGCTGTCACTATTAGTGATAGTTACTTCATGTAAAGGAGATAAAAAAGAGGAGGTCGTAATGCCAGAAAAAGAAATGACACCTTTAGAAAAGAAACTAAGTAAATATGTGAGTTTTAAGCTTACAGCAGATATTAGTGGATTGTCTGAAAACGAACGTAAAATGATTCCGTTGCTTATTAAGGCAGCAGATAAAATGAACGATTTATTTTGGTTTGAAGCTTATGGAGATAAAAAAGAGCTGTTAAATTCCATTTCAGATGAAGACACAAAGAAGTTTGTAGAAATTAATTATGGTCCATGGGATCGACTTGATGGAAATAGCCCTTTTGTTGATGGATTTAAAGAAAAGCCTTTAGGAGCAAACTTTTATCCAAAAGACATGACTAAAGAAGAGTTTGTATCTGCAGATATAGAAAACAAATCAAGTATTTATAATTTTGTTAGACGTGATGAGAACGGAGCTTTATATTCTATACCTTATCATGTTCAATTTGCAGAAGAGTTAAAAGAGGTGTCAGATTTACTTGTACAAGCTTCTGAATTGGCTGAAGATGAAGGTTTGCAGGCGTATTTGAAATTGAGATCCAAAGCATTGTTAGATGATAATTACCAAGCTAGTGATTTGGCTTGGATGGATATGAAAACCAATACACTTGATATTGTTATAGGTCCAATTGAAACCTACGAAGACCAGATGTTTGGAAACAAAGCAGCTCATGAAGCCTACGTGTTGATTAAAGATCAAGAATGGAGTAAGCGTTTAGCAAAGTTTAGTGCTTATTTACCTGAGCTTCAAGAAGGCTTGCCTGTAGATGACGCGTATAAAGCTGAAAAACCTGGAACAGATAGTGATTTAAACGCTTATGATGTGGTGTATTATGCTGGTGATTGTAATTCGGGTAGTAAAACCATAGCAATTAACCTTCCAAATGATGAAGAAGTGCAACTGCAAAAAGGGACACGTCGTTTACAATTAAAAAATGCTATGCGAGCAAAGTTTGATAAAATTTTATTGCCAATTTCGGATGTGTTAATTGAAGAAAGTCAGCGTAAACACATCACATTTGATGCGTTTTTTGCAAATACTATGTTTCATGAAGTAGCTCATGGTTTAGGTATAAAGAATACCATTAATGGAAAGGGTACTGTGAGAACATCTTTAAAAGAACATGCTAGTGCTTTAGAAGAAGGTAAAGCAGACATCTTAGGCTTATATATGATACAGCAATTACAAGAACGAGGTGAATTGAAAGAAGATATAAAAGATAATATGGTTACGTTTATGGCTGGTATTTTTCGCTCAGTTCGCTTTGGAGCATCTTCTGCTCATGGTAAAGCCAATATGATTCGTTTTAACTTTTTTAAAGAAAAGGGAGCGTTTTCACGAAATGAAGACGGTACATATAAAGTAAACTTTGATAAAATGTTACGGGCTATGAAAGATTTGTCAAATCTAATTTTAACAATTCAAGGTGATGGTGATTATGATGCTGTTTCAAAATTAGTTGCTCAAAGTGGAATTATTTCACCAGAACTTCAAGCTGATTTAGATCGTTTAAGTGAGGCTAACATTCCAGTTGATGTTATTTTTGAACAAGGGACAGACGCTTTAGGCTTATAGTTTAAACCAATAGAAAATAAAAAACCTTTCAATTCTAATAGAGTTGAAAGGTTTTTTTTTGTTATTTCTAAATTACGATAAAATCCTATTCACAAGTTTTTGCTTAGCATCTTCGTTATCACCGCATAACCACTGTATGACATTATCTTCCCAAATGGCATCACGTTCAGTTTCTCCTATAATCTTTCGGTCTACAGCGAGATCTAATATTTTACCAGGATACGAACTTTGTTGCACGCTTTCCATTTCGCCTAAAGGATAGGGATCATCTAATCCCATTAATACTTGTTTAGAACCTTGATTTCTTATAAGTAACTCAAGTCCACCAGTATCATGAACTAAAGTGTCAAAGAAAATATTTTTATGACCAACAGCTTTTCTAGGGTGGGTTTTATCTTTAAATAAATCTGGTCTACCATCAAAGCCTTGGATACGTCTACCCAAATTAATTTGAGCTAATTGCCCACCATGAGCAAAGCAAATACGCATATTTTTATACTTTTCATAATAGCCATTTAAGGTTAAAAAATGATAAGCATCTGCACATTGTGCAAGCATCCAAATTAAGTGAAAACGCCAAGATGTGTTTTCAAGTTTTATAAATTTCTCACCATCATAAGGGTGAATTTCTACTGCTAAATTATATTTATCTGCGAGCTCAAAAATCGGCTCATTCTCTTCATCAAAAATGCAACGCCAAGTTCCAATGGTATCCATATAATGTGTTGGTAAACATAATAACTGCATGCCTAACTCTTCAACACAACGTTCAATTTCCCAGCAGGCACCTCTTACAAAACCTGGATGTACAACAAAACCTGTTGTAAATTTGCTTGGATTTTCTTTCTGTACTCTGGCATTAAAATCATTTTGAAAACGTAATGCTTGTTTCATTTCTTCAAGCCTTAAGCCATTTCCGTAAAGTTGAGATAAGTTTAAAACTACGGCATGGTCAATCTTAAAATGCTCCATCCAAGCAAGCTTCTCATCTAGAAAGAAACTAGAATCTGTAATCGGGCGATTCCAGTCTTTTTGAAGCATGAATTTACGATCTTTATCTACCCAAAAAATCCCTTTATCTTTCATGAATTCAGGAATTTCTTCCGGATAGGGAAGCAGGTGGGAATGACCGTTTATTCTTAATTTTCGTTTTTCCATAATAGTATCCTAAAATGATTTCAGGAGTTAATTAATTTACTCTTCTAATTGAACTTTTTTAGGTGGCTGCATGATTTCTCCACAATTCGGACAACTACGTTTGTCCTTGTCTCCATAATATTTGTCAAAAATAGCTGGCATATCAGTTTCAATATTGTCTAAGGTAAAGTCCTCTTCATACAATTTAGTTGTACAGTTTTCACAAAACCATAATAAGGCATCTTGCACACCTTCTTCACGAGGATACTCAATAACTAAACCTACCGTATTTGCACCTCTTTGCGGAGAATGTGGTACTTTAGGTGGTAGTAAAAATATGTCTCCTTCCTTAATATGAATATCTTTAGGCGTGCCTTTGTCAATGACTTTTAAAACTATGTCACCTTCAACTTGATAGAAAAATTCAGGTGTTTCATTATAGTGATAATCTTTCCTACTATTAGGTCCACCAACGACCATGACAATAAAATCACCATCTTTCCAAACGACTTTATTACCAACTGGTGGCTTTAAAAGATGTCGATTTTCTTCAATCCAAGCTTTAAAATTTATGGGTGGAAATAATTTACTCATAGTGTTTTATTTTGGGCGTTACCCATAAAGGGTCAGGCTTTCAAGGCTCGCTATCAGAGATGAGCTCAAATAAACCTTTCAATCCTTAACGCAAATTCATCAATCCAATAAAATTAGTAATAATAAATGGATTTAATATTAAAAAAGAAGGTGCTCTTTGTTCTTTCGTTTACAATGACTTTGTTCGTCCGCCATCAACAGGAAGATTTATTCCATTAATGTAAGCAGCGCGTTCACTAGCTAAAAACGTAATAGCATCTGCCAATTCTTGAGGTTTTGCAAAGCGTTTAGCTGGCACAGCACTTTTCATAGCATTAGCAGCTTCATCTTCAGTTGTGCCTGTTTTGGCCGATTTGTTTTTAATGATTTCAGTTAAACGTTCGGTGCCTGTTGCTCCTGGAAGCACGTTGTTGACCGTGATTCCAAATTGTCCTAATTCATTGGCTAAAGTTTTACTCCAATTAGCCACAGCACCTCGTATGGTATTGCTAACACCTAAGCCATCAAGTGGTTGTTTCACAGATGTAGAAATCACATTTATAATTCGACCATAAGCTTCACTTTTCATAAATGGAACAACCGCTTGTGCTAGCACATGGTTACATTTCAAATGTTGGGTAAATGCACTTTCAAATTCTGAAACATCTGCTGAAAAAACAGGTCCGCCTTTTGGTCCTCCTGTATTATTTACTAAAATATGGAACCCATGATTATTAGATATATAATCACTTACCTTTTCTTTTAATGCTTTCGGATTTGAAAAATCTGCAACGATATAATCATGAGATCTATGTTGAGGTAATTCGGCTAAAGTGACTTTAAGCTTGTCTTCATTTCTAGCAATAAGTGTAACTATGACCCCTTCTTCGGCTAGCGCTAAAGCTGTTGCTTTGCCTATTCCTGCTGTGCTTCCACAGACTAATGCGTATTTGTTGTTTAGTTGTAAATCCATATTTTAAATTCTATTGAAACCTCTCGACTGAGCTCGAAGTGACATTTAGTTTTAAATTTTTATTTATTGTCTGGTCGACCGAAGTCGAGACCTTACTCCTTTAATATTTAATGCAAACATTCTTAGCTTCGGTGAAAAAACGTAAGGCTTCAAAACCACCTTCACGACCAACTCCAGAAGCTTTAACGCCTCCAAAGGGTGTTCTCAAATCGCGCATCATCCAAGTGTTAACCCAAACTATTCCTGCTTGCAATTGGTTGCTCATTCGCATTGTGCGTTTTAAATCATTTGTCCATAAGGTTGCGGATAACCCGTATTTTACTTTGTTTGCCATTTTTAAAACATCATCCTCAGTATGAAATGGCATTATGGTGACTACTGGCCCGAAAATCTCTTCTTGATTGACGCGACATTCATCACTTTGAACTTCAATAACGGTAGGTTCTAAATAATAACCATTTTCATAACCTTTGACAGTGACTTCATTTCCACCACATAATACAGTTCCGTTTTCATCTTTAGCAATTTGAATGTAGTCTTTTACTTTATCAAGATGAGGTTTGGAAACCAAAGCTCCAATATTTGTGTCAGCTTCAGAAGGATGACCAACTTTAAGTTGTTTTACTTTCGTTACAAAATCGGTTTTGAATGTCTCATAAATTGATGCTTCCACAAATATCCGACTCCCACATAAACAAATCTGTCCTTGATTTGCAAATGATGAACGAACGGTCGTATTAAGCATATCGTCATAATCGCAATCTGCAAAAATGATATTCGGATTTTTCCCACCTAACTCTAACGATAATTTTTTAAACATTGGAGCAGCGACTTTGGCGATATGAGCTCCAGTTGCTGTTCCTCCTGTGAATGAAATGGCTTTTATATCTGGATGTTCAATAATGGCTTGACCAGTTGAACCTCCAAGTCCGTGAACAATATTTAAAACACCTTTTGGGAGACCAGCTTCGTTGCAAATTTCCCCAAGAAGGTATGCTGTCATTGGTGTTACTTCACTAGGTTTGGCAACCACACAGTTTCCGGCTGCAAGTGCTGGAGCTATTTTCCAAGAGAATAAATAGAGTGGCAGGTTCCAAGGTGAAATACAGCCAACAACTCCAATGGGTTGACGCAAGGTATAATTTATGGCTTGTTGGCCAATACTTTCATGGCTCTCACTAGCGAATTGCGTAATGGCATTTCCGAAGAAACGAAAATTACTCGCAGCTCTTGGAATGTCAACAGCTTTAGCAAGTGATACAGGTTTTCCATTGTCTTTAGATTCGGCTTCTGCAAAACGTTGCAAATTGGATTCTAATAATTCTGATATTTTTATAAGGATGCGACTGCGTTCTTCCAGAGTGGTTTGCGACCACACTGGAAACGCTGATTTTGCAGCAATATATGCGTTTTCAACGTCTTCTTTTGATGAGTTAGGTATTTGGCCGTAAATCTCGTCATTAGACGGATTGTAGTTGTCTATCCAATTGTCTAGAATGGGATTATGAAAGTTTCCGTTGATATAGTTTTTAATGTTCATTCTTGTTTTTTAAAAGCCATCACTTTAATTTCGACAACGAGATCTGGATGAGGTAATTGATGTACTGCGACTGTCGTTCGGGTTGGTCCAGTTGCTTTGTCGAAGAATTCTCCGTAGGCTTTGTTATAGCCTGCAAAATCATTCATATTCACTAAAAAGGAAGTCACATCAACAACATCCTTTAAACTGGCACCTACTTTTTTTAAATTGGCATCTATATTTTGTAATACTTCACGAGTTTGGGTTTCGGCATTCAAGCGCTTAGTTCCCATGTCGTCAATGATATCTACACCAGCAATTGTATTGTCTGGTCGTCGAGAACTTGTACCCGAAACGAAAATGAAATCGCCAACTTGTTTTACATGTGGATAGGCTCCTCTTGGTGTTACTATTTTTTCGCTCATAATTTTATTAGTTTGTCTGGTCGAGCGCAGTCGAGACCTTTTTTAAGACCTCTCGACTGCGCTCGAGGTGACATTCATTTTTTTAATGCAAACCAGCAATTCTATCATCTTCAAGAATGGCTTTGGTTTCTGATTGAACTTTATCTAAGATATCTTTAATGTCATCTTCGGTTGAGATAATTCCATCTGCTAACATTGTTAAAATGGCTTTGTCTTGTGCACGACCTTTTAACATGGCTTCACGATAACCAATATGTTCGTTGAAGGTAACTAAACTATATTTTGAAGAATAATCTTCAGGGAATTCTCTCTCTAAAGCCATTTCAATTTTTCGTTTTTCTTGAAATATAGCTTGACCAACGTGGTCTTTCATTTCATGGAAGTTATCAATTGCTAAATCTGCAATTGCATCTGTATCTTTCTTTCTGGTTTTTTCATATTCAGAAAAGATGGTTTCCCAATTGCCTTCATGTTGGTCTAAAACAGCATCAAATTCTACCACATCTTCAAACGACGCATTCATCCCTTGTCCGTAAAAAGGCACAATAGCATGAGCAGAATCTCCCATAAGTAAGGTATTCCCTTTGTAATGCCAAGGCGAACATTTTACGGTTCCTAAAGGTGCAGTTGGATTGTCGAAGAAATCTTCAACAAGATTAGGCATTAATTCTAAGGCATCAGGAAATTCTTTTTGGAAAAATTCCGTTACGATTTCTGGTGTTGTTAAATTATTGAAATTGTATTCACCTTGATCAAAACTTAAGAATAGAGTTACAGTAAAACTACCATCTAAATTTGGTAAAGCAATAACCATGAAATCACCTCTAGGCCAAATGTGTAAAGCGTTTTTGTAGGTTTTATAATCTCCACTTTCAGTAGGAAGAATGGATAATTCTTTATACCCATGAGTTAAGTAATCTTGCGAAAAACTGAATAAAAATTTGCGTTCTAAGTAATAACTTCTCCGCAAGGCCGAACCTGCGCCATCAGTAGCTATAATGCAGTCTGCATCTTCCACAAACTCGTCTTTTGTTTCATAGTCTCTAAACCTTGCAGTTGTATGTTCAAAATCTACCGATTTACATTTTTTATTAAAATGAATCCTAACATTATCATGTTTTTCTGCTTCAGTTAATAAAAGTCCGTTAAGCTCTCCTCTAGAAATAGAATTGATATACTCGTGATCTCTACCACTATAGTTTGATAAAAACGTATTGCCTTCTTTGTCGTGAAGCATTCGACCATTCATAGGTATACATAATGCTTTCACCTTGTCTTCAATACCAACCAATTTCATGGCTTTATTGCCTCGATCTGAAAATGCTAAGTTAATTGATCGACCAGCAGAAATATCTGTTTTACGCAAATCTGGACGCATTTCATATACTGTAACGTTATAACCACGTTGTCCTAAACGCAATGCGAGTAAACTTCCGCAGAGACCAGCTCCAATGATTAATATGTTTTGTTGTTTCATATGTTTGTTTGTCTGGTTGAGCGCATTCGAGACCTGTTTAAGACCTCTAGACTGCGTTCGTGGTAACATTGTTTAATTTAAAATGGTTTTTAACCGTTCAACAAATCCGTAAACATCCATAAACGAATTGTATAAAGGAACAGGAGCACATCTAATCACATCTGGTTCTCTCCAGTCGGTGATTATTCCAGCGTTTGTAAGTTTATCATGTAAACTTTTATCAGCATTTTTCACTTGGATTGAAATTTGACAACCACGTTCATCTGGATTGCTAGGTGTAATTATTTTTATATCCGAATTATTGAGTTCGTTTAATAAAAATTCGAAGTAACCTGTAAGTCGAACTGATTTTTCACACAGGTTTTCAAATCCAGCAGCTTTAAATACATCTAAAGAAGCTCTAATGGCAGCCATAGACAGAATAGGAGGATTGCTTAATTGCCAACCTTCAGCTCCAGGTAATTGGTCAAACTCATCACGCATTTTAAAACGTGTTTGTTTGTTATGTGACCACCAACCTGCAAAACGATTTAACTCTTTATTATGTGCGTGACGTTCATGTACGAAAGCGCCAGATAAACTTCCTGGTCCTGAGTTTAAATATTTATAAGTGCACCAAACCGCAAAGTCAGCTCCAGAATCATGAAGATTAAGTTGTACATTTCCTGCGCCATGAGCACAATCGAAACCAACAACGCATCCATGTTTGTGACCAAGTTGGGTGATACGTTTTAAATCGAAAAATTGGCCTGTATAATAGTTAACGCCACCAATCATTATAAGCGCAATCTGGTCGCCTTGTTCCTTTAAGATTGATTCTAAGTCCTCGTAATTGGCAAGTTCTTCGCCTTCGCGTGCTTTCCATAAAATCAACCCTTCTTTCTCATCATAACCATGATGACGCAATTGTGATTCTACAGCATATTTATCACTTGGAAAGGCATCAGCTTCAATTAAGATTTTATAGCGTTTAGGAGTTGGATTATAAAAACTGACCATCATAAAATGAAGATTAGCTGTTAATGAATTCATCACCACAACTTCTATGGGTTTAGCTCCTACAATATTGGCCATGGTTTCAGTTAAGAACTCATGATAATACAACCAAGGATTTCTTCCTTCTGTATGGCCTTCAACACCTAGATTTGCCCAATCTTCTAGTTCTTGATTAATGTAATCTTTTGTGATTTTAGGCTGTAAACCTAAAGAGTTTCCTGTCATATAAATAAGTTCATTTCCGTTATTGTCTTTCGGAAGATGAAACTGTGATCTATACGATGAAAGTTCGTCGTTTTTGTCTTGTTGTTTAGCAAAATCAAGACCAGATTTATAGTTGGACAAGGTGTTTAGTTTTATGGTATCTAACAAAAATAAGAATAATTACGGTAGGAAAGAACAGTTGAAAGCGTCAATTTCTCGAGTGTAAATGAATTGTTTTTTTAGTATCTTTAAAGAAATCAAAGCGATATGGGAAAGACAAAAGAATACTCCAACGGAGAAGTTACTATCGTTTGGAAACCTGATGCTTGCATTCATTCTGCAATTTGTGTTAAAGGTTTAGGTGATGTGTTTCAGCCTAAAGAGAAACCATGGATTAAAATAGATGCAGCATCAACGGAAGCATTAGTTAAGCAAGTTAAAGCTTGTCCGTCTGGTGCACTAAGCTATTATATGAATGGTGAAGATAATGAAGCTTCAGAATCTCTAGATACCAAAGTCGAAGTGATGGAAAACGGTCCACTTTTAGTATATGGTACTTTGAAAGTGACTCATAACAATGGACGTAAAGAAACTAAAAATAGAACGACAGCTTTTTGCAGATGTGGAGCTTCTCAAAACAAACCCTATTGCGATGGCGCTCACGTCGATAAAAACTTTATTGGCTAAGTAAAAAGCGCTTCAACTAAATAGATGAAGCGCTTTGAATATATATAGACGCATAAAGCGGAATATTATATACTTTATATACGTCTAATTGCTACAGTTTAGATGTTTTTATTTCGAACAATTTTTAACTTGAATGTTTATTTAAACCTTATAAGTTACTTTACTTTTATGTTTGTAAAGTAAAGGTTGAAATTGCTTTCAGCCATTTTGTGATCTTTAGCAATTTTTATGCCCTTGATATCTTCATAGTTTTCAAAAGTTGTGGTCATTGAAGGTTCTTTTTTGTTTCCTTCTCTAAATACCCATTCCCTAATCCTGTAATCGTCACCATAATAAATATCATAGGCATCTCCAGGTGTATAGCCACCTTCGTTTCCGTAAGCTATTGTGATTTTATGTAATTCAGTTGTAGAAATTGGAGCTACTTCTTTTATAGGTTCTGAAATTGTTGTGCCTTCATCCCAAACCAATTGAAAAGGAATTAACAACCAAAATTTATCATTTATGAAGGCTCGATCTGAACTCATTGATATGCTATCAATAGATTTACGATTATACTGAATAGCACCTTTTTCTGATATTAGTTTAACCTCATCAGTTTTAGGATTCCATGTCCAAGAACGCTCAAAATGATTGTCAGCTCTATCAACATTGAAGGTGAATTGAATCTCATTAATGTTATTCCAATTGTCAATACCATGAGCTTGAGCAATTTTTTCAGCAGGAGTAAATTCTTTTATTTTTTCTGAAGTTGTTTCAGTTTTGGTGTTATGTTCTTTTGTTTCAGTTTTACAAGCGAGCAGAATAGTCAGCATGCATAAAATGGTTAGAAGTCGTATCATCAGTTTTATTGTAAAGGTATGAAAGTAGTTTTGTTTCCGAAGTAATTATTACTTTAGAGCTTTAATAATGTAATTATGAGTGAAGATTTTTTTGAGGTGAATCGGCAAACATGGAATGAAAAGGTGAAAATTCATTCTAAAAGTGACATGTATGATTTAGATGCTTTTAAAAAAGGGAAATCGTCTTTAATGCCTTACGAGCTAAAAGCTTTGAGCGATGTAAAAGGAAAGTCTATATTACATCTACAATGTCATTTTGGGCAAGATACTTTGAGTTGGAGCAGAGTAGGCGCTAAATGTGTTGGTGTAGATTTGAGTGATGATGGAATCGCCATGGCAAAAACTTTAAATGAGGAACTTCAGCTTGATGCAGAATTTGTACGATGTAATGTTTTGGATACGTCAAAGTATATAAAAGAAACATTTGATATCGTGTTTACTTCTTATGGCGTAATTGGATGGTTGCCAGACTTGAGACCTTGGGGAAAAATGATTGCAGAACGCTTAAAAAAGGGAGGCACGTTTTATATGGTCGAGTTTCATCCTATTGTTTGGATGTTTGATTACTTAGAAGGTAAACCAATTATGAAATACGGCTATATGCAAGACGAAGCCATTTATGAGGAATATGAAGGGACTTATGCCGATGAAACTTCAAAGATGATAAGCAAAGAATATGGCTGGAATCATGGTTTAAGCGAAGTGATTAACGCACTTGTTGAAGCAGGTCTAAAAATTGACTACTTAAACGAGTACGATGAAAGTCCATATGATGTTTTGCCTGATTTAATTAAAACCGATTCAGGAATGTATGTAACTAAAGAAAAATTGTATCCTCTTATTTTTGAAATCAAAGCAACCAAATAAAAAATCAAAATTACTAATGATGTCTCTTCAGTGTATATAGTTTCTTCGCTTGGTTCTGAATGACAAGTCCTTTTAATGGCGTTTCTTTAAAACTTCTGGCATTTTAGCTTGAAATTTTAATAATCTTGGGATAGATACATTTCTAATATAACTTTGATTAGGATGTAGTCGCTCATAATTTTGGTGGTAATCTTCACCTCTCCAGAATTTTTGAAACGGATAGACTTCTGCCGCAATAGTTGCATTGAGTTCTTTAGCTAAAGCTGCTTTTTTCTCTTCTATAATTTTCTTTTGTGTTTCGTTTTGGTAAAAGATTATAGAGCGATATTGAAACCCTCGATCTGGACCTTGGCCATTGACTTGTGTAGGGTTTTGAGACGCAAAATAGACGTCAACTAATGTTGCAAAACTCACTACATTTGGATCATAAATAATTTCTACCGCTTCTGCATGATCTTTTACACGACCATAGCTATTTGATTCGTAAGTTGGATTTTGAGTGTGGCCTCCAGCATATCCAGAAATGGACTCTTCAACACCTTTTACACTTTCAAAAACAGCCTCAACACACCAAAAACAGCCACTGGCGAAATAAGCTTTGGCTTTCCCATTTTCTAAAGGGACTTCAATTGGACTAGCGTTAATAACAGCAAGCTGCTCTTTGTTTTCTTGCGCAGTATTTTGGCAACTAAATAATACAGTAATAACCAAAGTTGTAAAAAGTGTTCTCATTTTTATGTTTAATTTTTCTTTAAGTCGATAAAAGATAAGAAACCTTAATATGAAGATTGTGAAAGTTTTATTAAAATAAAAAAGCCTTCAAGAAATGAAGGCTTAATTTAATTTGTAATGTAGTGTTTACTAAAGTTTAGCAAACATTTTTCCCATTTTATCTTGTTCTTCTTGAGCCAATTCAGCGTCAACAAGAATTCTACCACTATGTTCATCTGTAATTACTTTTTTACGAGATGCAATTTCAACTTGAATTTGTGGTGGAATAGTAAAGAAAGAACCTCCTGATGCACCTCTTTCAATTGGTACAACAGCTAATCCATTTTTTACATTGTTTCTAATTCTTAAGTATGCATTTACTAAACGCTCATCTAATTTCTTTTGGAAATCTTCAGATTTTTTAAGTAAAGCATCTTCTTCTTTTTGAGTTTCAGCTAAAATTTCGTTTAACTCACCACGCTTGTGCTTAAGGTGTGTAGTACGATCTTTAAGTTTGCTTTTAGTTTCAGAAATAACTTCTTTTTTCTGATCTATCTGAACTTTAAATTCTTTGATATGCTTTTCAGCTAATTGAATTTCTAATTCTTGAAATTCAACTTCTTTCGTTAAAGAATTATATTCTCTGTTATTTCTAACATTCTTTTGTTGTTCAGAATACTTTTTGATTAGCGCTTTTGCTTCCTCAATAAGGTTTTTCTTTCCTTTGATTTGGTCATCAATAAGATCTAAGTTAGTACCTAACTTTTCGAGTCTTGTATTTAAACCTTCAACTTCATCTTCTAAGTCTTGAACCTCTAAAGGTAATTCTCCTCTTAGGTTTCTAATTTCATCTACTCTAGAGTCGATTAATTGTAAATCATACAATGCTCTTAATCGATCTTCAACAGATGCTTCAGCTTTTTTTGCCATAATTATAAATACTTTACCGGATTTGTATTCGTCGTTGATAAAACGACTGCAAAATTAGTAATTTTTTTCGAGAGATAGTCTACTAAAAAGTTTTTTGTGAACTGTTCGCTTTCATAATGTCCAATATCTGCTAAAATAATGTCGCTTTCTGCTGAAAAGAAATCATGATATTTTAAATCTGAAGTAATTAAAACATCAGCTCCAGCTCCTTTAGCCGCCGAAATAGCGAAACTTCCAGAACCTCCTAATACCGCAATCTTTGCTACGTTTTCTTTTATAAGATTTGAATGCCTAATACATGAGACATTCATTTTTTCTTTGACAAATTGGAGAAATGCTTCAGTTTTCTGACTTTTAGCCAACTCTCCAACCATTCCTATACCAATATTTTGGTTATAATTATCAAGTGTTGTCACTTCAAAAGCAACTTCTTCATAAGGATGATGTTCAAAGAGTGTATTTAAAAGTTGAGTTTCTACATGTTTACTGAAGGTCACTGAAATTTGAGTTTCAAGTTCTTCATGTAATTCACCTTTTTTACCAACCTGCGGATTTGAAGATTCATTACCTCTATAGGTGCCTTTGCCTTCGGTATTAAAACTGCAATTGTCATAATTTCCTATATTACCTGCTCCTGCTTTAAATAATTCAGATCTTAATGACTCAGCATTTTTTGTTGGAACGTAGGTCGTTAGTTTCTTAATACTACCTTTTTGAGGAATTAATATTTTTTTATTGGTTAATCCTAAGGTGTTACAAATGATGTCATTGACGCCTTTTAGTGCATTGTCTAAAGCCGTATGAACTGCATATATAGCGATGTCGTTTTTAATAGCTTTTAAAACTGTTCTTTCAACATAAGATGTTCCAGTAATCTTTTTTAATCCTTTAAAAATAATTGGATGAAAACTTACAATAAGATTACATTTTTTGTCGATAGCTTCGTCAACAACAGCTTCTAAAGTATCAAGTGTGACAAGAACTCCTGTGACTTCAGTATGCTTATTTCCAACGAGAAGTCCGACGTTATCAAAGTCTTCTGCATAGCTAAGAGGAGCCAATTCTTCTAAATAGTTAATGACATCTTTTACAACCATAATTGTGAATTTGTTTCAAATATAAAATTTTATAGTCATTTGATATGATTATCTTAGCAATTGATTTCGTGATAATGAAGCTACTTCGATACTTGTTTTTCCCCATTGTTCCCATATACTATTTTGTTACTTGGTTACGGAATCGGTTGTATGATTTAGGTTGGAAGTCTTCAACCTCATATCAAACTCCTGTATTTTGTGTTGGAAATTTGAGTGTTGGTGGTACAGGAAAAACACCTACAATAGAATATCTTATCCGTTTTTTAAGTCAGAATTATAAAGTAGCAACATTAAGTAGAGGCTATAAGCGAGCATCTTCAGGATTTATAATGGCTGATGACCATGCAACTGCGCTTTCAATAGGCGATGAGCCATTTCAGTTTTATAATAAGTTTAAAAATGTAATCGTTGCTGTTGATGCAGATAGAAGACATGGAATTTCGCAATTACTAGAGCAAAAACAACCAGATATTATTTTATTAGATGATGCGTTTCAACATAGAAAGGTAAATGCAGGCTTTAATATTTTGCTTACAGCCTATGACCAACTGTATAGTGATGATATCGTTTTGCCTACTGGGAATTTGAGAGAGCCAAGATCTGGAGCAAATCGTGCAAACGTCATTGTGGTTACCAAATGTCCTGAAACGATTTCGGAAGCTGAAAAATCATCGATTATTAATCGGTTACAACCCTTATCAAATCAAGACGTGTTGTTTAGTTCTATAAAGTATTCTGACTCTATATTGAATGCAAGTGAAAGCTTGTCATTAACTGAATTTAAGGATGAAACATTTACTTTAGTCACTGGAATTGCTAATCCGAAACCACTTGAGGATTATTTAGAAGACAAAGGACTACAATTTGAACACCTAAAATTTAAGGATCATCATAATTTTACAGCACAAGATGTTTCAAGATTAAAGAGTGATACAAGAATACTTACAACAGAAAAAGATTATGTAAGACTGTTACCTTATTTTAAAGACAACAATTCTTTATTTTATTTACCCATAGAATTCAAAATTGATAATCCTGAATTATTTGAAAATACAATAAGTAACTACCTGAAAGAATCCTTATAAAGACTGTGTTGTCTTTTCATTTTTAGAAAGCTCTTCATACAACTTCTTTTCAAAATCTTCTTGTTTGAATGGCTTAGAAATGATGTCATCAAATCCTGCTTCATCAAACTCATGCATTTTGTCTTCTAAAGTTACGGCTGTTAATGCAAAAATAGTAAGGTCTTTATCGAATGTTCTAATGATTTTAGTGGCTTCTAGACCGCTAATACCAGGCATGTGAATATCCATAAGTACAACATCATAGGTGTTTTCTCTTACTTTTTCAACTGCTGCTTCACCATTGTCTACGATTTCGCACTCAAGACCCATCTTATTCAAGATTTTCTTGGTAATCATTTGATTAATTTTGTTGTCTTCAACAATCAAAATCTTAATGTTGCTAATGTCCAATTTGCTAATGTTTTTAGAGTAATCCTCTTTAATAATTTTAACTTCTTCTGGAGCGTAGGTTAATGGTATTTCAAAAAAGAAAGTAGTTCCTTTTCCGAGTTCACTTTTGAGGTAAATTTTTCCTTTTAATATTTCAATTAATCCTTTTACGATGGATAGTCCTAGACCTGTTCCGCCATACTTTCTATTAATTTGTATCGAGCCTTGGGAGAAGCTCTCAAACATGTTATCTTGTTTTTCCTTAGAGATTCCTATACCATTATCTTCAATTTCAAATCGAAGAACATGATCATCTCCATTTTTAGAAATGCTATATACTCTTACCCAAATATCACCATCTTTGGTGAACTTGATCGAGTTACCAATTAGATTGATTAAGATTTGGGATATTTTCAAATTATCTCCAACAAACGTATGTGGTAAGTCTTTTTGATATTCATAGTGCATTATGGTATTATTGTCTAATGCTGAATTATTCAAAGCAGATACTACGTTTTCAACTTTCATCTTTAAGTTAAACTGAACAGGATCAAGTTCAACTTTATTAGCTTCAATCTTATTAATTTGAAGAATATCATTAATAAAGGTCAATAAGTAATCACCTGAAAATTTTAAAGACTTCAAATGTGGTATTTGATGCTCTTTTGGCTCTTCATCTAATAACATATTTGTTAGTCCTGTTACGGCATATAACGGCGTTCTAAGCTCATGAGTAACGGTAGATAAGAAATTAGCTTTAGTTTTTGAAGCTTGTTCTGCTTTACGCATAGCTTCAATGAGGTCATCATTTTTTTCATGAAGCATATTATTTGACTTCAATCTAATATTGTTGTTTTTATAAAGTGCTAACGTTAATAGTGAAAGAATAGTAATTAAGGCAATACTTAATATTGTTGTGATTTTGGCTAAACTACTTTCAGATTCTTGTTCTTCTATTATGTTTTTTAGCTTTTCATAATCTGCAGCATTATAAGCGTCAATGTATTGTACCCTTTTCTCTGGATTTAAATTTTCTCTTTTAATATTAAGAATTGAATCTGAAAGCTGAACATGCTTAGCAAGATATTCATGAGCTAATTCAAAATCAGTTTCATTTTCATAGATATTACTTAGAGTTAAATAAGCTTCATTGGTGTTTTCGATAAATCCATAAGCATCTGCAATGTCTAAACCTTCTTTAGTCATTGAAATGGCTAACTGGTTATTTCCTAATTTATCTATCGTTTTTCCACTATAGATTAAAGCATTAGATAAGATATTGTTTTGGTTGTATTTTTTTGCGAGTACAATTGTGCGCTCTAATAGAGATTTAGCAGTTTTATAATCTTTAAGTTTTAGATTTACTTTAGCTTCATTTAATGTAACTTCTGAAATAAAACGTTCAAGGTCTTCTTCCTCAAATTTTGTTTTAGCTGAATTGTAATAATCTAATGCTGTTTGATATTCTTTTTTACTTGCGTGAAGTAAACCTCTTATGTTGTAGGTCATGGCCAGATTGCCATAATCATTAATTTCACGTTGAATTTCTGCAGCTTTAGTAAGGGAAACTAGGGCGTTTTCATACTCATTTACCGTGAATTGAAGTTTGGCAATTTTAGTATGAATTTCACCTTCGCTTTTTCTGTCGCTAATTTTTTCAGCGATAGCAAGTGCTTTTTCTAGGTTGTCTTTTGCATTAAAATAGTCACCTCTCTCATTATCAAAATTTGATTGAGTGATTAGGTTTTCAATGCGCATTTTTAGGATGTCAACATCTTCTTCAGAATCTTCTTGAGCAGAAACAAATGTTGAAAAAGTGATTAAAAATGCTAATATGTAATATTTAACTTGGGACATATTTTGGCCACTTTATTTGGACAAATATAAATATTTATTCGATAAAAGACACTATTTCATCGATAAATTGCAAATTAAATCTAAAATTCTTGTAGAATAGCCAGTTTCATTGTCGTACCAACCCACTATTTTTATCATGTTTCCTATGACAGAAGTCATTTGAGAATCAAAAATGCAAGAATGTGGATTTCCAACAATGTCTATCGATACAATTGGGTCTTCAGTATATTCAAGAATATCCTTTAAGTAGGTTTGAGATGCCTTCTTAAAAGCAGAATTAATTTCTTCGATAGTTACCGTTCGTTCTACATTAAAGGTAATATCTGTTAACGAGCCATTAGCAACAGGCACTCTAATGCCACAGCCACCAATAACATCTGATAAATCAGGAAAAATTCTTGTTAATGCCTTAGCTGCTCCAGTAGTTGTAGGTACAATTGATTGTCCAGCTGCACGTGCACGTCTTAAATCTTTATGAGGTTGATCATGTAGACTTTGATCTGTAGTATAAGAATGTATAGTTGTGATATAAGCTTGCTTTACACCACAAAGTTTATCAATAACAGAAATCATAGGAGCCGCATTGTTGGTGGTGCACGATGCATTTGAAATGATAGTTTCGTTTCCTTTAATTTCGTGTTCATTGACACCTAATACAACAGTTTTTATATCGTCTTCAATTGGTGGGACTGATAAAATTACTTGTTTTGCGCCATTTTTAATATGGAATTCTAAATCAGATGACGTTTTAAATTTCCCTGAAGATTCAATCACGAAATCTACATTATAAGGCGTCCAGTTAATAAACTTTGGGTGATTCTGATTTAAAAGTGGAATATGTTTGCCATTAATGATAATTGAGGTTTCTGAAGATGAAATATCTTGCTTCGAAACTCCATGTATACTATCGTATTTTAATAAATGACTAAGTGTTTTGGCATCTGCAAGGTCATTTATGGCAACAACCTGAATGTCTTTTCGGTTTTGAATAAGTCTAAAAACACGTCTTCCAATGCGACCAAATCCATTAATTGCGACGTTAATCATTTAGTTGATATGTTTTTGTGCTTTATATGAAGACCTCACTAAAGCACTACTTTCGACATGGCGGAATCCTAAATCTAATCCAATAGCTTTATACTCATCAAATTGTTCTGGAGTGATAAACTGTTTAACTGGTAAGTGTTTTTTACTTGGTTGAAGATATTGTCCGATAGTTACAACATCCACATGATTAGCTTTAAGATCATGAAGTGTTTCTATAACTTCTTCTCGAGTTTCACCTAAACCTAGCATGATTCCAGATTTTGTACGTCGTTGTCCTTGCTGTTTTAAATAATTAAGTACATGCATACTACGATCGTATTTGGCTTGAATACGAACTTCTCTAGTTAATCGTTTTACAGTTTCTATATTGTGAGATACCACTTCTGGAGCCACATCAATAATTCTATCTATATGCTGTTCTAATCCTTGAAAGTCTGGAATAAGCGTTTCTAAAGTTGTTTCAGGATTCATGCGTCTTACAGCTTTTACTGTTTCACTCCACATGATGCTTCCCATATCTTTAAGGTCATCTCTATCAACACTTGTTAAAACAGCATGCTTGATTCCCATAATTTTAATAGAACGAGCTACTTTTTCAGGTTCGTCCCAATCTACGGTTTCTGGTCTTCCAGTTTTTACACCACAAAAACCACAAGAACGCGTACATACATTTCCTAAAATCATAAACGTGGCTGTTCCTTCTCCCCAACATTCACCCATATTTGGACAACTACCAGAGGTACAAATTGTGTTTAATTTGTACTTATCGACTAATCCTCTTAGTTCAGTGTATTTTTTTCCTGTGGGAAGCTTAACACGAAGCCATTTTGGTTTCGGTTGACGTTGCGTTATGGTATTTGAAGCTCCTTCTATGCTCATTCTTAAAAATTTCGAATACAAAGATACGAAGTATTCTTTTAAATAAATCTTAATATGAAAGATACCAAATGCTAAATCCTACGAGAAAGATTATCCCAAGAATGCTTAGTATGTGTAAACCTTTAGATGGTCTCCATTCTTGCGGTGTATGTTTACTAGAAATTAAGATATAATTAATTATAGCGTAAAAAGGCGCTGTTAAAAATGATAGAATTGTGGCAAATTTTATAAGTAATCCCATTTCAGAAGCGAAGAAAAAGAAGATCACAATAGTTCCCAGTGTTAAAACTAGTATCCAAAATAAGTAGCCTTTCTTTAAAGTGCCATCTGTAAGGAGTTGAGTTGTTTTAGACATTGCTCTAGGTGAGGCATCTAAAGTGGTTAAGGTTGTACTGAACATTGTTGTAAAAGCAGCAATGCCAATAAAAACATAAGCCCAATTACCTAGACTTTTGGTATACATATCTAAAAGTTGGTTTGCAAACGTTCCAGCAGAATTACTAAATGTTTCTCCACTTTGAAACATGACTAGCGCACCTAAGGCTACAAAAGCGATACCTAAAGCGATAGTACTTATATATCCTACATTAAAATCAAATAATGCTGATTTTGGTGAAAATTCTCCAGACGATTTCTTCTTTTCAATTGTCCATAGTGAATGCCAAACCGAAATATCTAAAGGCGCTGGCATCCATCCCATGAAAGCAATTAGGAAAGCGATTTCTATACTATTTTTAGGAAGTAATTGTTGGAAGGAGCCTGCTTGCGATGTATTATATAAAGCAAAGCAAACCGCAGTTATAGTGCTGATAGTTAGTGTTATTATAATTATTTTTATGAGCCTATCTAGGAGTTTGTATTTTCCAACAAGTAATAAAAGCAGACAAATGGCTAGTATAATAACAGTCCAAGTTTCAATACTAAATAAATCACCAAACAAGGAAGCAGCTATGCCTGCTGTTACGATTGTAACTGCAGTTTGAATGGTAAACATGGTTCCGAATGTGAGCAAGAAATAGGCAACTAAAACAGGTTTTCCAAGTTTTTTATAACCATCTAAAAGTGATTCTCCAGTTGCAGACGCATATCGAGGTCCAAATTGGAAAAAGGGATATTTAAAAAGGTTCACTAAGAGCAAAGCCCAAATTAATCCAAAACCAAAATCTGCACCTGCTCTAGTCGATTGCACTAAATGGGAAACTCCAATAGCTGCACCTGCAAATAATAATCCAGGACCTATTTTTTTTAGACTAAAATTCACTAGATATTATTTCTTTTTAATAATCTCAGCTAATAATTTTTTAGCACGTAATAATTTTACTTTTACGTTATTCATTGGTTCATCTAGCTGTTGAGATATTTCCTTGTAGCTTAGTTCTTGGAAGTATCTTAAATTAATTACTTCTTGATAATGAGGTTTTAACTTTTTTATATCGCGAAGTAATTTGGCAAGATTTTGTTCTGTGATGAGTTTGTCTTCAGGTGAAGGTGATTCATCAATAATGGCGTGAAAACCATCATCTTCATCACTATTTGAGGTGTGTGAAATTGATGATTTGCGTTTTCGAAGTAGATCAATATGAATATTTTTTGAAATAGTAATTAACCAAGTTTTAAATTCATATTGGTCGTTGTATGTATGAATTTTATCAAATGCTTTTGAAAACGTTTGTATGGTAATATCTTCAGCATCATTCTCATTTTCAGTACGCTTTAGCTGGAATCCATAAATACTATTCCAAAAGGAATCAAGCAAAAAGTTAAATGCTATTTGATCGTTGGTTTTTGCTCTTTCAATGGCTTCTTTTACTTCCAATGCGTTGGTTTTGATATCATATTTTTTATAAATATAAAGAATTGAAAGGCAATTAAAAACACCTCAAGAAATGGACTAAGAAACGGAAGGTCCTTTTCGTTTAGTTTTTTTGAAGCTAAAAAGAGGTTAATGAGTTGAACAACAAATCTTAAAAGGATTAACCCTATAATAATTTTCCATTCAAACATAAAACCCAATAATAAAATAGCTAGGGACCAAAATAGAAATTGGGAGCAATAAAATGTTGCTAAAAAGATTTTATGTTTCAATTTATAATGACCTGCAGTACTAATATGTCTGCGCTTTTGGAGTGACCAATCAGATAAGGAATTTTTAGGGACTGATTCAGTAAAGCTTTCTTTTGACACACAAATGGTTGTATTAGTTGCATTCGCTACTTGATTGATAAACAAATCATCATCACCAGATTTTATATGCATGTGTTGCATGAATCCGTTTGCCTCAAAAAACTGTTCTTTTCTATAAGCTAAATTCCTGCCTACAGCCATATAGGGTTGTCCTAATGCTGCATATGATAAATACTGAATGGCTGTTAGAAAAGTTTCATACCTAATAAGTTTATTAATAAATGATCCTTTAATTTTTTTATAGGCACCGTAACCTATAACTATTGTTTTATCGTTAGTAAAATGTGAGCTCATTTCTTGAATCCAATATTTTGATAACGGTTTGCAATCTGCATCAGTAAAAAGAAGAAAATTATGAGTAGCTGCTTTAATACCAAGAGTAAGTGCGTACTTTTTATTACCCCAAAATTTTTCAATAGGTTTAACATTTACAATTTTTATATTGCTATGATTTTCCTTAAAACTCTCTAGCACTTGTAATGTGTCATCAGTTGAATTATCATTAATTAGAATAACTTCAAAATCGGAATAGGATTGAGTCATAATTAATGGTAATGACTCTCTTAGGTTTTTAGCTTCATTTTTTGCACAAATGATTACTGAAACTGAAATATTTTTTTGATTGGGTTTAACTATTTTATGCCTAGTTAAACTGTTGAATATAATTCCGTAGAAGCAAACTTGAATACCTACAACAACGATAAATACGTAGAATGCTATTTCAAGAATAATCATTAAAGATTAGGAGTGTTGAGGTTCGTTACAATTCTCAAATTGATCTGGAGATTTTCCACAAAATCCACAAGCTTCACCTTCTTGATTAAGCATTGGGTTTTGACTTGCGCAAGTACCTGCGAACTTTCCGTCCTTTTTTGCCCAAATTTTAATGGCTATACCAGCTACACTTAAACCTAAAAGCACTAATGTAATGATGACGAGTTTCATAAATGAAGGTTAAAAAATTCAATGCAAAGATACAGATTTTCGATGGTTTACCGTTAAAATTATTAGCCAGTTTACTTGATAAAAACCTAGAATGTGACTTTGAAGTTTGTTTAAGTGTCTAAAAGTTAATAAATTAAATTTTTAACTAACTACTTTTTTAAATTATGAAAAAATTATTCGCGGAGTTCTTTGGAACATTTTGGCTTGTTTTTGGAGGTTGTGGTAGTGCTGTTTTTGCAGCTACTTTTCCAGAATTAGGAATCGGTTTTGCTGGTGTTGCACTAGCTTTTGGTTTAACAGTTTTAACAATGGCTTATGCTGTTGGTCATATTTCTGGAGGACATTTTAATCCAGCTGTATCTTTAGGTTTATGGGCTGGAGGAAAGTTTTCAGGAAAAGATGTATTAGGTTACCTCATTGCACAACTTGTTGGAGCAATTGCAGCTGCAGGATTGTTGTTTGTTATTGTTTCTGGAAAATCTGATTTTGTTGATATAGGTGGATTTGCTTCAAATGGTTATGGTGATTTATCTCCAGGTGGTTTTAATATGATGTCTGTATTAATTGCAGAATTTCTTTTAACCATGTTTTTCTTGCTAATTATACTTGGTAGTACTGATGTAAGAGTACCAAAAGGATTTGCTCCAATAGCGATTGGACTTGGATTGACATTGATTCATTTAATTAGTATTCCAATTTCTAATACGTCTGTTAATCCAGCAAGATCTACGAGTCAAGCATTATTTGCAGGAGGAGACTATACAGCTCAATTATGGTTGTTTTGGTTGGCTCCAATCGCAGGTGCTATAGTTGCAGGATTCATTCACAAAGCATTATTCGATAAAGAATAGGTTTAATCTGATTCAATAAAAATACGGAAAGCCACTTTTGAACAAATCAAAAGTGGCTTTCCGTATTTTAAAATAGTTGCTATTAATTATTTCTTTTATTGTTTAAATCAATTTCAGCTACAGCACTATCTGCTGCAGTGGTGTTTAAATGGCTATTAGGTTCTATTGTAATGCTTAACGCAAGAGCGTCTTTCACATAAGGCACAGATTGTAACTTTTTTTGAGAAGCATCTAAAATTCCTAAATTTACCATTCTGTCTTGCATTTCTGCCCAAAGTTGATACGTTTGATCTTCAGGTAATTGAGGTAAAGACACAACATCAATCATAGATGTTTCATCTACAGGATTAATATAAGCAACAGTTTTTAAGTCTTTTGCTCGATCATTTCCTCTAAACACATATTTTTCAGTTTCAGGATTATTGAGTTTCATAAACTCGTCCATCAAATTATCGAGCCTTTTATTATTGTCTTCAATATCACTTCTCAAATCAAAAATTTCTTCCACAACCACTTGGTTTTCTTTTAATAAATCTAAGTTTTGTTGTGTTTTCATATAGTATCCACCAGCAAAAAGTAAGGCAACTACACTTGCCGCAATGCTATACCAAGGTGTACTATGTTGCGCTTTTTCTAGTTTGATAACTGGAGTGTTGTCTTCTTCAATTTCATTTAAGATAGCATCTAAAATGGTTGTAGGAGCTTCTATAGCAGTAGCTTTAGCGATAATTTCAAGGTTGTTTTGTAACCTTTCGTATTCACTTGCCACTTCAGGATAGGTGTCAATAAAATTTTCTACTGTCAGACGTTCTGATGCAGAGGTTTCATCTAGTATGTACTTGTCAAGTAAACCAGATTGAAAAAAAGTATGTAGTTTTTTTTCCATATATAACTTATTTAGGGATCATAAACTTTTTTAAGTTCTCGTAATCCTATTTTTAATCTAGACTTAATTGTACCTAACGGAATCTCTAATTCGTCACTTGCTTCTTGTTGAGTCATACCTTCAAAAAACAAGGCTTTTAAAACAATTTGGTACTTTACGTCTAACCTTGCCACATGCTCTTTTAAATCTAATACATCTTGATTTAAATTCGCTGTTGGTAAGATATATACGTTTGATTTATCAATTTGGACTTCTTTATCAAATCGATTGTTGAAACTTCTCAATTTATCTATAGCAGTATTTTTTGCTATTCGATAGAGCCATGTAAATAATTTAGCTTTTTTAGCGTCGTATTTTTTTGCGTTTTTCCAGACTTTGACAAAGGTTTCTTGAAGCGCATCTTGAGCAATTTCTTCATTTATGGTAACCTTTAGAATAACACCATACAAACTATCTGAATAATTTTCATAGAGAAGACTAATGGCTTTTTTATCGCCTTTTTGAAGTAAGTGTACGATTTGTTGTTCTAAAGATGTACTCAAAAAAAATAAATTTTGTAAAAACTGAATTTGAAATGATCCAAATGTCTATTTGCGTTCGTATATAATAAAAGGTTGGTAAAGTTAATTAAAAATTAACGGAACAAAATTAAAATTTATTCCCGTAGAAATTAAATTTTCTTTCTTAAGAAATTGATTAATAGCTTTTTCAAATTTCTACGTTAAAACTAGAAGTCTCAATTCGTTGAGGCTTTTTTTATATTATATTCACTTCAGCTTCAATACTAATATCAAAAAGTCGTAAAACTGTGTCTTGTATAAGTTTAGATAACTTTAAGATATCATGACCAGATGCACCACCATAATTTACGAGCACTAAAGCTTGTTTTTTGTGAACTCCATAATTACCAAATGTTTTACCTTTAAATCCTGATGTTTCTATAAGCCAGCCTGCTGGTACTTTTATGTTCTTATCTGAAACGACATAATGCGGCGCATTAGGGAAATTACGTTCTAACCTTGAAAAGGCCTCTTTGGTTATAATTGGATTTTTAAAAAAACTACCACTATTTCCAATGTCTTTTGGATCTGGTAATTTACTTTGTCTGATAGAAATTACGGCTTTTGAAACATCTTGAATTGTTGGTTTGGTGATGTTAAGTCGTTCTAATTCCGAATTGATAGCTCCATATTTAGTGTGTAACACATGGTTTTTTGTGGTTAAATTAAAAACAACACTCAAAATGATATACTGTCCTTTCGCTTCCTCTTTGAAAATTGAATTACGATAACCAAAGTTACAGTCGCTATTTGTAAAGGTTTCTATTTTTAATGTTTCAAGATTTAATGCATCGCAGGAATGAAATGTGTCTTTTAGCTCTACACCATAAGCGCCAATGTTTTGAATTGGGCTAGTGCCAACATTTCCAGGGATTAATGATAAGTTTTCTAGACCTCCAAAGTTGTTTTCTAAGGTCCAAAGTACAAATTCATGCCAGTTTTCTCCAGCACTCGCCTTAACAAGTACATGGTCTTCAGTTTGAGATATGATGTGTTTACCTTTTAAGTTGATGTGCAACACTAGTGCTTCAATATCTTTAGTAAGCAACATATTGCTTCCACCACCTAGGATAAATTTAGATGCTTTTCTTTCAGCAGAATAAACTGATTTTAAATCCGCTACAGAAGTGATTGAAATGAACTGTCTTGCATTAACATCTATACCAAACGTATTGTAATTCTTAAGCGATATGTTGTGTTGAATATGCACTAGTCTTTATAAACTTTTAACGCTTCTTTTAATATGTGTACTGCTTTTTTAAGGCTGTCTTTATTTAAAACGTACGCGATTCTAATCTGATTTAAACCAACACCTGGAGTGCTATAAAAACCTCCAGCAGGAGCAACCATAACGGTTTCGCCATCAATATCAAATGATTCTAATAACCATTGCGCAAATGCATCAGAATTTTTTATTGGTAATT
This sequence comes from Psychroserpens sp., assembly GCF_034670085.1. GTDB lineage: Bacteria > Bacteroidota > Bacteroidia > Flavobacteriales > Flavobacteriaceae > Psychroserpens. Next base: position 177,059 of record NZ_JAXMOD010000003.1, on the reverse strand, counting down.
GCGCTATGCAATAAAATGCACCTTTAGGATTGGCGACTTGTACACCTTCAATTTTATTTAACTCTTCAATAAGAACGTTTCGACGGTCTACATATTCTTTAATAACATCATCAAAATAACTTTGAGGAGTTTCTAAAGCAGCTTCACTTGCAATTTGAGCTAAAGTTGGCGGACTTAAACGTGCTTGAGCAAATTTTAATGCAGTTTTAATCACGTCTTTATTTTTTGAAACTAAACATCCAATTCTCGCTCCACACATACTGTAACGTTTGGAAACAGAATCAATTACAATAGCATGTTTTTCTAATCCTTCCTCTTGTAAAATAGAATAATGAGTTATTCCATCATAAGCAAATTCTCTATATACTTCATCAGCAATTAAAAACAAATCATGCTTTTTTACAATTTTTGCTAACTTTTTAATCTCTTCTTTTGAGTATAAATATCCAGTTGGATTTCCAGGATTACAAATAAGAATTCCTTTGGTTTTTGGGGTAATTAATTTTTCAAATTCTTCAATTGGAGGTAAGGCAAAATTGTCTTCAATTTTTGATATCACAGGAACTACTTTGACACCTGAAGCAGTTGAAAATCCATTGTAATTGGCATAAAATGGCTCTGGGATAATAATTTCATCATCAACATCTGTGATCGTTCCAAATGCAAAAAGTAATGCTTCACTACCACCTGTGGTTACAATTATATCATCGTGATTAACCTGAATATCATTTTTTGCGTAATAATCTGCAATTTTTTTTCTGTAACCTTCAGAGCCTTCAGACCTTGTGTAAGCCAAAATGTCTAATGAGTGAATCTTTATCGCATCCAGTGCTACTTGAGGGGTTTTAATATCAGGTTGGCCAATGTTTAAATGATAAACTGTTTTACCTTGTTTATATGCGTTTTCAGCGTAAGGAACTAACTTTCGAATTGGAGATTCAGGCATTAGTTGTCCTTTTTTTGATATTGTTGGCATGAGAAAATTATTTATGCAGTAAAGTTCTGAAAATTATCTTAAATTTTATTTAAAAATAGGGGTAAAAACTTAAGATGTGTCAAAGATTTGTAACTTGTTAATAATACTTATGATTTTAACTAAAAAAATACTGATTATTTGTTTGCTTAGCTTGATAAGTTGGCCCCCTTCATATGGACAAGGAGATTTCAATTTGCCTGGTAAAGACAATGACAAAATTAAGTTTCAACTTATTAATAATTTAATCATTATACCTATAGAATTGAATGGTGTGGAACTATCATTTATTCTTGATACAGGTGTAAGCAAACCCATTTTATTTAATATTACTAATACAGATTCATTGCAAATAAAAAATGTAGAAACCATTTATTTAAGAGGTTTAGGAGAAGAAGGAAAGCCTATTGAAGCATTGAAATCTAAAAAAAATTTCACCAAAATAGGAAACGCTATTAATGTTAATCAAGACATTTATGTGATTTTTGATAATTCAATAAACTTTACTAATAGACTTGGTGTTAATGTTCATGGTATTATAGGTTATGACCTTTTTAAAAATTTTATTGTCGAAGTAAATTACACATCGAAATATATCAAGTTGAACAAGCCAGAAAAGTATGTCTACAAAACTTGTAAAAAATGTGAAGTTTTTGATCTTTCACTCTTTAATAACAAGCCCTATATAGAAACTGAGGTAAAAGTTGATTCTGATTTGATACCAGTAAAGCTTTTAATTGATACTGGTAGTAGTGATGCGATCTGGTTGTTTGAGGATGTTTCACTAGGTCTTCAGCCTTTTAATGACATGTATTTTAATGATTACATAGGAAAAGGTTTAAGCGGTAATGTTTATGGTAAACGATCTAGAATAAAAATGTTTAAGATGAAAAGTTTCGAACTCGAAGATGTTAATGTTGCCTTTCCAGATTCATCTTCTATTGGTAATGCAAGAAAAATTAAAAATAGAAACGGTAGTGTTTCTGGAGAAATATTAAAACGATTTAATCTTATTGTCGATTATGGGAACTCTAAAATAACTTTAAAAAAGAATAGGAATTTTAAAACACCATTTTATTATAATAGAAGTGGAATCGTATTAGAACAAACGGGATCAAGGGTTGTTAAAGAAAAGGAGGATAGAGGTCATCTAGGCTACGGAAACGCTAAAGATGAAACTAAAATTGAGTTAAGCACGTACTATAAATACTCTTTAAAGCCAGCTTATTCTATAGTGGCTTTAAGAAAAGGGTCGCCTGCTGAGAAAGTTGGCTTACAGATTGGTGATGAACTTTTATCTATTAATGGCAAAAAAACACACGAACTTAAGCTTCAGAGAATAATGGAATATTTTAAAAACGATATTGGCAAACTTATTCGTTTGAGAATAGAGAGAGATGGAGAGGTAATGTTGTTTGAGTTTAGACTTGAAGATGTCTTTAAAGAAAAAGAACTCCCTTAAAAGAGAGTTCTTAATACCTGTTATTTAATTAGGAATTACTATTGTTCCATTACACTTTTGTCTTTTTTCTCTAGTGGATTTTCTTTACTAGAATCCACAACTAGACCTTTAATTTTTAGGGCTACGCTAGGTGTGTCTGCATTAGAGGTTACAGTTATTGTTTTTCTAATTGGATTAACTCTGTTCGTGTCATATTTTACAGAGATTTCTCCAGTTTCACCTGGCATAATTGGACCGTCTGGTTTTTTAGGTACAGTACAGCCACAAGTAGACTTTACATTAGAAATGATTAAAGGTGCATTTCCTGTATTTGTAAATTCAAATACTCTAACACCGTCAGAACCTTTTTCAATGGTGCCATAATCAATTACATCGTTTTTAAATTCTATTTTTGCAACCTTTTCTTGAGCAAAAACACCCAAACTTAGCACACTTACAAATAAAATTAATATTACATTTTTCATCATTCAAATTTTAAATTGATACTATCAAAACTACTTACTTTTTGCCATTCTACAAAATTAATTAGATGTAATGCAACAATATTAACATCATATAAAGCTAAATATGTCAATAATATGCAGACATTAATTTCGCAAAAAAAGAAATATAAGTACTTTTGTCTGTCATAAAGCAAAAACAATACCAAAGCATGAACATACCAACAAAATATTCAGCATCTAATGTAGAGAACAAGTGGTATAACTATTGGATGGAGCATAACTATTTTCATTCTGTTCCCGATGAGAGAGAGCCTTATACAATTGTAATTCCTCCACCAAATGTGACAGGAGTACTGCACATGGGACATATGCTTAATAATACCATTCAGGATGTTCTTATTCGAAGAGCAAGATTGCAAGGTAAAAATGCATGTTGGGTACCTGGAACCGACCATGCATCTATTGCGACCGAAGCTAAAGTGGCTGCTAAACTTAAAGCTCAAGGGATTGATAAAAATGATTTAACACGAGAAGAGTTTTTAGACCATGCTTGGGAATGGACTGAAGAATATGGAGGTGTAATTCTTGAGCAACTTAAAAAATTAGGCTGTTCTTGCGACTGGGATCGTACCAAATTCACCATGGATGATGATATGAGTGAAGCTGTAATAAAGGTTTTTGTTGATTTGTATAACAAAGGATTAATTTACAGAGGTTACCGAATGGTAAATTGGGATCCAGAAGCAAAAACAACCTTGTCTGATGAGGAAGTGATTCATGTTGAGCAACAAGGCTTATTGTATTATTTAGAATATAAAATTGAAGGTAGTGATGAGAAATTAACCATTGCAACAACTCGTCCAGAGACCATTTTTGGTGATACAGCAATTTGTATAAATCCAAATGATGAACGATTTGAACATTTAAAAGGAAAAAAAGCCATTGTACCAATCTGTGGAAGAGTTATTCCAATTATCGAAGATGAATATGTAGATATCGAATTTGGTACAGGTTGTCTTAAAGTAACTCCTGCTCATGATGAAAATGATAAGGTTTTAGGGGATAAACACAATCTTGAAGTTGTTGATATCTTCAATGATGATGCCTCCTTGAATAGTTTTGGCTTGCATTATGAAGGTCAGGATCGTTTTGTTGTTAGAAAAGCAGTTGCAAAAGAATTAGAAGAAGCTGGAATTATTGTAAAGTCAGAAAACCATATCAATAAAGTTGGAACCTCTGAACGTACCAAAGCGGTTATTGAGCCTCGATTAAGCGATCAATGGTTTTTAAAAATGGAAGATTTAGCTAAACCAGCTATAGATGCTGTTTTAACAAATGGAGATGTAAAGTTATATCCTAAGAAATTTGAAAATACCTATAGACATTGGATGGAAAATATTCGTGATTGGAATATTTCTCGTCAGTTGCGTTGGGGACAACAAATTCCTGCATTCTTCTATGGAGATGGTAAAGAAGATTTTGTAGTGGCAGAGAACATAAATGATGCTTTAAATTTGGCAAAAGACAAAACTGGAAATCCTAGTTTAAATGTTGAAGATTTAAAGCAAGATTCAGATGCCCTAGATACATGGTTTAGCTCATGGATATGGCCAATAAGTGTATTTGACGGCATTAGGAATCCTGAAAATGAAGAAATTAATTACTATTATCCTACCAACGATTTAGTTACAGGTCCAGATATTTTATTCTTTTGGGTTGCACGAATGATTATTGCTGGCTATGAATATAAAGACAAAAGGCCTTTTGAAAATGTTTATTTAACAGGTTTAGTAAGAGATAAGCAACGTCGTAAAATGTCTAAATCTCTTGGTAACTCTCCAGATGCTTTAAAATTAATAGAAGATTATGGTGCCGATGGTGTTCGTGTTGGCTTATTATTAAGTGCAGCAGCTGGTAATGATTTGATGTTTGATGAAGAGTTATGCCAACAAGGAAAGCAATTTGCTAATAAAATATGGAACGCTTTCAGACTTGTGCAAGGTTGGGAAATAGAAGATATAGCACAACCTGAATCATCCAAAATAGCTTTAGATTGGTATGAACATAAGTTTCAAAGTGCTTTAGCTGAGATTGAAGATCATTATAGTAAATATAGACTCTCTGATGCGTTAATGAGCATGTACAAATTAATTTGGGATGATTTCTGTTCATGGCTTTTAGAAATGATAAAGCCTGCTTATCAACAACCAATAGATGCTCAAACTTATGCTTCAGTTATTTCTATTTTTGAAAATAACTTAAAGATTTTACATCCTTTTATGCCATTTTTAACTGAAGAAATATGGCAGCACATTACTAAACGCACACCAAAAGAGGCTTTAATAATTGCTGAATATCCTAAATTAACAACTTTTGATGCACAGTTAATTTCAGATTTTGAAACGATTAAAGATGTAGTGTCAGGTATTAGAACCATTCGTAAAGAAAAAAATATAGCATTTAAGGATACCATTGAATTAATGGTGTTGAATAATGAAAATGTAGATTCGAAATATGATACTGTAATATCTAAAATGGGAAATATTTCAGAAATGAAAACAGTTTCTGAAGCGGTTGAAGGCGCTTTAACCTTCAGAGTATTGTCAAATGAATACTTTATCCCGATGGAAGGTAGTATCGATGTTGTAGCAGAAATTGAAAAATTAACTGAAGAATTAAAGTATACTGAAGGGTTTTTAAAATCTGTTCAAGGAAAATTGAAAAATGAACGTTTTGTTAATAATGCTCCAGAACAAGTTGTTGCTTCTGAAAAGAAAAAAGAAGCTGATGCTTTGGCTAAAATAGAAACTTTAAAATCTAGTTTATCAAGTTTACAATAAATGTAAGTTTTTAAATATATTTGAAAAGGAGCTTATTATAAGTTCCTTTTTTTTGTTACCATTCATTAATCTTATTGCTATCTAATTTCACGAAAATAAAAAGCAAAATCGTAAAGCCCCAAAGTCCGGAGCCACCATAACTAAAAAATGGAAGTGGTATGCCAACGGTAGGAATCATTCCCATAACCATACCTGTATTAATTGTAAAATGTATGAATAATATGGAGGCCACACCATAGCCATAAACACGACTAAACTGCGATTTTTGAGCTTCCGCTAAGATTAATATACGAATAATAAGTGCTACAAAAAGTAATACTACAAAGGTGCTTCCTAAAAATCCCCACTCTTCACCTACAGTACTAAAAATGTAATCTGTTTCTTGTTCTGGCACAAATTTTCCAGTAGTGCGAGTGCCTTCCATAAACCCTTTACCAGTAAAACCACCAGAACTGATCGCTTTTTCAGATTGGATGAGGTTATAGGCTTCCACTTTTTTCATTCTTTCAAGTTTCACAGGATCTTTCTCTAGTCGCAACCACAGGCTTATTCTATTCTGTTGGTGTGGTTTTAGTACGTGCTCATAGAATAGTTTTACACCAGATGAAAATGAAACACAAATCAAAAGAATAACAATAGGCTGAACAATGGAAGCACGTTTTTTTCGTCTAAAAAAATAAACTCCAAAGATAATTAAGGTGGCAATAAGAGCTGTTATTAAAATTCCGAATTTAAGAGATAAAACGGCTAAAATAATTATTGATAGCGCTATCGCTAAATAGATTTGTTGTAAGCCTTCTCTGTAGAAAACAAAAAAGAAAGAGGCATACACCAAGGTGCTTCCAGCATCATTTTGCAAAAGAATTAAGATTGCAGGAAGAACAATAATGGCAACTGCTCTTAGCTGATGTTTCAGCGTATTCATGTCAGTTTGTAAATCACTCATGTATTTGGCAACTGCTAGAGCAGTGGCAAACTTTGCAAACTCGCTAGGTTGAATGGTCATGCTACCTATGCCATACCAAGAGCGTGCTCCATTGACATCTTTTCCAAAGATAAAAAGTCCAACAAGAGCTAACATGGCTACGATGTAAATAATACTTGCAAATCGTTCATAAAACTTGGCTTCTACTGATAATATTAGAATTATCAGCACAAACGTTAGTCCGAGAAACACGAGTTGTTTACCATAAAGTTGACTCATGTCGAAGTAATTTTCTACCTCGCCAACATGAGACGCAGACATAATGTTTAACCAACCAAAAGAAACTAGAAGTAAAAACAAAACTATTATTACCCAATCAAATTTAAACCCTCTATGGTTTTCTCTATTCATGGCTATAGATTTGGTTTATTTGGGTTTGTTGAAATGGAATTTTTATAATCAATATTTTTTGAAGCTTGTACTTTTTCTACCACTTGTAGGGTTGTTTCTCCGTTAATTTTAAAGGGTTCACCAGAGTATGGCTTTGCATATTCATTTTCAAGACTATGGGTTAAAATCCAATGTTCCATATCTGTCCTAGTGATTTCTCCTTTAATATATTTTTCTATTAATAAACTTGCCATTCGACCAGCGAATCGACTTCCCCAATATCCATTTTCTACAAATACGGCAATAGCAATTTTAGGATTGTCTTTAGGTGCAAAAGCAACAAAAATCGAATGATCGGTTAATTGTGTTTTTACACTATCTATTTTCATGAAGTTTTCGGCAGTACCAGTTTTTCCACATATTTCAATTCCTGGAACCTTTAGCGTTGAAGCAGTACCTTTATTATATACATCAAACATACCTTCAATAACAGGTTCAAAATGACGTTTATCTATAGTTGTGTAGTTTGGAGTTGTGTATTTACTTGGAATTGTATCACCTTCAATTGCTTTTATGATATGAGGTGTATAGTAATATCCTCTATTACCAATAGCAGCAGCCATATTTGCGAGCTGGATTGGAGTAGCTTCAACCTCGCCTTGTCCAATAGCATTGGAAACATTATATGTAGAACCCCATCGATTGTCACCATAAGCTCTATCGTAGTAATCTCCATCTGGAATTCGGCCTGGTCTCCCAACTTGTAAATCATATCCTAAAAAATCTCCAAGTCCAAAACTTTTGGCATGTGCAGCCCATGTATTCATGGCATCTCCAGCATCATCAGCGTTGTCAATAATTCTTCTATAAACATTTACAAAATAAGCATTACAAGATTGTGCAATACCATCGTTCATAGCAACTGGACTTTTATGATGATGACAACCTGTAAGTTTTCGGCTGCCATAGTAATAACCCATTCTACAAGTGAACCTTTCATTAGTTTCAACAACTCCTTCTTGAAGTGCGATTAAAGCATTAATAACTTTAAAAGGCGATCCTGGAGGATATTGAGCTTGTAAGCCTCTGTCAAATAAAGGTTTAGCAATACTGTCTCTAAAAAGTTTTGTGAAATTTTTTGAACGACCTCTGCCAACAAGTAAGTTCGGATTATAACTTGGAGCAGAAACCAGTGCTAAAATTTCTCCGTTACTTGGATCTATGGCAACAATACCACCTCTTTTGTTAGTCATTAATAGTTCGCCATATTGTTGTAAATCACTGTCAATGGTGATTGTAATATCTTTTCCTGGCTGAGGTAAAGTGTCAAATTTACCGTCTTTATAAGGTCCGATATTTTTGTTGAATCTGTCTTTTTGGCTGAACTTAATGCCTTTTACACCACGTAATACATTTTCATACGATATTTCGACACCTTGTTTTCCAATTAAATCTCCCATTTGGTAATAAGGATCATTATCAATAATTCGTCTATTCACTTCACCAATATCACCTAAAACATTGGCGCCTATGGTTGTTTGATAAGCCCTAAGTGAACGCTTTTGAATATAAAAGCCATCAAATTTCCTCATTTTTTCCTGAAGTACAGCATAATCCTTTTTGGATAACTGTGGTACAAAAACCGATGATAAACGAGGTGAATAGTTATAAGCTTTATCAAATTTCTTTTGATAATCGTCAGGTGTAATTTTCAAAAGATTGCAAAATTCTTTCAATTCTTTGTCATCAAGAGGCTCTACTTCCCGAGGAATAACCATAACATCATATGATGGCTGATTTGCAACTAAGAGCGTTCCATTTCTGTCATAAACATAGCCACGTTTGGGGTAGTTATATTCCTTTAGGATCGCGTTATCTTCGTAAAGACTATAGGCTTCTTTATTGTATACCTGTAAATAAAACAAGCGTGCAATAAATAAAAGTCCTACCGTAATTACCGTTAATAAGAGTAGAAGTTTTCTCATCGTTGTTTGTTACTGAAAAGTATCGAAATTAAGATACAAAGTATAAGTGTAAAAACACTTGAAAATAACGTCTTTTTTAGTACTAAAAGTATATTTGAAATGTTAAAAATCTCTAATGAAAATAAGATAAGATGATGAATTATTATTAAGATTAGAAAGTAAATGACTCTATTCCCAAATTCGGTATTATTGAACTTAATATTCTGGTGTTCGTAAATCGTCCCAAATGCAAACTTTAAAATAGGTGGTCTAATAAATGCAATAGTGACGCATGCTGCCGCATGAACACCTCCAGAGTCTGAAAAAATATCAACAAATAATCCTAACATAAAACTTAAAAAAATAAATAGGGTGCGATTATTATTTACAGGGAAAAGAAGGATAAACAAGATGTATGGGTACGGATTTATAGAACCTATAAAATTGATATTATTAAATAGCAATACTTGAGCTAAAATTAACACAACAAACCTAATGATGCTATTGATATTTAGGCTATTCATTAACAGGATTTTCTAAAAGGTTTATTTCATCGGCATCTAAATTTTCAATGATGTAGACATGTGATAAATTGGTCATGTCATTAAATAATTTGATGTCTATTGTATATGTGTCTCCACTAATATCTAAAACAAAATCATCTACAATACCAATTGGTATGCCTTGCGGAAATATTGAAGATTGTCCTCCAGTGATAATTGTGTCACCCTGTTTTACTGGAGCAAATTTTGAAATATCTGTAAGTTGAACTACAGATGTAGATTTGGCATTCCAAACTAAAGAACCAATATGATTAGAAGATTTTAACTGTGCATTGATTCTACTCTTTGTGTTTAAAATAGAAAGTACTCTTGCATATCCACTGGATGTATTGTCAATAATACCTACAATTCCTTTTGAAGTTATAACCGCCAAATCTTCTTTAAGTCCAAGTTTTTCACCCTTATTAATAGTTAAATAATTTTTTGAAGCTGAATAGTTGTTGTTGATAATTCTGGCTGTCTGAATTTTATAACGTCCGCTAAATGAGGTTGTATCAATTTTTGGGCTTGAAGTCTGTGTAGAATCTGAACTATTCAAAACTTTAGATCGTAATGTGTTATTCTCTTCTACCAAGATTTGATTTTGTGTTTTTAAATCGAAGTAGTTGGACACATTATTCGCACTTTCATAAATCCCACCTGTAAAAAAGTTAGCAGAATTGATAAACTTACTTTTATGATAAGAATGCGACTGAATCGTTAACGCAATAGAAACAAAAAACAACAGCAGAAACAAAAGAGATGTTTTGTTTCTAATAACAAAGTTTATAATCTGTTGCATGTTAAGTAAGTGTTCTCAGTTATTTAATCAATACACTTTTAAATTTTGCTAGATTTTTTAGTGCAATTCCTGTGCCTCGAACAACAGCTCTTAGAGGATCTTCTGCAATATAAACGGGTAAGTCTGTTTTTTGGGATAAACGTTTGTCTAATCCACGTAACATCGATCCACCACCTGCTAAATAAATACCAGTGTTGTATATGTCTGCAGCCAATTCTGGAGGTGTTTGTGATAAGGTTTCCATTACAGAATCTTCAATTCTTAAAATAGATTTATCAAGTGCTTTTGCAATTTCACGATAAGAAATTTGAACTTGCTTAGGCTTTCCTGTTAACAAATCACGACCTTGAACGCTCATTTCTTCAGGTGGCATATCTAAATCTTCGGTAGCAGCACCAATCTGAATTTTAATTTTTTCAGCAGTACGATCGCCAACATAAAGGTTGTGTTGCGTGCGCATGTAATAAATAATATCGTTAGTGAATACATCACCAGCAACTTTAACCGATTTATCACAGACGATTCCACCCAATGCTATCACAGCAATTTCTGTGGTTCCACCTCCAATATCAACAATCATATTCCCTTTAGGTTGCATAATGTCAATGCCAATTCCGATGGCAGCTGCCATTGGCTCGTGAATTAAGTAGACTTCTTTTCCGTTGACACGTTCACAAGATTCTTTAACAGCTCGCATTTCTACTTCTGTAATCCCAGAAGGTATACAAACTACCATACGAAGTGCAGGTGTAAATAATTTCTTTTTAAGTGCAGGGATGTTTTTAATAAACATACTAATCATTTGCTCAGAGGCATCGAAATCTGCAATTACTCCATCTTTCAACGGTCTAATTGTTTTAATGTTTTCGTGCGTTTTTCCTTGCATCATGTTGGCTTCTTTTCCAACAGCGATAATTTTTCCTGAAATTCTATCTCTTGCGACTATGGAAGGACTATCAACAACTACTTTGTCGTTGTGGATAATAAGCGTATTCGCAGTTCCTAAATCTATGGCTATTTCTTCGGTTAAGAAATCAAAAAATCCCATGTGTTATTTTAATATTATGAGGGCGTTATTGTATTCAGTTTTTGGTCTTTTGTAAATGTAGTAAAACTTCCTAAATATTTACAGTTTATTTCTATTTCAATTATTTTGAAAGCTAACTTCTTACCTTTTTTTAATTAAACGTTTAATTATTGGTTTTGGATGTTTGAGATTGAATGAAAACTATCAATTTTTGAGCATCCGTTTTTAAAATTGGCTTTAATGTTTAAAATGACGTGTTCCAGTCATTACCATGGCTACATTATGTTCATTACAATAATCAATGGTTAATTGATCTTTAATTGAGCCTCCTGGTTGTATCACCGCAGTAATTCCTGCATGATCTGCAATCTCTACACAATCTGGAAAGGGAAAGAAAGCATCACTTGCCATAACTGCTCCATTTAAGTCAAAATTAAACGACTTTGCTTTGTGAATGGCTTGGTTAAGTGCATCTACACGGCTTGTTTGTCCTGTGCCACTAGCGCACAATTGTTTGTTTTTCACCAAAACTATGGTATTTGATTTTGTATGCTTACAAATTTTTGAAGCAAATATTAAATCTTCTAACTCATTTGAAGTTGGTTTATTGTTTGTAGCATTGGTTAAATCGGAAATGCGATCTGTTTTATTATTTCTATCTTGAACTAAAACACCATTTAAGCATGTTCTAACGTTTGTTTGTGGAAAGTCTACATCGTGTAAAATGAGCAGAATTCTATTCTTTTTTCCCTTTAAAATATCTAAGGCATCATCAGAAAATGAAGGTGCAATAACTACTTCACAGAACAATGAATGAATCTCTTCAGCTGTGGCTTTATCAATTTTAGTATTGGTAATTAAAACACCGCCAAACGCTGAAACAGGATCACCAGCTAAAGCATCAACGTAAGCTTGTTGAATTGTATTGCGTTGGGCAAATCCGCAAGCATTGTTGTGTTTTAAAATTGCAAATGTTGGCGCTTCACCTTTAAATTCACTCATTAAATTTACAGCAGCATCTACATCTAAAAGATTGTTATAACTTAATTCTTTTCCGTGAAGTTTAGTGAAGATGTCATCAAAGTTCCCGAAGAAAAAGCCACGTTGATGAGGGTTTTCACCATAACGTAAAACTTTGCCATTGGTTTCACTAATTTTAAGTGAAGCGATACTGTGATCTGCATTAAAGTAATTAAAAATTGCAGAATCGTAATGTGATGATACATTAAAGGCTTTGGCCGCAAAATGTTTTCTATCAGCTTCTGAAGTATCTCCTTTTTTAGATTTTAAAAGTTCTAAAAATTCAGCATAATCATCAACTGAAGATACACAAACGACATCTGAATAATTTTTAGCGGCTGCCCTAATTAAAGAAATGCCTCCAATATCAATTTTTTCAATGATATCTTGGTTTGAAGCTCCAGATGCCACTGTTTTTTCAAAAGGATATAAATCTACAATGACCAAATCAATTTGCGGAATATCAAAATCAACCAATTCAGCAACATCACTTTCGTTGTTTTGACGATTTAAAATGCCTCCAAAAACTTTAGGATGTAACGTTTTTACGCGACCACCAAGAATTGATGGATACGAGGTTACGTCTTCTACTGGCACGACATCAATGCCTAGGTCTTTGATGAATTTTTCGGTTCCTCCTGTAGAATAAATGGTTACGTTTTGAGCGCTAAGTTGTTTTACAATTGGTTCTAAACCATCTTTGCTAAAAACTGAAATTAATGCCGATTTAATTGCTTTGTTGTTACTCATTGTTGTGTTGTTGTCGTTGTGTTTCTTCTAGAGAAACGGTGTTGTAAAATTTAAAGCCCAAAAGTACGTATAATCAATAGTTTTTATAAGTCCAAAAAGGAGTTTATTTAAGTTTTTTGTAACAATAAATTGTTGAAAACATCTTATCTTTAATTTTTTTGAAATCCAAACCAATTCTATGCTTGTTTATCTCAGGTTATTTAAAGAAAGCTTTTCATTTGCAATTAATGCGTTGCGAAATAATAAGCTTCGAACCTTTTTGTCTCTTTTAGGCATTACCATTGGTATTTTTTCAATCATCGCAGTTTTGGCAGCCGTTGATTCATTAGACAAAAGTATTAAGGAACAATTAAGTGGGCTGGATAGCAATACCATGTATGTTGCGAAATTTTCGTTTGGACCGACTGACGTACCAAGATGGAAACGCATGCAATTCCCAGAAGTTTCTTACAACGAGTATAAATATTTAAAATCATCATTGGATGATGTTGAGCATGTTGCTTACCAATTGTTTGTTAAGCGAGAAAATATTAGATATGGAAAAGAAATAGTAAGTAGTGTCAATACAGTGGTGGTGAGTAATGAGTTTGAAGATATTCAGGCCTTAAAGTTCTCTAAGGGACGATTTTATAATGAATCTGAGTCAAATTCTGGAAAACCAGTCGTCGTAATAGGAGACGAAATTGCAAAGTCACTTTTTGGTGATTTTGAACCTATTGGAAAAAAGGTTAGGCTTTATGGGCAAAAGTTTACCGTGATTGGTGTTGTGAAAAAAGAAGGTTCAGGACTGTTTGGCGATAGTAATGATATTTCCATTTTTCTTCCAGCCAATTATATAAGAAATCGATTTGGTGACAACAATAAAAACATGAATCATATTGTCATTATCAAGCCTGAAGCAGGAGCCGACGTTGATGAGATAAAAGCAGATATTGCTCAGAAAATGCGTGCACAACGCGGTATAAAACCTGATGAGATAAATCCGTTTTTTGTCAATATTATTTCAGGTTTACAAGACGCTATTGATGGGATTATCTCTACGCTTAATATCATTGGTTGGATTATAAGTGCATTTTCACTTTTAGTTGGTGGTTTTGGAATTGCTAATATTATGTTTGTTAGTGTGAAGGAACGAACAAATCTTATCGGAATACAAAAATCTTTAGGTGCAAAAAATCGATTTATTTTGTTCCAATTTTTATTTGAAGCGATTATTTTATCCTTATTAGGAGGATTTATTGGCGTTATTTTGGTTTGGATATGCTCATTAATTGCTAATGCTGTAATTGAAGATTTCGAATTTATTTTGTCCTTTTCTAATATTTTTATTGGCTTAGGATTATCTACTTTTATTGGCTTAATTTCTGGTATTATTCCTGCGATTTCTGCATCTAAATTGGATCCAGTTGAAGCTATCCGATCAGGAATGTAATTGTGTTTTTGTTGTTAGTTACAATTCAACTGTCAATTAACTAACATTATATGTAACATTGCGGTATTAGTTGCGTCTTATTTATAAAACTATAAGTAGCTATTACTATTATGCTCGTTTATCTAAGATTATTTAAAGAAAGTTTTTCATTTGCTCTTAATGCGTTGCGTAACAATAAGCTACGTACTTTTTTGTCGTTATTAGGGATTACTATTGGTATTTTTTCAATCATAGCTGTGCTTGCAGCTGTAGATTCTTTAGATCGAAACATAAAAGAGAACTTATCTGGATTAGATAAAAACACGATGTACCTTACTAAGTATTCATTCGGACCGACTGAAGTACCAAGATGGCAACGTGATAATTTTCCACAAACTGAACACGATGATTTTGAGTTCATAGAACGAAACGTCCCAGACATTGAAGCGATTGCCTATGTAATGTTTGGTGCTTCAGAATCTTTAAAATATCAAGGTGAATCTGTTTCTGGCGTTGAAGTAACTCCTGTGTCTAATGGGATTTATGAAATTGAAGATTTTAAAGTTGAAAACGGACGATTTTATACTGAATCTGAGTCTTATTCTGGTGCTCCTGTAATTGTTTTAGGATATTCTGTTGCTGAAAATTTATTTGGAAATTTAAACCCAATAGGAAAACAAATCAGAGTTTATGGAAGAAAACTTACCGTTATTGGTGTTTTGAAGAAATTTGGATCAAGCATATTTGATTCTCCAGATGATAAAGCTTATGTGCCAGCAAACTTTGTAAGACGTTTTAATAATGGAGGTGCCAATGGCGTTCCTGGAGCCATAATTATAAAACCTAAGAAAAATGTCGATATTGGAGCTTTTGAGCAAGTTTTAAAACAGAAATATCGTGTTTACAGAGGATTGAAAGCTGGAGAGCCAGATAATTTCTTTGTTAATAAAATGTCTGGATTTACAGATGCTATTGATGGAATTATCGGAACTCTTAATTTAATAGGATGGATTATAAGTGGGTTTTCACTTTTAGTTGGTGGATTTGGAATTGCTAATATTATGTTTGTTAGTGTAAAGGAACGTACTAATCTTATAGGAATTCAAAAATCATTAGGAGCTAAAAATCGCTTTATTCTTTTTCAGTTTTTATTTGAAGCTATTATTTTATCTGTGCTTGGTGGTATCATAGGAATTATCTTAGTTTGGATAGTCTCGTTAATTGCCTCTATAATGTCAGGCGATTTTGAATTTATCTTGTCCTTTTATAATGTATTCTTAGGGTTTGCTTTATCTACATTTATCGGATTGATTTCTGGTGTGATTCCAGCGATTTCAGCTTCAAAACTAGATCCAGTGGAAGCAATTAGAACTGGTATGTAATTTTCTAATTAATTATTTGAGCAACCCTCTCACAAACAAATTCTAAAAAACGTTCGTCTTCTTCAGTAAATGGATCGGGAGTATTTGAATCTATATCTATCTGACCAATATTTTCGCCATTGACAAAAATCGGAATTACAATTTCTGCTTTTACTGTTATACTGCAAGCAATATAATTGTCTTGTGCCGAAACATCAGGTACCACAAAATTTTGGTTGGACACGGCTACTTGTCCACAAATACCCTTCCCAAATGGAATAATAACATGATCTGTAGGTTCGCCAACATAAGGTCCCAGTTTTAACTCATTTTTGTTGCCGTTTTTAAAATAAAACCCAACCCAATTGTAATGAGCTACGCGATCTTCAAGAAGTTTACAAATGTCAAGAAGTTTTTCATCAATAGTTCTAGAACTTTGTTTTATGATGGCTTCTACTTCAGGTTTTAGGGCATTGAAAATCATTGTTATTAAAATTTTAGTAAAAGTATTTAAAAAGTATCATTTCTATATTCATTTTATATAATTTTAACTCAATAAAATGGATAGCTATTGAAGGCACTTTTTCTTAAATACAAATCAGTCGTAAAGTTTATTTTAACCTTTCTAACGGTTTATTTTGTGTTGACTTTAATGTATAAATTGTATTTGGATGCATCTGAAGGTTCTAACTATTATCCTGACTATTTCACCAATTTAGTATCTAAACAAAGTAACGTACTAATAAATGCATTTGGTTATGATGCACATGTCATGCCGCATGCTGATGAGTCTTCAATGAAACTTATTATTAACGATAAATTTGTCGCTAGAGTAGTAGAAGGTTGTAATTCGATAAGTGTTATTATTCTCTTTATCTCTTTTATTGTTGCTTTTGCTGGTAAATTTAAAGCTACATTTTTATATATAATATCAGGTAGTGTTTTAATTTATGTGGTTAATTTAATTCGAATCATCATTTTATCGATTGGATTGTACAACTATCCTTGGCGACGTGAAATTTTACATACCGTAATATTTCCTTTAATTATTTATGGAATGGTTTTTCTGCTATGGATGTTTTGGGTGAATCGATTTTCTAAACTAGAAAAAGCAAATGCGTAATCCTATATCGATCATATTAATTTTGGTATTATTTATCTTGTTGGTACTTATTCGTGTATTTGAAAACGAACTGTTTTATGATCCATACCTGTCTTTTTTCAAGAACGATTATTTACATATCGATTCACCAAGACGCGAGATTTTTAAATTAACGATGTATACAACCTTGAGATATGCGCTTAATTCGCTAATATCATTAGGGATTATTTATCTTTTTTTTAAAGATAAATCTATTGTAAAATTTTCTTCTTCAGTGTTTGGTATTGCCTATATTATTTTGATTGCTTTGTTTTTGTATTTTGTAATTCACCCAAGCCAAGAAGACTACTATTTGTTTTTTAATTTTAGACGTTTTTTAATTCAGCCTATTTTATTATTACTCTTGTTACCAGCATTTTATTATTATAAGTTGAAACAGTAAAACGTTAATGCTAACTTAAAAAAAAATGTCATGTCTCCCTTTTTTGTAACTTTGTAAAGAGTTTTATGAAGTTTAAACAAACATTATATCAATTATTTTCAACAACAATGGCTTTGCTAGTGTTGTTTTCGACGGTTTCTTTTACTGTGGAAAAACATTACTGTGGAGATACTTTGATTGATACTGCAGTATTCTCGGAAGTGCAAAAATGCAATATGGAAACTTCAGAGGTAGACCAATCTAAAATTAAAAAGAAGAGTTGTTGTAAAGATGAGCTAGAAGTAGTTAAAGGCCAAGATCAACTCAAACAATCACAATTTGAAGATATATCATTTGAACAACAGATAGTTGTTGTTTCATATCTTTACTCATTTAGCCATAGTTTTGAGGAATTACCTAAACTTATTATTCCTCATAAAAATTATTCTCCTCCCAATCTCGTTGAGGACATTCAATTACTTGATGCTGTATTCTTAATTTGATTTACTAGTATTTTATAAATTCAAAGTATGGGCTTTAAATGACCTATGCGAATTTCATATACTAAAAAATCAAAATCATGACACATACATATAGCATAACAGGTATGACTTGTAATAACTGTAAATCTTCCGTAGAGAAGGCATTACTTTCATTGGATAAGGTAGAACATATATCTATAGATTTAGAAAATTCCAAGGCTGTAATTAACATGTCCAAACCTGTTTCAATCGAAACAATGCAGAATGCTCTAGCTTCTAAATATTCAATTGCAGAGCTAACAGAATCGAATGTTTTTAAATCCGTTACAGCAGAAACAAATGTAAAAGAAAGTGATCTTAAGCAATTGTTTCCTTTATTCCTGATTTTTGGATATATCATTGGAGCTTCCATTCTATTAAATAGAAACCTTTGGAGTATAGAAAGTTTTATGCTCGATTTTATGGGTCTTTTTTATATCGTTTTTAGCTTCTTTAAACTACTCGATTTAAAAGGGTTTCCTGAATCTTTTAGAATGTATGATCCTTTAGCGAAGTCAATTCCAGCCTATGGTTGGATTTATCCTTTTATTGAGTTAGCACTTGGATTACTTTTCTTAATGCGTTTTCAAATCACATTGGCACTTATTATTACTATAATTGTTTTAGGTATCACAACAATTGGAGTTACTAAAAGCTTGTGGAGTAAAACATCAATTCAATGTGCGTGTTTAGGAACGGCTTTAAAACTTCCAATGACCAAAGCTACTTTTATTGAAAACAGCATAATGATTATTATGGCAGTTGTCATGTTATTAAAAACCTACAATTAAATGAAAAACATAATATATATATTATTAGCGCTTCCGTTTTTAATGTTTTCCCAAGACCAGCTATCTGGGGAAATTTTGGAACTCAATACCGAAAACAATACATTTCCTGTAGTAGGAGCAAACGTATTTTGGCTAAATACGTCTGTTGGTGCAGTTACTGATATCGACGGAAAATTTACAATTCCGTATGAAACAAGTTACAAGCAATTAGTTATTAGTTACGTTGGTTATCAAACAGATACCTTAACTATTACTCAGCCAAAATACATTAAACATTATATTAAAGCTTCAGGCGAATTGGATGAGGTAACCATTACTTCACGTAAACAATCTACGCTGAAATCTTATATGAAAGCTGCTAATATTATCACAGTTAGTAGTGATGAGTTACTGAAAGCAGCATGTTGTAATCTATCTGAAAGCTTTGAAACTAATCCGTCAATTGATGTTAACTTTTCTGATGCGCTTACGGGTGCAAGGCAAATTAAGATGTTAGGTTTAACCAGTAAATATATTTTAATTACTACAGAGAATGTACCTTCAATTCGAGGAGCATCTCAGGCATTTGGATTGAGTTTTATACCAGGAACTTGGGTAGAGAGTATTCAAATTACAAAAGGTGCAGGAAGCGTTACTAATGGCTTTGAAAGTATTGCAGGACAAATTAATGCCGAGCTTCAAAAACCATCTACAGACAATCGCTTCTTTGCAAATTTTTATGCGGCAAGTAGTGAACGTATGGAGCTAAATACACATATTAATACCAAAGTGAATGACAAATGGAGTACAGGCTTTTATATTCATGGAAATACGCATCAAAAAAAGCATGATGTTAATAATGATGGATTTATGGATATGCCTTTGTATAATCAGGTTAATGTTATGAATCGTTGGCAATACACAAATCCGGAAAAAGGTTTAGTTAGTTTTATCAATGTGCGTTATTTAAATGATGCAAAGCAAGCTGGACAGTTAAATTTTGATCCAAATAATGATAAACTTACTACCAATGCTTGGGGAAGTGAAATTGATACAGAACGGTTTGAAGTCACCACTAAATTTGGATACGTAAACCCTGAAGTACCATGGCAGAGTTTAGGTGTGCAATTTGCTTTTAGCACGCATAAACAAGATTCGTATTATGGTTTAAATACATATGATATACATCACAACAGTGTGTATTCTAATTTGATTTATAATTCAATAATTAGTGATTCTAGACATAAGATCAAAACGGGAGTAAGTTTTACTTATGATCATTATGATGAGTTTGCAATTAATACCGATTTCGAACGCAGTGAGCGCTCATTTGGTGGATTTTTTGAATATGCTTATGATAATTTAGATAAGTTAACCTTAACTGCAGGACTAAGGTTTGATACACATAATTTGTTAGGAGAGTTTGTAACACCTAGATTGCACTTGAGATATACACCTTGGGAAAAATCGGCTTTGAGATTTTCTGTAGGTAGAGGTAAACGTAGTGCGAATATTTTTGCCGAAAACCAAAATATGTTTGCGACTTCAAGAACGGTAAATATTTTAAATACAAACGGAAATATTTATGGTTTAGATCCAGAAATTGCATGGAATTACGGCGTATCTTATCTTCAAGGATTTAATCTTTTCGAAAGAAAAGGCGATATTACTTTTGATTATTACAAAACCGATTTCCAGAATCAAGTGGTTGTTGATTGGGAAAATCCACAAGAGGTAAATTTCTATAATTTAAAAGGAAACAGTTTTGCTAATAGTTTTCAAGTTGAAGTAAATTATAATGTATTTGAACATTTCGATTTTAGAACTGCATATAAATACTATGATGTACAAACTAAATATTTAACAGGTAAATTAGCAAAGCCTTTAACTCCAAAGCATCGTTTTTTTGCTAATGCATCCTATGAAACGAATAAGGAAGAAGGAGAGTTGTCTAATTGGAAATTTGATCTTACTTATAATTGGTTGAGTGAACAACGTTTTGCTTCAACAAGTTCTAATCCAGCTGAGTTTAGATTACCTGAAGAATCGCCAACTGTTGGAACCTTAAATGCCCAAGTGACTAAAGTATTTTCTCCTAAGTTTGAAGTGTATGTTGGAGGTGAGAATGTTACAAATGTTAGACAAAATAATCCAATTTTAGGAGCAAATGATCCCTTTGGTTCAAATTTTGATACTACATTTGTATATGGCCCAGTTTTTGGAAGCATGTATTACGCAGGATTGCGATTTAAAATTAAATAGATAAAAATTAAAATATAGATTATGAAAAAAGTATTTGTAATAGTTATTGTAATGTTGGTTTCAGTAGCATCATTTGCTCAAAACAAAAACGCAAAAGCATCTTTAGAAGTTGATGGCGTTTGTTTAATGTGTAAAGAACGGATTGAAAAAGCAGCCATAAGAACCAAGGGTGTGAAATCGGCCGTTTGGAATGTTGAGACCCATGAATTAAAACTTATTTATGATGAACGCAAAACAAATCTAGATACGATTACTCAAAAAATAGTAGCCGTAGGTCATGATACTAAGGCATTAAAAGCTACAGATGAAGCTTATAATTCTGTTCATCCATGTTGTAAGTATCGTGATGATGAGGTTAAAAAGGATCATGAAATCAAGAATTAAAATAAAAAAAAGCCTGAAATTTATTCAGGCTTTTTTTATTCTAAAATTTTCAAAACATTTTCACAACTAGTGATGCCTCGCTGTGTAGCATCTCGTTTTATCATAAATGAACCACGTATACTTTGCATAATATTTTTTAGCAATTTCTCATCCTTAAAAGGTGATTTGCCTTCTCGCATTAAATCGTAATTAGTTTGATATATAAAGTAATTTCCTAAATAATCTTTGTTGATGATTTCTTGTCGTTCATAGGCTTTTTGAATTTCTTTATACACAGAATAGTGCTTTAGTATATCAGACTTTAGTTTAAAGTCATTCATCAATTTTAAATCGCCAGAATTTACAAGTGTTTGATGCGTGTAATCTTCAGGCGTGAAGTTTGTGAGGTTAGCAACTGCGAAAACACCTCTTAGTTTTGCAGCCTTCTGTGGGTCATCAGATCCAAGAATTGGAATGAGGCTTCCGCAAAGTTCAATTTTTTCATTAATCTTAACGAGGTTAGATTCTAATTGCAGTTTGTCAGTTTGAATGTCCTCTTTTAAATTGCTTATATATTGTTGTTTTTGAGTTTCGTTTTTAGAATTCTCTGCGCATTTATTCATGCTAAAGGCTATAGAAATTCCTATGATAACGATTAGAATCTCTCCAAAAGCATAACGTATTTCTTTTTTCATGGACGATTAGTTTTTTTAAAGCTAAGAAAATAAATTCAATAAAAAAGCCCTTGATAGTATCAAGAGCTTTTTTCAATATATTGGTTTCGAATACCTAAGAGTAAGTAATTCTTCAATGGCGATTCACCATCGTTATTACATCATTCCTGGCATTCCGCCTCCCATTGGTGGCATTCCACCAGCTGGAGCATCTTCTTTAATGTCAACCAAAGCACATTCGGTTGTTAGAATCATTCCTGCAACCGATGCTGCATTCTCTAAAGCTATACGCGTTACTTTTTTAGGGTCGATAATTCCAGCTTTTAGCATATCAACATAAGTTTCTGATTTTGCATCAAAACCGAAGTCTTTTTTACCTTCCATAACTTTAGAAATTACAACAGAACCTTCACCACCAGCATTAGAAACAATAGTTCTTAAAGGCGCTTCAATAGCTCTTGCTACAATTTGTATACCAGTTACTTCGTCAAGATTTTCGGTAGTAATTTTTTCTAAAACTGATTTCGCTCTTACCAAAGCAACACCACCTCCAGCTACGATACCTTCTTCAACTGCAGCTCTAGTGGCATGCAACGCATCATCAACACGATCTTTCTTTTCTTTCATTTCAACTTCAGATGCTGCTCCAACATATAAAACGGCAACACCTCCAGCTAATTTAGCTAAACGTTCTTGTAGTTTTTCTTTGTCGTAATCACTTGTTGTTGATTCTATTTGCGCTTTGATTTGATTGACTCTTGCTTTGATATCTGAAGACTTTCCAGCACCATTAACAATAGTAGTATTGTCTTTGTCAATCATAATAGATTCTGCAGTTCCTAGCATGCTTAATTCTGCATTCTCAAGAGAAAATCCGCGTTCTTCAGAAATTACAGTTCCACCAGTTAAGATGGCAATATCTTCAAGCATTGCTTTACGACGATCTCCAAATCCTGGTGCTTTCACAGCAGCGATTTTAAGCCCACCACGTAATTTATTCACAACTAAAGTTGCTAAGGCTTGACCTTCAACATCTTCAGCTACAATTAATAAAGGACGACCAGATTGTGCTACAGGCTCTAAGATTGGAAGAATTTCCTGTAAATTTGAAATTTTCTTATCAAATAATAACACATAAGGATTTTCTAAATCCGCAATCATTTTATCAGAATCAGTAACGAAGTAAGGTGATAAATAACCTCTATCAAACTGCATACCTTCTACAACGTCAACATACGTTTCCATTCCTTTAGCCTCTTCAACAGTGATAACACCTTCTTTACCAACTTTACTAAATGCTTTAGCGATTAAGTCACCAATGGTATCGTCATTATTTGCAGAAATTGAAGCTACTTGCTTTATCATTTCAGATGAGCTACCTACTTTTTTAGATTGTTTTTCTAGATCTTTTACAATAGCTTCAACAGCTTTGTCGATTCCTCGTTTTAAATCCATTGGATTGGCACCAGCAGCCACATTTTTTAAACCTTCTTTTACGATGGCTTGTGCTAAAACTGTTGCAGTTGTTGTTCCGTCACCAGCTAAGTCGTTGGTTTTAGAAGCGACTTCTTTAACCATTTGCGCTCCCATATTTTCAAGCTCATTGTCAAGCTCTATTTCTTTTGCTACAGTAACTCCATCTTTAGTAACTTGAGGAGCACCAAATGATCTTCCAATGATTACGTTACGTCCTTTTGGTCCTAATGTTACTTTTACAGCATTTGCTAATGCATCTACACCACGTTTTAATCCGTCACGTGCTTCAATATCAAATTTTATGTCTTTTGCCATTTTTTTTCTAGTTTTTAAGTTGATTAAACAATTGCTAATATGTCGCTTTCACGCATGATGAGGTAATCTTTACCTTCTAACTTTAATTCTGTGCCAGCATACTTTCCGTAAAGAACAGTGTCACCAGATTTAACTGTCATAGGTTCATCTTTTGTGCCTTTACCAACAGCAACAACTTTTCCTTTTTGTGGTTTTTCTTTTGCGTTGTCTGGAATAATAATTCCTGAAGCTGTTTTAGTTTCAGCTTGCATAGGTTCAATAAGAACTCTATCTGCTAATGGTTTAATATTTAAGCTCATTGTTATGTAAGTTTTTTAATTAAATGTTTAATGTTAACGCTTAAGCGTTATGCTAAAAATGTGCCAGCAATTTTTTTACTGACAAACTTGCAGAAATAAAAAATGCCAACTAACAAGCTGGCATTTTTATAATTTTATGTATCTAAGTCTTATCCTCCAATACTGTCAGTTGGCGTTGCTGTATTGTCATCAATTGAAGTATCTGGAGTTGTTGCTGGAACCGAAGTTTCAGTATCTTGTCCGTTAATTACTTTAGAATCTTGAGAACCTCCAGCACCAGGAATAGCAAAGTTAGATGCTAATATTAGCGCTAACAATAAAGTTGCTAAAGCCCAAGTACTCTTGTCTAAGAAGTCTGTTGTCTTTTTAACACCACCTAATTGTTGGGTGCCACCTCCACCAAACGAAGATGATAATCCACCACCTTTAGGGTTTTGTACCATAACAACAACGATTAATAAAAATGCTACAAGCACGATAAGGATTAAAAATATAGTAAACGTATTCATTAGTTTTATGTATTATTTTCTTGTAATTGTTTGACTGCTTTAATTTGGTCTGCAAAGAAACCACTTTTTTCTGGATATTTCAAACTTAAAATTTTATAAGATTGAATCGCCTTTTCATAATTTTTTTGTTCGAGGTAAATTCTAGCTAAAGTCTCTGTCATCAAGCCATCATGCTTTACTGAGTCCTCTGATTTTATCTCTATTTTTGGCGTGTCTTTAGAAGGAACAATTTTTGGATTATTTTCTAAGAACTTATCTATTAGCTCATATTTTTTGCTAACTGAACTTTCGGTAATTTGAGATTTAGTTTCACTTTGTTCTGAAGAAACGCTATTTGGTTCGCTTCTTTCAATAGGTTTAAAACTAGTTATTTTGAGCCATTCTGAAAACGAATGTGTTTCAGATTTATCAAATTCTAATGGTTTTCCAATTTGCAAGGCGTCTTCAGGAGATTCTTCTATATGTTTGGCATCAATATCCAAAATAACTTGCTCTGGAGTCGTGTTTCGAAGCGATAAAAAGTTGGCAACATTTTCCATTTTCAACTTATCTTCAAATAAATTGGGATCAAGTACGCCTTTTGTGTTTTTAATATGTTCCTTTAAAGCATCGTCAATGGTCACGCTTTTGTTGATTGAAATATCATCAGCTTCGTTGACCACAATACCTTTAAGATGTTCTGAATTTTGTTTTATGATTTGAGAGATTTCATTTTGATTAAACGCTTCAGACGTGATATAATCAAATAAAATACTGCGATCTGATGTATATGCAGCAGTCGTTTTTAACTCTTGATTGTATTTGTAGCTGTCTTTGTTTTTTAGTCCTTTAAGGTATAATGCTCTAGCCGATTGGGCATACGGAAACTCAGTAATTATCGCTTGCAACTGCTCTGTTTGGTCAGATGTTATATGCTGCGGGTTTTGGAGTATATATGTGAAATCGGTTGTATTCAAAATAGTTTTACCATTTGGCTAAGGTAGCATTAAAAATGTCTTGCGTTATGCGTTCGAAAATTTCTTCAATTGCGGTGTCTTTTTGGGAGCCTATTAATTGTGAGCTACCTGAATAATCGAAAAAGAAAGAAAAGCGTTGTTCAAATTCTTCTTCAGGTTCATTTTTGTCATAAAATCGCACGTTCACACCAATTGTTAATCTGTTTTGAGCAGCTGTGCTATTGGCTTGGGCAGTGGTTGGTGAAATTCGGTAATCTGTAATTTCGCCTTCATACACTAAATCACCTCCAGAATTTACAATACTTAAATTGGTTTGATTCAGAATTAAATCTTGAAGCGCTAGTGTGAAATCTCTATCTAAACCAGGTTCTACTAAATCTGAAGCGTTTTGAAAATAATTCACCTGAAACGTTTCAATATTATCTGCAATGGACGTTCCTGTGAATGAATATGGTCCGCAACCAAAAAATAGAAATGGTAGACAAAGCAGAAATAAGTTTTTAAATGCTTTCATTTAATAAGTATTTGTTTGATTAAATGTAAATTTTAAAAACGACATGTTTAGTCTTAAAATTACTATTGATTTCATAAACTTTTCTTAAAGATCGTATTGCTTTATTTTTCTGTATAATGTGCGTTCGCTAATGCCTAATTCGGCAGCAGCTAATTTGCGTTTTCCACTATGACGTTCGAGTGATTTTTTAATTAATTCCAACTCTTTATCGTGTAAAGATAAGGTTTCTTCTTCTTCAATCTCTTCTGCAAAATGATATTTATCTTGTGAACGATCTTCAACAGTTTCTGTATAAGAATCGTGCTTTTCTGGAATTGGCAATACTTCTAAATCTTCAAAATCGCTGTCGTAAGATTCTTTTTTATTGCCTCCATAAATTTTCTGAATTAAATGTTCGTTGTCTTTTTGAACCTCATTGGCGTTGCCACTTTTCATTAATTCTAAAGTGAGTTTTTTAAGATCTGAAAGGTCACTTTTCATGTCAAACAGAACTTTATATAAAATCTCACGTTCATTGCTAAAATCGCTTTCGGCTTTAGCGTTATTGATAACGGCTGGTAAATTTGAAGAATTATTTGGTAAATACCCTCTAAGTGCTGCTGCGCTTATGACTCGATTTTGCTCAAGTACCGAAATTTGTTCGGCAACATTACGTAATTGCCTTATGTTACCATTCCAGCGGAATTTTAATAAAATATCAACAGCATCATCGTTAAGCTTGATGGTTGGCATTTTATATTTAAGTGCAAAGTCGCTAGCAAATTTTCTAAAAAGTAAGTGAATATCTTCTTGACGCTCTCTCAATGGCGGAATGGCAATTTCAACAGTGCTTAATCGGTAATATAAATCTTCACGAAATTTTTCTTTTTTTATGGCTTCAAACATATTGACGTTTGTAGCAGCCACTATACGAACATTTGTTTTTTGGACTTTACTAGATCCTACTTTTATAAATTCACCATTTTCTAATACACGTAACAAACGTACTTGTGTTGTTAACGGTAATTCTCCGACTTCATCTAAAAATATGGTACCACCATCGGCAACTTCAAAATAACCAGAACGTGTTGAAGTCGCTCCAGTAAAAGCCCCTTTTTCGTGACCAAACAGTTCACTGTCAATAGTGCCTTCAGGAATTGCACCACAATTTACAGCAATGTATTTGCCATGTTTACGATGCGATAGTTGATGAATGATTTTCGGAATACTTTCTTTACCAACACCACTTTCTCCTGTTACTAATACAGAAATATCTGTAGGAGATACTTGAATCGCTTTTTCAATAGCGCGATTAAGTTTTGCGTTGTTTCCTATAATTCCGAAACGTTGTTTTATGGCTTGAATTGATTCCATAGTTTTATTCTGCTATACAGTTTAAATTAATAATATGTATAAGTTAATGTGTTTGTAACTTCGTTTGTATTTGAGTTTGTTTTTATTATTGAAATTGGATAATCATCATCGTTGTAAATGTATTCATATACATGAGTTGTCCCTTGGAAATTGGTTCTGCTCAACACATTGTTTGGAGACATTTCAAAAGAATTAGTCCTAATAATGGTCAAGGCTAATCGATAGTTATTCATGGATTCAGCGATTGGATTTTTTTTATCGTCATAATCGGAGGTTTCCATTAAATCACTTGGATTACCATTATTTTGTGTTTGATGAATTCCAATTAAATTAAAATTAGTATCGTATTCATAATTGGTCACCTTGAAATCCGAATTTGGCATATAATTAAATGCTATTTGTCTTCTTTGAGTGATATATTGTAGAGAATTTGAATTAAATTTCAATTCAATTTCTTGATCATCCAAATCCCAACTTGTCTCGCCATCATCATAATAACGTAAAGAATTCTCATTAATACTAACTGGAGAATTAGTTCCTAAACCTATCGTTACGTAAGAATAATTGGCAATGATATTGTTATTATATGTAAGCGTTGAAATTTGATCTTCAGAACCACCTGTACTATAAGTACCAATTAATTTATTATCACTTGAATATTCAAATTTAGCAAGTATGTAATTGAAAGAAGGAAACACTTCAGTATCTGTAATAGAATCTAATCTTCCGTTTGGGTCAAAAAAATAATTTCGTTCATAATTTTCTCTTACATCGTTTATCTGTTTGATAATTAATGTGTTTGTTGTTACTTCTTCAGGCTCCTGACTATTGTCAGAATTACATGAAAAAATAAACAGAGCTAATACTAAATAGATTATATTTTTCACAACAAGTATTTAATTATTTTTTGAATACCCAATAGCTTCACCTATAAGTGTTGCACTAGTACAATCTTTAACGTCGACATTTACCAAATCTCCAATATTATACTGTTCTTTAGGAAATACAGCAACAATATTTTGAGAGGTTCTTCCAGACCATTGGTTATTAGATTTTTTAGATTCACGTTCGATTAAAACTTCAACGGTTGTATTGAGATATTCTTTCGTTCTAATTTCACTATGCTCTCGTTGTAACTGAACAATTTCAGCTAAACGTCTTTTCTTTATTACTTCAGGAATATCATCATCTAATTTTCGTTCAGCCATAGTTCCTGGTCGCTCAGAATAAGTAAACATATACCCGAAATTATATTTTACATAGTTCATTAAACTTAAGGTATCCTGATGATCTTGCTCAGTTTCAGTTGGGAAACCAGCAATTAAATCTTGACTAATGGAACATTCAGGAAGGATTCGTCTAATATTATCAATGAGTTCAAAATAGTCTTCTCTTGTGTGTAAACGATTCATTTCTTTTAAAATACGATTACTTCCGCTTTGAACAGGTAAATGAATGTGTTTACAAATGTTATCGAATTTCGCCATAGTTTCAACAACATCTAAGGTCAGATCTTGCGGATTACTCGTCGAAAAACGAATACGCATTTGTGGTTGGGTTTTAGCACATAGCTCTAGGAGTTGTGCAAAATTAACTGCAGTTGCTTTTTGCAGATCGCTCGCTTTTGAAAAATCCTTTTTGAGTCCACCACCATACCATAAATAACTATCTACATTTTGCCCCAAAAGCGTAATTTCTTTAAAACCTTTATTCCAAAGATCATTAACTTCTTCAATAATACTTTGTGGATCACGACTACGTTCACGACCTCTCGTAAACGGCACAACACAAAATGTGCACATATTATCACAACCACGAGTTATAGAAACAAAGGCAGTAACACCATTGCTGTTCAATCGCACAGGAGAAATGTCACCATAGGTTTCTTCTTTTGAAAGAATCACGTTAATGGCATCTCGACCTTCATCAACTTCGGCTAACAGGTTTGGTAAATCTTTGTATGCATCTGGTCCAACAACTAAATCGACAATCTTTTCTTCTTCTAAAAATTTAGTTTTTAAACGTTCTGCCATGCAACCTAAAACACCAACTTTCATTTTTGGGTTGATGCGTTTTACGGCATTGTATTTTTCCAAGCGTTTTCTAACGGTTTGTTCGGCTTTATCTCTAATTGAGCAGGTGTTTACTAAAACTAAATCGGCATCTTCAAGGTTTTGAGTCGTATTGAAACCTTGCTCAGACAATATTGAAGCGACAATTTCACTATCACTAAAATTCATTGCACAACCATAACTTTCAATAAAAAGCTTACGGTTGTTGCCTTTTTTAGATTCGAGGATAAGTGATTCTCCTTGTTTGTTTTCGTCTATTGTTTTTTCCATCTATTATGTTCCGTGAAAACGGAATATCCTTTTTTCTTGAAATTGAAGTTCAATAAGCATGCAAAGATACGATATTTTTAAAAATTATGACAAAGTGTCATAATAACATTTCCTTTGAAACTAGGAATTAATTCGTTTTCTTTGAAGTATCAATTACTATTTCATCTTATATGTTATTAGCAGAAATTCAACATAAAATTCAAAATGCAAGGCAACTTGATTTTGGGCAAATCTTTAATGAAAGTATAGAGTTGTTCAAAAAAGTGTGGTTGCAAGGTTTAGTAACAATATTGTTAACTTTTGCGCTTTCAATACCATTTATTATTTTGGTAATGATTCCTTTGTTTGCTTTAGGGATAATAGGAGAGAGTAATCCAAGCATGGTTGATGATATTGCTCCTTTAATGCTACTGGTAGTTGCTTTTGCTTACTTAATTTTAAGTGTAGGTGTGGTTATAATTGCTGTGGGATTAAAAGCAGCGTATTTTAGGATTATGTTTCAGCATGATATGAATCTATTAGTAAAAGATGATTATTTTTATTTTTTGAAAAGACCTTATTTGGGAAAAACCATATCCTTAGCACTTGCATATTTAGGGATTACAATTCTTGCCGCATTATTATGTTTTTTTCCTGTAATTTATGTCATAGTTCCAATGAATTTATTAATAGTATTGTATGCTTTTAATCCAGATTTGACGGTTTCTAATCTAATTAAAGTAAGTTTTGAGTTGGGAAACAGAAAATGGTTTTTAACATTTGGTTTAATTTTTATAGCTGGATTATTGGCTGAGATTATTGGAATGTTAATGTGTTTTATAGGAATCTTTGTCACAGCATCTTTTGTAAGTGTACCACTATATTTTATTTATAAGCATGTCGTTGGATTTGATAAGCCTGAAATCAAAGAAATTGAAGAATTTTCGAAAATATAACGCAACCCTTTATGAATTTTGGTATCTAATTATAAATTGACCTTATGAAATTATCTAAAACATTGATTGCGTTTTTATGTTTTCCTTTATTATTAATGAATACACAATGTGATGAAGATGATGATTTTCAAGTGAGTAATTGTGGTCAACCCGTAATTATTGATAATGCATATTTTGAATCTGCAGTGTCAAGTGAATATACGCTTGTTGATTTTAACCTTAATGGCGATTGTCTAACCATTGAAGTTTCATCTAGCGGATGCGATGGAGAAACTTGGAGTATGGTTGTAGTTGATTCTGGAAATATTGCAGAATCTTCACCTGAACAACGTTATTTGAAGTTTGTCTTTACAAATGATGAAGCCTGTCTAGCTGTCTTTAATCAGAGCCGCGAATTTAATCTTACGGGATTACGAATAGATGGTAGTAATGAAGTTGTTTTAAATATTGAAGGCCTTCCTGAGGTTATAAATTATATGTACCCATAACTAAACTAGTAGAAAAATGAAAAAATTAGTACGCATTCTTATTGTTATAAGCTTTTGGTCATGTAATACTGATGATAATCGTCAATCTGAAACGTATACGATTGCAGTTCCTGAAACCTTGAGTAAAACAGAATTTAGATCCTCAGTTGTAGTCGAAAATCCAAAACCTATTTTAAATGTAGGTAAAATTTACGCCTACAATGACTATATTTTTATAAACGAGAAGTTTAAAGGTGTGCATGTGGTTGATAATAGTAATCCATTAGCACCTCATGTGGTGAGTTTTATTAAAATACCTGGAAATGAAGATATTTCTATTAAAGATAATTTCCTTTATGCCGATAATGCCATTGATTTAGTAGTTTTTGATCTTTCAAACATTACTAGTATTCATGAAGTTGAACGATTGGAAGATGTTTTTGATGTCTATGATTATCGAGTTCCTAATGATGCTGTAGGTATAGATTATAGTAATTTTAATGCTGAGACAGATGTCATAGTTGGTTGGACCTTAGAGCAACGAGAAGGCGTTTATGATGAGATTGGCATATTTACGAGTAACGATGCCTCAGCTTTAGAATCTGGTTCAGTTGGAGTAGGTGGTTCTTTAGCTCGATTCCAAATTGTAAATGATTATTTGTACACCGTTGGAGTAGAAGTCATGAATGTGTTTAATATTTCAAATCTTGCACAACCTAATTTGGTACATACGCAATATGCTGGTTGGAATATTGAGACTATGTTTCATGCTGATGGGTATTTGTATTTAGGTGGAACAAACGGAATGTTTATCCATAGTATCGAAAATCCAGCACTGCCTCAATATATATCTAATTTTAATCATTGGGAAGGATGTGATCCTGTGGTTGTTGATGATGATTACGCCTATTTGACCCTTAGAGCCGGAAATGAGTGTGGACAAGAATTAAGTGTCTTAGAAGTTATAGATGTGAGTGACAAATTTAATCCAACACTTGTAGCAGAGCACTTTTTAGATAATCCTTATGGTTTAGGTTTTAAGAATGATCGTTTGTTTGTTTGCGATGGTGCTGCTGGACTAAAAATTTATGATAAAACTAATCCCTTAGACCTACAACTATTAAGCACATTCAGTAATGTGAATGCTACAGACGTAATTCCATTAGAAGATAGATTATTAATGATTTCGGCCAACGCATTGTATCAATATGAATACACGTCTGAAAATTCTATTGAACTCATTAGCACGTTCATTTTAAATTAAAACAAAGTCTTACTTTAAAGGTGGTTGATGTTTTCTGAATTTTTTTACGTGATTTTTCATAGATAAACACACACTTTTTTAAGATTAAATACCATCGATTTTTTTAAAAATTAGGAAGATAAATTTTTTTTCACATACATTTGTGCCTGAAAAAATCAAATATGTCGAAGAATTTAGTCATTGTCGAGTCACCAGCAAAAGCCAAAACTATTGAGAAATTTTTAGGAAAAGATTTTAAAGTTGAATCTAGTTTTGGACATATTGCAGACTTACCTTCTAAAGAATTAGGAGTAGATGTAGAGGGAGATTTTAAACCTAAATACCAAGTTTCAAAAGACAAGAAAGATGTCGTTAAAAAACTAAAGGAACTCGCTAAAAAAGCTGATATGGTTTGGTTAGCAAGTGATGAGGATCGAGAAGGTGAAGCTATCGCTTGGCACTTGGCCGAAACTTTAGGTTTAGATAAATCAAAGACGAAACGTATCGTATTTCACGAGATTACCAAGTCGGCAATTTTAAAAGCTATTGAAAACCCAAGAGGGATAGATTACGATTTGGTTGATGCACAACAAGCAAGACGTGTTTTAGATCGAATTGTTGGTTATGAATTATCTCCTGTCTTATGGAGAAAAGTAAAAGGCGGATTATCTGCTGGTCGTGTGCAATCGGTTTCAGTGCGTTTAATTGTTGAACGTGAACGTGAAATTAATGACTTTACTGCTGAAGCTTCATATCGTATTGATGCAGAGTTTTCGAATGAGGACGGACAAACATTTAAGGCGAAGCTTCCCAAGAATTTTTCTTCTAAAAAAGAGGCTTATGCATTTTTAGAATCTAATGCTAAAGCAGATTTTAAAGTTGCAGACCTTCAAAAGAAACCTGCAAAAAAATCACCAGCTGCACCATTTACAACGTCAACATTACAGCAAGAAGCGTCTAGGAAATTAGGTTTTTCTGTAAGTAGAACAATGCAAAATGCACAACGTTTATATGAAGCAGGTTTGATTACCTACATGAGAACAGATAGTGTCAATTTATCTGCTGAAGCTCAAAAAGGTGCAAAAGCCGAAATTGAAGATGCTTACGGTTCTAAATTTAGTAAATCAAGACAATATAAAGGTAAATCTAAAGGCGCTCAAGAAGCTCACGAAGCGATTCGTCCTACAGATTTTTCTAAACATACAGTAAATGTAGAAAGAGACCAGGCACGTTTATACGACTTGATTTGGAAACGAGCTATTGCGTCTCAAATGAGTGATGCTGAGTTAGAACGTACCAATGTAAAAATTGAAGCGTCAACACATAACGAAGTCTTTACAGCAAATGGAGAGGTGATTACGTTTGAGGGCTTTTTGAAAGTTTACTTAGAAGGTACTGATGATGAAGATACTGAACAAGAAGGTATGTTGCCTGCAATGAAAGTCAATGAGACTTTATTAAATAGTTATATCACAGCAACCGAACGATTTTCTCGTCCACCATATAGATATACTGAAGCCTCTTTGGTAAAA
The DNA here is from genome assembly GCF_034670085.1 of Psychroserpens sp. Lineage (GTDB taxonomy): Bacteria > Bacteroidota > Bacteroidia > Flavobacteriales > Flavobacteriaceae > Psychroserpens. The sequence continues at coordinate 143,095 of NZ_JAXMOD010000003.1, read as the reverse complement.
CAATTAGAAGAACTTGGTATTGGTCGTCCATCTACGTATGCGCCAACAATTTCAACAATTCAAAACAGAAATTATGTTGAAAAAGGATCTAATGAAGGTGTTGAGCGAGCTTACACTCAATTAACCCTTCAAAGTGGAAGTATAAAAGATAAGTCACTTACCGAAAAAGTAAATAGTGATAAAGGTAAATTAGTACCAACAGATATAGGAATGATTGTCACCGATTTTCTTGTGACACATTTTGGTGGAATTTTAGATTACAATTTTACGGCAAAGGTTGAAGCAGATTTTGATGAAATAGCTGAAGGAAAAGAAGATTGGACTAAAATGATGAAAGATTTCTACAAGGAATTTCATCCAAAGGTAGAAGATGTTGCAGCAAATGCCGAACGTGAATCTGGTGAACGTATTCTTGGTAAAGATCCAAAAACAGGGAAGCAAGTAAGTGTGCGTTTAGGAAAGTTCGGGCCAATGGTTCAAATAGGAACCGTTGATGATGAGGAAAAACCTCAATTTGCAAGTTTATCTCCAGATCAACAATTAACTTCCATTACTTATGATGAAGCAATGGAGCTGTTTAAGTTGCCTAAACAATTAGGAACCTATGAAGGTGAAGAGGTAGAGGTGAATAATGGTCGTTTTGGACCGTATGTAAAGTTTGGTAAAGCATTCGTATCACTTCCAAAAGGAACAAATCCAATGGATGTTGAAATCGATATGGCTATCGAGTTAATTAAAGAAAAGCAAAAAGCTGATGCACCTATATATATGTATCAAGATTTACCTGTTCAAAAAGGTAAAGGTCGTTTTGGTCCATTTATTAAATGGAACAATATGTTCATTAACGTGAATAAAAAATACGATTGGGATAATTTATCAGATACAGATATCGTTACTTTGATTGAAGAAAAAATTCAGAAAGAAATAGATAAAGTCATTCACAATTGGGAAGATGAAGGTATTCGTGTTGAAAAAGCACGTTGGGGAAGACATAATATTATAAAAGGTAAAGTGAAAGTTGAGCTTCCAAAAACGGTTGATGTTTCAGAAATGACTCTAGAAGAAGCTAAAGCAGAAATTGAAAAGAAAGCGCCTAAGAAAAAAGCTGCAGCAAAGAAGAAAACTACTAAAAAGAAAACCACTAGCAAAAAGTAATAAAAATGAATTTTAATTTTTTGTCTCCCGTTGCAGATGCAGTATTAGCTCATAATGAACTATTATCTGAACAAGCGCTGGGCAAAAAAATTAAAATACATTCTTCACAACAAGGTATTCCAGATTTAGATTGTGTAAAATTAGTAATCGTTGGTGTTAAAGAAAATCGAAACGATGTTAATTATATGGGAGAAGAATTAAACTTTGATACCATACGTACATCGTTATATTCTCTTTTCCCTGGAAACTGGCATACTGAAATTGCAGATTTAGGAGATATTCCTGCTGGAGCAACAATAGAAGATACCTATTATGCTGTTCGAACAATCATTTCTGTTTTAATAGAGAAAAAAATCATTCCAATTATTATTGGTGGAAGTCAAGATCTAACTTATGCCAATTATCGTGCATACGATACTATGGCTCCTATGGTTAACATTGTTAATGTAGATAGTAATTTTGATTTAGGTGATGCCTCTGTTGAAATGAAGAATAATACTTTCTTTGGAAAAATTATTTTAGAACAGCCGTATAACTTGTTTAATTACTCGGTTATCGGTTATCAAACTTATTTCAATTCACAAGAAGAAATAGATTTAATGGATAAGCTCTATTTTGAAGCCTATCGATTAGGAGAAGTCACACATAATATTAACATGGTCGAACCAATAATGCGTGATGCTCATATTGTAACGGTCGATTTAAAATCTGTTCGTGCTGCTGAAGTAGGTTCAAAACAAAAATATTCTCCTAATGGTTTTAATGGAAAAGAGATTTGTGCTATTTCACGTTATGCCGGAATTAGTAACAAAGTATCTTCGTTTGGGATATATGAATATAAAACAACAACTGACATAGATGCAACTCCTATGCTGATTTCACAAATGATGTGGTATTTCATAGAAGGTGTCAATTGTAGAATAAATGATGATAATTTTGAAGATGAAAATAATTATCAAAAGTACAATGTACTTATTGAAGATGAAGAGCTTATATTTTATAAAAGTATAAAAACTGGACGTTGGTGGATTGAAATTCCTTTTTTGCCAAATGTTAATAATAAATTAAAAAAGCATACGTTATTACCTTGCACGCACGAAGATTATTCAGAAGCTAGTCAAGGTAAAATACCAGAAAGATGGTATAAAGCGTATAAAAAGAACAGTTTTTAGTATATTTATCTTTTAAAAGTTTAGCGTTTTTTTAATCGACGAAATGTTAATTTAATAGGATGAAGTGCAAAAAAACTATAAAAAAAATTGGTTTTTACAAAATATATAAATATGTTTACTGCCTTAAAAATAATAAACACGTTTTTAAGACTTATAATTACAACTAAATAATTTAACCTCGAGTTTCTATGAATATTAAGAAGTTTGTTTTATTGACTGCTGTTTTAGCTTTATTAGTCGGCTGTGGCTCTGGTGACAGAGGAGAGCTGATTGGAGTTAAAGGAAAGAAATGGCATCCTGAAAAACCATATGGTATGGCACTTGTTCCAGGTGGCGCATTTATAATGGGTAAATCGGATGATGACCTTGCTGGTGTTCAAGATGCACCAACCCGAACTGTTACTGTTAGAGCGTTCTATATGGACGAAACTGAAATTACTAATAGTGAGTATCGTGAGTTTGTATATTGGGTTAGAGATTCAATATTAAGAACTAAACTAGCCATTTTAGCTGATGAAATTGGTGAAACTCCGGGTAATGGAGGTATTGGTGAATTTGCATTTAATGATGCTGATCCTGAAAATATGTCTGTATATGAGAAATATATGTATGATAATTATAGTGGATTAGGTCCTACTGGTTATGAAGGTCGAAAATTAAATCACGATGTTGATTTAATTTTAGATACAAATGACTATCCAGATGAGTATTATGCAGAAGTTATGGATACAATGTATTTACCTATTGAAGAATCATACAATGGTCAACGTACTTGGGATGTGAAGAAATTTAAGTTCCAGTATAAATATATGGATATTCAAAAAGCAGCTAAAGATCGTAGTTTACGACGTAAAGATGTAATAATTACTGAAGAGGTAGAAGTGTATCCAGACACAACAGCTTGGATACGTGATTTCTCATATTCTTACAACGAACCTATGCACAATGATTACTTCTGGCATGACGCTTATGGCGATTATCCTGTAGTAGGTGTATCTTGGAAACAAGCCAATGCATTTTGTCAATGGAGAACACTTAAGAAAAACTCTTATCAGAAAAGTAAAGGAAAGCAATATGTAAATAAATTCAGATTGCCATCTGAAGCAGAGTGGGAATACGCTGCAAGAGGTGGTCTGCAAGGAGCAACATATCCTTGGGGTGGACCTTATGCTAAAAACGATAGAGGTTGTTTTATGGCTAACTTTAAGCCATTAAGAGGTGATTACGCTGCAGATCAAGCTTTATATACTGTAGAAGCTGATGCATATGAACCAAACGATTTTGACCTTTATAATATGGCAGGTAATGTTTCTGAATGGGTTCAAGGATCTTATGAAGCGGCATCCTATGAATACTCTGCGTCTTTTAATCCAACGGTAAACGATCCAGATAACGAACGCAAAGTTGTGCGTGGAGGATCTTGGAAAGATGTTGCTTACTTTTTACAAGTGAGTTCAAGAGATTACGAATATGCAGATTCTGCAAGAAGCTACATTGGGTTTAGAACAGTTCAAGATTATATGGGAACTGAAGTAACTCTTAATGCTGCAACCAACTAATTAATAATTAACTAAACTAAATATTTAATCTACTTAAGTAATTCACTTAGGGCTAAAACTAAAAATTAAAATTATGGCACAAAAAGGAAAAGTAACCGTAACTAATATGATCTACGGATTAGGAGCAGCAATTGTAATTGTTGGAGCTTTATTTAAAATACAACACTGGCCTTTCGGATCTGAAATTCTTACCCTAGGAATGATTGTTGAGGCATTAGTATTTACATATTCAGCTTTTGAAAGACAACAATCGGAATTAGACTGGTCACTAGTATATCCTGAGCTTGCGGGAGGAATGATGTCAAATAAAAAGGGCAAAGAAGAACCTAAAGATGCCGAAGGTTTATTATCAAAAAAATTAGATAACCTTTTAAAAGAAGCTAAAATTGATGGTGAATTAATGGCAAGTCTTGGAACGAGCATTAAAAACTTTGAAGGTGCTGCAAAAGGGATTAGCCCAACTGTAGATTCAATGAATGCTCAAAAGAAATACAGCGAAGAAATGTCTTTAGCTGCTGCTCAAATGGAATCTTTAAATAGCCTTTACAAAGTACAAATGGAAAGTGCTAATCGTCAAGCTGCTATTAATGAAGAAGCGGTTGAAAACGCAACTAAATTAAAAGAACAAATGCAATCTTTAGCTTCTAACTTATCATCTTTAAATGGTGTATATGGTGGAATGCTTTCTGCGATGAATAAAAGCTAATTAGTTTTTAAACTAGAATTAATAACAACTATTAACAAACTAAAAAACTAATTTAAAATGGCAGGAGGAAAATTATCTGCAAGGCAGAAAATGATTAACTTGATGTACTTAGTATTTATTGCTATGATGGCGATGAATATGTCTAAAGAAGTACTATCCGCTTTCGGATTAATGGAAGCAAAATTTGCTAGTGCAAACATTGCAACAACAGACAGAAATGAAACGTTGTTAGCTGATTTAGAACAAAAATCAGAAGAGAAGCCTGAAGAATTTATGATTCCAGCTTCAAAAGCAAAAGAAGTGAGTATCGCTTCAGAAAAGTTTTATAATTATATTGAAACTTTAAAGAGTGATTTATTAAAGAATGGTGAATATGTTATAGATCCTGAAACTGGTAAATTACCATTTGAGGCTATGGATAAAACTGACATCTTAGATGAAGCTTGGTTTACAGGTGATAGATTTACTAAGAAAGGTGATGAGGTAATGGCTAATATTAATAGCTATAAATCTGAAATCAGAACAATCTTAGGAGAAGATATTAAATATAGCAAAGCTTTAAAAAGTTTTGAAGAATTATTTAGTACTGAAAAGGAATCTAATAAAGATGGGAAGAAAATAGAGTGGTTAAATTACCATTTTCAAGGTTTCCCGGCAATTGCTTCTTATACTAAATTAACAGCAATGCAAAATGATGTAAAAGTTACTGAAGCTGGTATGATGAACCTTTTCTTAGGAAATGTTTTGACAGATGCAGTATCTCTTAATAAGTATCAAGCCATCGTTCTATCTGATAAATCAGCATTTTTTGCTGGTGAAAAATTCCAAGGTAGAGTTGTTATAGGTAAATACGCTAAAGTTCCTCCAACAGGTTTAAGTATTGGTGGACAATCTATTGATTTAACTGAAGCAATCGATTCAACAGGTGCTGCTCGTTTAGATTTTAACGTTGGTGGTGTTGGTGAACATGAAATTGATGGTAAATTCACGTTCTTAGAAGACGGGAAGCCTTTAGAAATTCCAATTAAAGGAAACTATGTGGTTGTGCCTAGACCAAACTCTGCTACAATTTCTGCAGATAAGATGAATGTTGTATATCGTGGCGTTGTAAACCCTATGACAATATCCTTTGCTGGTGTACCAGATAATAAGGTGTCTGCATCAGGTGCTGGATTGAAAAAAGGTTCAGGTATTGGTAAATACACAATGGTACCTACATCTGGTAGAGAAGTTGCAATTAATGTAACTGCAACACTTGATGATGGTTCTAAAGTTAGTGATAAAGCGATATTTAGAATTAAAGATATTCCAAAGCCATCAGGTCAAATAGCAGGACAAATAGGAACTGCTAAATTACCTAGAAACAATGTGGAAATTGGTCGTATTGAAGCTGTATTAGAAGATTTCGATTTCGATTTACCATTAACAGTAACTGGATTTAAAATAAAAGTTGAAGGAAAACCTTCTGTGACTTGCTCTGGTAATAGACTTAATGGTGCAGCTAAATCTGCGCTTAGAAGTGCTAAACGAGGATCTCAAGTTCAAATTTTTGAGATCAAATCAAGAAGTAATGGTCCTGCTATTAAACCAGCATCACCACTTGTTATTGAGTTGACTAACTAATCAACTTTAAAAAGAACCCAAATTAATATTGAAAAGATGAATTATAAATTTTTATTATCAATCATTGCCATAGGTTTTACATCTAGTATGTATTCGCAGGCAAATATTTTAAATGCTAGAGTACCTCAAGAAGTAGGTGTTAAAACTGAAGCTCAGTTAGCATTAGATAATGACAAACCATTAGAATACGGTTATGTTGATGATAGAGACATATTGTTCTCTAAAATGACTTGGGAAAAAGTTGTTTTAGACGAACGTGTGAACTTTCCATTGTACTTTCCTGTAGATACTAATAATATAGGAAAAGAAAGACGTTCTTTATATCATACATTGATTAAAGCCGTTAAAGATGGAAAAATCGAGAATGTTTATAACGATTCTTATTTCTCACAAAAACGTTCTCTAAAGGAACTTAAAGACATCACAACTAAAGTTGATACTTTAGATATTGGTTATGACCAATTAAATGCTGATGGTTATGTAGATCCTGAGTATATTACAACTACTAATATTGAAGCCTTTCATATTAGTGCATACTTAATTAAAGGACTGTGGTATTTTGATAAGCGTCATGGAGAATTGAAGTATAGAATATTAGGGATTGCACCTGCAGCTCCAGATGTTAACTTTTTAGACTCTGAAGATGAATCTTTAAAGACGCCTAATGCGTTATTTTGGATTTTCTATCCTGAAGCTAGACAAATATTACATGAAGGGAAAGCTTTTAATAATAAGAATAGTGCCATGCCATTATCTTTTGATCACGTTTTAAATTCTAGACGCTTTAACGCTTATATGTACAAAGAAGAAAATGTATATGGAGATCGTGAAGTTAAAGAATATGTGGCTGACAATGCATTAATGCAAATGTTAGAATCTGATCGAATTAAAGATAAGATTCGTGATTTCGAACAAGATATGTGGGCTTATTAAATAGCACATAAATTATAGATAAAAGCGCTCACTATTTAGTGAGCGCTTTTTGTTTTTGTGCATATGAGAATTCATGAATCTTTTTTGAAGAGAGGAAGTATCCTAATGATATCTTCTTTATTTTTGCTTCAATGAAAGATGTAGACTATATAATAGTAGGTAATGGACTCGCTGGTATTGCCTTTTGCGAACAACTAAGAAAACACAATAAGGACTTTATTGTATTTGATAACCAATCTCAACAGTCTTCAAGAGTTGCAGCAGGTTTATACAATCCTGTAGTATTAAAACGATTTACTTATGTTTGGAAGGCAAAATTTCAACTAGAATTAGCACTTCCTAAATATAAAGAACTCGAAGAGTTACTTCAGATTAAACTAGATTATAAACTACCAATTTATAGAAAATTCACGTCTATTGAAGAACAAAATGATTGGTTTACAGCATCAGATAAGGCTGTTTTGTGTGATTATTTATCAACAACCTTAATAAAAAACGAAAACCCTCATATACGTGCTGAATATGGTTTTGGAGAGGTATTACATTCAGGTAGAATCAATACTACAAAACTAATTACTTCGTATTGTGATTTTTTGGACAACGAAAAGAGGTTGTATAAAGAAGAGTTTCATCACAATCAATTAGAAATTCGGGACAATGGTGTTCAGTATAAAAATATTGCTTCAAAATACATTGTATTTGCTGAAGGATTTGGGTTAAAGAAAAATCCATTTTTCAAAAACCTTCCCTTAAATGGAACAAAGGGCGAGATGCTTACGATTAAAGCTACAGATTTGAAGATGAATTTTATTTTGAAGTCTTCCGTATTTGTTGTTCCCTTAGGAAGCGATTTGTATTGGATTGGTGCTACTTACGAAAGGGAAGATAAAACACATTCAATTACCTCAGTAGCAAAGGATGAATTAATTGAGAAATTGAAAAAAATCATAAATTGTGATTTTGAAATTATTCATCAAGTTGCTGGGATTCGTCCAACAACAGTAGATCGCAGACCTTTAGTTGGTAGTCATCCAGAGTATCACAATGTATTTGTACTAAACGGATTAGGGACTAGAGGTGTGATGATGTCACCATTTGCGGCTAAACAGTTGTTTAATAAAATTGAACACGGAATTAGTTTAGACCAAGAATTAGATATTAAAAGGTTCAAAGTTGGTCGATAAACGTAGTCAAAATAGCTATTTCTTGACCAGACTTTTGTCGTAACTCATAAATAAATTTATCCATATATTTCTAGAAAGTCGCATTATGATTGGTCCACAAACAATCACTGTCATAACAATCACTATAAAAGCAGTAAGTAGGGAGCTTTTTAAAAATGAATAGCTAATAACAAACGCGGCAACGGCAAATGCAATCCCAACACCATAACTCACATACATTGAACCATAAAAAAACGAAGGTTCCAAGCGATAACGTGTATTACAGTGTGAACACTTATCATTGATTTTTAAAACATCACTTAATGCATAAGGATTTTTATTTTCATACATAGATTCCTGATGACATTTCGGACAAGCTCCTGTAAAAATACTGTATACTTTTGTGCCTTTTAACATGATTTAAATTTGTTTACTTTTGCGCTTTGTATTTAGGTACAAATTTACGTTTTATTAATAATTTCATTGTAACAAAAGTAGCAAATGCTTAATATTCATAATCTTTCTATTTCTTTTCAAGGCGAATTTCTGTTTGAAGATATTACCTTTAAACTCAGTCCTGGAGATCGCATCGGTTTAATAGGAAAAAATGGAGCAGGTAAATCTACAATGCTAAAAATTTTGTCCAAAGAATTAGAACCAGATTCTGGACAAATAGCAGCTGATAAAAATTTAAGTATTGGTTTTTTAAAACAAGACATTGATTTTGTTGTAGGAAGGACAGTCCTTGAAGAATCCTATGAAGCGTTTAAAGAGATTAAAGAGCTTGAGGCTAAAATGGAAGATGTTAATACCCAATTAGCTGAGCGCACAGATTATGAAAGCGAAAGTTACCATCAGTTGATGGTAGATTTAAATGAGATTCAACATTCTTACGAAATTATTGGAGGTTATAATTATCAAGGAGAAACTGAAAAAATATTACAAGGGCTAGGGTTTAAGCGTGAAGATTTTAATAAACTAACTGATACGTTTTCTGGTGGCTGGCGAATGCGTATAGAGTTAGCAAAGCTATTATTGCAAAGTAACGATGTTTTGCTTCTAGATGAGCCTACAAACCACTTAGATATTGAATCGATTATTTGGCTAGAGAGTTTTTTAAAGAACTATTCTGGTGCAGTAGTCATTGTATCGCATGATAAAATGTTTTTGGATAATGTTACCAATCGTACGATTGAAATTTCGTTGGGCAGAATTTATGATTATCCGAAACCATATTCTAAATTTTTAGTGCTTCGTCAGGAAATAAAGACGCAGCAACTAGCCTCACAAAAAAATCAACAAAAACAAATTGAGCAGACTGAAAAACTTATCGAGAAGTTTAGAGCAAAAGCAAGTAAAGCTACAATGGCTCAGTCGCTTATTAAGAAATTGGATAAAATTGATCGTATTGAAGTTGATGAAGATGATAATAGTGTGATGACCTTAAATTTTCCTGTTTCTGTTGTTCCCGGAAAGGTTGTGGTAGAAGCAGAAAACATTTCTAAACGTTATGACGATAATCAGGTATTAACAGATGTTAATTTAATGATTGAACGTGATAGTAAAACGGCATTTGTTGGGCAAAATGGTCAAGGTAAATCTACCTTAGCTAAAATTATTGTAGGCGAAATTAAGTATCAAGGCCATCTAAAATTAGGTCATAACGTGCAAATAGGATATTTTGCTCAAAACCAGGCAGAATATTTAGATGGAAGTAAAACTGTTCTAGATACCATGATTGATGCAGCAAATGAGACAAATAGAAGTAAAGTACGTGATATTTTAGGGTCTTTTCTATTTCGAGGAGATGAAGCAGAAAAGTATGTTAGAGTGCTTTCTGGAGGAGAAAGAAACCGATTAGCGCTTGCAAAATTGATGTTGCAACCTATTAATGTGTTAATCATGGATGAGCCAACAAATCACCTTGATATTAAATCTAAAAACGTATTAAAGGAAGCCCTAAAAAAGTATGAAGGCACATTAGTTTTAGTGTCGCATGATAGAGATTTCCTTCAAGGCTTGACAAATAAAGTTTACGAGTTTAAAGATGAAAAAATTAAAGAATACTTAGGAGATATTGATTTTTATTTAGAACAGCGTAATGTCGAAAACCTGCGTGAAGTTGAGATGAGAACCGTTGTCAAAGAAACACCTAAGACAACGAATAAACAATCCTACGAAGACCAGAAAAAGCTTAAATCACTTAACAATAAACTGAGTAATATAGAATCAAAAATAAATCAGTTAGAAAAGGAGATTAAAACTAATGATATTGAGCTAGCAACAAATTACGATGAGACGGTTGCTGATGCGACCTTTTTTGATCGATATCAAGCTAAAAAGGAGAAGCTAAAACAACTGATGTCAGATTGGGAATCTGTACAATTAGATCTTGAAGAATTGTCATAATTAACACAAATATTGAACATGAAAGAACACTTTTTTCAATGTCCATATTGTTGGGAAAACATATCAATGCTCATTGATATTTCGCAAATAAAACAGTCTTATATTGAAGATTGTGAAGTATGTTGCAATCCTATTCAGTTGAATATCAGTACTGAAAATAACGAAATTTCAAGTTTTGATGCCCAAAACATTGAACAATAGTCATTTTTTAAATACCTAATAATCAGGAAATTGTGATTTATTCGATGAGTGACATTGCATTTCATCGAAAAAAGTTGGTAGATCGTCGGTATTCTGTTATTTTCGTTATAGTAAATGTGCTCCCTCACAAAAATCTACTATTATGAAAACCGTTAAAATTACATTGCTGTTATGTTTAGTCACGATATTTTCGTTTGCTAATGTTACTTCAAAAGAAAAAGAAGCATTAATTGCTTTATACAATTCAACAAATGGTTCATCTTGGAATACGACATGGGATTTAGAAAGTCCTGTTTCAAATTGGTATGGTGTTTCTATCGAAGACGAAAAAGTTGTTGCTCTTAATTTAGAATTCAATAATCTTGAAGGCCAACTTCCTGAAAACTTAGGAGATCTTGTTAACCTTAGAGAATTAAACTTGTTTAGAAATAATATATCAGGAGCTTTACCAAATTCAATAGGAAATTTAAAAGTTCTTAAAGTATTGAATGTGGCTTTTAATAAGTTAGATGGAGAATTGCCTAGTTCTATTGGTGGTTTAACTTCATTACAAACAATGCAATTATTCATGAACAATATTCAAGGGTCTATTCCTGAGACTATTGGTCAGTTGTCGCAACTTCAAACTTTAGAATTGTACAATAATAAGCTTTCAGGTTTCTTACCAAATTCATTAGGAAATTTGACTAGCTTAAACGAGTTATTAATTAGTAGTAATAATCTAACGGGTAAATTACCTCAAAGTATTGGTAATTTGTCTGAATTGAAAACATTAAGTGTTTTTGATAATAGTTTATTAGGAATAGTTCCTAATGCTATTTCGAGTCTTGTAAATTTAGAAGAATTGGTTTTAGCTAATAATGCATTTTTTGGTAAACTTCCAAAAGACTTAGCTAACTTATCAAACCTTAAAATATTGATGATAGGTAATAATGATTTTAAAGGAGAATTTGCAAATTTAGAAGCTCAGTTTCCAAATATTGTGCAGTTTGATTTTGTAAACAGTAATGATACAAGTGTATTGGCAACTTTAGATATAGAAGATTAATTATTTTATAGTTTTAATTTTGTAAATAACTCTCGACCTTAAAAGTTGAGAGTTATTTTTTTTTAAATTTATTATTGTTAAAATCAAAAAGCATTGTATATTTGCAGTCCTAAATTGATTGAGTCGGCATTATGAACCGAAAGTTAAAAGCTAAGAAAATCATTTTAATATTAAATCGCGGGATAGAGCAGTAGGTAGCTCGTCGGGCTCATAACCCGAAGGTCACTGGTTCGAGTCCAGTTCCCGCTACTAAGAAAACCTCTTGAGAAATCAAGAGGTTTTTTATTTTTGTATCATGAATGATAATTTCAAAAACGAATTCTTCGGAATAGGAATTCAAAACGGAAAAACACCAGAAAACTTAGGTGTGCTTTGGCGATCAGCACAGAATCTAGGTGCTAGTTTTATTTTTACCATTGGCAATCGTTATGCAAAGCAAGCCTGTGATACGCATAATGCAGTAAAATCAATGCCCTATTTTTATTACGATTCTTTTGATGATTTCTTTAACAACTTACCTAAAGGTACACGATTAGTTGGTGTAGAGTTAACTGAAGAAGCTGAAGATTTAGAGGCCTTTCAACATCCTAGACGTTGTGTATATCTTTTAGGAGCAGAAGATCATGGCTTATCTAAACAAGCCATTAAGAACAGTCATTTTTTAGTCAAATTCAAATCGCAGTTAAGCCTAAATGTTTCTGTAGCTGGTAGTATTGTGATGTATGATAGAGGACTTGATAAATTACGAGCGTAAATTTTAAAATTAAATAAAATGTATTGGTGTTTATTAGACTTTCAGAAAAAATACCACACCCTTAATCTGTGTTTAGTTGCACTTTGTCGAAAAACACACGAACCTTTAACAAGTTTAAACATCATAGTTTGTATTAATTACATTTAATTTAGATATTTATTAATCTAGTAGACAACTATGTTTTAATTTGAAAAACAAGGTTGTTGCTATCAAAGTCTAATTACTAATAACTAAAGCAACGTAAAACCATGAAAAAAAACTCATCACAAGATGAAATCACCCGAAAGGATGCATTAAAGAAAATGGGAAAGTATGCAGCTTTGACAGCAATGGGTACTTTCATTATATTAAACCCTAAAAAAGCTCAAGCCTCATCACCACCAGATCCAGGAGGAGGATTAGGTTAATATAAAATTAATCATCTTAAAAAAGCCTATGAAGTTAAAATCATAGGCTTTTTTTATAATCAAATCATGCATGTTATTTATTGTATGATAAAGGTCGTAACTTTGCAGCCACTTTTAAAAGTATACTATGAGTCACAAAGCAGGTTTTGTAAATATAATTGGTAATCCTAATGTTGGGAAATCTACATTAATGAATGCCTTCATTGGTGAAAAATTGTCAATAATTACATCCAAGGCACAAACTACAAGACATCGTATCTTAGGGATTGTAAATGGTGAAGATTTTCAAGTCATCCTAAGTGATACACCTGGAATCATTAAACCAGCTTATGAGTTACAAGCGTCTATGATGGACTTTGTAAAGTCGGCTTTTGATGATGCTGATGTCCTTGTTTATATGGTTGAGATTGGTGAAAAGGAATTAAAGGATGAAGCATTTTTTAATAAAATCACCAATTCAAAAATTCCTGTACTATTACTACTTAATAAAATTGATAATTCTAATCAAGAGCAATTAGAAGAACAAGCAGAATTGTGGCAGAGCAAAGTTCCAAATGCTGAGTTCTTTCCAATTTCGGCTTTGCAAGGTTTCAATGTTCAAAATGTGTTTGATAGAATAATAGAACTACTTCCAGAATCACCAGCGTTCTATCCAAAAGATCAATTAACAGATAAACCTGAACGATTTTTTGTTAACGAAGCCATTCGTGAGAAAATATTAATGCACTATAAAAAAGAAATTCCATATGCTGTTGAGGTTGATACAGAAGAATTTTTTGAAGAGGAAAACATCATCAGAATGCGTTCTGTAATTATGGTAGAACGTGAGACTCAAAAAGGAATAATAATAGGTCATAAAGGTTCGGCTTTAAAACGTGTAGGTGTAGAAGCTAGAAAAGATTTAGAGAAATTTTTTGGTAAACAAGTGCATTTGGAATTGTATGTAAAAGTCAATAAAAATTGGAGAAGCGATCAAAGACAATTGAGACGATTTGGCTACAATCAGAAATAAATTATAATTCTGTGTGAATGCCTTTACTTCTTAACGTATCTCTCATAAAATGATGTAACTGGTGCATTTCCTCCATTCCAGCTTTTTTTCCTAAACGTCCACCAAAGTAGAGCCCAAACCAAATTACAATTGCAAATAAAGTGAAGAACAATTGAAGCGCAAAGCTGTCGCCTAAAGACCAATTGACATAAGCCCAAATTCCAAAGGCTATAAATATTCCAGCCACTAAAAAATGAAGAAACATGAACATAGTCCAAACCGTTGGATTGGGTCCAAACAAACCGTATATAATACTACCTTCTTTATCGGATTCTTTATTTATTTCTAAATGTAATTGAGGTGACCAAAAATGTTGTTTTGCTTTAGGAATTTTAATAAACACATGGTCATCAACTCTTGATACAATAAAATCAGGTTGTGTCCCTTTCTTTTCTTCGAATAATTTTAAGAGCATATCATTATCTTGCTTTACATGAAACTTAAAGCGAGGTCTTAAAACAATAACATTGGTTGTTGACATTTTGATTTAAAATAGAAAGTCAAAGTACTATTTTTTATTCAAAAATGGAATACAATTTATGTTTAACCAAAAAAGTGTGCTACATCAGTACTTATTTAGTACATTTGCAGCCGCTTACAGGATATGTAATGCAGAAAAAAAATAAATTATGAGTAATATAGTTGCCATTGTAGGAAGGCCTAATGTAGGGAAGTCTACTTTTTTTAATAGATTAATTCAACGTCGTGAAGCTATTGTTGATGCCGTAAGCGGAGTAACAAGAGATAGACATTACGGTAAAAGTGATTGGAATGGGAAAGAATTTTCTTTAATTGACACAGGAGGTTACGTTAAAGGAAGTGATGATGTTTTTGAAGCCGAAATTGATAAACAAGTTGAATTAGCCATCGAAGAAGCTGATGCCATTATTTTTATGGTAGACGTAGAAACTGGCGTTACTGGAATGGATGAAGATGTTGCTCGATTACTTCGCAAAGTTGATAAGCCAGTTTTTTTAGCTGTAAACAAGGTTGATAATGGAAAACGTTCTGAAGATGCCGTTGAGTTTTATGCGCTGGGATTAGGCGAATATTATACCATTGCGAGTATTAATGGTAGTGGAACAGGAGATCTTTTAGATGCTTTAGTTGAAGCTTTGCCTGAAAAAGAAGAAGCCGAAGATAAAGATGAACTTCCACGTTTCGCAGTTGTTGGTCGTCCTAATGCAGGAAAATCGTCGTTTATAAACGCACTTATTGGAGAAGAGAGATATATAGTAACTGATATCGCTGGAACAACAAGAGATGCTATTGATACTAAATATAACCGTTTTGGTTTCGAATTTAACTTAGTCGATACTGCAGGTATCAGACGAAAATCTAAAGTTAAAGAAGATCTTGAGTTTTATTCAGTAATGCGAAGCGTCAGAGCTATCGAACATTGTGATGTTTGTTTATTAGTACTTGACGCAACAAGAGGTTTTGATGGTCAAGTTCAAAATATCTTCTGGTTAGCTCAACGCAATCGAAAAGGAATAGTAATTTTAGTAAATAAATGGGATTTGGTAGTAAAAGATACCATGACTACTCGTGATTTTGAAAGAAAAATTAAAGAGGAAATAGCTCCATTTACTGACGTGCCAATAGTTTTTATATCTGTACTTAATAAGCAACGTATTTTTAAAGCAATTGAAACTGCCGTTGAAGTTTATACAAACAGAACTAAAAAAATTAAGACTAGTAAGCTTAATGAAGTTTTGTTACCTATAATAGAAAACTATCCACCTCCTGCTTATAAAGGTAAATTTGTGAAGATTAAGTATGTTATGCAATTGCCTACTCCACAACCGCAATTCGCTTTTTTCTGCAATTTACCGCAATATGTAAGAGATCCTTATAAGCGTTATTTAGAAAATCAGTTAAGAGATCATTTTGATTTTAAAGGGGTGCCAATTAGCGTTTATATGCGTAAAAAGTAATCATCTCAACTAAAAAGATGTAAAGCACTATTCTTAATTTGAATGGTGTTTTTTTTGTTTTTATTATAGTGACTTAAAGCTGTTTGTAAATTTATAATAAATTATTTTTTACAAAAAGTAAAGTAAAGTTTACTTTTTGTAAATTTTTATTTACATTTGTATGTGGATTTTAAAATGAATTATTATGAAAACTAATTATCTCATATCAAATAAATATAAAATACCTGGTTGGATATTACTAATTGTAGGTCTTATAACTGGTGCGTTTTTAATAACTTCTGAATTTGAATCAGATCTTTTAGAGGTAAATGTGCTCGCCATATTTAATGGTGATTCTTTGTTTTCTGATAATGAAGGGTTCTTTAAAATTATTGAAAATAGTATTGTAGATGAAATAATAGCGCTATGCATTATAATTGGTGGTCTAATGGTTGGTTTTTCTAAAGAGAAAGTTGAAGATGAATTTATTTATAAGTTGAGAAAAGACTCTTTAGTTTGGGCCATTATTTTCAATTATATTGTATTAATAATTATGATTGTTTTTATCTATGAATTTACTTTTTTTAACGTGTTGGTCTATAATATGTTTACACCATTATTAGTCTTTATTATTAGATTTAATTTCTTAAAATTTAAGTCATGAAGAATAATATAAAAATTGAACGTGCTAGATATAACATGACTCAAAGTGATCTAGCTGAAAAAATTGGTGTCAGCCGTCAATCAATAAATGCCATTGAAAAAGGGAAGTACGTACCATCAACTTTGTTAGCAATTAAAATTGCAAGACTTTTTCAAATGCCTGTTGAAGATTTATTTATGATAGAAGAAAATGATTAATGTACTTCGTCTTATTTACGTAATGCATACAAAGTTGATAAGGTAAAAACTAATAGCTTAAAGTTTAAGTGTAGGACTACCAACTTCCACCTGCACCACCACCAGAGAATCCGCCACCGCCTCCAAAACCACCAAAGCCACCACCACTGGAGCTTCCACCACCAAAGCCACCGCTTGAACCTCCTCCAAAGCTACCTCGTCCCATATTACTTAAGATAATAGCATCAAGAATACTAGTGCCATCAGTGCGACGACCACCTTTTCCATTGTTTCCACCACGTCTGTTTTTAGAAATAGCAATTAGAAAAATTATAAAAATGATGAATAAAAAAATGAAGATAACATAAGGAAAATCATTTGAATTTGCCTGTCTATTATTTTCATACGCTCCAGATAACACATCAAATATGGCATCTGTGCCTTTATTAAGACCTTGATAATAATCGTCTTTTTTAAACTCAGGAATGATTACATTTCTTATCAATTCGCCTGTAATTCCAGCAGTAAGTCGGTCTTCAACTCCATAGCCAGGTGAAATCCAAATCTTACGATCATCTTTTGCTAATAATATAAATACACCATTATCTTCTTTCGCTTGTCCAATACCCCATTTTTGTCCCCATTTTGGAGTTAATAAACCAATATTTTCTCCTTTAGTTGTTGGTATAATTACTACGATAATCTCAGTAGAAGTTGAATCATTATAATTTTTCAACTTTTCATATAACATTTTATATTCACCTTGAGATAAAGTGCCTGTACTATCTATTACTGGTGGAATAAAACTTGGTTTATCCGGAATATTATATTGAGCAAATAAGGAAGAAACACAAATAAAAAATAGTAAAACAGTAAGTACGTGATTAATTCTTCGTTTTTGAAAACTCGAATTTCTTACCGTACTCTGGATTGAAAGAAACATATTTTTTATCCTTTAGAAATAGTATCCATTAATTCGTTTTTATCTCCATGAATCCAAGGAAAATGAACTTCTAGTTGTTGACCAGCTTTTAATACACCTTCGATAAGTCCTTGTTTAAAATCACCTGTTTTAAAGTGAGATTGCATAACATCTTTTGTGCTATCCCAAAAATTTCCAGGAACAACGTCATTAATGCCTTTATCACCATAAATGACAAATGTTTTATCTTCAACAGCTACATAAATTAAAACGCCATTTTGCAATTTGGTATTATCCATTTTAAGGTAGTGGAATACTTCCATTGCACGTTCAAATGCATCTGTATTTGAAGATTTTTCAATATGTATTCGAATTTCTCCAGACGTGTTTCGTTCTGCAGTTCGAATAGCATCAATGATCTCTTGTTCTTCTTCAGTAGAAAGGAAGTCTTCAATTTTAGACATCTTAATTGTCAAAATCAAATTCTACATCAACTGGTTTGTCAGCTCCAACTTCGGCATCAAAATAAGGCTTATCATCAAAATTTAAAATTCCAGCTAAAAGCGAATTAGGAAATTCTTTCACATGAATATTATAAGGTTTGATAGCTTCATTATAGCGAGTTCTGGCGGTTTGAATTGTGTTTTCAGTACTTGTGAGTTCGTCTTGAAGCTTCAAGAAATTTTGATTTGATTTTAAATCGGGATAACGCTCAACAGTCACTAATAAACTTTTTAAAGCACCACTTAAACCACCTTGAACTTGATTGTACTGAGCTAATTGTTCTGGTGTTACATTTGATGGATCAATATTAATTGAAGTTGCTTTTGCTCTAGCTTCAATAACATCTGTTAACGTTTTACGCTCAAAATCTGCGGCACCTTTTACAGTGTTTACTAAATTGCCAATAAGATCATTACGTCGTTGGTAAGATGTTTGAACATTTCCCCAAGCTTCACTTACGCCTTCATTAAGTTGAACAGCTGTATTATTAAATCCTTTTACCCAAGAATAAGATCCAATTGCAACTAGTGCAATAATGATTACAGGAATGAGCCATTTTTTCATAATAATATAGTTTTAAAGTTGTGTTTTAATTTTTATAAGTTGTGCTTTTATACCTTCTAGTTTATTGATAATATCAAAATTACTTAAGGCTTTTTGTTTTTCTTCTTTTAGATGCGTTTTGGCACCATCAAGTGTAAACCCACGCTCTTTTACTAAGTGATATATAAACTGAAGGTTTTTAATATCTTCAGGTGTGAACTTTCGATTTCCTTTAGCATTCTTCTTTGGTTTAATGGCATCGAACTCTTTTTCCCAAAATCGAATTAAAGAGGTGTTTACGCCAAATGCTTTAGCGACTTCGCCAATATTGTAGTATCGTTTTTCTGGTAAATCTATATGCATTAGTCTAAGGATTGGTTTTCTAAAGAAGCTTTTTCTAACAGTCTTGCATATTCGTCTGCAGACAGGTTTCCGTAGTAAAAATTTATTGGGTTAATACGTTCGTCATCTTTAAATACTTCATAGTGAAGGTGTGGTGCTTCAGATCGTCCTGTGCTTCCTACAAACCCGATTAAATCACCTCGTTTTACTTTTTGATTAGAACGAACATTGTATTTGTATAAATGCGCATAAAGAGACACATAACCATAGCCATGATCTATTCTAATATGTTTGCCATAACCAGATGCATTATTGTCTGCTCGAGCTACAACACCATCACCTGTAGCATAAACTGGTGTGCCTCTAGGAGCCGTGAAATCCATTCCAAAGTGAAACTTTCTAACCTTGGTAAATGGATCGGTTCTATAACCATAGCCAGATGCCATGTGCTTTAAATCTTCATTTTTTACAGGTTGAATAGCAGGTATAGCTGATAAAAATTTCTCTTTATCTTCTGCTAATACTGCAATTTCATCTAAAGATTTTGATTGTACTACAATAGCTTTTTGAAGTAAATCTAAGCGCTTATTGCTCTCAATAATGAGCTTTGAGTTATCATAACCTTCATACTTTTTATATCGGTTAATTCCACCAAAACCAGCTCGTCGTTGTTCTGAAGGTATTGGGTTGGCTTCAAAATATAATCGATAGATAGCATTGTCGCGTTCTTCAACACTTTCTAAAACCGTAAATGCATTATCTACGCGTTTATTAATCAGTTTATATTGTAATTGCAGATTAGCAAGTTCTCTTTTAAGAGCCCTTTCTTTTGGTGATTCAATATATTGACTAGCGATAAAAACAAAAAGAAAACCAAATAAGGCGGATGCTAAAATAAATAACATGGCAAACTTTATCGTTGTTCTTTTTTTACGCTCTATTTTTCGGTAAGAAAGCGTTTCAGAATCGTAATAATATTTTACTTTAGCCATATCTTAAAAAGTTCTATTTTTGCATGAATAATAGAACGACACACAAATATATAAATTGTTTCACACTTTGAAGTCATTTGAACTTTAGTTTTAGAGGTTTTCATTAATTTAGGTGCTGCAATTTGTTAATTTACAAGGATTTAATTTCTTATTATGAAGTCTCAAGACATTCGAAAAACATTTTTAAACTTCTTTAAGGAAAAGAAGCATAGCATTGTACCTTCTGCACCAATGGTGTTAAAAGATGATCCAACTTTAATGTTTGTCAATTCAGGTATGGCACCATTTAAAGAATACTTTTTAGGAAATGCAGAACCAAAAAATAATAGAATTTCAGATACTCAGAAATGCTTGCGTGTTTCTGGTAAACATAATGATTTAGAGGAAGTTGGTTACGATACATATCACCATACCTTGTTTGAAATGTTGGGTAATTGGAGTTTTGGAGATTACTTTAAAAAAGAAGCAATTACTTGGGCTTGGGAACTATTAACCGAAGTTTATGGGATTGATAAAAGTTTACTTTATGTGACTGTTTTTGAAGGTAGTGAAGATGACGATAATTTGCCAATGGATCAAGAAGCTTTTGATTTTTGGAAGGCTTTAATTCCTGAAGATCGTATTCTTATGGGAAATAAAAAAGATAACTTCTGGGAAATGGGAGATCAAGGACCATGTGGACCATGTAGTGAGATTCATGTCGATATACGTTCAGCAGAAGAAAAAGCACAAATTGATGGAAAGTCATTAGTAAATATGGATCATCCTCAAGTTGTAGAAATCTGGAACCTAGTATTTATGCAATACAATCGAAAAGCAAACGGAAGTTTAGAAAATCTTCCAGATAAGCATATCGATACAGGAATGGGTTTTGAACGCTTATGCATGGTGCTACAAGGTGTTCAGTCTAACTATGATACTGATGTGTTTACACCAATAATTAGAGAGATTGAAACCATTACTAATAAAGTCTATGGAAAAAACGAAAAAACAGATATAGCTATTCGTGTGATTTCTGATCACGTTAGAGCTGTTGCATTTTCCATTGCTGATGGACAATTACCTAGCAACACTGGAGCTGGTTATGTGATTCGAAGAATTCTGCGTCGTGCAGTTCGATATGGTTTTACATTTTTAAATAAAAAGGAACCATTCATTTATAGATTAGTAGATGTACTGGTTAAAAAAATGGGACCTGCATTTCCAGAATTAAAAGACCAAAAACAATTGATCGAAAATGTAATTAAAGAAGAGGAAGCTTCTTTTTTAAGAACCTTAGATCAAGGACTTTTACTTTTAGATAGAATTATTAAGAGTACAAAGTCTAAAGAAATTTCAGGAGTAAAAGTTTTCGAACTTAAAGACACCTATGGTTTTCCTGAAGATTTAACCGATTTAATTCTGCGTGAAAAAGGCTATACTTATAATCATGATGAGTTTGACTTAAAACTTAAAGAGCAACAGGAAAGAGGTAAACAAGCCTCTCAGCTTAAGTCTGATGATTGGACCATTTTGCATCATGATGAAGTTGAAGAATTTATTGGTTATGATACCTTAGAAGCACATGTAAAAATTACGCGTTATCGTAAAGTGGTGTCTAAAAAAGATGGAGAAATGTATCAACTTGTTTTTAATATAACACCTTTTTATCCTGAAGGTGGTGGACAGGTTGGAGATAAGGGCTACTTGGAAGATGATCATGGTGATGTGGTTTATATTTTAGACACCAAAAAAGAAAATAATCTTATTATTCATTTTGCGAAGAACTTACCAAAACATAAAGATGAAGTGTTAAAAGCTGTGGTCGATTCAAAACAACGTAATAGAACCGAATGTAATCATACAGCAACACATTTATTGCATCAAGCTTTGCGTGAAGTTTTAGGAACGCATGTGGAGCAGAAAGGTTCTGCGGTGCATTCAAAATATTTGCGTTTCGATTTTTCTCATTTCTCTAAACTTACCACAGAAGAATTAAGAGATGTTGAGAATTTTGTCAATTCACGTATTGAAGGCAAATTACCGTTAGAAGAAAATAGAAGTGTAGCAAAAGAACAAGCAATAGCAGATGGTGCAATGTCATTATTTGGTGAGAAATATGGCGATTCTGTGAGAACGATTCGCTTTGGACAATCTATCGAGCTTTGTGGAGGTACACATGTGAATAATACAGGCGATATTTGGCATTTCAAAATTGTTTCAGAAGGAGCAGTAGCTGCGGGTATTCGTCGTATTGAAGCGATTACGAATGATGCGGTTAAAGATTTCTATTTTGAAAATAATAGAGCGTATTTCGAAATGAAAGACTTGCTTAACAACGCTAAAGAGCCTGTCAAAGCACTTCAAAATCTTCAAGATGAAAATTCAGATTTAAAGAAACAAATAGAAAATCTGCTTAAGGATAAGGCAAAAAACATTAAAGGTGATTTAAAAAATGAAATCACAGAAGTTAATGGCATTCAGTTTTTAGCAAAAAAGATAGATTTAGATGCTTCAGGAATTAAAGATTTATGCTTTGAATTGGGAAGTCAATTTAATAATCTGTTTTTATTGTTTGGAGCCGAGAATGATGGTAAAGCAATTCTATCATGTTACATTTCTAAAGAACTTGTTGCAAGTAAAGGTTTGAATGCAGGAACGATTGTAAGAGAATTAGGAAAACACATCCAAGGCGGTGGAGGAGGTCAGCCTTTCTTCGCAACAGCTGGAGGGAAAAATCCTGAGGGATTAGACAAAGCGTTAAATGCTGCAAAATCCTTTATAGAATAGGCACTAACTTATAAATAATATCTCATGAACGTACATTTTATAGCTATTGGTGGAGCAGCAATGCATAATCTTGCCATCGCTTTACATAATAAAGGCTATAAAGTCACTGGAAGTGATGATACTATTTTTGACCCTTCTAAATCGCGCCTAGAGGCTAAGGGATTATTGCCAGAAACGTTCGGTTGGTTTCCAGAAAAAATCACCAATACTTTAGATGCTATCGTTTTAGGTATGCATGCAAAAGCAGATAATCCTGAATTGCTGAAAGCTCAAGAATTAAGTCTTAAAATATATAGTTATCCTGAGTTTTTATACGAACAAGCTAAGCATAAAACACGAGTTGTTATTGGTGGAAGTCACGGAAAAACTACGATTACATCTATGATTTTACATGTGATGCATTATCATGATAGTGATGTCGATTATATGGTTGGCGCGCAATTAGAAGGATTTGATGTGATGGTAAAGCTCACTAAAGACAATGATTTTATCGTCTTAGAAGGTGATGAGTACTTAAGCTCTCCAATTGATAGACGACCAAAGTTCCATTTATATAAACCAAATATTGCATTGCTTAGTGGAATTGCTTGGGATCATATTAATGTGTTTCCAACGTATGAGAACTATGTGGAGCAATTCTCAATTTTTGTTGATAGTATTGTAAATGGTGGAAGCATCAATTATAATGAAGAAGATTTAGAAGTCAAACGTGTTGTAGAAACGAGTGAAAATACCATTCGTAAACTGGCATATCGTACACCTGAATATCGCGTTGAAAACGGACAAACATTACTTGAAACACCTGAAGGAGATTTGCCAATTGAAATATTTGGAGCTCATAACCTTAATAACCTTGCTGGTGCCAAATGGATTTGTCAGCATATGGGAATTGATGAAGATGATTTTTATGAAGCCATTGCAACCTTCAAAGGCGCAAGCAAACGTTTAGAGAAAATTGCTGAATCTTCAACAAGTGTTGCTTATAAAGATTTTGCGCATTCACCTAGTAAAGTTGAAGCAACGACCAATGCCGTGAAAGAACAGTATAGTAATAGAACTCTTGTTGCTTGTTTAGAATTGCATACCTACAGTAGTTTAAATGCTGAATTCTTAACAGAGTATAAAGGTGCACTGAACGCTGCCGATGTTGCAGTCGTGTTTTATTCACCTCATGCTGTTGAAATTAAAAAACTCGATGAAGTAACTCACGAACAAATTGCCAATGCTTTTGAACGTGATGACTTAATTATTTATACCAATCCAGACGATTTTAAAGACTTTTTATTCTCTCAAAATTTTGATAATAAAGCCTTACTCTTAATGAGTTCAGGAAATTATGGAGGTTTAGATTTTGATGAGGTGAAGAAGTTGTTTTAGTTTTTTGTTATTCTGAACTTGATTGTTTTGCACCTTAAGATTTTCTATTATTGTGTTCATGAATCTTTGATTTCAGAATGGTATTAATGTTTGCAATAATCTCAATTTAGTATCTTTATTTTTTAATCAATTAATTCGTATGAAACGTATTCTTATCATAGTAAGCATGTTAGCTCTTATATACTCATGCTCGACAAACAATGATTCCTCAACACCAGATGTTCAAGAGGAGAATTTCTATGCCTTAACTGTTGGGAATTCTTGGGAATATAGATGGTATTTATACACTCCTGAAGAAGGATTAAGTCCTAATTCGGTAACAGAATCAATTTCTATAATTGGCACTGAAGACTTTAATAACAATTTATATTATAAGTTTAAAAAGGTGGTTTCTGGAAATGATGGGTCTAATCCAACTTACCCAAGTAATGGGGAATATTTTGAGCATTATAGAGATTCATTAGGCTATTTAGTTCATAGCTCGGGAGCAATCTTATTTGTTAATAATACAATTGATGAATTTTTTTTATATGAAACGAATGTAGGATTTCCACTTACTGCTTATGCTAAACTTTCTGAAGGTAATTTCGACTTTACAACAGAAGCAGGAACTTTTGATTGCTTAGAAATGAGAATTCGATTTGAAAATCCAGACTATGAAATCCCTGGAGTTAACAAACGTTACTACGCAGAAGGTATTGGACTGATAAAGGATGAAGAAGTCTTTCTTGCTAGTCCAGATGGCGCAGGATATCAAAGACGTCTTGAATCTTATAGCGTGCAGTAAATTCTATTTATACCTTGATTTAGTGTCCTAAAGATTCAATATACTCGTTGAGCTCATCAATGGTCATTTCAAATTCAAATGCGTTGTTCACTTTCCAGTAGTTTTCTGGATTAAAGCAATACGAATAAGCAAATTTCGCATATTCTAATCTTGTATCTTCAAAATCAAATAGGCTTGTAATGTGCGCTATTTGACCAGAATTCAGACAATTTCCTTTCGTAATTTGTTTAGCTAGTGTTAATTTAGAATCTGAAAATGTTTTGCTTTTTATTGATTCAAGTGCCTGATTGAAATCAGGGCGAGACATTTCAAAACAACCAGAATCTTCAACAATCACAACATCAGTTGGTCCTCCAATGGTAGTTGTAGTGGTTTGTGTGGTCGTTGTAGATGATCCAGAATTAACATTAATTCCAACACCAACATTTGTTCCACCTGCATTTACACCAACACCAATATTAATTTGGTCACCATTTCCTGATGACGTCGTTGTAGTGGTTTGTGTAACGGTTTGAATAGGAGGAAGCGCAACAGTATTGTAACGAATCACAGATACATTGCTTGGAGGAGGTAAGATATTCTGAAAAGGTGTAAATGAATAGTAACGCAATTTTCTACCACGTTTCGTATTTTTAATTTTATAAACCACTTCACCTCGTCTATTGTCTACATCTACAACCATAAGATGTCTCTTTTCAAGTTCAGGAATAGTTTTATCGGCAAATATGATTTGAGTATCGTAATACTCATGGACCAAATAATCTACAGCAATGTTTACTACAGGTTCTTCATTTTGTCTGATGCCATTCAGAATCACATAAAATGGATCTCCATCTTCTGAGAAAATTGTTAATCGAGATTCCTGTGCTGAAGCAAATAAGCTTACGAGTAAAACGGCTAGAATGGTAATTTTTTTCATGTTAGTTGATTTTTTAAAAACTATAGCTTTTCAAAAGCTGTGCCAAAAATAATAATTTATTTAATGTTGGGTAATTAAACAAATACCTTATCTAAAAACTGCTTAATGCTTTTCTACCTAGTTGTAATTAATTAGATAATAAGTTCAAATATAATATATCCTACTAATAGTGTTCTGGCTGTCCAACTTAATGTTCTAATCCAATTGGTTCTAATGACCTTAGTAATAAGTTTTGGAGAACCTTCAGACATCAGTTTTAAATGAATTGGAACCTGAAAAAGAAAAGTGCTTAACCATACAAAAGCCAATAAAATCATATTTATTATATATAGGCTTGCTGAGGAATTGAACAGTAAAATAATCCCAGTTATAAGTTCAATAGTCATAATTGGAACCGTTATTACTCCGGTAATTAAATTTTTTCGTTCATATGCAGGAAATTTATCGCTATCTATTTCTCTAAAAAGTGGATAATGAACAACCTGAACAAACCAGCATAATCCAGTCATAAAAACAGTTGTAAAAACATGTATGAGTAAAATGATTTTCATTTAAACACAGTATCTAAAAACTGTTTGATACTTTCTTGATTTGATTTTAGTAATTCTGCTCTGGCCAATCTAGTATCTTTAGGTTTCTTGTCTTGAGATAATTTAAATTTACCTTCCCAATGGGTTATTGTAATTTCAAACATTTCAATATAATTAAGGTTGCTGTCTAGTCTTGGATTATTAGGTTCTAAAACATAGTTGTGATCTGGAGCTTCTAAAAATTCTGTCATTGCAATTAACGACTGCTTTAAAGCTGCTTTGCTTTCAATGGCTTTTACTGTTCCTTTTAAATGGACTTTAATATAATTCCATGTAGGCAATTGAGTGGTTGCGTAAACACTAGGAGAAATATAACATTCAGGTCCTGAGAAAATTAATGTAACATTGTGGTCGTTTTTCAGAAGCTTTGCCTGAGGATTATAGATATCGATGTGACCAATCAACTTTCCGTTATCAAAAATTAAAGGTAAATGTGTAATCAAAGGTGCATTGTTATCTATTGAAATAACGGTCGCGAGTGGATAGGTTTTAATGACCTCAATCATGTGATTTTGATTGTCGTCCAAATGATATTTTGGTGGATAATTCATTAGACACCAAACTGCTTTAAATGGTGATCTAAATGTTTGTATTGCATTTTTCCCCATTGCTCTTTCGTAAGTTCACCAAACGAAGGATGAGGTTGCCAATGGGATCTGTCTTTATGGGTATGTAATTCTTTTAATAATTGTATTAATTTTGGTTTTTCTACAGACACCTCTTTGTTATCCTTAGCTTTAAAACGAGGAACAGTTGGTACGTTTTTTCTCCAGGGTTTGTCATTATACATTGATTTTTTAAATAATAAGTTGATCAACCAATTCGGCTTTAGATTATAATCATCTTTTTCAAGAATAATATGTAGTGGAAACTGGCAATGATAGAGCATCTGTCCTACATTCATCTTTCCCCATTGTGCCTGTTTATGTTCGTCAAGTTGTTCAATTCTACTCATAATTTCAGTATGAGCTTCAGGAGTAAAAATGGATTTCATAATTTTATAGTATTTTTTCTATATAATGTATATATTTATACAGTAGAAAGTTACAATATATCTTTATTAAATGACCAAAAAATCAGTTTCATTTTCCATAAAAAATTGGTCTCAAGACGATCAACCTAGAGAGAAACTTCGCGATAAAGGTAAGTCCGTTTTAAGTGATGCCGAGTTGATTGCAATCCTTATTGGTTCTGGAAGCAGAGAGGAAAGTGCAGTGTCCTTGAGCAAACGTGTTTTGGTAAGTGTTGATAGTAATCTGAATGCTTTAGGAAAACTATCATTGAAACAACTTATGACCTTTAAAGGGATTGGAGAAGCAAAAGCTATTACTATTGCTGCAGCTTTAGAACTCGGAAGACGACGAAGAAGTAACGACGCACTTGAAAAAAGTAAAATTAGTTCTAGTGCTTCCGTTTTTGAACTCATGCAACCTATTATTGGTGAGTTAGCTCATGAAGAATTTTGGATAATCTATTTGAATAATTCTAATAGAGTCATTCAGAAAAACCAATTAAGTAAAGGTGGAATTACAGGTACTTTAGTCGATATTCGCATAGCACTAAAAACCGCCTTAGAAGTTGGTGCTGTCGGATTAATTTTAGTGCACAATCATCCTTCAGGAACATTAAAACCAAGTGAAGCAGATAAAAATCTGACTCAAAAATTAAAAACGGCTGCTCTAAGTCTAGATATAAAGATTTTAGATCACTTGATTGTCACAGAAAGCAGCTATTTTAGTTTTGCCGATGAATCTCTATTGTAAAAACATCTAGAGTAGATTTCTAAATATCAATTATAAAATGTCGATTTTCCATTGGTAATTTGGTACTTTTAAAAACTGGAATTTGAGATTATATATGCTCCTAGTTTATACACACAAAATAACACCAAGGTTACGTTACACATTTAAGCATTTGTGTACGCGAATATTAGGTGTACCAGTTTCATTTACTACAACAATTGAAGATTTTATTGCTCATGATAGTATAAAAATGTCATATTCTAAGCAACCTTTGAGTAATGAAATTTTTATAAGAAGCCATGAATTGCTTTTTGAACAAGGGCTTTCAGATATTGATATAAATGTTCAGGATTGGGATGACACAAAATGTTTTTTTTCTACAGGAGAAAAGAGTGCTTTACCTTTTGATATTTTTGCAGCTTCATTCTATTTATTGAGTAGATATGAAGAATATTTGCCACACGTAAAAGATGATTTTGGTCGATTTACGGCTTCAGAAAGTATTGCTTTTAATAACAACTTTTTGCAACAACCTGTCGTCGACATTTGGACCTATAAGTTCAAAGCAGTTTTAGAAGAAAAATTTGAAGATTTTAGTTTTCCAAAAAGACATTATTCTGTTCAACCAGTTATAGATGTTCCAAGAGCATACTATTACAGAAAAAAAGGATTGATAAGAACTTTTGGAGGTATTTTAAATGATTTGGTGCGTTTAAGATTACGACGACTATATCAAAGAACTTTAATATTATCTGGATTTAAAAGAGATCCACATGATACGTTTAAATGGATAATTAATAAGCAGAAAAATTGCGATTTTAAGTTTATAGTTCTTTTTCTAATTGGTGATTACTCAACCTATGACAAAAACATCAATATCAATAAAAAGGAATTTGTATCACTTATCAAATCCGTTGCAGATTATTGTAAAGTTGGATTAAAAGCGTCGTATTTTGCATTAGATGATATTTCCATTTTGAAGAAAGAAAAGAAAAAAATGGAATCCATAATTAACTATGAACTTCAAGCCTCGAGACATTCGTTTTCTAAACTGAATTTACCCAAATCATATCGTCATTTAGTCGAACTTGAAATTCATCAAGATTATACCATGGGTTATATTAAAGAACTTGGATTTAGAGCTGGTACATGTACACCTTTTTTGTTTTACGATTTAGATTATGAAGTCCAAACACCATTGCAAATTCATTCGTTTCATTGTTTAGATTCAGCCTTATTAAAACACCAATCTCAATTAGATAAGAAAGAAGCTCTTCAACGAATTATATACCAAGTAAAACAAGTGAATGGAACGTTTACTCCTATATTTCATAATTATAGTTTTAGTGACGATTCCCTTTGGAATGGGTACAGAGAATTATTCACCATGATATTAGATTCAGCTAATGAAAATTAAGAACATTAAACATGTGTTTTTCGATCTCGATCATACACTTTGGGATTTTGATAAAAATTCGGCACTAACCTTCGATAAAATATTTCATCTTCATCAACTTGATATAGACAGAACAGAATTTTCTTCAGTTTATGAGCCCATTAATTTAAACTATTGGAAACTGTATCGTGAAGAGAAAATCAACAAATCAAATTTGCGCTACAAGCGTTTAAAAGATACATTTGATGCCATAGAATTTGAAGTTTCAGACGATACAATACATCAATTATCTGAAGATTACATAACCTATCTAACAACGTTTAATCATTTGTTTGAAGGCACTTTTGATATTTTAGAACATTTAAAAAAACGGTATCAATTGCATATCATCACAAATGGTTTTGATGAAGCGCAACAAAAGAAAATGGATAATGCTAATATCTCTAAGTATTTTAATACGGTTACCAATTCTGAAATTGCAGGTGTAAAAAAACCTAATCCAATTATTTTCGAATATGCCTTAAATATTGCTAAAGCTGAGTCACATGAAAGTATCATGATTGGTGATAATATCGAGGCTGATGTTTTAGGCGCAATTGATGTTGGTTTTGATGCCATTTTATTCAATTACCATAATTGTAACGCAGAAGATCATATCAAACAAGTAAAATCATTGTTGGATATAAAAATGTATCTTTAATAACTCGTTTTAAAACATTAAAAAACAGATAAATCAAATGAAAAATTTATTTCTGATTCTTTCGCTTTCATTCCTATTTTCTTTGAGTGCATCTTCTCAAGGTGAGACCGAAAATATTGAAGCCATTAATAATTATAAATATATCGTTGTTCCATTACGATATGAATTATTTAAAAACCAAGATGAGTATCAAATTAATTCTTTAACTGAATTTTTGTTTAATAAATATGGATATACTGCATTTTTAGAAAGTGATACGTATCCAGATGATTTAAATCAAAACAGATGTTTGGCGCTAAAAACTGAGGTTGTCAAAGTGAAAGGTGGGTTTTTAAATACAAAACTTCAAATTAATCTTATGGATTGTAATGGTAATTTGGTTGCCTCTTCAAAAGTTGGAGCATCTCGAGAAAAAGAATATAAGACAGCATATAATTTTGCATTGCGAGATGCTTTCGAAACTTTTCAGCATTTTACTTACAATTATAAACCCGATCCAAAGGTCGTTGCTTTGTCTGCAAGCGCAAGTAGTAATTCATCAGCTCCAAATACCGAGCAAGTGAAGGCAGCACAAGATGAAATTGAACGTTTAAAACAAGAAGTTGCAGCTCTAAAAGAAGAACAGGAAACTGAGGAGCTAGAAATTCAACCTGTAGTTAAAACATCGGCTGAAAAGGTTGAACAACCTAAAGAACTTGTAAAAGATAATAATACACTTTTTGCACAACCTATTGAACATGGTTTTCAAGTCGTTGATCTTACACCCAAAGTAATCATGATACTTTTAGCAACGCCAAAGCAAAATACATATATTGTAAAAGACCAAAATGCCATTGTTTTTAAAGAGGACGGATTTTGGTATCTATCAAAAAATGATGGTAAATCAACTTCATTAGAAACCTTAAACATTAAATTTTAATAACCGTATTTCTCTTTCCAACGAAGTTTTAAAAATTCGCGTTGTGCATTCTCTCTAGAATTGTTACCTGGATTATAAAGTGTTGTGTTTTTGATTTCTTCAGGTAAGAATTCGTGATTTGCAAAATTGTTATCATAGCTATGTGCATATTTATAATTATCACCATAACCTAACTCTTTCATTAATTTAGTTGGTGCATTTCTTATAGAAAGTGGTACTGATAAATCTCCAGTTTCTTTGACCAGTTTTAAAGCATTACCAATAGCTTCATAAGCAGCATTGCTTTTTGGTGATGTTGCTAAATAAGTAGCACACTGACTCAAAATTATTCGAGATTCTGGAAAGCCAATAATAGAAACCGCTTGAAAAGTATTGTTGGCAATCACCAAGGCTGTCGGATTTGCATTTCCAATATCTTCACTCGCCAAAATAAGTAAACGTCGTGCAATAAACTTTACATCTTCACCACCTTCAATCATTCGGGCTAACCAATAAACAGCAGCATTAGGATCACTTCCTCTAATCGATTTTATAAATGCCGAAATGATATCATAGTGTTGCTCACCAGTTTTGTCATATCTAACGGTATTGTTTTGAACCTTTTCTGAAACAATTTCATTGGTAATAACTATCTTTTCATCACTATCAAAAGAGGTAACAATGAGTTCAAAAACATTTAATAGTTTTCGTGCATCACCTCCAGAAAGTCTAATTAAAGCTTCAGTTTCTTTTAATTTTATATTCCGTTTCGATAATAAATCATCTTCTTTAATAGCACGTTTTAAAAGGGCTTCCAAATCAGCTTTTTCAAAAGCATTTAAAACATAGACTTGACATCTTGAAAGCAATGCAGGAATCACCTCAAAACTTGGGTTTTCGGTTGTTGCACCAATAAGTGTTACCCAACCTTTTTCAACAGCTTGTAATAATGAATCTTGTTGAGATTTACTAAATCTATGAATCTCATCAATAAATAAAATAGGATTCTTCGTTGTGAATAATCCACCACTTTGTTTCGCTTTATCAATGACTTCTCTAATATCTTTAACGCCAGAATTTATAGCACTTAAAGTGTAAAAAGGTCTGTTAGACTCGTTTGCAATAATATTTGCAAGGGTTGTTTTTCCAGTGCCTGGTGGACCCCAAAAAATCATAGAAGCAATAACGCCATGTTGCAATTGCTGTGTTAAAACACCAGTTTTACTAACTAAATGCGACTGACTTAAATAATCGTCAAGTGATTGCGGTCGTAATCGTTCTGCTAATGGTTCGTTCATAATGTAAAATTACAAAAAACGAATGTGACAATATTTCATAGTTTTAATAAATGGAGAGCATTTTGCTAATTAAATTCTAAATTTGAAGATGAGTCAAAACCAACAACAGTTTAAATATTCTACAGGAGTCGTTGCATATCCTGTATTTTTTGTGCTTTTAATTTGGGTTGTGTTTTGGTTACAAGTACGATTTTTTCCAGTTATAAAAACATTTGGAGTGTATCCGCAAAAGCTTGAAGGACTAAGTGGCATCTTTTTTAGTCCGTTTATTCATGCAGATATTCAACATTTATATCATAATAGTATTCCACTTTTTATACTATCGGTTGCCTTGTTTTATTTCTATCGGAAAATTTCTTGGAAAGTTATTCTCTACGGAATTGTTTTATCTGGATTGATTACTTGGATTATTGGTCGACCATCAAATCACATTGGAGCTAGTGGATTGGTTTATGTTCTTGTGAGTTTTATATTTTTTAAAGGTGTTTTTGCGAAGCATTTTAGATTGGTTGCCTTATCGTTATTGATTATTTTTTTATATGGAAGTATGATTTGGTATGTGTTTCCCGTTAAAGAAGGCATGTCTTGGGAAGGTCATTTAGGCGGATTGATAACAGGTTTGTTGTTTGCAATTATCTTTAGAAAATCGGTCGCTAAACCAGAACGTTATAAATGGCAACAGCCTGATTATAACGAAGACAATGACCCTTTTTTAAAACACTTTGATGAAAACGGAAACTTTATTGAAACTATTGAACACGAAATAGAAGAAGAGTTTTTATCAGAAGAAAATCAATTGAATATTACCTATACGTATAAAGAAAAGAAAGATTAACGTCGTTGTCTAACAGCTTCATAAAGAAATGCTCCACAAGCTACTGAAACATTTAAAGATTCAATTTCTCCTAAAATTGGAAGCTTAGCCTGGTCATCAGAAACTTTCAAAACGGAAGGGTTAATGCCTTTTCCTTCAGAACCCATAACAATTGCACAAGGTTCTTTAAAAGACACATCGTAAATCGTGTGTTCGGCTTTTTCTGTCGCTGCAATGACTTTAATTCCTGAGGCTTGCATATAAAACACGGCATCTTTTATATGATCGACTTTACAAATTGGGATTTTAAAAATGGCACCTGCACTCGTTTTTATGGTATCTCCATTTACAGGAGCACCACCTTTTTTCTGAATAATAATTCCTGAAACTCCTGTGCATTCAGCAGTTCTTATAATAGCTCCAAAGTTTCTAACATCGCTTAATTGGTCGAGTAGAAGAAAGAGTGGTGTTTTGCCAGATTCTAAAACGGTTTCAACTAAATTTTCAAGAGTATAAAAGGTTATTGGAGCAATTTGAGCAATAGCACCTTGGTGATTTTGTTTAGAGAGTCGATTAAGTTTTTCAACGGGAACATAAGAAATGTTGAGACGTTCTTTTCTTAGTAAGTCTTCTAATTCTGTAAACAAATCACCTCGTAATCCTTTTTGTAAAAATACCTTGTCGATATTTTCTTCAGATTTAACGGCTTCTATTATGGCACGAATACCAAAAATTGTAGTCTCTTTTTCCATGCGTCAAAGGTATAAAAAAAACCACCTAAACTTAGGTGGTTTTTGTAAACTTAAATTTAAAGCCTATTGATTTTTCATTAGCCTTTTTTCTTCAAGTGATAGTCTATAATCTGCAAACCTGCCTTGAGCGATTTGAGTATTATTACTATCAGTAATTGTATAGGTGCTTCCAGCTTTCTCGACAAAGAAAGACGTGATTGCATTTCCATTGCCATCGTTAAGTCCACCATCATTCAATGGAAACAAAGTTGATAAATCTACAGATTCAACAAATACACCTGCTTTCATAAAGTCTATCGAAACAGGAATGTTATCACCATTTGCTGAGGTATTGCCATTAGCAGTCCAAAAACTAGCATCAATGGTATATGTACCATCAGTATCAGAACTCAGAATTATTAATTCTTCTGGACAATCATTATAACTGGTTTGTACATATCCACCATCAAAAATTAATTCTAGATCCAAGTCTAATCCTACATCAATATCACAAGGATCTTCAGCACTATCTAAATAATCACCAGCCCAATTTAATCTAGCAACTAAATCTTCTCCAACAAAATCGTTGATATTTATGCTAATATCTTGTTGAATTGAAGCAGACATTAATGAGGTCGCAGATAATCTCAAATGAACTGTTTCAGTTTGTTCAGGAATGAAATCTTGAATAGTTTCAATACTTAACTCCATAGTTTCAGAAAAAGGAGGAAAAGAAGCAACATACCCTGTGCCTCCTAAATATCCATATTCAAACCAACCTGATTCAAACCATGTTGGATAAGGCACTTCTACAGATTCAAATTGAACCCTATCATATAAGCCATTACCTGTTGTAGGATCACCTTCAGCGGTTACAACTGGATTGCCTTGATCATCTAGGATGTCAATTCTAATATCAATTTTTTCCGAAACCGCATATTCTGCATTTAAAACAAATACTGCTGTTTCTCCTTCAGTTACAGTAACTGAATTACTCATGAGCGTTAAGGAAGGTTTCCCTCTTCTCGCAATAGAATCATCGTCTTCACATGAGAAGGTAACAAGACCGAGAAGGAATACAATAACTAAAGCGTAACTTATTTTTTTATGTATATTTTTCATGTTTTTCTTGTTTTATAGTGGTGTGTAAACTGAAACTCCATTTTCTCCATAAGCCTCACAGTACCATGATATGGTTATAACTCCTGTGTCTGGATCAACGGCATTAATGCCGCCATCAAGAGGAATACAAGTTCCCCATGGATCTGTTTGATCTACCCATGATATGTCATCACAGTTTTCTGTAAAAACAACATCAAAACTTGTAGGTCCAGTATTATAAGCGGCTACATAAGGGCCAACAGTATAAAGTCCTCCTGAAAAATCTACAACACTATATTGGCCATCACCTAATGCCGTAACTTCAACGTCCATTGTATGTGAGCTAAATGTTGGTAAAAAATCGTGAAAACCGTAAGTTGTTGATACACTATACATGCCTCCAATATCTGAAAAACAAATTCCATTAATTGTGATAGTTAAAGTTCTGTATTGATCAGCTACTACGCCATTGGTAGCAGAAGTAATATTTAACACTAATGTTTTTGGATTGTCTACATCTATAACATCAGAATAAAAATTAATATCAAAAGTTGCGAAGTCTCTATCATTTGGTATTGCAACAGATTGAGTACCACCTACAAAATCATAATCAGTTCCTGCTATTGCAGTTGAACTTTGATCGACTTCAAAATTAACAGTAATATTTGGGTTGGTAGAAAAATCATTCCCTCCAAATAAAACCACATTTTCACTGTACATATAAACTGCGCCATCTGTAACGAAAGCAGGAGATGCTTCAGTGTTGTTGAAACCTACCACATATGGTGTGTTTGCTAAATCGGCTTCTATTTGCTGAGGACTATCGTCTATATTACACGATACCATAATTCCAGCACTTAGAATGGTCAATAAAATAAATTTAATTTTTTTCATAATATTCTTTTTTTTAGTCAACATCCCAAAAAACAGGTAAATCAAAAGCGGTATCTACGGTTTGATTGTAGACACTAACATTTGCTGAATTTCCTGTATATTCTGATGTTGGATATAATAATCTTAATGGTCTATTAGGTCTGTTTGTAATATCTGGAAGAGGCATATTGCTAGGATAACCAGTTCTTGTATATTCAATCCAAGTTTCAGCACCATTGGTTCCGCCTAAATCAATCCATTTTTGTGTAATAATAGCTTCAAGTTTATCAGTACTACCATCCCAACCAATTTTATTGACATTACTTGAGGCATTAATATATGCATTAGCTGCCAACTCTGGGGTTGTTTCTGGATTAAGTTCACCTTCCAAAGGATGACCTAAAGGATAAACATCATCAGTATCTACTCCAAGTCTAATAAATGATGATAAAATAGCACTCTCAAATAATCCTTTTGCATTTCCTGAAGATAATAATCCTTTAAACACAGCTTCAGATTGAAGGAAAAGCGATTCAGAAGCTGTCATAATATAACCATCTTGTTGAGGTGATGATAATAAACCAGGACCAATTCTTGACGGTTGGTCTCCACCTCCTTGAGTATTTCCTTGAATAGCAGCTTGTCCAGCTCTTGGTGCGTATAAGCGTTGTAACCTTGAATCTGCTACGCCATTAGTGGAGCCATTTAAGAATTCTACTAAAAATGTAGTTGGTCCAGCTCTTAAGTTTGAGAAAGTTTCGTTTGCGGTATTTCCAAACTCACCTGCAGCATATCCAAAGGTTTCTGCAAATGGATTCATTCTATCGACTTCATCCGAATAACCAGGATTTATAGTCACATTTTCTCCAAAACCAATAAATTCAGCATTGTTAAGCGATGCAAATTCAGTATTGAGAACGGTTTGCAAATCAGGATTAGATGGAGCTACATCAGAAATACGTAGAAGCATTCTTAGTTTTAATGTATTTCCAAATTTAATCCACATGTTCATGTTTCCACCCATAATAACATCATTTGAACCCATATCAACTGCTGTGTTAGCATCTGTATTTTGAATCTGATCAATAGCATCATTTACATCATTGATTAAAGCAATGTATACATTAACTTGATTGTCATATTCAGGGAAGAGTAAATCACCACGTTGATGAATATCTGTAAATGGAATATCACCATATAAATCTACGAGATACTGAAAATAAAAGGCTCTATATATTTTAGATGCACCTTTAAAATAATCGTAATTACTGCTGTAGTCATTGACGATGATTTGAGTTAAATTTCCAGTTCTAGCCATTAAATTGTCCCAAATACCACTATAAAAATCAGTACTCAATTGGTATTGAAATTCGGTAAAATAAGGTGCTTGAACTTGCTGAGCATTTCCAGACCAAGTCGCAATCATTGTATTTCCTAAATCATTCATGGTTGTCATGAGGGTAGCAGAAGGTACAGTGAATGCTCCAGGTAAAATTACTTCTGGTTGTAATTCATCAATGACCACTCCGTTTGGATCTTCATTGACAAGCACATCGTCACAAGAAAATGTAATACATAATAGAGCAAGTGATAATGCGTATTTTAATTTAAATATATGTTTCATTTTCTTAAAAGTTAAATTTAACATTCATTGAATAGAATTTAGTTGGAGGTGTTTGACCATATCCACCTATTCCAGATCCTATTTCAGGATCGTTATAACCTCTGTTTTCTTTTGGTAAAACAACGAGTAAATTTCTTCCGCTTATACCAACTGATAAACCTTGGATAAATGTGTTTTCCAAAACTTTACTTGGTAAGGCATAACTCAGTGCAATCTCCCTAAGTTTAAATGCAGTGGCATCAACAATAAAGTTTTCATCTACACCTTGGAAGTCATCACTTTGAACAAACGATTGGTATTGCGCATAAGCTGATGGTCCACCATAAGATGGTCCAGTAAGCACTGTTGTGTTAGTTGTTCCTGAGCCTTGAACAGTAGAGTTAGGAAATATAAAATGTCCTCTACCATTTTCTGCTGTAATAAAGCTACGACCTTGGCCAGATAAGTTATTATAGATACCAGAGTAGAATACATGTCCTGTTCTAAAATCTGCAACAGCACTCAATTTAAATCCTTTGTATGTAAATTCAGTTCCAAAATTTAAAATGTAATCTGGAGTTGTTTTTCCTAATACTTTTAAACCTGAAGCTGTTCTTGGAGAACCATCAGGATTTAAAACCACTCTACCTGCTTCATCTCTTTCATAGGCCGTTCCTTGAATTAGAGGAAATTCTTGATTTTGAATAGCATAGATTCCAGGAGCACCACTACCTAATTGGTCTGAATCTTCAGTAATTTTTGTGGCCGTTGTTTTTTGTGAAGCATAACCGAAATTTAGTCTCCACTTAAAATTATCGGTTTTAATTGGAGTTAAACCTAAATCCACTTCATATGCGTTAGTTTGAGTTTCACCTACATTAATACCTGCACTAAATACACTTGTTGCTGAAGATACAGAAGCACTTAATATTTGATTATCATTGGTATAGAATGAATAACTTCCATCTAAGGTAATTCTAGGAATGCCACCTCGTTTAAGTAATTCTAAATTTAAGTTTAATTCATAGGTATTAATAAATTCTGGCTCTATAGCATTATCAAATGTTGATGATGGAATTATAAAAGAATTTACACCACCTGGATAAGGAAATGCAGCAGGTCTAAATCCAGTGTCAAAAAGATCATGAGCTCCTAAAGCTGAAATGTTTGCTACTTTTACATAACCACCTGATACTTTCATTTTATGGAAAAAGTTAGACCTGATTTCTGGGAAGGCTTTAGTTGGAATGAAAGATGCACCAACTGAATAATAGAAGAAACCTATATCTCCAATATCTCTTCCTGGAGATTGTAATCTAGAATCCCATTCCTGTCGTCCTGTTAGATTTAAATATAAATAGTCTTTATAGCTTAAATCAATGTTTGCGAAAACCGCCTGCTGTCTTGCTTTTGAACTAAAGTCAGAAACAGAAATACCACTCGAGATATTTTCCACAGTGTACAATCCTGGAAGTGTTAAGATATCTCCAGATGTGGTTTGAGAAAATCCTTTGCTTTCAGTACTATTAAAACCTATTAAAGATTTTAATGCAATATCTTCAGTTAAATCATAATTGAAATTGGCTATTAAATCAGTGTATAAAGTTCTTGAATTACTACTTGTAACACTTAAAGATGACTGAATGTCTCTACTGTCACCAGTTACTGTATATTCTGATACATAGGCATTCGCAAAAGTAAATCCTTTACCACTATTAGTTACAACATTACTTCGTAATACAGCGCTAATATTATCATTAAACTGGTATGATAATTCAGCAGATAAATCGGATCTTGTGTTTTCTGAAACAGTTCTTTGGTTGTTTTTAACCCAGTAAGGACTATTACCAAATGCCGTCCAGTGGTCAGTATTACTTCCAGAATCGAAATCTGTTACATTTATATCACTAGGTAATTGTGCTAATTCAGCATAAACGCCACTCAATCGGATAAATCCATCATTATCTACAATTGTTGCAGAGACATTTTGATCTTCAGTTGTGAAACGTGCATTTCCTGATAAAGAAAGCTTACCAAATGTTTTACCTGCACTAAGTGCTAAAAAATCTTTTTTATAGGTGTCATCAGGAATAATACCATCTGTAGTCCTTCTATTTGCTGACAATGAATAAAACCCTTCACTATCTCCACCAGAGAGTGTTATAGTGTTTTGAACTGCAATACCAGTATCAAAAAAGTCTTTCATATTATCTTTTTTAAACTCGTAATCCGTATATCTATAATCATTTATAGTAGGATAAGGCAATCCAACAGGTTGAATAGAACCATCATATTCTGGTCCCCAAGACCCTTGGTCAAAGGCATCAATTTCTCCCCAATAGCCTTTACCATATCGATCCTGTAATTGCGGTAAAAAAGCAATTTTCTCTAAGGAAAGTGTAGTCGAATAAGAGATGTTAAGTTTGCCTTGGTTTTTGGTGCCTTTTTTTGTGGTTACAATTATAACACCGTTTCCACCGCGAGAACCATATAATGCAGCTCCGTTTGGACCTTTAAGAATATTAATAGACTCAATTATTTCTGGGTCTAAATCAGATAAAATCGTTGCAGACGAAATTACATTATCAATTACGACTAATGCAGAATTTGATCCAGATAAAGATCGCGTACCTCTCAATCGAATTGTAGTGGAAGGATTAACTCCTGTATTGGTTGTGTTAATCTGTAAACCAGAGACCTTACCTACTAAAGATTGTACAGCATCTGGATTGTTTGCCGATGTGATTTCTTCTGCTTTAAGATTTTCATAAGCCGTAGTAATCTCATCTGGTTTTCTTTTAATACCTACTGCAGTTACAATAACTTCATCAAGTGATTCTGCATCTTCAAGCATAGTGACATTAATTGTACTTGATTCAGCTACAGTGATTTCTTGTGTTTGCAAACCAACATAAGAAAACACCAAAACGTCTCCTACATTACTTGAAAGTGCATAATTCCCGTCAAAATCTGATTGAGTTCCAGTTGTAGTTCCTTTAATAATAATATTAACTCCTGGAAGCGCTATTCCTGATTGGTCTGATACTTTACCAGAAATAGTTTTTTCTTGTGCCAACGTAAGTTGCACAACTAACAACAGTAATAGCGTTAGTGATTTACGTAAAGTTTTTTTCATATTATTGATTGATTAAAATTAGTCTAATCCAAATTTCACTATAAAAAAGTATTAAAGCAATCTTATTATCATAAAGTTTTCAATAATTATAGTTAAAAACTATATTGTAAATGAGAGGAAGTAGAGGTTAAAAAATAGCTGTTAAACTCAAATGGACTTTAGAATCGGACAATTTGAAGCGCTGATTTTCTGTTTTTCCGCTTGTATAGTTAAACCGAAAAAGACCAGCTTTACTAAGCAACCCGAATCCGAATCCAAATCCAAATAGTTTTCCTTTTTGGTCACTTATTTTATTTTCAAAATAGGCAGCATCAATTACAGAATGGACATAAATATCACGATTTAACCGATAACGATATTCAGTATTAATTACACCAAATAGGTTGCCAATTAAGCTGTTTTCTTCAAAACCACGAATGGAGTTAATGCCACCAAATCTAGGAAGTTCGTTTTCAAGAAATGAATCAGAATCAATGAGTTGGCCACTACCTCTTATATAAAAACTATTCTGATCGTTGAGGTTGAAGATTTTAAAAGTGTTCAATGCAAATTTTGTTTGATCTTCATTTATATCATCAAATGTTCTATTTCCAAAGCCTGCGGTAACATCAAATAAGAAATTAACTGGGAATAGAAAATCATAATTTTGACGTTTGGTGTACACATAATTTGTAAAATAATAACTCGAATTAAAGTCATTTATGGTTGGCACTTCAGTCTCTAATAAATTTGAAGAATTTACACCACTCAAACCAATGCCAATTTGATGGTTAGAGTTAATTTGGTAATTAAGTTTCGCAGATTGCCTCGCGGTAACAAAGGTAGAATCTTTCCTAAAAATATTTAGATTGACTTCTACACCTAATGGCGAACTAAATAGATAGGGCATTGTGATATTGCCATCAAAGGTTTGTTGATCATTTTCATCGCTTTTGTAAAGCAATTGTAATGTTTCTCCATAATTAAGATTGTTTGTTAAACTTAAATTTAAATAACCATCAAATTCTATTTTATTAGTGTCTTCATTGGTTCCAAAACCTAAAAATCCATCAAAAGTATTACTCTTAGTCTTTTCAATATACATATAGAGTATCGTAGAATCTTTTGTAAAAAGAACCTCAGGATCTTTTATCTGGCTGGCAAAACGTAAGTCACTTAGTTCAGATGTTTTTTCTTTTATGCGTGCTAGGTTAAAGCGTTGACCGATTTTTATTTTCATATAGCGCTGTACGAAGGCCTTCGGAAACTTCTCATAACCCTTAATAATTATTTTATCTATTGAGCGTTCAATAGGTTTGGATAATTCGAGACTTGCCGAAAGGTTAGTGTCGTTTTCTTGCACTATATCTTTAAGTTGAAGGGTTGAAAATGGGTTTCCTCGATTGGCGATTTCCGAATTGATAAATTCTAAAGTTTGTTCCAATTTTGAAATGGATACAGTGAACGAATTATCTTCAGATTTTAAACCACTCAATTTTAAAATGTCTTTATCAACTAAACCATTGTGATATATGGTAATAGATTTAAATCGGTTTTTTAAATTGAACTTAGCCTGAAACAAAGAATCATTTTGTCTCTTGAGTTCAATTAATTTACTATTAATATAGCCAATAGTTAAAAATCGTTTGGCTAATGAATCTATTTCCTTATTAAGTGAGTTGAAGTCTTTGAAGTAATTTTCATAACCTATTGAATCTATAACTTTGCTTTCAATTTCATTTCCTCCAATAACTTTAAGTTCTAAATTTTGCGAGTAAAGTTGAGCAAAAAACAGAAAGAAAAGTAAGGGTTTATAAATGCTAAATTGTTTAGACATGTACTAGATTATTTTTCAAAACTAACGCAAAATACCTAGTAAAAATATGCAAGTGATAAAATAATTTAGAAAACTTTTAAAAATTAATGGCTTTGCGTTTGAAAAACTGATATTTATTTCTACCTTTGCAGCCCTCAAAGTAGAGGGTTAAATAATAATTATATAGAAATATATGCCAACAATTTCACAATTAGTACGAAAAGGAAGAGCCAAAATAACCAAGAAGAGTAAATCGGCTGCTTTAGATTCGTGTCCACAAAGACGTGGTGTGTGTACTCGTGTTTACACGACGACTCCTAAAAAACCAAACTCAGCAATGCGTAAGGTAGCAAGGGTTCGTTTAACAAACGGAAACGAGGTTAATGCATACATCGGTGGAGAAGGACACAACTTACAAGAGCACTCGATAGTATTGGTTAGAGGTGGAAGGGTAAAAGATTTGCCAGGAGTTAGATATCACATCGTTCGTGGTGCCTTAGACACAGCAGGTGTCGCAGGTAGAACACAACGTAGATCTAAGTATGGTGCAAAACGCCCTAAGAAGTAATTTAAAACTTTAAGAAGAAGACATGAGAAAAAGAGCAGCAAAAAAGAGACCGCTTTTACCGGATCCACGTTTTAACGACCAGTTAGTAACTCGTTTCGTTAACATGATGATGTGGGATGGAAAGAAGTCTGTAGCTTTTAAAGTATTCTATGATGCGATTGATATCGTAGAATCAAAGAAAACTGACGAAGAAAAAACAGCTTTAGAAACTTGGAAAGACGCTTTATCAAACGTAATGCCTCACGTAGAAGTACGTAGTCGTCGTGTTGGTGGTGCTACATTCCAAATTCCAATGCAAATTCGTCCAGA
Source organism: Psychroserpens sp. (assembly GCF_034670085.1). Classification (GTDB taxonomy): domain Bacteria; phylum Bacteroidota; class Bacteroidia; order Flavobacteriales; family Flavobacteriaceae; genus Psychroserpens. The sequence goes on along the minus strand of NZ_JAXMOD010000003.1, from coordinate 99,449 downwards.
TCGTAAAGTATCAACAGCTATGAAATGGTTGATATCTTACTCAAGAAAAAGAAATGAAAAATCAATGCCACAAAAATTAGCTGCTGAAATTTTAGCTGCAGCTAAGGAAGAAGGAGCAGCTGTTAAGAAAAGAGTTGATACTCATAAAATGGCTGAAGCAAATAAGGCATTCTCTCACTTTAGATTTTAATAAGAAATGGCAAGAGATTTAAAATACACAAGAAATATAGGTATTGCTGCGCATATTGATGCAGGAAAAACTACTACGACAGAACGTATTCTTTATTATACAGGTGTTTCTCACAAAATTGGTGAAGTGCATGATGGTGCTGCAACAATGGACTGGATGGAGCAGGAGCAGGAAAGAGGTATTACAATTACTTCGGCTGCTACAACTTGTACTTGGGATTTCCCAATTGAAAATGGTGAAAAAACTCCAGATACTAAAGGTTATCACTTTAATATAATTGATACTCCTGGTCACGTTGATTTTACGGTTGAAGTAAACCGTTCATTACGTGTGCTTGATGGTTTAGTATTCTTGTTTAGTGCAGTTGATGGTGTTGAGCCTCAATCTGAAACTAACTGGAGACTTGCTGATAACTATAAAGTACCTAGAATTGGTTTCGTTAATAAAATGGACCGTCAAGGATCAAACTTTTTAGGAGTTTGCCAACAAGTAAAAGATATGTTGAAATCTAACGCAGTGCCAATTGTTTTGAACATTGGTGATGAAATAGATTTTAAAGGAATTATAGATTTAGTTAAGAATAGAGCTATTGTTTGGCATGATGAAACTCAAGGGGCAACTTTTGATGTTATTGAAATCCCAGAAGAGCTTAAAGCTGAAGCTAAAAAATATAGAGCACTACTTATTGAAGAAGTTGCTAGCTACGATGAAAACTTACTAGAGAAGTTTATGGAAGATGAAGATTCAATTACAGAAGATGAAGTGCATGCTGCACTTAGAGCTGCTGTAATGGATATGGCTATCATTCCTATGATTTGTGGTTCTGCTTTTAAAAATAAAGGTGTTCAATTTTTATTAGATGCTGTTTGTCGTTACTTGCCTTCTCCTACAGATAAGGAAGGTATCGTTGGAATGAATCCAGATACTGAAAAAGAAGAATTGCGTAAGCCAAGTGTAGATGAACCTTTTGCTGCTCTAGCATTTAAGATTGCGACTGATCCTTTCGTGGGACGTTTAGCATTCTTTAGAGCATATTCTGGTCGTTTAGATGCAGGTTCTTATGTATTGAACAATCGTTCAGGTAAAAAAGAACGTATTTCTCGTATCTATCAAATGCATGCTAATAAGCAAAATGCAATTGATTTTATTGAAGCTGGAGATATTGGAGCTGCTGTTGGATTTAAATCTATCAAAACAGGAGATACACTTTCAGATGAAAAACATCCTATTGTTTTAGAATCTATGGACTTCCCTGATCCAGTAATTGGTATTGCGGTTGAGCCTAAAACTAAAGCAGATGTTGATAAATTAGGAATGGGATTAGCTAAATTAGCTGAAGAAGATCCAACTTTTACTGTGCGTTCAGACGAAGCTTCAGGACAGACTATTATTTCTGGAATGGGTGAGTTGCACTTAGATGTAATTGTTGATCGTTTAAGAAGAGAATTTAAAGTTGAGGTTAATCAAGGTCAACCTCAAGTTGAATATAAAGAAGCTATTACTGCTTCTGCCGATCATAGAGAGGTTTATAAAAAACAATCTGGTGGTCGTGGTAAATTTGCCGATATCGTATTTACGGTTGAACCAGCTGAGGAAGGTGTAACTGGACTTCAGTTTGAATCTATAATTAAAGGTGGTAACGTTCCTAAAGAATTTATCCCTTCTATTGAAAAAGGATTCAAAATGGCAATGGTGAATGGTCCTTTAGCAGGATATGAAATTGACGCTATGAAAGTGACATTGAAAGATGGATCTTATCATGATGTGGATTCTGATCAACTATCATTCGAGTTAGCAGCTAAGCTTGGTTTTAAAAACTGTGCTAAAGCAGCTAAAGCGGTAATCATGGAACCAATTATGAAACTTGAAGTTATTACTCCAGAAGAAAATATGGGTGATATCGTAGGTGATTTAAACCGTCGTCGTGGTCAAGTAAGTGATATGGGTGATAGAGCTGGTGCAAAAACTGTAAAAGCTACTGTGCCATTATCTGAAATGTTCGGTTATGTTACAACATTAAGAACATTATCTTCAGGTCGTGCTACATCAACAATGGAATTTTCACATTATGCTGAAACTCCTTCTAATATTTCAGAAGAAGTAATCAAGGCAGCTAAAGGCGTAGAAGCTTAAAACTAAAAGAAAATGAGTCAGAAAATTAGAATAAAATTAAAGTCTTACGATCACAATTTAGTTGATAAGTCTGCTGATAAGATTGTAAAAACAGTAAAAAGTACTGGTGCTGTTGTAACTGGGCCAATTCCATTACCAACACACAAAAAGATTTTCACTGTATTACGTTCACCGCACGTAAACAAGAAGTCTAGAGAACAATTTCAATTAAGCTCTTATAAGCGTTTATTAGATATTTACTCTTCATCTTCTAAAACAATTGATGCGTTAATGAAACTTGAATTACCAAGTGGAGTTGAAGTAGAGATTAAAGTGTAAGTGAATCTTATCGCTTAAATAGATTAAAGCGAAACATGTCCGGAGCTGCGTGCAAAGGAAAAACGGTAAAAATACAATTCAAGGTCGAATGTATTTTCGGCCTTGAATTTTAATAAATAGTAATAATAAATAAATTAATAATTATGTCTGGGTTAATAGGAAAAAAGATCGGTATGACCAGCATTTTCGATGAAAACGGGAAGAATATTCCTTGTACAGTAATCGAAGCTGGACCATGTATCGTTACCCAAGTCAGAACCGAAGAGGTCGACGGGTACAGTGCCCTTCAACTTGGTTTCGATGACAAGACAGAGAAAAGTGCTACTAAAGCTGAAATTGGTCACGCCAAAAAAGCTGGTACTTCTGTTAAGAGAAAAGTCGCGGAATTTCAAGGATTTGAAGGAGATTACAAATTAGGAGATGCTATAACAGTAGAACACTTTATTGAAGGTGAATATGTTGATGTAGCTGGTACTTCTAAAGGTAAAGGATTCCAAGGTGTTGTAAAGCGTCATGGATTTGGTGGAGTTGGTCAAGCAACGCATGGTCAACACAACCGTTTAAGAGCTCCAGGTTCTATTGGTGCTGCATCATATCCTGCGAGAGTATTCAAGGGAATGAAAATGGCAGGACGAATGGGTGGCGAAAGAGTTAATGTTGAAAATTTAAGAGTCTACAAAGTGGTTCCTGAAAAGAACTTATTAGTGGTGAAAGGATGTGTTCCAGGACACAAAAACTCTTATGTAATTATTCAGAAGTAATGAAAGTAGCAGTTGTAGATATAAACGGAAAAGACACAGGTAGAAAAGCAGAGCTTTCTTCAGATGTGTTCGCTATAGAGCCCAATAATCATGCAGTTTACTTAGACGTTAAGCAATATTTAGCTAACCAACGTCAAGGGACACATAAGTCTAAAGAGAGAGCTGAGATTTCGGGAAGTACACGTAAGATTAAGAAACAAAAAGGTACTGGTACTGCAAGAGCAGGTAGTATTAAGTCTGGTGTATTTAGAGGTGGAGGACGTATGTTCGGACCTAGACCAAGAAACTATAGTATCAAATTGAACAAAAACCTTAAGCGTCTAGCTCGTAAATCGGCTTTGACGATGAAGGCTAATGCTAAAGATATCGTTGTTTTGGAAGACTTCAATTTTGATGCTCCAAAAACGAAAAACTTTACAGCAGTATTGAAAGCACTAGATATTCAAGACAAAAAATCATTGTTTGTGTTGGGTGCTTCAAATAATAATGTATATTTGTCATCACGAAATTTTAAAGGGTCTGATGTTGTAATGAACTCAGAATTAAGTACTTATAAAATTTTAAACGCAAATAAATTAATTCTTCTAGAGAGTTCTTTAGAAGGAATTGAATCGAATTTAAGTAAATAGAAAGTCATGAGTATCTTAATTAAACCTATAATCACCGAAAAAGCAACCATGCAAAGTGAGTTGTTAAATGCATATGCATTTGAAGTGAACACTAAGGCGAACAAGGTAGAAATCAAAAAGGCTGTGGAAGCAACCTATGGCGTTTCTGTTGAAAAAGTTCGTACTATAAATGTCCGTCCAGATAGAAGAACCCGTTTTACAAAAACAGGTATTCAACATGGTAAAACAAATGCTGTTAAAAAGGCAATTGTACAACTGGCGGAAGGTGAAGTAATTGATTTATACACTAACATGTAATTAGACAATAATGTCAGTAAGAAAATTAAAACCAATCACATCAGCTCAGCGATTTAGAGTAGTAAATGGATTCGATGCCATAACTACTGATAAGCCGGAAAAGAGTTTACTCGTTCCGAATAAAAGATCTGGTGGTAGAAACAATCGAGGAAAAATGACCATGCGCCAAATTGGTGGAGGTCATAAAAGAAAGTATCGTATTATCGATTTTAAGCGTGATAAAGCAGGTGTTCCTGGTGAAGTTGCTTCAATTCAATACGATCCAAACAGAACAGCTTTTATAGCATTATTGAATTATCAAGATGGTGAAAAGCGTTACATCATTGCTCAAAACGGATTACAAGTAGGGCAAAATGTAGTTTCTGGTAAAGAAGGAATTGCGCCAGAAATTGGTAATGCAATGCCATTAAGTGAAATACCTTTAGGTACAATTATATCTTGTATAGAATTACGTCCTGGTCAAGGGGCTGTAATGGCTAGAAGTGCTGGAGCATTTGCTCAACTTATGGCAAGAGATGGTAAATTTGCTACGGTAAAATTACCTTCAGGAGAAACAAGATTAGTACTTACAGATTGTATGGCAACTATAGGTGTTGTTTCTAACTCTGATCATCAATTAACTGTTTCCGGTAAAGCAGGACGCACAAGATGGTTAGGTAGAAGACCAAGAGTAAGACCAGTGGTAATGAATCCAGTTGATCACCCAATGGGTGGTGGTGAAGGTAAATCTTCAGGAGGACACCCAAGATCTAGAAATGGTATTCCAGCTAAAGGTTATAGAACACGTTCTAAAACTAAAGCGAGTAATAAATATATTGTAGAACGTAGAAAGAAATAATTGAGATAATATGGCACGTTCATTAAAAAAAGGACCTTACATCCATTATAAATTGAGTAAAAAAGTTGAAGAGAATGTAGCTTCAAACAAAAAGACGGTAATCAAAACGTGGTCTAGAGCCTCAATGATTTCTCCTGATTTTGTTGGACAAACAATCGCTGTTCACAATGGTCGTCAATTTGTACCAGTTTATGTAACTGAAAACATGGTAGGTCATAAGTTAGGAGAATTTTCACCAACACGATCTTTTAGAGGTCACGCAGGTGCAAAAAATAAAGGAAAAAAATAGTAAGCTATGGGAAGTCGTAAAAAACAAATGGCAGACGCTATTAAGGAAGACAGAAAGAAAATTGCATTCGCAAAGTTGAATAACTGTCCTACCTCACCAAGAAAAATGCGCTTAGTTGCCGACTTGGTAAGAGGAAAAGAAGCTGAAAAAGCACTTCAAATCTTAAGATTTAGTTCTAAAGAAGCATCACGTCGTTTAGAAAAATTAGTATTGTCGGCAATTGCTAACTGGCAAGCTAAAAATGAAGATGCAAGTATTGAAGATGCAGATTTATTTGTACAAGAGATTAGAGTTGACGGAGGATCTATGTTAAAAAGATTACGTCCAGCACCTCAAGGTCGTGCACACAGAATAAGAAAAAGATCTAATCACGTTACAGTTGTGATTGGAGCAAAAAATAACACACAAGCTTAAATAGAGATATGGGACAAAAGACAAATCCAATCGGAAATCGTTTAGGAATTATCAGAGGATGGGAATCTAACTGGTATGGAGGAAATGACTATGGCGACAAATTAGCTGAAGACGATAAGATTAGAAAATACGTTCACGCTCGTTTATCAAAAGCAAGTGTGTCACGAGTAATTATTGAGCGTACGCTTAAACTTGTAACCGTTACTATCACTACTGCTAGACCTGGTATTATTATCGGTAAAGGTGGCCAAGAGGTAGACAAGTTAAAAGAAGAACTTAAAAAAATTACTGGTAAAGAGGTTCAGTTAAACATCTTTGAAATTAAAAGACCTGAACTCGATGCGTTTTTAGTAGGATCAAGTGTTGCACGTCAAATTGAGAATCGTATCTCTTACAGACGAGCAATCAAAATGGCAATTGCTGCTGCTATGCGTATGAATGCTGAAGGAATTAAAATCCAAATCAGTGGTCGTTTAAATGGTGCTGAAATGGCACGTAGTGAACACTACAAAGAAGGACGAATTCCTTTATCAACGTTTAGAGCCGATATTGACTATGCTTTAGTTGAAGCACATACTACTTATGGTAGATTAGGTGTTAAAGTATGGATCATGAAAGGTGAAGTATATGGTAAAAGAGAACTTTCTCCATTAGTTGGCTTGTCTAAGAAACAAGGTGGTAAGTCTGGAGGACGCGGAAGAGATAATAATAAATCTCGTCGCAGAAAGTAATTTTTAAAGACAAAGAACAATGTTACAACCTAAAAGAACAAAATTTCGTAAAGTCCAAAAAGGACGTATGAAAGGAAATACCGGAAGAGGACATCAGCTTTCTTATGGTATGTTTGGTATAAAATCTATGGACTCTAACTTTTTAACGTCACGTCAAATCGAGGCAGCTCGTATTGCGGCAACACGTTACATGAAAAGAGAAGGTCAATTATGGATTAAAATATTTCCAGACAAACCAATTACTAAAAAGCCTTTAGAGGTTCGTATGGGTAAAGGAAAAGGTGCTGTTGAATACTGGGTAGCTGTAGTGAAACCAGGAAGAATCCTTTTTGAAGTTGGTGGTGTACCAATTGAAGTTGCTAAAGAAGCATTGCGTCTTGCAGCTCAAAAACTACCAGTAAAAACTAAGTTTTTAATAGCTCGAGATTACGAAGCTTAATATAAAAAATTATGAAGCAATCAGAAATTACACAGCTATCTGTAACTGAGTTACAAGAAAAATTTAGCGAGACAAAAAAGAGTTATGCAGACCTAAAAATGGCTCATGCAATCTCTCCATTAGAGAATCCAATTCAGTTACGAAACGTTAGACGTTCAGTAGCAAGAATTGCAACAGAATTAACTAAAAGAGAAATACAATAATTGTATTCTGGCTGAAAGATGGAAAAAAGAAACTTAAGAAAAGAACGTATAGGAGTAGTTACTAGTAACAAAATGATGAAATCAATCGTTGTTGCTGAAGTAAAAAAAGTAAAGCATCCTATGTATGGAAAATTCGTTTTGAAAACAAAGAAATATGTTGCTCACGACGAAACAAATGACTGTAACATTGGTGATACGGTAAAGATCATGGAAACACGACCTTTAAGTAAATCTAAATGTTGGAGATTAGTAGAAATAATTGAAAGAGCTAAATAATTATGGTACAACAAGAATCTAGATTAAAAGTAGCTGATAACACAGGAGCAAAAGAAGTATTAACAATACGTGTTCTTGGTGGTACAAAAAGAAGATATGCTTCTATAGGAGATAAAATCGTAGTATCTGTTAAAGATGCAACGCCTAATGGAAACATTAAAAAAGGAGCAGTTTCAACAGCAGTTGTGGTTCGTACTAAAAAAGAAGTGAGACGTCCAGATGGATCTTACATTCGTTTTGATGATAATGCTTGTGTGCTTTTAAATCCGACAGGTGAAATGAGAGGAACACGTGTATTTGGACCAGTAGCTAGAGAACTTCGTGACAAACAGTTCATGAAAATTGTATCATTAGCACCAGAAGTGCTTTAATGACTAAAAAAATGACAAAGCTTAAAATTAAATCAGGAGATACCGTTCAAGTAATAGCTGGAGACCATAAAGGTACAGAAGGTAAAGTGCTTAAAGTATTAAAAGATAAGAACAAAGCCATCGTAGAAGGTGTAAACATGGTTAAGAAACATACGAAACCAAGTGCACAAAACCCTCAAGGTGGAATAGTAGAGAAAGAAGCACCAATGCATTTATCTAATTTGTCGTTGTTAACTTCTAAAGGAGAAACAACACGAGTTGGTTATAAAATGGAAGGTGACAATAAAGTTAGATTTTCTAAAAAATCAAATGAAGTAATATAGTTATGGCTTATATTCCAAGATTAAAACAAGAGTACAAGGACAAAGTAGTTTCTGCTCTTACAGAAGAATTCGGATATAAAAATGTAATGCAAGTTCCTAAACTTTCTAAGATAGTGATATCTAAAGGTGTTGGAGCAGCAGTTGCAGACAAGAAATTAATTGATCATGCCGTTGATGAATTAACAAAGATTTCTGGTCAGAAAGCTGTAGCAACATTATCTAAAAAAGATGTTGCATCATTCAAATTACGTAAGGGAATGCCAATTGGTACTCGTGTAACGTTAAGAGGTGAGCAAATGTATGAGTTTTTAGATCGTTTAGTAACTTCAGCTTTACCTCGAGTAAGAGATTTTAGCGGAATCAAAGCTACCGGTTTTGATGGACGTGGAAATTATAACTTAGGTATTGTTGAACAAATTATCTTTCCAGAAATAGATATTGATAAAATCAATAAAATATCTGGTATGGATATTACATTTGTAACAACAGCTGATACAGATAAAGAAGCAAAATCGTTATTAACTGAATTGGGATTACCTTTTCAAAAGAACTAAGATATGGCTAAAGAATCAATGAAAGCCCGTGAGGTTAAAAGAGCAAAAACAGTAGCTAAATATGCTGAGAAACGTAAGGCTTTAAAAGAAGCTGGAGATTACGAAGCATTACAAAAGTTACCTAAAAATGCTTCTCCAGTTCGTATGCACAATAGATGTAAACTTACAGGAAGACCTAAAGGGTATATGAGAACTTTTGGTCTTTCACGTGTAACTTTCCGTGAAATGGCAAACCAAGGTTTGATTCCAGGTGTTAAAAAAGCATCTTGGTAAACTCTATCGCTTAGCGATAAACAAAGAATTATAAATTGGTCTCAGGTTCGAGAAATTTCGAAAACCGTTACCGCAAATTAATATAAATGAATACAGATCCAATTGCTGATTTTTTAACAAGAATCAGAAATGCAGTGAAAGCAAATCACAGAGTGGTTGAAATTCCTGCATCTAACTTAAAGAAAGAAATGACTAAAATATTATTCGATCAAGGATATATTTTAAGTTATAAGTTTGACGATTCTAGCGTACAAGGAACAATCAAGATTGCTTTGAAGTACAACAAAGAAACTAAAGAATCGGTTATCAAAAAGATTCAAAGAATAAGCACACCAGGTTTACGTAAGTATGCTGGCGCTAATGAAATGCCAAGAATCCTTAATGGATTAGGTATTGCTATTGTATCTACATCTAAAGGTGTAATTACTGGAAAGCAAGCGCATAGAGATAACGTAGGTGGTGAGTTATTGTGTTACGTTTACTAATTTAAAGCAGAAAGAACATGTCAAGAATAGGAAATAATCCAGTAGCAATTCCAGAAGGAGTTACAGTTGATGTTAAAGATAGCGTAGTTACTGTAAAAGGTAAATTAGGAGAATTAACACAAAACTATGATACTGTAGAGATTAAAGTTGAAGACGGAAACGTACTTGTAACAAGATCATCAGATAGTAAAGAACAAAAAGCTAAACACGGTTTATACAGATCTTTAATGAACAACATGATCGATGGTGTTTCAAAAGGATGGACGAAAGAATTAGAACTTGTTGGTGTAGGTTATAGAGCTTCAAATCAAGGTCAGAAATTAGATTTGGCTTTAGGTTTTTCTCATAATATCATTTTAGATATTGCACCAGAGGTTAAAATTGAAACCATTTCAGAAAAAAGTAAAAACCCAATAGTTAAATTAACATCTCACGATAAACAATTAGTTGGTCAAGTAGCTGCAAAAATTCGTAGCTTCAGAAAACCTGAACCTTACAAAGGAAAAGGGATTAAGTTTGTTGGTGAAGAATTAAGAAGAAAAGCAGGTAAATCAGCTTAAAATATTAGTTATGGCATTAACAAAGAACGAAAAAAGACTAAGAATTAAAAGCAGAATCCGTAAGGTTGTTTCTGGTACAGAAGCAAGACCTAGATTAGCTGTTTTTAGAAGCAATAAAGAAATCTATGCTCAAGTTGTAGATGATGTAACAGGTAAAACCTTAGCTGCAGCATCTTCAAGAGATAAAGATGTCGCTTCTGCAAAAGGAACGAAATCAGAAAAAGCTGCCTTAGTAGGTAAAGCTGTTGCTGAGAGATCAATAAAAGCTGGTATCAATACTATTTCTTTTGATAGAGGTGGTTACCAATATCACGGAAGAGTAAAATCATTAGCTGAAGGCGCAAGAGAAGGCGGACTTAAATTCTAAGACACTATGTATCAAAAATATAAAAACGCAGAATTAGTAAAACCAAGTGGAATTGATCTTAAAGATCGTTTAGTTGGTGTACAAAGAGTTACTAAAGTAACAAAAGGTGGTAGAGCTTTTGGTTTTTCAGCGATCGTAGTGGTTGGTGATGAAGCTGGAGTTGTAGGTCACGGATTAGGAAAATCTAAAGATGTAGCTACTGCAATTGCTAAAGCAGTTGAAGATGCTAAGAAAAATTTAGTTAGAATTCCAATCCTAAAAGGAACCTTACCTCACGAACAAAAAGGTAAATTTGGTGGAGCTAGAGTGAATATTATTCCTGCTGCTCCTGGTACAGGTGTAATTGCTGGTGGAGCTGTGAGAACAGTATTAGAAGCCGTTGGTGTTCACGATGTATTATCTAAATCTCAAGGATCTTCTAACCCTCATAATGTGGTAAAAGCAACTTTTGATGCCTTATTACAATTAAGAGATGCAAATACAATTGCAAAGGATAGAGGAATTTCTCTTGAAAAAGTATTTAACGGTTAATCAATAGGACGATGGGAAAGATTAAAGTAACAAAGGTAAAAAGTGCAATCAATCGTACTCAAAACCAAAAAAGAATATTAGAAGCTCTTGGACTTAAAAAAATTGGTCAAACAATAGAGCATGATGCTTCACCAAGTGTTCTTGGTATGGTAAATAAAGTTTCACATTTAGTTTCTGTTGAAGAAACAAAATAATAATATAGAATGGACTTAAGTAATTTAAAACCAGCAGAAGGTTCTGTAAAGAATCAAGGTAAAAGAATAGGTCGAGGACAAGGTTCTGGAAAAGGTGGTACTGCAACTCGTGGTCACAAAGGAGCTAAATCTCGTTCTGGTTATTCTAAGAAATTAGGTTTTGAAGGTGGACAAATGCCACTTCAAAGACGTGTACCAAAATTTGGATTTACAAATATTAATCGTGTAGAATATCAAGGTGTCAACTTAGATAAATTACAAGAGTTAGTAGACAATAAGAAAATAAAAGATGCAGTTGATTTTCAAACTCTAGTCGATCTAGGTTTGGCGGGAAAGAATGAATTAGTAAAAATTCTTGGTCGTGGTGAATTAAAATCAAAATTAACAGTAACTGCTCATAAATTTACTGCTTCAGCAAAAGCTGCAATTGAAGCTGCAGGAGGAGAAGCTGTAACTTTATAAGACAACTTAGAGTATGAAATTTATAGAAACATTAAAGAATGTTTGGAAAATAACCGAACTAAAAGACAGAATCATTCTAACGCTTGGTTTACTTTTAGTGTACCGTTTTGGTGCTCAGGTTGTACTTCCAGGTATCGATGCAAGTCAACTTAGCAATTTACAAGCTGGAGCAGGAGAAGGTATTCTTGGTTTATTAAACATGTTTACTGGTGGTGCTTTTGCTAATGCTTCTGTTTTTGCATTAGGTATTATGCCATATATTTCGGCTTCTATTGTAGTACAGTTGATGGGAATAGCAATTCCTTATCTTCAAAAGCTTCAAAAAGAAGGCGCAAGTGGTCAAAAGAAAATTACTCAGATTACTCGTTGGTTAACCATCGTTATCTGTTTATTTCAAGCACCAGGTTATTTGGCTAGTTTACCAACAGCATTTGGTATTCCTCAATCGGCATTCTTATTAGGAACAGGACCAACATTCTATATATCTTCAGTAATCATTTTAGTTACAGGATGTATATTTGCAATGTGGTTAGGTGAGAAGATTACAGATAAAGGTATTGGTAATGGTATTTCATTATTAATTATGGTTGGTATTATAGCAACCTTACCTGCGTCATTTATTCAAAATGCAGCCTCACGTTTAAGTGGAGGTGGTAATGGTGGATTAATGATGATCTTAATCGAATTAGTGATATGGTTTGTAATTATTATGGCATCTGTAATGTTAGTTATGGCTGTTCGTAAGATTGCAGTTCAGTACGCAAGAAGAACTGCTTCTGGTGGATACGAAAAAAACGTATTTGGGTCTAGACAGTTTTTACCATTAAAATTAAATGCATCAGGTGTAATGCCAATTATCTTTGCTCAAGCTATTATGTTCGTGCCTAGTTTAATTGGTAAATCAATTGATGATAGTGATGCTGGACAATGGATGATTGCACAATTCTCTGATATTTTCGGATTATGGTATAATGTTGTATTTGCATTATTAATTATCATATTCACATATTTCTATACGGCTATTACAGTTCCAACGAACAAAATGGCAGATGATTTAAAACGTAGTGGTGGTTTTATTCCAGGGATTAGACCAGGAACAGAAACTTCAGAATATTTAGACAAAATCATGTCACAAATTACTTTACCAGGTTCTATATTCTTAGCCTTAATAGCTGTGTTCCCAGCAATTATTGTAAAGCTTATGGATGTTCAAGCTGGTTGGGCATTATTCTTTGGTGGTACATCGCTATTAATTATGGTTGGAGTTGCAATAGATACAATGCAACAAGTAAATTCATATTTGTTGAATAAGCATTATGATGGCTTGATGAAAACTGGTAAAAACAGAAAAGCAGTAGCTTAATTATACTATGGCAAAACAAGCAGCAATAGAACAAGACGGATCAATCATTGAAGCATTGTCAAATGCAATGTTTCGTGTAGAACTTGAAAATGGTCACATTGTGACTGCACATATCTCTGGTAAGATGCGTATGCATTATATTAAATTATTACCAGGTGATAAAGTAAAATTAGAAATGAGTCCTTACGATTTAACTAAGGCTCGTATAACTTATAGATACTAATTCGATGAAAGTAAGAGCATCAGTAAAGAAAAGAAGTGCGGACTGTAAATTAGTTCGTAGAAAAGGTAGACTTTACGTCATTAACAAAAAGAATCCTAGATTCAAACAAAGACAAGGGTAATTATGGCAAGAATCGCAGGTGTAGACATACCAAAAAACAAAAGAGGAGTAATCTCTTTAACTTATATCTACGGAGTAGGTAGAAGTAGATCAAAAGAAATTTTAGCAACAGCTAAAGTAGACGAAAGCATCAAAGTAGATGACTGGACTGACGAGCAAATTGGAGCAATTCGTGACGCCGTTGGAACTTTTACTATTGAAGGTGAATTACGTTCTGAAACGCAAATAAACATCAAACGTTTGATGGATATTGGATGTTATAGAGGAATTCGTCATAGAGCTGGTTTACCTTTAAGAGGTCAACGAACTAAAAACAACTCTAGAACAAGAAAAGGTAGAAGAAAAACAGTTGCTAACAAGAAAAAAGCAACTAAATAATAAATAGTATGGCAAAGTCAAGTACTAAAAAACGTAAAGTAATAGTAGATGCTGTTGGAGAAGCGCACGTTGCAGCTTCATTTAATAACATCATTATCTCTTTAACAAACAAAAAAGGTGACGTTATTTCATGGTCATCTGCAGGTAAAATGGGATTCAGAGGTTCTAAAAAGAACACACCTTATGCTGCTCAATTAGCTGCAGAAGATGCTGCTGGAGTAGCAAAGGAAGCTGGTCTTAAAAAAGTAAAGGTATACGTTAAAGGTCCAGGTAACGGTAGAGAATCTGCTATCAGATCGATCCATAATGCAGGAATTGAAGTAACTGAAATCATTGATGTTACTCCATTACCACACAATGGATGTCGTCCTCCTAAACGTAGAAGAGTTTAATCTGAACACGTTTTAGATATTGCATAATTTTATTATGTAATCTCACAAAATTTAAAGTAAACTAATATTAATACATTCATGTATGATATTAGTTTATTTTGCATAAATTTGCAAACTGAAAAATTATAAACAAGTATCAACGAGAGATCAACGTTTATCGAAGGATAAGATTAAGACCTTAATTCATAAACACTCTCATAACAAATTTTAAAATGGCAAGATATACTGGTCCTAAAACTAAAATAGCCCGAAAATTCGGTGAAGCTATTTTTGGAGATGATAAAGCTTTCGAAAAAAGAAATTATCCTCCAGGTCAACACGGAAACGCAAGACGTCGTGGAAAAAAATCTGAATATGCAATCCAATTAATGGAGAAGCAAAAAGCTAAATATACATATGGTATATTAGAAAAGCAATTCAGAAACATGTTTAAAAAAGCAACTGCTGCACAAGGTATTACTGGTGAAGTATTATTACAATTATGTGAGTCTCGTTTAGATAACGTGGCTTTCAGAATGGGTTTATCTCCATCTCGTAGTGGTGCAAGACAATTAGTATCTCACAGACACATTACTGTAAATGGTGGAATCGTAAACATTCCTTCTTACCAATTAAAAGCAGGTGATGTCGTTGCTGTAAGAGAAAAATCGAAATCTTTAGAATCTATTCAAAATTCATTAACTAATTCTAGCAGTGTATATGAGTGGATTACTTGGAATAATGATACAAAACAAGGAACTTATGTTTCTGTTCCAGAACGTATCCAAATTCCAGAAAACATCAATGAGCAATTCATTGTTGAATTATACTCTAAATAATAATTAATCATATTGGAATTTAGCCAAAGGGTTTATTAGTCTTCTTCATACTTATAAACCGCGCAACTAAATAACAATCAAAAAGAAGAAAAATATGGCAATATTAAATTTTCAGAAACCAGACAAAGTAATCATGATTGATTCAACTGAGTTTGAAGGTAAGTTTGAATTTAGACCTTTAGAACCAGGATACGGATTAACAGTTGGTAATGCGCTTAGACGTGTATTATTATCTTCTTTAGAAGGGTTTGCAATTACTTCAATAAGAATTGAAGGTGTAGATCACGAATTTTCTACAATTGCAGGTGTGGTTGAAGATGTAACAGAAATGATTCTAAACTTAAAGCAAGTTAACTTTAAGCGTCAAATTGATGAAGTAGATAACGAATCTGTTTCAATTTCAATTTCTGGTCAAGATCAAATTACAGCTGGAGATTTCCAAAAGTTTATCTCAGGATTTCAAGTATTAAACAAAGACTTAGTCATTTGTAACTTAGATCCTAAAGTTAGCATCAATATGGAAATCACTATTGAAAAAGGAAGAGGTTATGTTCCTGCTGAAGAAAACAAAAAAGCGTCGGCGCCAATTGGAACAATCTTTACGGATTCAATATATACACCAATTAAGAATGTAAAATATAGCATTGAAAACTGGCGTGTTGAACAAAAAACCGATTTTGAAAAATTAGTTTTTGAAATTATTACTGATGGTTCAATCGCACCTAAGGATGCTTTAACTGAAGCTGCTAAAATATTAATTCACCACTTCATGTTATTCTCTGATGAGCGTATCACTCTTGAAGCTGATGAAATTGCACAAACTGAAACTTATGATGAAGAATCACTTCACATGAGACAACTATTGAAAACTAAATTAGTTGATATGGATCTTTCTGTACGTGCATTAAACTGTTTAAAAGCTGCAGAAGTAGATACTCTAGGAGACTTAGTATCTTTCAATAAAAATGACTTAATGAAGTTCCGTAACTTTGGTAAGAAATCTTTAACTGAGCTTGAAGAGCTGGTAAATGTTAAAGGGCTTAACTTCGGAATGGATTTAGCAAAATACAAATTAGATAAAGATTAATTTTAAATTATAATAATCATATTTTGCTCCTCATAATTTGAGTTTGGAAGCAAGATGATAAATTGAAAGTCATGAGACACGGAAAGAAATTTAACCATTTAGGAAGACAAACTGCTCATAGAAAAGCAATGTTAGCTAATATGGCATGTTCGTTAATCGAACACAAACGTATCAACACAACTGTTGCTAAAGCGAAAGCTTTAAAACAATTTGTTGAGCCAATGATAACAAAGTCAAAATCTGATACAACTCACAATAGACGTATCGTAATGGCTAAGCTTAGGCAAAAAGATGTTGTTGCTGAATTGTTTAGAGATGTAGCTCCTAAAATTGGAGATCGTCCAGGTGGTTATACAAGAATCATCAAATTAGGAAACAGACTTGGTGATAATGCTGATATGGCAATGATAGAATTAGTTGATTACAACGAAATCTATAATGCTGGTAAGAAAGAAAAGAAAACGACTAGAAGAAGTAGAAGAGGCGGTTCAAAATCTGAAGCGACTCCAGTTCCACCAGTAGCAACTAACGAAGAAGAATAAATGTTAATAAGCATTTAATATATAAAGGATAATCTGTTTTAGATTATCCTTTTTTTTATGCAATTTTGTAAAACTTTTCTATTAAAATGATATACTTAAAACGTAAAAAAGCCTTAATCTTACTTGCAGATGGAACGATTTTTCATGGGAAATCTATAGGTAAAGAAGGTACAGCCTTTGGTGAAGTTTGTTTCAATACTGGTACAACAGGATACCAAGAAATTTTTACTGATCCTTCATATTTCGGACAACTTATGGTGACGACCAATGCACATATTGGTAACTACGGAACCAAAGCTGATGAAATAGAATCAGATTCTATTAAAATTGCTGGATTAATTTGTAAAAACTTTAGCTTTAATTATTCGCGTCCGTCTGGAGATAAGTCTTTAGAAGAATTTCTTAATGATAATAATCTTTTAGCAATTTCTGATGTGGATACTCGTGCACTTGTTGGTCACATAAGAGATCATGGCGCTATGAATGCTGTAATTTCTACAGATGTTGATAATGTTGAAGGATTGAAAAAGCAACTTGCTGCTGTGCCAAGCATGGAAGGTTTAGAACTGGCTTCGCAGGTCTCAACTAAAGAACCTTATTATTATGGCGATGAAAATGCTACGCTTAAAATTGCGGCATTAGATATCGGAATAAAAAAGAACATTCTGCGTAATCTAGCAAAACGAGATGCATATATTAAAGTGTTTCCACATAATTCTAAATTTGAAGATTTAGAAGGATTCAAACCTGATGGTTATTTTATTTCAAATGGTCCTGGAGATCCACAACCTTTAGTTGAAGCTCAAACAGTGGCAAAAGAAATCATCAAAAGAGATTTGCCATTATTCGGAATTTGTTTAGGGCATCAAGTCATTGCATTGGCTAACGGAATTTCTACCTACAAGATGCACAATGGTCATAGGGGTATTAATCATCCTGTAAAGAATTTGGTAACGACCAAAGGAGAAATCACATCTCAAAATCATGGTTTCGCAATTAATAGAGAAGAAACTGAAGCACATCCTGATATCGAAATTACGCATGTGCATTTAAATGATCATACAGTAGCAGGTATTAAACTGAAAAACAAAAACTGCTTCTCGGTACAATATCATCCAGAAGCAAGTCCTGGACCAAACGACTCAACCTATTTGTTTGATGAGTTTATTCAGAATATCAAAAATAATTAATAACAAAAAAGCAACGATTTTAAAGATTCGTTGCTTTTTTAATTTTACGAAAACATTATAGTTGAGATATAATGTAATTCTGATTAGTCGAATCAGTTTTAGGTCAACTATTTCGTAAATTTGTAAAACATTCTAAACATAAAAATCAAAAGAATATGAGCATTATAATTAATATTCATGCAAGACAAATTTTAGATTCAAGAGGAAATCCAACAGTTGAAGTTGATGTGATTACTGAAAACGGAGTGATGGGAAGAGCGGCAGTACCTTCTGGAGCTTCTACTGGAGAACATGAAGCTGTTGAACTTCGCGATGGAGGTGATGCATATATGGGAAAAGGAGTTTTAAAAGCGGTTCATAATGTAAATTCAATTATCTCTCAAGAATTATTAGGAGAATCTGTATTTGATCAAAATAGAATCGATCAGTTAATGATAGATTTAGACGGAACTCCGAACAAATCTAAACTAGGCGCTAACGCTATTTTAGGTGTGTCTTTAGCTGCTGCAAAAGCAGCTGCTAACGAATTAGGAATGCCATTATATAGATATGTTGGAGGCGTTTCAGCAAATACACTACCAGTGCCAATGATGAATATTATCAATGGTGGTTCTCATAGTGATGCACCAATTGCATTTCAAGAATTTATGGTAATGCCTGTAAAAGCGAAAAATTTTACGCACGCCATGCAAATGGGAACTGAGATTTTTCATAACCTTAAAAAAGTATTACACGATAGAGGTTTAAGTACGGCTGTTGGTGATGAAGGTGGATTTGCACCTAACCTAGAAGGTGGTACTGAAGATGCTTTAGAAACGATTGCTAAAGCAGTTTCAAATGCAGGTTACAAATTAGGTGATGATGTAATGATTGCTTTAGATTGTGCTGCCGCAGAATTCTATAAAGACGGAAAATACGATTATACCATTTTTGAAGGTGATTCAGGTGTGGTTAGAACAAGTAAAGAACAAGCAGATTATTTATCTGAATTAGCGTCAAAGTATCCAATTCTATCCATAGAAGATGGAATGGATGAAAACGATTGGGATGGTTGGAAATATCTTACAGAGCAAATTGGAGATAAAGTACAGTTGGTTGGTGATGATTTATTCGTGACTAATGTAGAGCGTTTATCTCGAGGTATTGAAAATGGAATCGCAAATTCTATTTTAATTAAAGTGAATCAGATTGGTACCTTAACTGAAACCATTTCTGCTGTAAATATGGCACATAATGCTGGTTATACGTCTGTAATGTCTCATCGATCTGGTGAAACTGAAGATAATACGATTGCAGATTTAGCTGTGGCTTTAAACACTGGTCAGATTAAAACAGGTTCTGCGTCGCGTAGTGATCGTATGGCAAAATACAATCAGTTATTGCGTATTGAAGAAGAATTACAAGAAGTCGCTTACTTTCCGCAAATGAATGCGTTTAAAGTGAAATAAGACTTATTACATAGAAAAGATTAAAACCTATTCGTTGATTCGGGTAGGTTTTTTATTTTTAGGAACATCTAAAAACTATACAACAACCCATTTGTCAATTCATATTGCGTTTTTGGGATTGATGTAGTCACAGGAAACGCATCAAAGAAATAATCAAAAGACGTTTTAAAAGCCAAGTCATCTAGAATCTTAATTAATACAGACGTATTGCTTGCAAGTCTATGATCTTTAAGTCTATTAAGTTTGGGCTGAAAGTAACTGGTGCTAATAATACTTAGTGATTCTGTAGGGTATAAGCTAAACGACAGGTACATACTTCCTCTAAAATCTTGCTGAAGCCTATCTGATACTACATCTGAAGCTTTTTCATGTTCGTACATCACCAAAGTACCCAAATAAAATTTATAGTCATCGTTTTCACTTAGTTTGAAACGTGGACCAGTTCCTAATAAAAATCTCAAGTCAATATCTGAAACCGCATCGTATTGTGCTTGGGTAAACGCTTCCCATTTTATTCGTGGTGTGAGTCTTCGGTTATATCTTAAATGTTGAGTGCCTCTATTAACTAAAGCATTATTTTCAATTTTTTGAAGGTTGATATCATTAACAAACAACCATATATTGCTGGAGTCTTTATATTGAACATGTGCTTTATTTGATATTCTGAAAATATCACTCCTATTTTTTATCAACGAAACATCTAAACTTACAGAGCCAGTCCATTTGGTTGAATCTGTAGATTTTCTTAACGTCTCTACATTTATAACTTGAGCTTGAGCTACAGAAGTTATTAAGAACAGAACAAATAAAAGTCGTAACATGTAATTAGTATTTAGTTGTAAAAATACCATTTAAGTTTAAAAAATCAATGTGGCTTTTTGTAAAATGCTGTGGATAATGCATCAATTAAGACTTGGTTTAAAGTATCTATTTTATGAATATCATAATTGTTAAAACCATTATAAATTGACTTCATAAATCCTTAGATATTTCGTAAATTTACAGGACTTAAAAAAATATATAAAACATCAACAAATGTCAGATAAAGCTACCTTAGAAATTAATGGTGAAAAGTATGAATTACCTATTGTTATAGGTTCAGAAAATGAAGTTGCTATAGATATAAAAACCTTAAGAGGAGATACAGGAGGCGTAATTACAATTGATCCTGGCTATAAAAACACAGGTAGTTGCGAAAGTGCAATTACGTTTTTAGATGGTGAAAAAGGAATCTTAAGATATAGAGGTTACTCAATTGAAGAGTTAGCAGAAAAAGCTGATTTCTTAGAAGTAGCATATTTGTTAATCTTTGGTGAGTTACCAACTCAAGAGGAACTAAATCAATTTCATTCAGATATTAAAAAGCACGCAGTAGTTGATGATGATATCAAAAAAATATTAGATGCATTCCCGAAATCAGCACATCCAATGGGAGTTTTAGCATCCTTAACTAGTGCATTAACCGCTTTTAATCCTACATCAGTTAATGTAGATTCTGAAGAAGAAATGTACAATGCAATTGTTAGAATCTTAGGTAAGTTTCCAATTCTTGTGGCTTGGACTATGCGTAAAAAACATGGTATGCCTTTAGATTATGGGAGTTCATCTTTAGGATATGTTGAGAACATTTTACAAATGATGTTTAAGCGTCCTGATGAAGACTACACACAAAATCCAATTTTAGTGAATGCTTTAGACAAATTATTAATTCTTCATGCAGATCATGAGCAAAACTGTTCAACATCTACAGTAAGAATAACAGGGTCGTCTCATGCTGGATTATTTGTGTCATTATCTGCAGGAATCTCAGCACTTTGGGGACCATTGCATGGTGGAGCAAATCAAGCGGTTTTAGAAATGCTTGAAGCAATTAAAGAAGATGGTGGAGATACTAAAAAATATATGGCGAAAGCTAAAGATAAAAAGGATCCTTTCCGTTTAATGGGCTTCGGACATAGAGTGTACAAAAACTTTGATCCAAGAGCAAAAATAATTAAAGTGGCTGCAGATGAAGTATTAGGAGATTTAGGTGTTGAAGATCCTATTCTTGATATCGCTAAAGGTTTAGAAAAAGAGGCTTTAGAGGATCAATATTTTGTTGACAGAAAATTATATCCTAACGTCGATTTCTATTCAGGAATCATTTATAGAGGTATGGGAATTCCAACAGAAATGTTTACAGTGATGTTTGCTTTAGGTCGTTTACCAGGTTGGATTTCTCAATGGAGAGAAATGCGTATGCGTAAAGAGCCAATTGGTCGTCCACGTCAATTATATACTGGTGAAACATACAGACCATTTAAAGACATATCAAAAAGATAAACCAATTTAATTAAAGGTTTAATAAAGCTTCATAAGTAATTATGGAGCTTTTTTTATATTTGTAATATATGAAACTACACATACAAAACGAAACATCGCGCCTACGAGCTGTAATTCTTGGCACTGCTGAAAGTAATGGTCCAACACCTACTATCGAAGAAGCTTACGATCCAAAATCTGTACAACATATCAAAGCAGGAACCTATCCTAAGGAAGCAGATATGATTAAAGAGATGGAAGCGGTTGCTGATGTTTTGAAAAAGTATGATGTAGAGGTGTACAGACCAGAAATCATTAAAGATTATAATCAGATTTTTGCTAGAGATATTGCTTTTGTAATTGACGATAAAATTGTGAAAGCAAACGTTTTACCAGATAGAGATCGTGAGATAGATGCCATCGAGCACGTTTGGAGTAAAATTCCTAAAGAGAATCGTCTAAGATTACCTGAAGAATGTCATATAGAAGGTGGAGACGTGATGCCTTGGAATGATTATATTTTTATTGGTACTTATTCTGGTGAAGATTATGCCGACTATATTACTGCACGAACTAATATGGATGCCGTAATTGCTATACAAGAGTTGTTTCCTCATAAAACTGTGAAGTCGTTTGAGTTGCGCAAATCTAATACAGATCCCAAAGAAAACGCTTTACATTTAGATTGTTGTTTTCAACCCATTGGTAAAGACAAAGCCATTTTACATAAAAATGGATTTTTAGTCGAAAGCGAATACAATTGGTTGTTGGATTTCTTCGGAAAAGAAAACGTTTTTGAAATCACTAAAGATGAAATGTATAGCATGTATAGCAATATCTTTTCGATCTCTGAGGATGTCATCATTTCTGAACGTAACTTTACTAGATTAAATACATGGCTTCGCGAAAACGGATTTACTGTTGAAGAAGTTCCTTATGCGGAAATTGCTAAGCAAGAAGGATTACTGCGTTGTAGTACGATGCCTTTGATTAGGGATTAGTTAAAGCTTTAGGATTTACCAACAATTCTAATGGTAGATTTTTTTTCTGGTTTCATTATTTCATGAAATCGTCTTAACGTTTCTTTACTATTTCTTACATCTGGAATTTCGTCTGAATTAATATGTGTATGCATATCTCCAACAGCAATGCATCCTTGAATTTGTGTGTAATAATTTGCTACATGGATTTTAGCTTCAGATCGTCCAGGAACACCTTTAAGTTCCCAAAGGTATCTATTAAATTTAGCAGACTTTTCAAATACAATGTTGTAGAAACCAGTGGGTACACATGATACGTTATTATTGTTATTCTTCCATTCGAGCTCTAAAGTTTTGCATTCAAAAATCATTTTACTTCCTCCAAACGCGTTATCTTCAAATACCATTAAATGCCCAAGTATTTCTTGACCTAAATAGTTGTTTCTGTATAAGACTATTTTTTTCATTTGAATATAAGTTTAGTTAGAAGTTTTAAATTGCACCTTTAATTGTTCTGTTGTTAGTAGCTGGTTTTATTCAGGAGCTGATGACATCGCTAAAAATTCGGGATCGTCTTTAAATATAGCTTCACCCTTAATCAACCATGCAAATCCGAAGCTTTCAACCGCCAAGGTTTCCATCCAAAAAGTCAATTGATTACCGTTGTATATATCTTCCGGTATAACTCCCGTGAAACCTAAAAGGATAATTATTAAAGATATGACGATTAGAATCGCACAAACTCTAAAGATTTTATTTCTAATCTTCTTTTTTTGACCTCGTTGGTTAGGTGCTTTATTAGATTTGGTAAATAAAAAGTAAGACATATATGCTAATAGTAATAAAAAAATGGCTGCAGATACTAAGTGAAAACCTTCTCTAAATCCTGCACTTGCACTTCCTTTTATATAAGTTACAGAATAGGTAGTTAAAGTATCGCAACACTCAGCGCTTAAATTCCCTGTAGGAAAGAAAACTACAAAAAGCGCGCATATTCCAGCAATAGTAGAAATGTAAAAATCCTTAGGTTCTTTACCACTATAGACTATTAAAAAAATGGCAATCACACTTAAAATAACAGTAAAAACAGATCCAGCTCTTGTATAGTAATAATGGCTGATAGATTCAATAGGTCTTGATAAATCAAAAAATAAAAAAGTGATTATGATAAGGATAAATGGTAAAGCCATACCTAAAACACCAATAAGTTTTCGTAAAGTTTTACTGTTTTGTAACCAGATATCGTCTTCTTTACGATAATCTAGGTTAATCATATTGTTGATTTTATCAGAAAGTTGGTTCTGCATACGATTGGTTTTAATTGTAATGATGCTTTTCAAAATTCGATAAAAAATTTAAGGATGTCAATACGTAGAACTACGTATAGAAACTGGTTTTATGCAATAACTGAACTCTACAAGAAAAACTCAGGGTTAACTTTCAATTTGTTAGTTCTAATGTTCTAATTCATAAGATTTGCACTAATAAAAATTTATTATCTTTATATTTGTTAGTCTCCACTGTACCATATTAAATTCAAAAGTGAATTTATATTTTTCAAATACACAATTAAAATTCTTATTATGATAACCAACCAATCAACTATAAGGACAAAAATAATTAAACCATTTGTGAGCATTTTGTTTTATCTATTCATTGCTGGTTTTTGTTCATTGAATGCACAAAGTTCTAGTGTTATAACAAATATTAGATTCAACAATGCTAATGCTACTAAGGTTACTTTAACAGTTAACGGAAAGAGTTATGCTGCTCAAATAGGATCTACCCTTAATTCAGGGACAAAATTAATAATTCCATCAAATACAGTTGTATTACTTAAATCTCCAAATGGAGTGCAAGTTTGTATGGCTAAGAGTAAGCCTATGGAATATAGTGTTGAATTTAAAGGTGGAGTAGAAAAACATATAGTTAAAGGAAAAGGAGCTACAATTCAAAGCAAGGTAAATAGAGGTGTTGGACCGAATTATCGTGTTACAAATGGACGTGGAACCACCACAGCAAGCCGCACGACCGAATTTACCTTCACTGATCAATCTGAAGGTAAAAATAACAAGGCATCTGTGATTACAACTGAAGGAAGTGTTAATATTATTGATCAGGTTCCTGTGTATGTAGGAGGTAATCCACTTACAACTAAAAAGCGTGGTACTGCGCTTACAAAATCAATCTCAATCTCTCAATCACAAGGGGAATCTGAATATTTTGCAAATGATACTCCTGCAGAATATGATAATTATTCTGATGCTATACAAGATGTATATAGTGACATTAGTGATCGTAATGATCCAGACGATCAAGCGAATAATTACCTTTGTTTAGGAGAATTGTATATTGATACTGATCAACCACAAGAAGCGATTGGTCCTTTTAGACAAGCCGCATCTATTTATAACGAGTATTATGGTTATGACGATATGAGTACAATTGAAGCAAATTTGTCATTAGCTGAAGCGCTTAAAGCTGTTGATTCATACAATTCTGAAGGAGATTCCATTTTATATAATATTGAAGTCTTATTACGAGAATATTTGTCTTTCGATATGGAAGATTTGCAGTACACTAATGATCCCGAAGAACGCGAACTTATTTGTGAAGATGTCACTGAAATTAATGAGTTTTTGGGATGGTTATATGATATTAAAGGGGACATTACTAACAGTGACTACTTCTATAATCAAGCAGATAATGGTTGCTATTAATCCATATCTATGCTTACATTAAAACGCCTTGCCATATACTTAGTTACATTTGTAGTCACAGCAATTCTATTATTGAGTGTAGGTAATTGGAAGCAAATAGATACCTACCTGACTGCGTTTTCTAATAAAACTATCGATAATCAACCTATTGTAAATGATGATATCGTATTTGTTGATTTAGCTCCCGATATGTTGGGTGAAAGCACATGTGCTATAATTCAAAAAAAACGACAAAAAGTTGTGGATATGCTTGATGCATTTGCTAAAGAAGCTGAAGTTAGTAAAGGTCCAAAAGCAGTGGTATTAGATCTTTGGTTTAGTCGTGATAGTACACAACGGAAAAACCTCATTAGAGCAATTCAAAACTTACGGGAATTAAAAACTCCAGTTTATGCTGCTTATAATATTAACGCATCTAATGAAAATAACGTAGAAATTGACAGTATTGGGTTTGATAACTTAGAAGCAAATCACGATGTTGATATTTATAATGCCTTATCCTATACCTCTGACTCCATACATTTAGGGAGTGGTCGTTATCACGCCTATTCTTTTCCTATAACCAATGTGGCTTTTTATGAATTTGACTATTGGTTTAAATCTGAATTTTCTGAACTTATTGGAGATGAAAACCCGTATGTATTAATTGAATCTTTAGCCTTAAAGGTAGTGACAGATTTAGAAAAATCTAAGACCAGATCACATGAAAAGAAAAGAAGAGGTTCTATTATTCCTATGGCGACTTTAGATGAAATTATGTCTAGTTCCTATATGTTTTTTCCAGATAGTACGCTTACTTTAAATAGCTTTTTATCTGCTAAAGAAGGAAATGTTATAGACATAGATCATAAAATTGTTGTTGTTGGAGACCCTCAAAACGATGTTGTCGATTTAGGCTCTATCGCAATTCCAGGTCCTTACATCCTTACTTGGGCGATTAGTGACCTACTGGATTATAATATAAGACTAAACCTACCAATAGAAAGCACTGCGCTTATTATAGGTCAAATGCTATTTTTTGCTTTGTTTGTTGTAATGATTTATGCGTTACTTTTTAAATATGTAAAATCACTTCAAACAAAACCTATACTCATTGCCATTATTTCCTTTTTACTAAGCTTGCTTTTTTTGTATGTTTATTACAAAGTGATTTTATCCTTTAATGCTGTTATTCCTGTTGGACAAACATTGGCAACCATGTTGGTTACAGCTGTACTTTCCTGGCATTTTGCTTATAAATTTTTAACGACTGGAGTAGCTGAAGGCTCAGAAAAATATGATGTATTTATTAGCTATTCTCATGGCAATAGTGAGTGGGTTAAAAAGAATGTGTATGAACCTCTTAAAGCGTTCAGAACACCAAAAGGAAACAAATTAAAAATATTTTTTGATGTAAAGAGCATTGGTATTGGAGAACCATTTACGTCAAAATATATGTGGGGAATTGTAGATTCTAAAGTTTTTATTCCTATAATTTCTGAAGAATACTACGGAAAGAACCATTGTAAAAACGAAATGGATCTGGCTTACAAACGATCTGTTGAGAAGCTTTTAGATATCAAGCCTATTGCTTTTTCGTATCAATGTGTTCCAGATATTTATACGCATATCAATTTTGTTGATATCAACGTGAACAAAGACTTTATTAAGGCTATTGAAGAAAGTCTTAACAGCCATAAAGGAATTGCTTAGCTTATTAAGCTACAAAATCTGGCCATCGCTTCATATACTTTACAAATGTATCGCTTAGACCTTCGTTGTGCAAGTAGTCTTCTGAAACTGGAGTTGGCGTTGGTTCAAAATTTGGGTTAGCCATTACTTGTTTAGGGAAATCATGATGCAAAATACCAGAACGACCAATAGATACAAAATCTACTCTGGCGTCTAGGATCTTTTGTACATCGTATCCGGAATTAATCTTCCCAGCTACAGTGAGTTTAATATTCTTGAAGTCTAAACTTGTAAAATGCTCTAATAAACTTTGGTTTTGGTGATCAAGTTCTTCTGGCATTTTAAAGCAGTCCCAAAGTGAGATGTCTAAGAAGTCTATTTGACCTTCGTCAATAAATCGTTGGCATATCGTTTTTACTTCTTTTAGTTGCATTCCAAATCGTTCAGGAGACAAACGTACGCCTAATAGAAATTTTGGACCACAAGCCTGTCTGATACCATTTGTAATTTCAAAAAGCAATCGAGCTCTATTCTTTAGACTTCCACCATAATTATCAGATCGTGAGTTGATGTCTGAACTTAAAAACTGAGTTAAAATATAACCATGAGCACCATGAACTTCAACACCATCATAACCACTTTGTTGTGCTCGTATTGCGGCATCTATAAAATCAGTTTTGAGTTGCTGAACTTCTGCAATTGATAAGCCACGAGCATTGTATTTCTTCATATCAGATACAGAAACCGGTTGTCCATTAATGATATCTTGTGGCGAACGCATTCCGGCATGATGTAATTGAATGACAGCTAAACTGCCATGAGTTTTAATGCCTGCAGCAAGTCGTTTGTGACCTTCAATATGCTTATCAGAGAAAATACCTAATTGTCCAGGAAAACCTTTGCCAATGGCTTGTACATGTGAAGCACAAGTCATTGTGAGTCCGAAGCCACCTTTGGCTCTCATTGTTAGCCATTGAAATTCGTCGTCGGATAAAGTACCATCTTCATGACTTTGGCAATTGGTCATTGGTGCCAACATGAAACGGTTTGGCATCTTTGCACCACAGGAAAATGTTAGAGAATTATCAGCTTTTTCAGACATCTTATTCTACGATAAGTCGTTTAATAAAACGTTTGTTATCTAGTTTAAACACTGCGAAGTATTGTGAAGCTGATAGATTGTCTATTGAGATTGTTTGTGTTTGCTCAGTAAACGTGTTTTCATAGACATTTTTGCCTAGCATATCTATCAATTTAAAATCGACAGCTTGCTCTAAAGGTCTAGTAAAACTTATAGTTAAAAAGCTATCTGATGGGTTTGGTGAAATCTGAATTGCGTTATTAAAATCGGCTTCTTCTTCAGTACTCAATGTTTCATAAGCAACAGCAAACTCTAAAGCAACTCCAAGAGAACCTTTAGTTACTTGATATAAATATGGCACATCCATATTAACTAACAAGTCATTTGCAGTATGTGCATAAGGCGTTTCATTCTTTTCGTATAAACCTGTTATGATTTCACCATTATTTTCAAAAGGGACATAATCTGAAGCGTAAGCATAAGAGATTTCAGTGTGCAAAGTTGAATACAATTCAATAAGTGTTGCTAAATCATTTGTAAATTGATTAGAAGCTGCATTGTTTGATGCTGGCATAGATTGATCACGTTCGCAAACAATAGTATCGTTATTGGTTCCAGCAAGACCACCAACTTCATCAATATTAAAAACCAATCTGATGTCTAGATTTTGCGGAATTACAGTATTGTTTACATAGTAGTTGCTTCCGATTAAGCCATCTTCTTCACCAGAAAAATGAATGAATTTGATCGAATATTCGGTGTCTACATCTTTAAGTAAACGTGCCAATTCCATTATTAAAACTGTACCTGATCCATTATCATTTGTTCCTGCTCCATTAATTGTATCATAATGACCATCAATAATTAAATAGGTGTTTGAATATACCGTTCCTGTTTTTGTAATAATAATGTTATTACTTGTTCCTGCCGAATAGGTAAACGGTTGCAATACAATATCAGTATAACCGAGACTTTGGTAACGTGATGTTATCCAATTTTCAGCATTAGTAAGACGAGTAGAACCTACATTTTTAATTCCGAAACTTTCAAACGTCGTCAAATCATTTAAAATATTGGCTTGTGATGTGTTTTCGACAATAGAGGAATAAAAGGAATTAAACGTTTGTGCATTTATTGAAAGTACAGCAAAAGCTAATAAACAAGATAAAATAATTTTTTTCATGTGTTTTGGATTGGGGAAATGATTTTTATTCTCTGTATAGGAAGTAATTATTGACTAAATCGATATAGACTTGTTTGGCTTCATCTTCACTAACATCTTTAACTTGAAATAATGCATTAGTTTTAAAGGCATTAATTATTGGTTTGCTACTACTTGGTCTACCGTAATTATTAGTAGCTTTTTTGTAGTAGGCATAAAGGCGTAAAAGAAAATCTGCAGGAAAAGGTTCTGTATGTGCATTAATTCGCGCAACAGATTCTTGAAATGTGATATCTAATTCCTCTGATTTCATATCTTTTCGGCAATAATACTTTCGCCGCCTTTTACTTTTTGATTAAGTTCTACTTTAATAGTAGCATCTAAAGGTAAAAATAAATCTACTCGACTTCCAAATTTAATAAATCCAGAATCACCGCCTTGCACAGCTTGATCATCAACTTTAGCATAATTGACAATACGTTTTGCTAAGGCACCAGCTACTTGTCTATATAAAATTCGTCCAAAATTTTTATTATCCACTACAACTGTAGTACGTTCGTTTTCCTCACTAGCTTTGGGGTGCCAAGCAACCAAATATTTTCCTGGATGATATTTACTATAACTGACTTTTCCGCTAATAGGATAGCGTGTTACATGCACATTAATTGGTGACATAAATACTGATACCTGAATGCGTTTATCGTTAAAGACTTCTTTTTCGAAAACTTCTTCAATAACAACTACTTTTCCGTCAACTGGAGAAACAGCAGTATGATCTTCTAATTTGGTAAGTCGTTTTGGATTTCTAAAAAATTGAAGAATTAATATTAAGACCACGAGCATGCTAATCATAAGTAGCAATTTCAACCATGGTAAATCAACAAAACGATCTATCAAAAGTACAGATGCAGTAACAAGGGCAAGCGTAATAGTAATAATTTTATAACCTTCTTTATGAAACATATGATACAAGTCTTAAAAATAAAAATATAAATGGTGCAGCAAAGATAATACTATCTAAACGATCTAGTAATCCGCCATGACCAGGCATAATTACGCCACTGTCTTTTACGTTTGCTTGCCGCTTAAATTTGGATTCTATCAAATCACCTATAGTGCCAAATACACTAATAATAATTGCTAATATAAGCCAAATCGTAAAGCTACGGGTTTCTGTATATTCAGCAATAAAATAACTTGCAATACACGAAAAGAATAAACCACCAAGAAAGCCTTCGACTGTTTTTTTAGGCGATACACTAGGAAATAATTTTTGTTTGCCAAAGTTTTTGCCAACCAGAAAAGCAAACGTATCGTTGACCCATACTAGGATGAAAGACCCTAATAGTAGAAGCGGAGTAAAGGTTTGTTCAAAATTGGCAATCGAAATTAAAAACACAAATCCACTAGATAAATAAAAGGTTGTGATGATAAACCGTTTCGATTCAAATAAAGGTATGGACTTTTCTGAAAATAAATCTTTAATCAAAATGAGGAGCACAAAAATGGTAATTACCAATAGAATTTGAGAGGCTTCCTCATAACCTTTAACGGTATTTGATATAGTTTTCCAATAGGCAAATCCTAAGTATAATACTATGAAAACTGCATAAGGAAAATAACTTTTGAGATTGATGAGTTTTTTAAATTCTGCCATGCATATAAGTCCGAAAACAAAAAAGAGTCCGATAAGCGCATGTTGCCAATAAAGAGAAGCAATTAGAAGTGAAACATATAATAGTCCAGAGAGCGCTCTTGTAAGGATTTCTTTCATCTATAAATCTTCTAGGAGCAGCAAATATAGGTTTTTTGAGCTACTTCCATACGTAAGAAAGTCTTTGTCTTCAATCGTTTTAAAGTGTTTAATCGTAGTAATATTGGTTGGAATCTTGTCTTTGTTTTTTCCTTTAATACCTCTTAAACCTTCACCAATATTTTGAACAAACTGACTCGTTGTCGCATAAATTATAAAATTTGCTGGGAGTTCTTTTAGTTTCTTTTCCGCAATTTGATTTGAAGAAATTAATAGAGATCCATCATCTGAAATTAGGTATTCGCAAGTAGATAGAAAGTAAGTACATTCTGATACTTTTTTAGAGGTATTAAAATTATAATCTTTAAACATCTCTTCAAGACGTTCGTCTATAACCAAAACCTTTTCGTCTTCCCACTTATTTTCCTTTAGAATATTGTTGAGGCTATTATTGACCTCCTGCATGTCTTCACAATACAAAAACTTGCCACCATTAGCTTTAAAATTGATTGTAAATTGCTCATCAATAGGTAGCTTTACTTCAGGCATATACTTGCCTCTCTCTTCGCTTTTTATGTGGTCTTCGGGAGTGTCTTTTAAACCGAAGATTTTACGAAATAGACTCATTTAAGGAATTGTGCTATTAACCTAGTTATACTATAGTAAGTATCAAATATAAAAAAACTTAAATTAATGATAAGTTAATTTAAGTTTTTTATAGGATTTTCAAAGATTTACTCTTCTTCTGTTTCAGATGCTTGATTACTTTCTTTAGCTATAGTTCCTTTTGGTTCTACAAGTTCTCGCTTTTCAAACGGACGTTCACCAAATATTTTTTCAAGATTGTCTTTAAAGATTACCTCTTTTTCAAGAAGGACTTCAGCCAATTGAGTTAATTTATCTTTGTGTTGTTCTAATAATGCAATTGCACGTTGGTATTGTTTTTCAATAATATCTGATATCTCCTTATCAATTAACTCAGCAGTTTGTTCACTGTAAGGTTTTGTAAATCCATATTCAGATTGTCCTGATGAATCATAATAGGTTAGGTTTCCAACTTTATCACTCAGTCCGTAAATGGTAACCATAGCTCTTGCTTGTTTAGTTACCTTTTCCAGATCACTTAAAGCACCAGTTGAGATTTTATTAAAAATCACTTTTTCTGCAGCTCTTCCACCAAGGGCAGCACACATTTCATCTAGCATTTGCTCAGGACGAACAATAAGTCGCTCTTCTGGCAAATACCATGCAGCACCTAAAGATTGCCCACGTGGTACAATTGTTACTTTTACAAGTGGTGCAGCATGCTCAAGCATCCAACTAACAGTTGCGTGACCTGCTTCATGGTAAGCTACTGCTTTTTTCTCTTCTACTGTAATGATTTTATTTTTCTTTTCAAGACCACCAACAATTCTGTCAACCGCATCTAAGAAATCTTGTTTTCCTACAGCTTTTTTACCACCACGAGCAGCAATAAGAGCGGCTTCGTTACAAACATTTGCAATATCTGCTCCAGAGAATCCTGGTGTTTGTTTAGCAAGGAAATCGATATCTAATTTTTCCGACTGTTTTATTGGTCTTAAGTGTACTTCAAATATTTCTTTACGTTCTCTAACATCTGGTAAATCAACAAAAATTTGTCTATCAAAACGACCTGCACGCATTAAGGCTTTGTCAAGGACATCTGCTCTGTTGGTTGCTGCTAATACTATTACGTTTGTATTAGTTCCGAAACCATCCATTTCTGTAAGCAATTGGTTAAGTGTATTTTCTCGTTCATCATTAGAACCTGAGAAGTTGTTTTTACCTCGAGCTCTACCAATAGCATCGATTTCATCAATAAAAATGATAGCAGGTGATTTTTCTTTCGCTTGTTTAAATAAATCTCGAACTCTTGAAGCACCAACACCTACAAACATTTCTACGAAATCTGAACCAGATAAAGAGAAGAAAGGTACTTTTGCTTCTCCAGCAACGGCTTTTGCTAACAAGGTTTTACCAGTTCCTGGTTGACCAACTAACAAGGCTCCTTTCGGTATTTTACCTCCAAGAGATGTATATTTTTCTGGATTTTTGAGGAAATCCACAATTTCTTGTACTTCTTCTTTTGCACCTTCAAGACCTGCAACATCTTTAAATGATGTTTTTACATCTGTTTTTTCATCAAATAGCTTTGCCTTAGATTTTCCGATATTAAAAATCTGTCCACCAGCTCCACCTCCAGAACCACCAGACATACGACGCATAATAAAAATCCAAACACCAATAATTAAAATAAACGGTAGTAAAGAGAATATAAAATTGCCCCAATGGTTTTCTTCTGTTATAAAAGAAATAGGTGTATTTAGATTTGGATTGTTCTCTAATATAGTTTCTATTTTTTCTTCAAATAATTTTTGCTCACCAAATTCAAATGTATAGTTAGGCTGAGGTGTTACAGAAGGTAAAAGGTTGTTGGGTTTAGATTTTTTATGAATTTCTTGTTCTAAAGCTTCTTTAGTTAAATACACTCTAGCTTCTCGACCATTGACTATGACAAGTTTATCAACGTCGCCTTTGTCTAAATATTCAAGAAACTCTGAAGGATTTATTTTTTTAGTTGTAGAACTACCAAATCCACCTGAGAATAATTGGATTCCCAAAAAAGCGGCAATGATAATTCCGTAAATCCAATAGGGATTTAATTTTGGTTTTTTATTTATATTTTTATTGTCTTTTGCCATTATTTATATGCCACAAAGTGGCTAATTTTATTAGTAACTAGTCTCTATAACTGTAATCTTTGCGTCTCCCCAAAGACTTTCAATGTCGTAGTAAGATCTGATATGTTTTTGAAATACATGTACTACAACATTCACATAATCCATTAATACCCATTCAGCATTATCAGCACCTTCAACGTGCCAAGGATTGTCTTTAAGT
Organism: Psychroserpens sp.; assembly: GCF_034670085.1. Classification (GTDB taxonomy): domain Bacteria; phylum Bacteroidota; class Bacteroidia; order Flavobacteriales; family Flavobacteriaceae; genus Psychroserpens. The sequence goes on along the minus strand of NZ_JAXMOD010000003.1, from coordinate 65,660 downwards.
TCTTTACTTACTCTTTTTTGTATGGAATTTACTATGGCATTTACTTGAGTATTCGAAGTACCTTCACATATAATGAAATAGTCACAAACTGTATTTTCAATGTCTCTTAAATCCAGAATTGTAATCTCTTTTCCTTTTACATCTTCAATTCCAGCAATTACTGTTGTAATTAGTTCATCTGGACTCGTATTTTTTTTCGCCATTAAATTGATTTAATTTTGTGCAAAGTTATTATTTTTTTTACTCTTATGAAGCTTAATTGCTGATAAGAAATTCTTAAAGTTTATTAACACAATACTATGCGTATAATCAAACTTAATGCCATTGACTCTACTAATTCTTTTTTACGACAGCTTAGTGCTGAAGAATCGATTGAAGATTTTACCGTCCTTGTTACCGAAAACCAAACTAATGGTCGTGGACAAATGGGAACCCAATGGCAATCTGAAAGCGCAAAAAACCTTATGTTTAGTGTGTTTAAAGATGTATCGAGTTTAGATGTTATATCACCTTTTTACTTAAGTATGGCTGTTTCTCTAGCTGTTTTTAAAGCCTTAAAATCCTTTCAAATTAATACACTAAAAATTAAATGGCCTAACGACATTTTGTCAGAGCAGCAAAAACTTAGTGGTATTTTAATAGAAAATGTCATAAAACAGAACCAATTACAATCTTCAATCATTGGAATTGGTATCAATGTAAATCAAATGAGTTTTAATGATTTGCCTAACGCGACGTCAATGCAATTGATATCTGGAAATCATTTTGATCGTGATCACTTGCTTGAAGAAGTTTTAAAACAATTAAAGCATTATTTCTTAATGTTACATTCAAAATCCTACAAGGATTTAAAACTAGAATATGAAAGCCATCTGTTTAGAAAAAATAAACCCTCAACCTTTAAAGACACTCAAGGGAATTTATTTTCTGGGTATATCAAAGGCGTAAGCGATTTTGGTCTTCTACAGGTGTTAATTGAAGATGAAATAGTGAAGTCGTTTGACCTTAAAGAAGTCACATTGTTATTCTAAACTACCACAGACATGTTAGTAGCTAAGGTTTCAATAAATTTAGAAATGGGTCCTTTTATCATCATCGCCATCATAGCATTAAACTCTCCTTCAAACGTTAATTGAGTTTCACTAGAGTTTTCTGAAATAGCAGTAATATCTGCCGTAAGTGAGAAATCGAGCTTGCCACCAGCAGCACCTAATACTATTTTATTAGGTGAAATAGCTTCCTTCTTTTTGAGTACAATTTCTGGCATTCCTTTTAATGCAAACAAAAATTTGTCGTCATCAAGTACTTCAAATTTGCTAATATTTTCTGGCATTAATTTCTCAAAATTTTTCACTTCAGATAGAAAATCGAAAGTTTCTTTCGCTGATTTATTTATGGTGGTTTTTGGTGATTCTAAATTCATTCTTTTAAATATTTGTGTTCATTATTAAGTATGTATTCAAAATCCGTTCCATTCACTCGGATTGGCATTCCAAAGTGCTAAAATGTCTTGTTCTTTTGAAGTAATATATTTGGTGTCTAGTGCTTGGTCTAACAAGTTCTCGTAGTTACTTAACGTGTATAATTCAACATTTGCCTTTTCAAAATTAGCTCGTGCAACTTCAAATCCATAAGAAAAAATGGCAACCATACCTTTCACATTTACTTTCGCTTCTTCTAATGCCTTGACTGCATTTAGGCTACTTTTTCCTGTGCTAATTAAATCTTCAACAACAACAACGTTTTGTCCGCTTTGTATGAAACCTTCAATTTGATTTTGACGACCATGAGATTTTGCTTCTGGTCTTACATAAACGAATGGTAAGCCTAATTCTTCAGCAACTAAAATTCCAATACCAATAGCACCTGTTGCAACACCAGCTATCACATCGATGTTGCCATATTTTGCTTCAATTTGTTTGGCCATTGTTGTTCGAATGTAGTTTCTAATTTTAGGAAAAGAAAGTATAATTCGGTTATCACAATAAATTGGAGATTTCCAGCCTGAAGCCCATGTAAAGGGGTTGTTAGGTTGCAATTTTATTGCATTAACTTGCAGTAAAACTTCAGCAGTTTGTTTCGCGGTTTTTTTGTCAAAAATCATGGCGCAAAATTACATAATTTTAACCTAATTCGATTTCAAACTATAAATAAAATTAATTTTATAATTGGGTGTGGTAACTCAAAAAATGATATTTTTACTTTCCAAATACTATACTACTAAAAAAATGTACTGCGTTTTTGTAACTGATAAACCTATAATTCTAACCACACAAGTTAGTCAAGAGCGTAATTTTAAAAATTACCTTTTGTCGACAGTTCAAATTGGGAAGGTTATAAAAGAACTAAATTCTACCTCTTTAAAAGGAATTCATCTTATTGGTAAAAAAGAAGAAACTCTAATCAAAAAATTCTTAAAAAAGCTTCCTAATGTTGTTGCTGGTGGAGGAAAAGTGATTAATGATAAAGGTGAAATTCTGTTTATTTACAGAAATGATAAATGGGATTTACCTAAAGGAAAAACTGAAGGAAAAGAAACCATTGAAGAAACAGCATTGAGGGAAGTAGAAGAAGAAACAGGTGTTTCTGGTCTTTCCATAACGAAACCAATTGAAACAACGTACCATATCTTTAAGCGCAATGGTAAGCACAAAATTAAAGTGACCTATTGGTTTGAAATGATTACGTCTTATTCAGGATCCTTGTCTCCTCAGGAAAATGAAGGCATTACCAAAGTTGCATGGTTAAATAAAGAAGAGTCTACAAAGGCGCTTGAAAATAGTTATGCGAATATTAAAATATTAGTGTAATTAATTCTAGATTTTTAATAAAACACTACAAGTTGGTTTTTTAATTTAGTTAATAATGTTATTTTTAAATGATTACAAATGCATTATTTCTCATGAAAAAATTAAATTACTTAATTATTGCTTTTCTACTAGCTTCAATACATACAAGCTTCGCTCAAAATGGACTTCCCGAAGCTAATGCTGAAATAATTAGAGAAATTGCACCAAAAGATTTTAAAAATTATGAAGGATCACTGCTAGTCATGCCTGCCTTTAAAGCACGAGGCACAAAAAAGTGGCTAACAAAACAGTTTACAAAAAACTACGGAAAGCCGTTTTATGTTGCAGATGTTTCTGATGTTGCAACTGGCTATGGTGATGATAAATATCCGATAGAAACTTATAAATACATGGTATTCATTCAGAGTTCTAAGAGTTTTTCTGGAAATACAGAATACTCATTCCAACTTGTAGATAGAAGTACAAATACGGTGTATTACCATCCTTCTTCAGGAAATATGGTAAAAAAGTATTTAAAGAAATTAATGAAATAAGTTAATTTAAGCGATACACAGGATATTGCAAATGTGCTTTTTCATAGTGTTCACTTTGTTTGTGTAACCAATCTAATTGTGAATACCAATTGGCTGCAAAGTCTTCGTCGTTTGTCTTTTTTAAAGTGAATTCTTTTTCGAGTTCTGGATTCTGTTCTAAAATTATTTTGGCTTTATCTTCCCACACATAAGGTGAGAAGCCTTCTTTTTGTTGTAAAATGGTATCAAAGAAATTCCAATTAAAAAATGAATCTGATGCTTGTGGCTCAAGAGTTTCTATTAGGTATCTAAATGCATGTTGGTTAGTATAGATTAGATAATCTCCTTTTAAGAAGTTTATTTTTTCTTTAGAAATATCTAATTTCACATTGTAATGCGGATAATGGCCTTCATAAGCTTGTGTACTGGTGTCGTAACTCTTTATTTTATACGAATTTACCATCATGGTTGTGTCATTTTCAAATGCAGTCATTTCTACGCCATTCAGTTTTAATAAATCAATAACAGTCCAATAATTTTGCGGAATTACATATGCTTTTGGGATCTCAACTTCTAAAGTAGCTTTCATATAATTACTGTAGGTTATTTCTTTTGTAAATGGTCGCGATGAATCATATTTCAAACGTTTAGAATTTGTTATATCACTATCAATCATTTGACCTTCGAACCCTTTAAATTGAAGTGTTGTTGTTTGGGTAGTATCAATTGTCCACTGAATTGGGTACGTGTTTTGTTGCTGAAACTCTGCAATGGCATGTTGTCTTAATTCTGAAATTTGATCTCCTTCAGTTTCTGTGATTTCAATCATACTTTTCATGAGTTCATAAGTGCCTTCAACACGTTGTTTGTAGGGTTTTAGCATGTGTGTTTCGACCATCATTCCTAAAGTATTCCAAAGTGTTGTGTAACCAGTAGAATACCTTGGAGAATCCATAAACTGACTAAATCCTTTTTCTGGAGTTCTATTAAATACATTCACATAAGGTGTGATGTCCCAATCTTTTTCTTTTAGTTTTTTCTCAAGTTGAGGCATCATTTTGGTCTGCAAAAAATGACCCAAAGAACCACCTAATTTATTGTGCTGTGTAAATAAATGTGTCAACGTATATTGATAATCGGCTCCATTACTTACATGATTATCAATAAAGACATCAGGTTGTACTAAATGAAATATGTTAGCAAAGGTCCTGGCATTTTTGGTGTCAGATTTAATAAAATCCCTGTTCAAATCATAGTTCCTAGCATTCCCTCTAAAGCCATATGCTTTTGGTCCATTTTGGTTAGTTCTAGTTGTAGAATTTCGATTTAGGCTTCCACCAACATTATAAATAGGAATGGTAACTATTACGGTTTCTTTAGGCATATCGATTTCACCCTGTACGAGATCTCGAAACAACAACATCGTTGCATCAATGCCATCAGATTCTCCAGGATGAATGCCATTATTAATGAGCAAAATTCGTTTGCCATTGTCTCTGATTGATTTAAAATCGAATTGTTTACTCGGATTTAGAGTTACCAAATGTAATGGTTTTCCAGAATCAGTTTCACCGATTGCTTGAATAGAAATTTCAGGATAGGTTGCGGCTAAACTCGTGTAAAAACTAATCGTTTGCTCATAGGTTGCTGTTTCTGTGCCATTTGAAGTTTCAAAAGCCGTTGTAAAGTTAAAAGATTGTTTTTTTTCCGAAGAACAAGACACAAAAACAATAAAAATAAATAGAAGTGCTAAGTTGTTCATTTGTAATTATCTAGGATTGATACTGAGTAAATTGTTAATATGCTGTTTATTTCTTTAGCAAAACTGAAAAGAAACTACTCAAAGTTAAACTAAATTTGATTATCCCTTTAAATTAATAACTATATGAAAGTTTTTCTCTTATCCTTCGGGAAAATTAATGTTCTTGAACCAAATATTGCTGAAATTATTATTGATGATGGCGTCGTTCTCGACGAATTTATGGTCATCACATATCGTAAATTATTACAATCTCACTTAGTGAAGCCATTTTCATTATTAATTAATAAAGAACATGGTTACTCCTACACCTTTGGTGCACAATTGTCTATGGGAGAAATAAATGATGGTCTAGAATTTCGAGCTGTTGTAGTATATAGTCAGAGTGCAGAAATGGCGACTCAAATTGTTATGAATGTTAACAAACATAATAATTGGAAGATTCAAATATTTCGTGAACGACAACTTGCTATTGACTGGCTACATCAAATTCAAAATAAAAAAAGTGCGATGTAATTTTCTACATTAAAATTAATTAATTTTGCGCTACTATAATTTTTGAAATGTCACAAACTACAAATACCATTTTAATGATTCGTCCTATAAGCTTTAGGATGAATGAACAAACGGCTATCAATAACTATTTTCAGGAAGATATAAACATAAAAAATGCTGAAATTAATGCAAAAGCACAAGAAGAATTTGACGCCTTTGTTGAAAAATTAAGAGCAGTAGGAGTTCATGTTATTGTTGAGGAAGATGATAAACTATCGGATACACCAGATTCAGTTTTTCCTAATAATTGGGTGAGTTTTCATTCTAATGGAGATGTAGGGTTGTATCCAATGTTTGCTGAAAACAGACGACTAGAACGACGTGACGAAGTTTTTATGCGTCTTGAATCGGAAGGCTTTAGAATTGAAAATATTATTGATTACACAAGTGCTGAAGATGAAGGTATATTTTTAGAAGGCACAGGAAGTTTGTTACTTGATAGAGTTAATCATAAAGCCTATTGTGCTTTATCACCAAGAGCAGATGAAGAATTGTTCATTGAGTTTTGCGAAGATTTTGAATACACACCAGTACTATTTAGAGCCTATCAAACATTCGAAGGTGAACGGTTAGAAATATATCATACCAATGTCATGATGTGTTTGGCTGAAAAATTTGCGGTGATTTGTCTCGATAGTATTGATGATAAAAAGGAACGAAAAAATGTGGTAAAACATCTTAAACAAGATGGTAAGGAAATCATAGAGATTTCTGAAACACAAATGCATCAATTTGCTGGCAATATGTTACAAGTACAAGGTCATTTGAATCAACGTTATTTGGTGATGAGTAAAGCAGCACATGATAGTTTAACTCCAAAACAAGTTGCAGCTATTGAAAAACACTGTCCGATTTTATCAAGTTCTCTTGAAACTATAGAAACTTGTGGTGGTGGTAGTGCACGATGCATGATGGCTGAAGTGTTTTTACCTAAAAATAGTTAAAAAAGGAAATTCAGTTTGTTTTTTTGAAAGCTTACAAAACTAGAAATGGACTCTACACGTTGTAAGCAATTGGGTTTTATACTAAGTATTTTGTTTTAATCACAGAGCAATGATGAACAACGTGACCTATCGCAATATAGCCAATGGCTCGTGCTGATATTTTGTGACCAATTCCATTCGCCAAAAAATTAAATTTTTCTTTAGGATTATTGGTGTATATAAATTTGAAAGCTTTTCTTACTGCTATAAATTCTTCAATCAAACTATTTAGACTACTATTGGTTACATCTACATTTTTGGCATAGAGTTTTTCGTCCATTCCATAAAGAGGTGTCTTGTCATCATTCCTAACGCAAACTATTGCTCGATATGAAAAGCCTCTTTCTGTATCAATAATATGCATCAATACTTCTTTAATCGACCATTTATCCTTTTCGTATCTAAAATTTTCACATTTGCCATCAATGGATTTGAAAAAGGAAATTGTGGCGTCCGTATTTTGATCTAGTAGTTCTATAAAATCTCCGGTTTCAACTAGGTCAATGTGTTTTTGATATCCTGAAGCGTATTCATTTTCTAGAGGTTTGTCCATTTAATGTCCTTTCAGTTTGTTATTACCTTGTTACCAACTATAAAAATTTAGAATTTACTAATCCAATTTATTAAATACATAGCCACCTTTTTCAGCGCCCCAAATATGTTCGTCTTTATCGTCAAAACCTCTATCCCAAGAGATGATTTTGTCCGATAAAATTTCGACTTCACTGGTTGCATAAGATGCGCCATATAGAGTGCTAGAACAGGTTTTATCACCTGTTTCGCCTTTAAAGTATTCTGAATTGATGCGTTTTAGCGTGACTTCGCAACCTTCCTTTTTAGAGACTTGATTCATTGAGAGAGCATCAAATGCTTTTGGTGTTTTCCATTTGCCAATCCATAACGAATCATGTTCAATGGTATAAATAGCAGAACTAAACAGACTATCATTTAATTGAGTCACTTCGTAAATGCGTTGTCTGTATGGTTTATTTTGTCTAGACGTTAAGGCTTGTTCAACATATAAAAAATTTCCTTTTTCTTCCCAAATTGGATACATGTGAAGCGAAATATTAAAATAAGTAGAATCAACTTCAGCTTGAATTTCAGAAGTAAATGAGCCTTGCATCATACTAAATAAATCTTGTAGATGATTTGCTTCGACTAAAGTTTCTTCAGGTTTGGTTTCCGAATTTTTACAGCTAAATAGAGTTGCTACTAGAGCAAGAGAGAGAATAAGGTGTTTCATTTTTTGGTTGCTTTTGGCTAAGATACGCAAAAAGCAATTATTCTGTTGGCTTATTTTTTGGAAGCTCTACATAGAATTTTGTACCAACATTAGGTGTGCTTTCTACCCAAATACGACCATTATTAAGTTCAACTAATTCTTTACAGATACTAAGTCCGAGACCAGTCCCTTTTTCATTATCTGTACCTCTAGTTGTAAAGGTTCCATTTTGGAATAATTTGTCTACATTTTCACGAGAGATACCAACACCTGTATCTTCAATACAAATAAGTGTATTTCCGTTATGATCATTATTAGATACCGTAATCACATCGCCAACACGAGTGAATTTTACAGCATTAGTAATTAAGTTTTGAATAACAATTTCTATCATGCTCTTATCTGCATACACAAAGTCTCTATGAGATTCATCAATTAACACAATACGTTTTTGCTCTACTTTTTGCTCTACAAGTGACATCTTATTTTGGAAAACCTCTTGTATATTGAATAGTTCAGCTTTCGGTTTAAGATTTTGCATTTGAGACTTAGACCAGTTTAAAAGATTGTACAATAATGACGACGCATTATCGGCATTTTCACTTAGTTCTGGAACTAAATTATAAAACTCTTCACGCGAAATACTATCCTCTTTTAAAAGGTCAATAAATGCCTTAATTGACGAAATAGAATCTTTTAAATCATGAGAAACTATTGAGAATAAACGATCTTTTACCTTATTAATTTCTTCTAGGTTTTTGGTTTGCTCAGAAAACACTTCATTTTGCAATTGTATTTGTTCGTTTTTCGCTTGTAATTCTCTATTAAATTTTAGAGTACTTTGACGCTTTAAATATATGAGAAGTAAAATAGTTGAAACAATTAAAAAAGCAGCAATCAACACATAGGATATGGCTTTTAATCGTTTAACCTCCTCTTCGCTTTTTAGTTCTTCCGCTTGTTTGGCAATAGAATTAAATTCGTCATCGGCTGTTGCATCAATAACTTCAGTTTTAATAACGTTAGTATTTACTGGAATTTTCGGTTGCTTTGCATTTTCTAATTCTGTTTTTAAATCATAGTATTTACCTTGCCAGAAAAAAGCATTTTGAAATTTGCCGTTAGTAGAATCTAACTCTTTACGTAATCTGTAATTTTTAAGCAGTTCAGGTTTGTTATTTATTCTTGAAGCGATAGAATAAGCTTCATTAAGCTGAATTTCAGCAAGCTTAACTTTCTGCTGTTGCATATTAAGCTCACCAATAGCATTTAAAGTTCTTAAAATTCCATCATCATTTTTAGTACGTCTATTAAATTTAAGACCTTCAACTAAATATTCTGCAGCTTTATTATAGTCTTTAAACTGTAAGTATTCACTACCAATTCTAGGCAGAACTTCACCTCTAATGGCTTGATCCTCTTTCGGATTTAATAGGTTTAAAACTTTTTCGTAGTATTCAATAGCTTTTCTATGTTCCTTTCTATCAGAATATAAAGCCGCAATATTTTTTGTCGATGTTTTAATACCTGAGCTATCCTTAAGTTGTTCTCGAACATTTAAGGCTTTAATATTAAATTCTAATGCTTTATCTACCTGATGTGTATTGTAATATGCTTCAGCTAGATTATTATAAGCTGAACTAAGCTCGTCAAGCAGGTTTCTAGTTTCAAACGTTTGAATAGCAGATAACGAGTTTTCAAGTCCAACACTATAGTTTCCACGTTTAATTTCGATCAGTCCTATACTATTATTCACTTTAGCAATTCCTAAGGTATCTCCTAACTGCTTATAATATTTTCGTGATTTATTGTAACCATCAATAGCATTGTAATAATCGTCTTTATGAGAATAGATTAATGCCTTATAATAATTGACGTCGGCAATACCCTTAGTATGGTTTAAAAATTTTGAAAGTCTCTCGGTTTGGTCAATATACAAAAGCGCTTTTTTAAAGTTCTCGCTTTTATACAATGCTTTAATCAAATACAATGACGTATCTACTTTAGAGGAGTCTTGTTTTTGATAAGCTAATTGTATAGTAAGACTATCGATCTCATTTGTTTGGGAGAAACAAAAAAGCGAAGAACACAAAACAGCTAATGTGATTAACTGCTTCATAGCGTTGTATTAAAAGTTACCGAGTTAGTTAAACATTTTTTGGTCTCGAGGGAAAGAGAAAAGAAGTTTAAAAAAGTCAAGGTCAACCTTAATAATGATTTAATATTAAGTTTCATCAATGTTTGGGACTCTTGATTAATAGCTTACCAAAAATGACCAAAAGGGTTCTTAATTACTAATTTTCGGGTTTTAATGCCTAAAAATTAGATAAAGTGATCTTTAGATTTTATGAAAAAATCGACGAATAGATGAACGGCAGAAAACATAGAAAAACGGCACGTTTGTCGACGAAATACATGATTGTAATTAAATATTTGATTATGAGTTAGTTAGCTTTAAATACGTCAAAAACAGGTAATGCCTGGTGATTAAAATCAAACATACACTGATTTTCCCAAGCACTTCCTGACGTAGAGGTGTTTTCATTACCTGAAAACGCAATCCAATCTGGTGCCCAATAACAAAACCCGATGCCATGATTATTTGGTATGTTTTCGATGGCACTTACTAACCATTCAAAGTAAGCTTTTTGACCTTGGGGAGTTGCTGAAAACTCTGATAATAGTTGATCAGCACTTCCAATGAAATTATTTGAATTGTCATTCCAGTCTAGTGTAAATGGGTAGGCAACTTCTACCAAAAGGATGTCTTTATCAAAAGTTGAAGCAAGTTCGTTCAGTTTAGTTTGAACTAGGTTTAAATTCTTAATTTGAAACTGTGGATAATAAGAGAGTCCGATGATATCAAAATCTAAACCAAACGCATTGAGTTCATTAAAGAAGTAAATAGCATTTTCAACACTAGAATGATGCAACATAATTTTAACTGAATTTTCAGTGTCAACCTCTCTTATAGCTCTAATAGCTTCATTAACTAAAGTCGCGTAGGAGCTCCAGTTATTAGAAAAATCATCCCAAACCTTTCCATAATTCCATAAAAAACCGCTATCGGTTTCATTTCCAATTTGAATAATCTGAGGAAGTGTATTTTGATTTTTTAATTGTGTTACAACATCTTTGGTATATTCATAAATGGCAACTCTAATCTCCTGGTTAGTCATGTTCTGCCAAGCCAAAGGAGGAGTTTGACTTCCTGGATCTGCCCAATAATCGCTATAATGAACGTTTAATAAGAAATCCATTTGTTTAGCCTTAATGCGTTGTGCATAGGCTTTTACATCACCTAAACTGTTTTGACCATCTTGAGGTGTATGCCATAGTTTAAGACGCACAAGATTAGTTCCAGTTTCTGAAACAAAATCAAGAAGTTCTACAGGAACACCATTTTCATCTTTATAAGTGATGTTATAATCTTCTAATTCAGATTGAAAGGACAAATCCATGCCTTTATAAAAAGTAGTTGTGCCTTCAGGTGGCAAATTTTGCTGTTCTTGTGAATCTTCAGTATTGCTACAACTTGCCAATAAAAAAAGGAATAGGAGAGATTTTAGTAGTTTCATGCAATAATTTCTTAGTCAAATTTAGGCAAAATTATCTGTTTCAATATAAATGGATAACTCTAAATTAATCAATTAATACAGGTCATAACCATAAAAAAATAATAAAAAACCTATCTTTGCAAACTTATAAATAAGGATCAAAATGAATCTTCAGGATACACTTACAACGCATGTAAAACAAGCTATAAAATCGATTTATAGTGCTGAATTAGAATCGGTTGAATTTCAAGCAACTCGCAAAGAGTTTGCTGGAGATATTACCGTTGTTGTGTTTCCGATGTTGCGCGTAGTCAAAGGGAATCCTGTTCAAATTGGAGAACAAATTGGACATTATTTGGTAGAGCATGTTTCAGAAGTAAAAGCTTTTAATGTGGTAAAAGGCTTTTTGAATATTGAAATTAATGATTCATATTACCTACATTTTTTCAATGCAATTAAAGATCAACAAGACTTCGGATTTGTTGCGCCTAAAGCCTCAGAAAAAGCAGTTATGGTTGAGTATTCTTCACCAAATACTAATAAGCCATTGCATTTAGGTCACATTAGAAATAACTTATTGGGTTATAGTGTTGCCGAAATTCTGAAAGCTTCTGGAAGGAAAGTGTACAAGACTCAAATCATTAATGATCGAGGAATTCATATTTGTAAAAGTATGTTGGCTTGGAAGCGTTTCGGAAATGAAGAAACTCCTAAATCATCAGGATTGAAGGGTGATAAACTCGTCGGAAACTACTACGTAAAGTTTGATCAGGAATATAAAAAAGAAATTCAACAGTTAGTTTCTAATGGACAAACTGAAGAGGACGCAAAGAAAAGTGCTCCAATATTATTAGAAGCGCAACAAATGCTTTTAAATTGGGAAGCAGGTGATGATGAGGTTGTGTCGCTTTGGAAAGAAATGAATAGTTGGGTTTATGAAGGGTTTGACGAAACGTATAAAAATTTAGGTGTTGATTTTGATAAATTGTATTACGAAAGTGAAACGTATTTATTAGGAAAAGAATTTGTTACAGAAGGTTTAAAAACTGGAGTCTTTTTTAAAAAAGATGATGGATCGGTTTGGTGCGATTTAACCGAAGATGGTTTAGATGAAAAAATTGTCTTACGAAGCGATGGCACAGCTGTTTATATGACTCAAGATATAGGTACGGCAATTCAGCGTGTGAAAGATTTTCCAGATGTTGGAGGCATGGTGTATACTGTTGGAAATGAGCAAGAGTATCATTTTCAAGTGTTATTTTTAATTATCAAAAAGCTTGGTTTTGATTGGGCTAAAAACTTATTTCACCTAAGCTACGGAATGGTAGATTTACCATCAGGAAAAATGAAGAGTAGAGAGGGAACGGTTGTTGATGCTGATGATTTAATTGTTGAAATGGCTCAAACGGCTGAAGAAATTTCAGAAGACTTAGGAAAACTCGATGGTTATTCTGATGCAGAAAAAAAGGAGCTTTATAAAACGATAGGTTTAGGTGCTTTGAAGTATTATATTTTGAAAGTTGATCCTAAAAAACGCATCTTATTTGATCCTAAAGATTCAATAGACTTTCAAGGAAACACTGGCCCTTTTATTCAATATACCTATGCTAGAATTCAGTCTATTCTACGGAAGGCGAATGTAAATTCTAATGTCACACTCAGCGCAGATGAGGTGTCTTTACATCCAAAAGAAAAAGAGTTACTTAAACAATTAGAGATATTTCCTGAGGTGATTCAAAATGCAGCAGAACATCATAGTCCAGCGTTGATAGCAAATTATACCTATGATCTAGTGAAAGAGTTCAATTCTTTTTATCAAAATGTCTCCATTTTAGGAGCAGATAATGATACTGAAAAAGCATTTAGAGTGCAACTTTCTCAAACTGTTTCGAACGTGATTAAAAATGCATTTGGTTTATTAGGAGTTGATGTTCCTGAACGCATGTAATTTTAAAAACTGCCTTTGTAATGAAGGGCTTGCATTATGTGAGCTAAATGATGATTGCAATGCCAAGCATAAACTCCAATAGTTTCATCTAGTCTAAAGTGTTTTCCGTGCTCTGGATGTACGAATTCTTTTGGTAAATCTTCAGGTGATAGGTTACTAAGTAATGTTCCGAGTTTGGCATGTAAGCCTTTTAATAAATTGAGAGTATCATTTAAATTGTCGTCGTTCCCATCAATTAAATCTGCCCATCGTGCTTCATAGTAAGGTCTGATGGTTGGAGTGTCTTCCGTTAGTGCCAATTTAAACCTAATAATGCTATTCATGTGACTATCTGCACAGTGATGAACGACTTGTTTAATCGTCCATCCTTCTGGTCGATACTTCCAATTTAATTGTTCTACGGTTAAATTTTCTGTGAGCTGATTGACTTTATACGGAAAGCCTTCAATAGTATCTATCCATTCAGAAATATGGTTAGAATTTATTTTATTTGGTTTTATAAACTCTCCAATAGGAAACTTTAATTTTATGAGATTATGTTCCATAATTATTAATCTATTAAATGTTTTTATTCTAAAAATAAAGAACTAAAAACGTAGTCTAAAACTAATGTTTGGTGTGATACCTAAAGATAGATTTTCAATACTGACAATCTCACCATTCTCATCAGTTGAAAAATAAGTATTTATAATATTTTTTCTATCAAAAATGTTCCAAATAGAAGCTCCGATTGAAGCATCTAATTTGTTTCCAAATTTTAATTTATAGGTAGCCGAGAGATCAGTTCTAAAATAATTACTCAAGTTTTCACTGTTAGGCGATTTGTATTCTATACTATTATTTGTTGTGTTTTGAACATCGGCAGGAAGCGTAGTAGGTTTGCCTGAATGCCAATTAAAACCCAGTGCAAGGTTTATATTATTAATTGAGTACGTATTTGCAAACGTCACTGCATGTCTAATGTCTAAATTATTTCGAAACCTATTGGTGTCGTTTATGCTTTCGAATGTATAATCATTATTACTGAAGGAATAACTTAACCATGTACTGAAGGTTTCAAATTGTTTGTTGATTAAAAAATCAACACCTCTAACTTGGTATTTTCCTATGTCGTTAATAAACTGAAATTGGTTTTGAAACCCTTGACTTCTCGCTGTAATACCTTCAACATTCTTGATAAAAGCTTCTGCACTAATAAATAATTTGTTTTTATTATAATGAATTCCGAAAGCACCTTGAGCACTTTTAATAATTGGAATATCGTCATTGTTTGATAATATCCATCGACGTTTTTCAATGCCTAAAAAATCATTTTGTAAATCAATAATCTGAGATGTCGTTTGGCTTTTAAACTCGGCTAAAAATTCTAATCTAAAGTTATTACTGAGTTTATGACTTACTGAAAGTCTGGGTTCTGTAAAAAACTCTGAGAATTTTTCTATAAAATTAGTCCTTATACCAATTCTCGCGTAGGTGTTTTTATTAGCAGAAGTGAATTCGGCTTCTCCATAAATAGAATGGGTACGATTAACTTCTCTAACAAAACTCGTAAAGTTTATGAGATTAACTTCTTCAAAATTGCTAATTATAACTTCATTAAATTGATAACCTCCATGTAATTTTAGGTTGTCGTCAATATGATTGGTCGCATTTATTTTAATGCCTAAATCTCTAACCTCATTTTCTTGATTTTGACGTTGAGTGCTAATAACATCAAAATCGGTAGCTTTTAGGTCGTAATTTGAAACATAGAGTTGGGCAGTTGTTGTAAGTTTACTATTCCAATATTTCAAATATTGCACACCAGCTGCAAAGTTGTTTTGTTCTAGGGTATTGGTTAACGACTCGTTTTCGTTTGCAATAGATAGTTGATCGTAGTTGAGACTATTATTAATAGTAGAAAAATTAAACCGAATTTGATCTTGGTCAGTGATATCGTATAAGAATTTCGCTGCAACATCGTAAAAGTAAAAACGCTCGTTATTTGATACAATAGGTGTTGAGTTTTGTTGTGAATTTGAAAAATCTGAGTCCTGAAATACACGTTGTAAATATTGATCGTAAGTTGGAGTGAAAATAAAATCAGTTACCGAACGTCTTGCTGAAAGTTGAATTTCAGCTTTTTCGGTCAAAGGCACTTTAGCAAATCCATCGGCATGTATTAGATTAAAACCAGCTCCTGCTTTAAAATATTGATCTAAACTATTAGATTGTTGCATATCTATTACGCTTGAAACACCATCACCATAAATTACGCTAGTTCCATTTTTAGACACATTAATATCGGTTGTGAGGTATGGGTTAAATGCCGATACTAGTCCAAAAAAATGTCCAGATTGATACATTTTTATACCATCCCAAAGAATAAGGTTTTGGTCGTGAGTACCACCTCTAACATTAATATTTGAAACTGTTTCGTCAACACTTAAAATGCCTGGAAGTGCTTGTATACTTTGAAGTATATCTGGCTCAATAAGGCCTGGAAGGATTCCGAAATCTTTAGTTTTAATAGTTGTTTTACCATCACTTTTTCTAGAAATCCCCTTTGTTAAATAGTTCGTGATGACGACTTCCTCTAATTTTTGAGTTATAAAATCACTCAGTGGATTAATTCGTTTTGAGATGACCACATTATAATTATCAATTAAGATAAAATCTAAATTGGTTTGTGATTTTAAGAAATCTAAAAGTTCATCTAAGCTGAAGTCTTTGTCAGGAGCAATGATATCGACGTTCGCAATAATTTGATCTATAAAAGTAAAATTTATGCTATACTGTGTTTCTAGGTCAACTAAAATATTGGCAAGAGGTAGTGTCTCTTTAGATGTATTTTGAGCAATACTGCTGTTTATACTAGAGAAAAATAAAATAATAAAAAGATAAATGATACCTTTCTTACTCACGTTTTAGTGTAATGATATTGTCAGTTTTACTGTACGTTAAATGTAACGGTAAAGTAATGGATTTTAAGGCAATTTCAATATCATTATGAGTAAAACTTCCTGTAAATAATTGCATCTCGTTAATATTTTCGAGTGAAATTTTTACGTTATGTTGTCTTTCAAACTCAGCAATAACCTCGCGATATGGTAAACTTTTAAATCGAGTTTGGTTGTGTAACCAGGATGGAGTAGATTGATTTTCTTTTTCAGTAGTAATTAATTTCCCATCTAAAATGAAGAATGAATCTCCAGGTAATAATTGTGTAATATTAGTGTTGTAATTAACAGCAACTTTTCCCTCGAAACAAATAACTTCAAAATAATTGTCACGTTGTTTTACGTTAAACTGAGTTCCTAATACAGAGATTATACCATCTTTAGTTTTTACATCAAATTGCGATCCTTTGGCAACTTTAAAGAATGCCTCTCCTTGTAAAGAAACTTCCCTATTGCTCGACCACTTACTTTCATTAAATACTAATGAGGACATGGCATTTAGTTCAACGATAGATGTATCAGGTAATTCTATAGATTGTTTTTGAGAAGCAATTGTATTAATTGTAGTATCTAAGGTAGTTGTATAAAAGTAAACACTAAAGCATATTACAAAAACAGCTGCAATTTTTATAGCAGTTGGTAACCAATTAGTTTTATTTGGAGTTTTAGTGTTTATAGTACTCAGTACCTGCACTAAATTCTCAGAAGTGTTATATTCTGGAGCTTTGAAGTGTTTTAGGTTATGATCTAACGTGGTTAAAGTCTCATAGTCTTCAAGCTGTTTAAAAGCCTCAAGTTCTTGAGTATTAAGTTCGTGATCTAACCACTTTTGTATGAGTTCTTCTTTAGTCATGATTTGGTTTACAACTATATAACAGTTATCCAATTAAAATTCCTACCCTTTATTTTTTTATAATTCTTCAATATCTTTTCTTAATTTTTTTAGAGCACCATAAATTCGTTTTTCAACGGCCTTAGTTGAAATATCTAAAAGCTGCGCAATTTCTTTGAAACGCTTACCTTCAACACGATTCATTAAAAATGCAACGCGTTGTGCTTCGGTTAAATTGGAGATGGCTTTAGTTAATTTTTCATGATATTCCTTTTCTTGTAGAAGAAATTCAGGCGTCTCATTTGTACTAAATTTTGGTTTTATTTGTTCATGTTTTCGAACTACTTTTTGATGTGCATAAGCATTGAGCATTAAATTATTTGCTGTCGTAAATAAAAAGCTTTTGGCTTTATCTGGTGAAATCTTTCCGCAGTTTTCCCAAAGTTTAACAAAAGCTTCTTGAACTTTATCATTTGGACTAAGAGTAGAGCCAAATTTATAAAACAAAAAGTTGTTTAGGTCTTTGGAATATTTATTGAACAGCGATGAGAATAACCGTTCTTCACATATGTTGTCATTAAGCGGTTTTGACATAGTTTGTAACTTGAAACTAAGTTTTTAATTTTCGTAAAGGTAGGAGATTTTTAGATTTAGTTGTTATATAATAAAACAATAGTACAAATTATTAATTATTGAGGAATAGGTAATAAATTGTGTGATAAAAACACTATTGTTTTTAATTCATAAATAGTTAGTAAAGCTGAACCGCAAGGTCTTTAGTTTTAGTTTTTAGTTGGAAAAAAAGGATTGCTGCCATAGCAATCCTTTTTTTATGGTTTAATTTATTGAGCATCACTTTATAAATACAGTACAAATACTTAAATTTGCATCTTTCCAATACACTAAGAATAATTATGGTGTATTAATTAAATTGAAGAAAGACTATGTTTAATAATTTAAGTGAAAAGTTAGATAAAGCGTTACATGTTTTAAAAGGACATGGAAGTATTACTGAAGTCAATGTTGCTGAAACTTTAAAGGAAGTTCGTAGAGCATTGCTTGATGCCGATGTTAACTTTAAAATAGCTAAAGAATTTACAAATAAGGTTAAAGAAAAAGCTTTAGGTCAAGACGTTCTAACAAGTTTACAACCAGGACAGTTAATGGTTAAACTTGTAAAGGATGAATTAACAGAGCTTATGGGAGGCGATGCAGAAGGGATTAACCTTTCGGGTACGCCAAGTGTGATCTTAATGTCTGGTCTTCAAGGTTCTGGTAAAACAACGTTTTCCGGAAAATTAGCGAACTACTTAAAAAACAAAAAGACTAAAAAACCATTGTTAGTTGCCTGTGATGTCTATCGTCCTGCTGCAATTGATCAGTTGCATGTTGTTGGTGACCAAATAGGAATTGAGGTTTATAGTGATAAAGGAAATAACGATCCTGTAGCTATAGCTCAAGCTGGTATTGATCATGCAAAAGCTAATGGTCATAATGTTGTTATTATTGATACAGCTGGTCGTTTAGCGGTTGATGAAGCTATGATGACCGAAATATCAAATATTCATAAAGCCATTCAGCCTCAAGAAACTCTTTTCGTAGTAGATTCTATGACAGGTCAGGATGCCGTAAATACGGCAAAAGCGTTTAATGACATCTTGAATTTTGATGGTGTTATTTTAACCAAATTAGATGGTGATACAAGAGGTGGAGCTGCAATTTCTATTAAATCTGTAGTTAACAAACCAATTAAATTTATTGGTACTGGTGAAAAGATGGAAGCTATCGATGTATTCTATCCTTCACGTATGGCAGATCGTATTCTTGGAATGGGAGATGTTGTGTCTCTTGTTGAAAGAGCACAAGAACAATATGATGAAGAAGAAGCTAGAAAGATTCAGAAGAAGATTGCAAAAAATCAGTTTGGTTTAGATGATTTCTTAAAGCAGATTCAGCAAATCAAAAAAATGGGTAATATGAAAGATCTTATCGGAATGATTCCAGGTGCTGGAAAAATGATGAAAGATGTTGACATTGATGACGATGCGTTTAAAGGTATTGAAGCGATAATCCATTCTATGACTCCTAATGAAAGATCTAATCCAGCCGTTATCAATGCAAGTAGGAAAAAACGTATTGGAAAAGGTTCAGGAACTTCAGTTCAAGAAGTGAATCAATTATTGAAGCAGTTTGACCAAATGAGCAAAATGATGAAGATGATGCAAGGCGGAAAAGGTAAAGCAATGATGCAAGCCATGAAAGGCATGAAATAGGCTTTTAAAAATTAATATATAATATAAAAAATCCAGCATGACAATCTTAGACGGAAAAAAAGTAAGTAACGACATTAAAGATGAAATTACTGAACAAGTCAAAAAAATGAAAGCTAAAGGCGAAAAAGTTCCCCATTTAGCAGCTGTTATTGTTGGTAATGATGGTGCAAGTTTAACCTATGTTGGTAGTAAAGTTCGTGCGTGTGAACGGGTAGGATTTGAGTCAACAATGGTGCGGATGTCAAATACAACTAGTGAGATAGAATTGTTAGATCAAATTGAAGAGTTAAATCAAAATGACGATATCGATGGTTTTATTATTCAATTACCACTACCTCCTCAAATCAATACCCAAAAAGTTTTAATGGCTGTAGATCCGAGTAAAGATGTTGATGGGTTTCATCCTGAAAACTTTGGAAAAATGGCATTAGATATGAGTACATTTATACCAGCAACACCTTTTGGTATTCTAGAATTACTTGATCGCTATGCCGTAGATACCCAAGGAAAACACACCGTTGTAATTGGGAGAAGTCATATCGTTGGAAGACCAATGAGTATTTTAATGGGACGTAAAGGATTTCCAGGAAACTCTACAGTAACGCTAACGCACAGTCATACCAAGAACATTACACAAATTACGTCTCAAGCAGATATTATCATTTCTGCACTTGGAGTTCCGAATTTTCTGAAAGCAGAAATGGTTAAAGATGATGTTGTTATTATTGATGTAGGAATAACGCGAGTAGCTGATGAAAGTTCTCCTAAAGGCTATATTATTACAGGAGATGTAGACTTCGAAAATGTAAGTAAAAAAGCAAGTTTTATTACGCCTGTACCAGGAGGTGTTGGCCCAATGACAATTGCAATGCTCCTTAAAAACACCTTGCTGGCAAGAGAACAGCGAATGTAAATCAATTTAGCTATATTGCTTAATGCAATTTATGGCTTTATCATCTTTACAACGAGTTACGATTGGTTCTTTAGAACATCTTATGCCAATTGGTATTGCTATTTTGTGTTCTATACTATTAATTAAGTACGCTAAACAGTCTACCAATTCTAAAATTAAATCAAAAGTATTTATTGGCTTAGGGATCTTTATTTCACTTAGTGTCTTAAGTTTTCATGTATATCATATTTGTTTTGAGTCCTATGATATTAAGACAGATTTACCCTTGTATTTATGTAGTTTGATTGCGTTGTTAATTCCAATTTTTTCATATCACAGAAAGTATTGGATGTTCGAGGTTTTGGTGTTTTGGATAATTGCTGGAACCATTCAAGGCGTCTTAACTCCAGATATAGCCATAGGTTTTCCGAGTTTTGATTATTTCAGATATTGGATTGTGCATTTAGGATTATTATGCATAATTTTTTATGCGATTTTTGTTTTTGAAATGAAACCAAGGTTAAAAAGTGTTTTTATTTCCTTTTTTGCCCTTCAACTGTATGTTGTTTTTATGGTGTGTATAAATGTACTACTTGATGCCAACTATTTTTACCTAAATGAAAAACCAAAATCAGCTTCAGTATTGGATTATTTTGGAGAATGGCCGTATTATATTGTCATTACCCAATTAATTATTATTCCTCTGTTTCTGATTATTTATTTAGTGTTTTATTGGACTTCGGGAAGTAAAATTATTAAGAAATAGTATTGTATCCTGTTGTTAAACAGTTCGTTAATTACGATTTTTTATATTTCAAGAAATTTCTTACAACTCTAATCTTTTTAACTGCTTTTTTTGGGAATAGTCTAAAAGTCAATTAGTCATGTTCATTTTTTTGTACATTTCATCCGATTTAATATCACATTCTCCCTACAGATATTATTTGAATACGAATAGCATTTTTTTTTCGGTTGATTAATAGCCTATCAACCCAAGTTTGCACTAACCTGTAACACATTTATGTTTGGTTTAATCAATAAAACCAATCATTATGAATGCTGTAGCTATTAATTCAATGAACACTTGTTGTAATAAATACAACACCTTATTTTCCAAAATTAAAGTCAAAAAGCAATTGTTGCTATTTCTGACTTTTTTGTTTTTAGGATTTAACATGTCGCAAGGGCAAACCTTTAATGGAACAACTGGTTCTATCGATGATAATAATTGCCCAACTACAAATGATTTTACAGCGACAGCTGCAGGAATCGGTAATTTGGGTGTTAGTAAGGTTCTTGATGAAATAGTTTTAAATATTGATCATACGTATACTGGTGATTTAGAAATTTCTATAGTCGCTCCTAATGGGACAACTGTAGTTTTGTTATCAGATAGTAATGGTGGCAGCGGAAATAATTACACCAATACAAGTTTTAGTCCTGATGCGACTAACAGTATCACTGCTGGTTCCCCTCCATTTACTGGTGACTTTTTACCTGAGGGTAATTTTTCAGATTTAGATGGATTAGCAGCTGATGGAAATTGGACATTGAAAGTTTGTGATAATGCTGGTCAAGACATAGGTTCAGTTTTATCTTGGTCTATTTCTTTTAAATGCCCTAATGATGTAGGTCAGCCTTGTGTTGCACATCGATGGGATAAAGGCGATTCGTGGTCTGGTGGGGCAGTTTCAAGTGGTGGTAATGGAGGTATAATAGCATGTGCAAGTGCGGCAGCTACAGAGTCTAATATAATGCCTAATACACAATACTGTTCAAGTAGTTTTGAGCTTCCTGTTTTGGCAGACTGTATTGATCCTTCAACTGGTAATCCAGTTGTACTTAATCGTCCAATTGAAGGCCAAGATATTTTATGGTTTAATTTTGATGTAAGAGCAAATTCTGGTTCTTCAGAATTTCAAATTATTGGAGGTCCAGATAATATTGCATGGGCTTTATTTTATACAAATAGTCCAACAGCTGGATTAAATTCTGGCTTAAGTGGAGATTGTAATGATTTAACTTTTGCTGATTGCGGTATTAATTTTACAGGTTGGGCAGATACACCTTTTGTAGTTCCATCATTTAGTGAACCAACGAACTATTATGTAATGGTCTGGGATCAAGAATCTACAAATAATTATGATTTTTCAATTAACTTTAAAGCTCGATATGGTTGTGGTAACGGAGACGTTGTTGGCTGTAGTTTAGAGATTGGTTCTCAGAGTACTCAATGTAATAGTAATAATACATATACGCTGACTATTCCAGTAATAGGTGCTAATGCGCAATACACAGCATCAGATCCAAATGCTTTAAGTATTTCTAACGATGTTTGTCTAGGTAATTTAGATAGCGGATCACTGTCAGGCTCTTTTACATTAACTTATCCAATAGGAACTGATTATAATGTAGATATTTCAACTGTAATTCCTGCTACAATAGGAAGTTGCGCTGAGCCATTTAATCCTGATGATTGTACTATCAATATCTCTGGCTCACCAGATGATTGTTGTATTAATCCTATTAACCCTTCACCTTCATGTAATGCACTAAAAGTAGCCGTTGTTTTAGATGAATCGGGTTCAATTGGTGCTACAACTGAAGGACAAGTTGAAGCGGCATCCTTAGCTTTAGCCAACGCTTTAAAAGATACAGGAGCTCAAATGGCTTTTGTTGAGTTTGCTACTAGTGCAGATATACCAACATACGGTGGTTTTACAAATTGGAACATTGTTAATCAAGCTTATATTGATGGTTTGAATGATGCTACAACAGGTCTTGTGGTTCAATATGGAAGTAATGCTAATACTACTGGTGGATGGACCAATTGGGAAGATGCATTTAATAAGGTACAAGATTTAAATGCTATCCAAGTAGCAGATATAGTTTTATTTATGACGGATGGTAATCCTACAGCTTATGTTCGTGATTCAGATGGAATTATTCAAACTAATCAATCAGCAGGTATTTCTTTGAGTAATGCTTTAGACGAAGCTTGTGCTATAAAACAACAAGGTTCACATATGTTTATGCTAGGTGTAGGTACTGGTATTTCAGCAGCTAACCTTTCAGCAATTTCAGGACCAATAGTTGATGATGGACCAGGAAATCCAACCTTAACTGTTTTAACTGCGGATTACGGTTTAATTTCTGCAGGAGATTTAACGCAATGTTTCTTAGACATAGCTCAAAGTGGATGTAATAACGATTTACAATTAGAAAAAACGGTATATGCAGGTCATGATAATGGAGTTGGATGTAATGGTAGTAAAACCATTCCAAATCCAAATGATTCTGAAGTGACCTATTGTTTTACAATTACTAATGCTGGAGATCAGACCATAAGTAATATGGATTTTTCAGATGCAGATATAGGAATTGATGAAAATGATTTAACACCAGCTTTCCAAACATCTATGACTTCAGGTCAATCGATTACTTACTATTATCAAAATACATTCTCAGGAGGACAAAGTTTTCCTTTTAATAATACAGCAAATGTTACTGGTGAAACACCTACAGGTGATCCTCTAAGTGATAGTAGTTCTGCTGAGGTGACTGAGTCTTTATGTACTCAAACAGCTACCTGTAGTTTACAAGCAATAAATGAAGAAGGATGTGCAATCCCAGCAGCATTTACTGATCCAGCTGATGTTTTTACGGGT
This sequence comes from Psychroserpens sp., assembly GCF_034670085.1. Lineage (GTDB taxonomy): Bacteria > Bacteroidota > Bacteroidia > Flavobacteriales > Flavobacteriaceae > Psychroserpens. Next base: position 41,707 of record NZ_JAXMOD010000003.1, on the reverse strand, counting down.
ATTGAAGCTTGTGGAGCTGTAATAACTATGGATCATGAAGATATTGGTGATACTGATGTATGTGGTGATGGTGATGGCGCTGATTTTGTGAGAACATATACATTATCATTTGATAATGTTGAATTTATTAGTTGCGTTCAAGATATTATTATTTTAAATCCAGATTTAGTATTAAGTGCTAAGCCAGATGACGTAACAACTAGTGTATGTGAAGATCCTGCAGCAAAGTTTAGTGATTGGATAACGGCCTTACAAAATATGACGGCAACTGGTGGATGTAATCCATTAGTAGAATACGATCAAGTATTAGGTAACTTATCAGTTTCAGGGTATTGTTCAACTACTGCTCAAGTGGTAACAGTAAATATTAATGCAAAGGATGATTGTGGTGAAACAACACCAGTAACAGCAACTTTTACAGTTCCTGCGTATTCAAATGATTTGGCCTTAAGTTTAAAGCCAGCAGATGTTACAACAGATGCATGTGAAGATCCAACAGCAAAGTTTAGTGATTGGATAACGGCCTTACAAAATATGACGGCAACAGGAGGATGTAATCCATTAGTTGAATTTGATCAAATATTAGGTAACTTATCAGTTTCAGGATACTGTTCAACTACTGCTCAAGTGGTAACAGTAAATATTAATGCAAAGGATGATTGTGATGAAACAACACCAGTAACAGCAACTTTTACTGTTCCTGCGTATTCAAATGATTTGGCCTTAAGTTTAAAGCCAGCAGATGTTACAACAGATGCATGTGAAGATCCATCAACAAAGTTTAGTGATTGGATAACGGCCTTACAAAATATGACTGCAACAGGAGGATGTAATCCATTAGTTGAGTATGATCAAATATTAGGTAACTTATCAGTTTCAGGATACTGTTTAACTACTGCTCAAGTAGTTACAGTAAATATAAATGCAAAGGATGAATGTGGCGAAACTACACCAGTAACAGCAACCTTTACAGTTCCTGCCTATTCTAATGATTTAGCATTAAGTGCTACTCCATCAAGTGTAACAACATTAGCTTGTGTTAATCCTGCAGATGAGTTTGCAGCATGGATATTATCATTAGAGAACTTGACTGCTACAGGAGGTTGTAATGCAGAAGTTGAATATTCAGTAGATTTAAACACGCTTTCAGTTGATGGTTATTGCAATACTACAGCACAAGTTGTATCAGTAGATATAAATGCAAAGGATGACTGTGGTGAAACATCACCTGTAACAGCAACCTTTACAGTACCAGCTTACTCAAATGATTTGGCATTAGTTGGTGACTGTCCGACAGATAATGAGGTTGATGGCTGTTCAACCAATGCAGAGATTTCAGCAGCATTCGATATATGGAAAGCGGCAGTTTTATCAAACTTTAGTGCTACAGGAGGTTGTAATGCAGAAGTAGAATATTCTACAGATGTTTCAGCTTTACAGGCACCAACACAGTGTGGTAGTACAGATCAGGTAATTACAGTAGATATAAATGCGAGTGATGATTGTGGAAAAACTATAGCGATTCCTTGTAGTTTTACAGTTAGAGCATTTGAATCAACATTAACGTTAGATGAGGTAGAAGATGAGTCTTATCCATCATGTAATTATGAAACACAAGACGCATTGAATATTGCCTTCCAAACATTTTTAGATAAGTTTGGATATGTAGGAGGATGTGATGCATCAGAACAATTTGCAAGTGCTTATATTGCTCCAAACTTATGTACTGGAGGAATAGTAAATGTTATTTATAATGTAACAGATTTATGTGAGACTCAACAAGAGTTGGCAAGTTTTGAAATAGTTCCATCTGCTCAATTAGAAGTAAGTTGTCCAACAGGTGTGACCTTAGGTTCATCCTTAACAGCTCAAGAGATTTCAGATGCTTATGATTTATGGGTAGCAAACTTTGGTTATACAGGAGGTTGTAATGTATCAGATAATTTAGATGGGATTCCAGCTTTACCAAATTACGATTGTGGAACAGGAGTAAATATCAGTTTTGACTATATAGTTACAGATCGTTGTAATCCAAATGGAATTACATGTAATTCCACATTCTTTGTGCCAGGTGTAACAGGTTTAACAGTAGATTGCCCAACAGGCATAGAATTGCCAGCATGTACAAGTCAGGTAGATATTTTATTAGCATATAATACGTGGCGAGATGGCTTTGGTGTAAATGATGGAGATAATCCAACATCAAATATAGATGATATCCCATTGCTTCCAGATTTTGTATGTGGAGAAGCAATTGATTTAGAATTTGAATTAACAGCCTACGACGCATGTAATATAAATGGTGTGTCATGTTCATCATACTTTAGATTAGCAGTGCCAGAACCATTAATGTTAATTGGACATTGTGATTTTACAAATGATATTGATGGTTGCTCTACCTTAGATGAAATAGCAGTAGCCTTTGGAAATTGGAAAACAGGAATACTTACAAATTTTGATGCCATAGGAGGCTGTAATGCTTATGTTGAATATTCTACAGATGTCTCTAGTTTAGTTCCGCCAACAATTTGTGGAACACAAGACCAAGTTATTAGTGTATTTATAAATGCAAAAGACGACTGTGGAGCGACTCAACCAATTGAGTGTACCTTTACAGTAAGAGCATTTGAATCTACATTAGCATTAAACGAAGTAGAAGATGAGTCTTATCCATCATGTAATTATGAAACACAAGATGCATTGAATCTTGCCTTCCAAACGTTTTTAGATAAGTTTGGATATTCAGGTGGATGTGATGCTTCAGGACAATTTGCAAGTGCTTATAGTGCACCAGATTTATGTACGGGAGGAACTGTAAATGTTATTTATACAGTAACAGATTTATGTGAAACCAAAGAAGAGTTGGCGAGTTTTGAAATAGTACCTTCAGATCAATTAGAGGTTAGTTGTCCAACAGATGTAGTATTAGGTTCATCATCAACGCAACAAGAAATTCAAGATGCTTATGACGCATGGAAGTTAGATTTTACAATGAGTGGAGGTTGTAATGCAACAGATAACTTAGGCTCGTTCCCAAGCTTACCAACTTTTGATTGCGGAACAGCAGTAGATCTAGATTTTACGTACACAGCCACAGATCATTGTAATCCAAATGGAGTTACATGTAGTTCAACATTCTTCGTTCCTGGAGTTACGGGATTAACAGTAGACTGTCCTACAGAGGTCAATTTAGATTCATGTACAAGTGAAGCAGATATTTTGTTAGCTTATACTACGTGGATTGGAGGCTTTGGTGTAAATGATGGAGATAATCCAATATCAAATATTGCAGATGTTCCAGAATTACCAGCTTATGTATGTGGAGCAGCAATAAACTTGTCATTTACATTAACAGCTTCAGATGCCTGTAATTCAAATGGAGTAAGTTGTTCATCAACATTTAAGGTTGGAGCAGCAGAAGATTTAGCATTAATTGGTGAATGTCCAACAGACAACGAAGTTGATGGATGTTCGACAGATGCAGAAATCTCAGCAGCATTCGATATATGGAAAGCAGCAGTCTTATCAAGCTTTAGTGCTACAGGAGGTTGTAATCCTTATGTTGAATACTCAACAGATGTTTCAGCTTTACAAGCGCCAACTCAATGTGGAAGTACCGATCAAGTAATCTCAATTGGCATAAATGCTGGTGATGATTGTGCTAAGACACCAATAATCACATGTAGTTTTACTGTAAAAGCTTTTGTTTCAACATTAGAAGTTACAGAGGTTGCAGACGAAAGTTATGCATCATGTGATTACGCCAACCAAGGAACATTAGATTTAGCCTTCCAAGCGTTTTTAGATAAGTTTGGATATACAGGTGGATGTGATGCTTCAGGCCAATTAGCAAGTGCTTACAGTGCACCAGACTTATGTTCAGGAGGAACCGTAAATGTTATTTATACAGTAACAGATTTATGTGAGACCAAAGAAGAGTTAGCGAGTTTTGAAATAGTCCCATCGGATCAATTAGAAGTAAGTTGTCCAACAGATGTAGTATTAGGTTCATCGTTAACAGCTCAAGAGATTTCGGATGCTTATAATTTATGGGTAGCAGAATTTGGTTATACAGGAGGTTGTAATGTTTCAGATAATTTAAATGGGATACCAAGTTTACCAAATTACGATTGTGGAACAGGTGTAAACATTAGTTTCGATTATATAGCTACCGATCATTGTAATCCAAATGGAGTTACATGTAGTTCAACATTCTTCGTTCCTGGAGTTACGGGATTAACAGTAGACTGTCCTACAGAGGTCAATTTAGATTCATGTACAAGTGAAGCAGATATTTTGTTAGCTTATACTACGTGGATTGGAGGCTTTGGTGTAAATGATGGAGATAATCCAATATCAAATATTGCAGATGTTCCAGAATTACCAGCTTATGTATGTGGAGCAGCAATAAACTTGTCATTTACATTAACAGCTTCAGATGCCTGTAATTCAAATGGAGTAAGTTGTTCATCAACATTTAAGGTTGGAGCAGCAGAAGATTTAGCATTAATTGGTGAATGTCCAACAGACAACGAAGTTGATGGATGTTCGACAGATGCAGAAATCTCAGCAGCATTCGATATATGGAAAGCAGCAGTCTTATCAAGCTTTAGTGCTACAGGAGGTTGTAATCCTTATGTTGAATACTCAACAGATGTTTCAGCTTTACAAGCGCCAACTCAATGTGGAAGTACCGATCAAGTAATCTCAATTGGCATAAATGCTGGTGATGATTGTGCTAAGACACCAATAATCACATGTAGTTTTACTGTAAAAGCTTTTGTTTCAACATTAGAAGTTACAGAGGTTGCAGACGAAAGTTATGCATCATGTGATTACGCCAACCAAGGAACATTAGATTTAGCCTTCCAAGCATTTTTAGATAAGTTTGGATATACAGGTGGATGTGATGCTTCAGGCCAATTAGCAAGTGCTTACAGTGCACCAGACTTATGTGCTGGAGGAACAGTTGATGTAACATATAATGTAACTGATTTATGCGAGAATGATAGTGAAACAGCAAGCTTCACAATTACACCATCAGCAACATTGGAGGTCAGTTGCCCAACAGAAGTTAATTTAGGGTCATCATTGACACAACAGGAAATTCAAGATGCTTATGACGCATGGAAGTTAGGTTTCACAATGAGTGGAGGTTGTAATGCAACTGATAACCTTGATGCATTCCCTAGTTTACCTAGCTATGTTTGTGAAACTAGTATTGATTTATCGTTCGATTATATCGCAACAGATCGTTGTAATCCTAATGGTGTAAGTTGTAATTCTACTTTTAGTATCGAAGGCCGTGAGTCTGTTGATGCAGGAACAAATGGTATGCTTACCATTTGTGAAAATGGAACAGTTACAGCTGAAGAACTATTTGAAGCTCTAGAAGGCGATCCAAATGAAGGTGGTACATGGAGCCCAGAACCAGGTGGAGCAAATGTGTATACGTATACCGTTGCAGGTACTGATCCTTGTCCTGATGCTATGGCAACAGTAACGGTTGAAGAATTGCTTTTAGAAATTACAGCTAGTGAACCTGTTTGTGACGAAACTTATGGAACATATTCAGTAAATGTCCAAGTCTCTGAAGGCACAGTGTCAAGTTCTCTAGGAACTCCTGTTGATAATGGAGGAGGTTTATGGACTATAATAAATATTCCAATAGATAATGATATTGTTGTAACAACAACTTCAACGGTTTCTAATGCTATTGAATGTACGAACTCAGTGAATGTAATCTCTCCAGATTGTATTTGTATAGAATTAGAGTTAGACTATTCAGACGTTACTTGTTTTGGACTTAATGATGGTACAATTACCGTTAACTTTGTTACTGAAGGAGCTACTGTTACTGTAAACGGATTGCCTTACGATACTAATATGCTTTATGAGCCAGGCACTTATACTGTTGTTGCTTATTTTGAAGGTAACGATGATGCAGATTGCATAATTTCAGAAGATATTACAATTTTTGAGCCAGCTCTTGTTGATGTTCAAGTGAGTTCTACCGATGTGACGTGTTATGGAGCTGAAGATGGAACTATAACTATAGAGAGTATAAGTGAAGGTGCATTTTATACCATTAAGCTGAATGGAATTGGTCCAGATTTAAGCGGACAAGAATTCTTTGCTGCAGGAACGTATGTTGTCGTAGCTAGTTTAATAGATAATTCATCTCGTATGAGTTCTATAAGTAAAGAAAGCAAATCATCAAGAGTACAGAATCCGTGTGTTGATGGTAAGTTAGTTGTTATAGGACAACCAGAAGAGTTAATGTGTAGAATAGAAAAGTCTTATGAAGGCAATGAAATAAGATGTACCGATAGAACCAATAACAGTTTAACTGTGACTCAAATGGGAGGTGTTGGACCATATACATATTCATGGTCAATGGATAAATCAGCTTATTATGGATCATGGAATATAGATTCTGGAGCTGAATCTGATACGATGACTTTTCTGCCAGGAATGCAGTTAGCAACCTTTACAGTTGAAGTAACTGATGCAAATGGATGTACAACAATATGTCAAATCACATTAGATTCAACATGTACAAAAACAGATTATTACAACGGGTTATTGGGTAGACATTTAGATTTTGATTTTGAAATGTTCCCTAATCCAACTAGTGGTAAACTGACTATTATGCCGAATAGATTATCAGATAATTATGCAACCATTGAGCTTTATGATTTGATTGGGACTAAAATGTTTAGTCGATCATTCAGTGATATTAGAGATAATGAAATCGATATTAATCTTACAGGACTAGCAAGTCAAGTATATTACTTAAAAGTAATTACGAAAGATGGAACTAAAATTAAAAAAGTTGTACTAGATAAATAACCAACCAGAATAATTGATTTTTTAGCAACTTTCAGCACCTTTAATCTGTAAAAGATTAGAGGTGTTGTTTTTTATCAATTCTAGTGCCTGGTAAATGAAGTTAGTTTAAAAAAAACCGTATTATTTTGCAAAAAGTTGATTGCTGTCTTTGAAGGCTTTAAATTCTAAAGCATTTCCAGCTGGATCTAAAAAAAATGCTGTGGCTTGCTCTCCAACTTGTCCTTCAAATCTAATGTATGGCTCAATAATAAATTGTACACCTTTATCTTTTAATGATGTTGAAAAGTCTTGAAATGTTTGCCATGGTAAAACCACACCATAATGAGGAACAGGAACTGATTTTCCATCGACTGCATTAGTGTGTGTTTTTTCATCAGATATTGGTTTATAATGAATCACTAACTGATGACCAAATAAATTAAAATCGACCCAATGATCACTACTTCGACCTTCTTCACAGTTTAGAATATCTCTGTAAAACGTTCGGCATTCTTCTAAATTATGAACAGGAATTGCAATATGAAATGGTGGAATTGTCGACATATTAAATATTTAGTAAACGAAATTAACTATTTATTTTCTATAATCGATTTATTTAATGTGTGTTTTAACCTATCTCTCACAGTCGATTTTCCATGTAGGAAAGACTACGGTTTCTGTAGTGTCAACCCATTCGCCAATCCATTTGTAACCTGATTTACTCATGTCATAAAAGGTTAGTCTGAAAAAACCATCAGTACCATTAGGTGCTTTTTGTTCTTTGTATAGGACAATTTTGTCGTCTTTTTTATTGCCTTCCCATACCGGGAATTTTGTTGATGGCGTTTTTGCCGAAAACCAATGCACATACCATCTGCTGCTATCTTTTATAAACTGTCTGATACTTCCCGAGTGTGATCCATCAGGTTTTAAAGTTAGGTCTTGTACAGCTGTTCCATTTAAAATATATTTCCATTCCCAAGTAATGTCTTCTGACGTATTCCAAGTACCATCCTGTTTTCGAGTTGTAGATTTACAATTACACAAACCAATCATAGGTTCAAAATCTTTTATTTGTTCTGGTGCTTCTGGATTTGGTAATCCATAAGGATTTGTTTTTGAAACATCATAATCATATTGTCCGAAACATAATGTTGAGCAAAAAGAGAATAAGATAAATACTGCAGTTTTCATAAGTGTAAGTTTTTGATTGAATTCAAATCAAGTCAAAAAAAATGGGTTCTACTATGCAATTGCAGAGAGCGAGGTTTAATTTGCAGTAAAGTGAGTTAAGAAAACCTTAATACTATTTAAAAAAATCTTTTACGGTTCTTAAGTTACTTTTTGAAACTGGAATTTCGGTTTCGTTTTGAAGAATAAGATTTGGAGTGTTTGCAAGATGTAATTCTTTTGCCAAGTCCATATTTACGATGGCTTTTCTATGAACACGAAGAAAGTTTGAGTTTAATTTTTCTTCTAAAGCTTTAAGCGAACTTCGCATAGTATAGGTTTTATTTGTTGTAGTGTGAACCTTTACACAGTAATCGTCAGCCTCAATCCAACTAATTTGCTCTACAGGAATAATTTTATGTTTATTGCCAATTTTAATATTTAAAACGGTGGATTTTTCATCAACTTGGGCTAGTAATTTTTTGTAAAGTTTGCTATTTGTGAGTTCTAATTCTGAAAGTTCTTGCACTTCTATTTGAAGTTTTTCATTTTCAAAATATAAATATAGAATCAGACTTATGGCAATATAGCCTAAGGTGTAAATTGGTGCTTTTTGATAGGTGAAAAATGGAAGGTATTCTGAAATTAATTCCGAAAACGAAAACTCTTCATTAGATAAAACCATTTGACTTAATGAAATAATAATGACATTTATGAGTACAAGTCCAAAAATAATTCCGATAAGTTTGAGAAAGCTAAGTGTTGTTTTCTTTCTAGTAGTTTGTGCCTTTACAAACCAAATTAAAACGGAAGAAAATAGTAACCAAATTAACCAACGATAGGATTGTGTTTTAAGAACATCAAAAAAGGTAATATTTATAGCTGATTGAAATCTTTTGATATAATACAACTGCTGAAAAGTTTCAAAAGTAATAGCAATACATACAATTAAAGAGATAATTAGAACACTTCTTCTCGAATTTGATATGTGTTTAAGTTTTGAAAGCAATTGTTATTTATTTTTTTCAGATTTCGTTTGGTAATTCATTTTTGAATGTTCTAATAAAGAACTTAGTTCTTTAAATTCGTCTTGCGTGAGTTCACGATATTCACCTACAGGAGTATCCAAAACAATGTTCATAATTCTAACACGTTTTAGTGTAAGTACCTCGTAATTAAGATAATCACACATACGTCTAATTTGTCGGTTTAGTCCTTGAGTTAGTACAATCCTAAAGGAATACTTGCTCAGTTTTTCAACCTCACACTTTTTTGTGGTTTGTTTCAATTCATCTAGATAAATCCCTCCAGACATGCGTGTAATAAACGTTTGAGAAATAGGTTTGTCGACTGTTACTACATACTCTTTTTCGTGATTATTACTCGCACGAAGAATTTTATTGACAATATCACCATCATCAGTTAAAAGAATTAAACCTTCACTTGGTTTATCTAATCTACCAATAGGGAAGATTCGTTTAGGATATTTTATAAAATCAATAATATTATCTTTTTCAACTCTAGTATCTGTAGTACAAACGATTCCAATAGGCTTATTAAAAGCTAAGTAAACAAAAGTGTCTTTGGTGTTTTTTATGAGTTTTCCGTCAACATGGACCTCATCATTTGGTCCAACTTTAGTTCCCATTTCAGGGACTGTTCCGTTAATGGTTACACGTCCAGCATCAATAAGTTTGTCGGCTTCACGACGTGAGCAATAACCAGCTTCGCTAAGATATTTGTTGATTCTTTTTAAGTCTTCAGGCATATTCAAAAGTACAACAAACTAATGACTTACAAAGGTCAAAATATGGTCATTAACCGTTTCAGATTGAAGTCCATGACCAAACCCTTCCGTAGTAATTAACTTTGAGTTTTTATAGAAATTTTTAAAATCTTCGGCATCACTATACGGAATTACAGCATCGTACTTATCATGAATTAAAAGCCCTTTAGCAGTTATAGTTTCTGAAAATTTCGCCGCATTAAAATGTTCTGGCTTGTTATGAAAACGTTCTAGGATAAGATCATCCATTGTTTTTGAAATTCGAGTAGTGTAACCCATCATATTTACATATCTCCCAAAAACACCTACAAAGTTTGAAGGAACTCCAAGTAATACTAGTTTTTCAATCGTAGGCAATTGGTATTTATGCAGAAAAAAGGTAGTTGCCATGCCTCCTACAGAATGCCCAATTACAATTTTTGCATTAAACTTTTTTGCAACAACATTAATACATTCCGAATAGATAAGAGCGTTAAATAATTTTCCGCTTGATAAACCATGCGCTGGAGCATCAAGAGCAATAACATTATAGTCTAAAGCTTTAAGTTTTAAAATTAAATCTTTCCATCTAACCGCATTACTTTCCCAACCATGTGCCAACAACACAGTGTCTTTTTTGCCTAACCAACGGTAAGTCATTATACTTATATCATCGTATTTGAGATCTTCAATAAATGCAGTTTCTAAAAAATCTTTTTCGACTTCTTTTATTCTTTTTCGTCTAGGAGAAGAAAATAGTTTTATGGCTATTTTAGATGCTGCTCTGCGAGAGAATAAGCCTATAAAATTGATTATGGCACCAATTAGTTTTGCGAATATGTTTTTCATTTACTCATCTCTATTAACTAATTCCATTGAAAAAGCGGGTTTGCAAATGGCAATATATTCACAAACGTTAGTAAATGGATTTGAGTATTGAACTTTAGTATTTTTTTCAATTTTTATCGACTGTCCTTCGGTTAAGATTACAGTTTCTCCTTCAATAATAAATTGCTTTTTCCCTCTGATGATAAACGTGTATTCATCAAATTCTGGAGTTTGAAAGGGTTCACTCCAACCAGGAGGTGCTATCATGTGTGCAATACTAATATCAGTATTGCCATCTGTGGCAAGTCCGAAGTGTTCTTTTATAACTTTTCCATCAGCAGTAGGTACAATAAATGGGGAGTGTTGTACAGTGTATTTTCTCATTACAATTTTTAATTATCAGACTTATTGCTCATGAAAGATTATAAATCTGCTACCAATATAACATGAAATATTTAATTTTCGCATTATCTGGTATTTGAACCGCTTCAATTTTTAAGTCCATATTAAACTGTAAATTGGCTGGCAACTCTTTTTTGTCTATGGTAAATGAGGCATTAATCTCGTTTACCGAAATAACAATTGAATTAATTAGTGTTGATATTCCTGAAATTTTATAGTTATTTTTTATATCAGCAAACGTACTTAATGTCGATATATTGTTAGCTGTCTTATATCGCGAATCTGTAATATGAATACTTTTAATTACGGCAGTTGAATCTAAAGATTGAGTAGGTGTTAGTATCAAGAGTTTTTTTCCAGTAGAATCATAAACTTCAATATCATTAATGTCTCCTGTGAATTCATCTCCTTTAATGTGTTTTACAATTGAATCTGCAGGAAAGGCTAATTCTAAATCCTTGACTTGAGTCGAATCGGTTAATAAACCAATATGTTGCTTACCAATTTGAAATGGATCTTGTTTCTTTTCTGTAGCACAACCACTAATGAGTAAGGCTAAAAATGCTACTATTAATAGGGATTTATTCATGAATTTATAAATAGAGATTATTATTGTTATTATTTCATCATTTTTGTCAAGATACCTAGAACACTTCTAATAACTGTTGGACTTGTTAATACTTTAATTATAGGGTTTTGTCTTGTACTTGCTCGTCTTGTACGCTGTTTTGTTTCTGCTTTTTTAAGGGCTTCTTTTTCTTGTCGTGCTTTCTCTTTTGCTTCTTCGGCTTCTGCAACTTCAATTTTTTTATTTAGCATTTCATAAGCACTTTCACGGTCAACCTCTTCGTTATATTTTCTTGCTAATTTAGATTTTGCTAAAAGTCCGCCTAATTCACTATCGGTTAAAACATCCATACGACTCATTGGTGCTCGCATCATGGTTGCCGCTAAAGGTGTCGGTTTTCCTTTTTCGTTTAAAGCGGAAACTAATGCTTCTCCAATTCCTAATGAGGTTAATACATCTGCAGTATCGTAATACTCAGTGTCTGGATAATTTTGTGCCGTAAGCTTGATTGCTTTTCTGTCTTTCGCTGTAAATGCTCTTAGTGCGTGCTGAACTTTCAAACCAAGCTGACCTAAGACAGCTTCAGGAACATCAGTCGGGTTTTGAGTCACGAAATAAAGACCAACGCCTTTACTTCGAATTAATTTCACAATGCTTTCAATTTGATTTAATAAGGCTTTTGAGGCTTCATTAAAAATTAAATGCGCTTCGTCAATAAACATAATAAGTTCTGGTCGTCCACTATCACCTTGCTCAGGAAATGTAGAATATATTTCAGCCAATAAACTCAACATAAACGTTGAAAACAATTTTGGTCTATCTTGAATATCGGTTAACCTTATAATGTTTATATAACCTCTACCATTCTCATCAATACGCAATAAATCATCAACTTCAAATGAGGTTTCACCAAAGAATAAATCGGCACCTTGCTGTTCTAATTCAACCACCTTTCTCAAGATGGCACCAGTAGAAGCTGTTGAAATTCTTCCGTAGGCTTCTGTAAATTCGGCTTTACCTTCTTGGGTTGTATATTGCAATATTTTTTTGAAGTCTTTTAAATCAAGTAATGGCAATTTGTTATCATCACAGTATTTAAAAATCACGGCGACAACTCCAGATTGCGCATCAGATAAATCTAAAATTCTTGATAATAAAACAGGTCCAAATTCACTAACGGTTGCTCTTAACCGTACACCATCTTGTTCAGACAATGTCATGACTTCTACCGGAAATGCTTTCGCATCAAATGGTAATCCGATTTTTTCGTGACGCTCATCAATTTTTGGATGACCAGGACTTGGTTGTGCTAAACCACTTAAATCACCTTTAATATCCATTAATAAAACAGGTATGCCTTTTTCACTCAAATTTTCAGCTAAAACTTGTAATGTTTTTGTTTTACCAGTACCAGTTGCACCAGCAATTAAACCATGTCTGTTCATAGTTTTTAAAGGCACATTCACAAAAGCATTGGTCATGGTTTCACCATCAAGCATTGCAGCACCCAAAGTGATAAACTCACCTTTATTGGTATTGCCCTCTGTGATTTCTTTTAAAAAATCGTCCGTTCTACTCATAATTCAAAATTTGCATAAAAATAGTGTAATTTTAGTCAAGTTTAAAATATACTAAAATGAAAACTTATGACGTAATACTTTTAACTTATCACTTTTGAACTATCTTTGCAGACTATGACAAGACGAGAAAAACAAGCACTTATAGATAAAGGGCATTTATTGCCTCTAATGGAAGAATTTTATACCATCCAAGGCGAAGGTTATCACAAAGGCACTGCAGCCTATTTTGTAAGAATTGGTGGTTGCGATGTTGGCTGTCATTGGTGTGATGTAAAAGAAAGTTGGTTACCAGAATTGCATCCAGCAACTGAAGCGACAAAAATTGTTGAAAATGCTGTCAAGTACAGTGATATTATTGTTGTTACTGGAGGCGAACCCTTAACTTGGGATATGGGACCGTTAACTGAACAGTTAAAAGCCAAAGGCGTTCAAACACATATTGAAACGTCTGGCGCCTATAAATTGACTGGCGAATGGGATTGGATATGTTTGTCTCCAAAAAAAATGAAATTACCCACAGAAGAGGTGTATGAGAAAGCGCACGAATTAAAGTGCATCATTTATAACAAAGATGATTTCCGTTTTGCTGAAGAGCAAGCAGCAAAAGTAAACAAAGACTGCATTCTATATCTCCAACCAGAATGGAGCAAACGGGATAAAGTGGTTCCTCAAATTGTAGATTATGTGATGGCAAATCCCAAATGGAAAGTCTCTCTCCAAACACATAAGTATTTAAATATTCCTTAAAATTATCATTACCAATTGGTTAGTGTGAATTTTGTAAACAAATCTCATATAAGCTCAAATTAGAACTTAAAAGAATTATCTTACAAGTCTATCTGTGTCTTATGAAGTACATTTTTATCGCTATTTCTCTATTATTTGGATTCCAAATAACAGCTCAAGATATTGAACTACAAACTAAAATTGAATTTGCTAATTCTAAAATTCAACAAACGCAAAAAGGAGATCGCCTTTTCTGGTTAGATAGCTTAACAAAACTTACTTATCGCAATTCCGAATTAAAATACGACGCTATTGTACGTCAAACAATTTCTTTAGCGATAACATTAGATTCTTTAAACTTAGCCACACAAAGAGTAGCTGATTTAATTGGGTTTCAAAATAATTATTTAGGGAAGCCAGAAGAAGGACTCAAAATATTCAAAAGCCATATCGAAAAATTAAATAAAGGCACATATTTTGGTCCAATAGGCTATATGTATTTAAATGCTGCAGATAGTTATTACTTTACTGGAGATTTCGATACATCCTTTGAGTATTATGCAATCGCTAAAAATTATGCTCTAAAAGCAAAAGATGAAAAGTTGCATGCCTATGCTGTAATGTATACAGGTTATAATGAATCTGAATTAGGGAAATTTGCTGTTGCATCTCAACATTTAAAAGAAGCGGTAGGTATATTTTCAAAATTAAAAGACACCTCTAATATTCTTGGAGCAAAAAATGCATTAGCAATTTTGTATAGTCGAAATGCCTTTTATGAAGAGGCGGAAAAAGAACGGAAAGAATCCATCTTAATGATTGGAGATACAGATCGCTATAGAGCCTTATCTAACTTATATTTCAATGCTGCTGAAGACTATAAAAGAATAGAGAATTTTGAACAACAATTAATAAATATCAAAGCGTGCTTTTTGGCTAATGAAAAAACAAATAATGCTAATGTAGTACTGCCTAGAATTTTGACGCAATTAGTTCATGCCTATTGTGAAAATGATAGCATAACAAAAGCTGAAACTTATTTTGAAGAGCTAAAAGCCATTTACCAAAAAGACGAAACTAAAAGACTAAAAGAAGAACTTGTTAAAGCAGAACGAGTGCTGGCATTTACAAAAGGGGATTATAAAAATGCTGTAACTTATAGTAAGGAGTTGTTGTCCATATTAAAAAACAAAAAAGCACATATTGGTGATATTGTTGCAGCCGAACAATATTTGGCAAATGCATACAAGGCAAATGGAGACGAGATTAATTACAAAAAACACATTTTAAATCATTACATCCTTAAAGATTCGATTTCTAGTGTTCAAAAGTTGAAATCGTTAGCCTATTACCAAACACTATATGAAACAGAAAAACGAGATCATGAAATTGAAAACCAAAAGACAAGTATTGATGTGTTAAATCTTCAGAATAAAAATAAAAACCAACTATTACTTTTTGGGTCTTTAGGGTTACTTATGTTATTTGGTGGATTCATAGCGTATCGTTCTTTTCTAAACTCAAGGAGAAGACAGTTACGACAACAAGTGTTTTCGCAAGAACTCATTAAAACTCAGGAAGAAGAACGCACTCGAATAGCAAAAGATTTGCACGATGGTATAGGTCAGCAGATAACACTGCTGAAAATGAAGGCTCAAAACACGAATCAAACTGAATTATCTAGCCTTGCTCATATCGCTTTAGAAGAAGTACGAAGTATTTCTAGAGACTTATATCCTGTGACTTTGGTCAAACTCGGACTTACAGATAGCATTGAACAGTTATTGTTAGATTTAGACGAAGAAACTGATATGTTCGTTTCTATTGAATTAGATGATGTTAATGAGCGTTTTAATGAAACCGAATCGCTCAATTTTTATAGGTTTATACAAGAGTCTGTAAATAATGTTTTGAAACATGCCAATGCAAAAACATTAATTGTCAATATTTTGAAGCAAAGTGATGGGATTAAAATTTTAATTAAAGATAACGGTCAAGGCTTCGATGTTGCCGACAAGATTACGCAAAATAGTTTGGGTTTAAAAACCATGGCCGAACGCATCAGCATGTTAAAAGGTAGTTTTTCCATTAAAAGTAAACCAGCAGAAGGTACATCCATATTAGTTCAAATTCCAGTTTAAAATGAATAGCAATATCACATTAATTGTAGCAGACGATCATCCAATTTTATTAAATGGCTTAGTCAATCAACTTAAAGAATATAATTACGAGGTTCTTGCAGCTGCAGAAAATGGAGCAGTGGCTTTAGACAAGATTATGGACTTAAAAACAGACATAGCTATTTTAGACGAACAAATGCCATTACTCACAGGGTTTGAAGTCATCAAAAAATGTAAAGACAAAGGCTCAGATACTAAATTTATCATCCTCACATCACATAAAGAAAAAGCCTTTGTCTATAAGGCTAAGAAATTGAATATTTCGGGTTACATCTTAAAAGACGAACCATTTTCAGAATTGCATAATTGTATTCAAAGTGTGCATAAAGGAACACCATACTTTAGTCTTGTTTTTGATGCTATTTATAACGATGAAGTCGCTCCGCAAATGCAAAAAATGAAACTCCTTTCATCTTCAGAGCGCACTATTGTGAGGTTCGTTGCCGAGGGAAAATCTACAAAAGATATCGCAGAATTGTTGTCCCTATCCATGAGAACGATAGACAAACACCGCTCTAATATTATTGCAAAATTAGGTCTTGTTAAAGAGAAAGATATCCTTACCAATTGGGCAAAAGAAAATATTGAATTCGTTAAGTATTAGTAATTTACTCTAGTGTACTACTTAGTAGTACTACGTAGTTTTTGCGTATACTACGTATTGTTTGCCCCATAAATTTAAACTATCTTCGAAGTTATATAAGTACATTCCTTGCCAACTGATAGCCGCTAAGGTCTTAGATGATATCAAAAGATTCGTTTTCTTCTTCCCCAGGGAATCAGCGCTGCTTTACAATACTAACCAACCAAAACCAATACTAAAATGAAGAGAATTACCCTCGCTTTGCTCATGTTGTTTACAATAACAACAGTTGCACAATCCAACAGTATCAATTACAAAGCCTTAATTAAAGACGCCAATAATGCTGTGGTCGCCAACACACAAGTCACTGTGCAGTTTCAAATTTTACAAAGTGTTGCACAAACCAACGTGTATCAAGAAACCCATACACCAACTACAGATGCCAATGGTATCATTATTATTAATATAGGAGATGGTGTGGTGAATAGTGGTGTCTATGCCAATATTGATTGGTCTAGCGACGATCATTTTTTAAACACGCAAATTAACTCAGGTTCTGGTTTAACAGATATGGGTACCACAGGTTTTAATGCCGTGCCTTATGCCTTGAGTGCTAAAACTGCAGAAACAGCAACCAATGTCACAGGTTTAGAAACCATAGATGAAGGCAATGGTAATGGTTTGGTGAAAGTAGGTAGAGTTGCTGCCAATTATGGGAATGTAGGTTTAGATGCTGTGGATTTAAGTTTTGCAACATTTGCGAACACAACAAGAGGAGCAACAGGAGATTATTCCACAGCAATGGGTTCGAATACGACAGCTTCAGGAATTTTATCAACAGCCATGGGTGCCTCCACAATGGCCTCAGGAAAAGACTCAACAGCATTTGGTGATACTACAACAGCCTCTGGAGAATCGTCTACAGCGTTTGGAGATAATTCAACAGCATCAGGAATATATTCATTCGCATCGGGTCGTCAAACAATAGCATCTGATGTTTCAGCGACTGCGCTAGGGCAAAGTACTATAGCATCAGAACGCTATACAACAGCAATGGGACGACTGACAATAGCATCAGGACGATATGCAACAGCAATGGGACGTTATACAACTGCCGAGAGTTATGGGCAAACTTCCTTAGGAGTACACAGTGTGCCTACAATTCCAATTAGCGCTACAACTTATAATGCAGGAGATCAGCTTTTAGTTGTTGGTAACGGATCTACCGAACTTAACCGCTCAAATGCCTTAGTGATTTTAAAAAATGGTACAATTACTGCACCAAGTTTAGATATAGCAGAAATTACAGATGACAAAGCTTTAGTGACTAAAGAGTTTGCAGATGCTAATTATATAGATGCTGCCTTTAGTGGTGATTATAATGATTTAACGAATACACCGTTTACTTTCAATACCACCAGCAACACAGGAATTGAATCTGCTTCTAATACTGCAAGCGATACAAATGCAATAGCTTTTGGTAGTGGGTCGACAGCTTCAGGTTTTATATCAACAGCAATGGGTAGCTCTACAACAGCATCAGGATATAATTCTGTAGCAATGGGTCGATTGTCAACAGCATCTAATCTTTCAGCAACAGCAATAGGTCATAGTACAACAGCATCAGGATACTACTCATTCGCATCGGGTCGAACCACAACAGCCGAGAGTTATGGGCAAGTCTCTTTAGGATCATATAATGTATCAACAACACCAATTAGTACGACAACGTTCAATGCTTTAGATCGTTTATTAGTTGTTGGTAATGGGCAATTAGGGTCTACTAGTGACGCCTTAGTGATTTTAAAAAATGGTACAATTACTGCACCAAGTTTAGATATAGTAGAAATTACAGACGCTAAAGCGTTAGTGACTAAAGAGTATGCAGATGCTAATTATATAGATGCTGTATTTAGTGGCAATTATAATGATCTTTCTAATGTGCCAGTTTTGTTTAATGGTGATTATAACAATTTAACCAATCAGCCAGCACTCTTCAGTGAGAGTTATAATGATTTAACTGATTTACCAGTTCTATTTACCACCGCTGATGAAACCGATCCAAAAGTAACTTCGGCTTCAACCAACACAGTCCCTAAATGGGATGGCACAAGCTTAGTGGACGGTTCTATAAATGATGTCGATGGTGATATCGCAATCGGTACTGCAACTCCAGACCCTTCAGCACAATTAGACGTAAGCTCTACAACGAAAGGATTTCTACCGCCTCGTATGTCAGAGGTTGAACGTAATTCAATTGCAGCACCTGTGGCTGCAGGTTTAGTTGTATGGTGCACAGACTGTGGAACCGATGGAGAACTTCAAGTTTTCAATGGTACTTCCTGGACGAATATGGTTGGGGATGCTGCTCAAATACGACCACCTGTTTTGGGAGATACTTTTCAGGGTGGAATTGTTATTTATGTATTGCAATCAGGTGATATAGGTTATGAAGAAGGCGTGCCACATGGCTTAATTGCTGCAACACTTGATCAAAGTTCAAGTGCTGGTGCGCCATGGGGATGTGCTAATTTTCTAGTCTTAGGAGCTGATGGAGCTGCAATTGGAAACGGAGAAATAAACACTCAGGATATTATTGATGATTCTTGCCATATGACTGATGGCATTGTTTCTGCAGCTGAACTCTGTGATGCTTTTTCCGTTGTTGGAGCAGATGGAATTACTTATGATGATTGGTATTTGCCTTCACAGGCGGAAGCCACAAAAATGATTCAAGCCCAAAGTTTTCTGTCAGGCTTTTTAATCAACGCCTACTGGACCTCTACAGAAGTAAATTCTGGTAATGCTTACCAAAGGCATGTTGGTGATTTTGGCGGTGCGTTCGGTAAACAAGTAGGTCTTGGTGCACGTGCAGTGAGATCTTACTAAATGAAAATTAATTTTGAAACATATAAAGAGGATGAAACACATATTAAAACCAATACTTATTAGTTTGATAACCATCAGTTTTTGCCAAGCCCAAACGCTTTATAAAAGCGGTATCGATAGTGGAGGAGACAACGTAAAAGTAGGCAATACCAAAGTGCTCTTTACCATTGGAGAAGTCCATGTGCAAGAGTTAACCGTTGGAAATACCTATACATCTGAAGGCTTTATTAGTCCGCAAGATAAAATAGACGTCATCATCACCGAAATCATGCAAAATCCAGATGCAGTTTCTGATGCCAATGGCGAATATTTTGAGGTGTACAACCCAACAAAATTACCAATCAATTTAAAAGGTTGGACCATAAAAGATGCACTAGCAGATGCTACACCACACGTGATTGCTAGTGATTTGATTGTGCCAGCCGATGGGTTTGTGGTCTTAGCACGTAATAGTGTTTTAGCAACCAATGGAAATGTAATGGTAGATTATCAGTATGGGAGTACCATTTTAAACAATACCTCTGATGCACTTATTTTAGAAGATGGTGAAAATACTGAGATCGATAGAACCGTTTACGATGGTGGTCCAGTTTGGCCAAATCCAACAGGTGCTTCTATGGAGTATGTTGGGAGTAATATTCAAGATAATAATGATGGTAGTTTATGGGCAGCGGCCAAAAGCTCAGAAGGCATTGATGCGCCAGATTTAGGCTCACCAGGAACGAGTGGTTCTAATCAAATCGTCAACCATTTGGTCTATGAAAATGATGTGTGGAATGAAGAACCTACACCAAACACTGGCATTAAAAATGCTGTAGTTATGGAAGGTGAATCTACTATCATAGCGTCAGATGTGTCCGTATTAAGTTTAAAAGTGAGAGAAGGCGCAGATGCCACAATTAATACAGGAGTGACTTTAACAGCACCAACAGTGACTTTAGAATCGTCATCTACATCATACTCTAGTTTAATTCTTGATGGTTCAATAGCTGGAACAATTTACTATAATCGTCATGTAAATATTAATGGTTCTGGCGAAACTGGTAGTAATGATTTAATTTCTCCACCTTTAACGGGTCAAGCATTTAATGCGTTTGCTTCTGCTAATCCAAATATTTTAAACAATGGAACATTATATTTATTTGGTCCTTTTGATAAAACAACAGGCACATATCTAACCTATACTGGAACAGATACTACGCCTTTAGATGCTGGTATTGGCTATAGAGCAGCATCTAGTGACAACGGTACATTTACATTTACAGGAACAGCTAATAAGTCTCTTGTAAGTGTTGATATTATAAATTCTGGACCTACAGAGCCTGCAGAACAAGAATGGAACCTTGTTGGAAATCCATACCCTTCATATTTAAATGTTCAAACATTTCTTACTCATGAAGTTAGTGCTGGCGTAAGCAATTTAAGTTTAATGAACTCTGGAACTGCTGCAATTTATGGCTATGACGGAAATGCATTAGATGGCTGGACCATTTATAATTTGGCTACTACAACAGCTTCTACAGTAATAGCTCCAGGTCAAGGGTTTTTTGTGAGCGCAGATGCAATTAATGCTCCACTTTATGATTTAGAATTTACGCCAGCAATGAGAGCTACAGGTGCAAGTGATGATTTTATTTTAGGTCGAAATAATGAAATTGTAAATACACATTTAAAATTACAATTGTCAACTAACAATACGTCTAAAAGCACCGATTTTTATTTTATTGAAAACACAACCTTAGGATTAGATCGAGGATATGACGCAGGAGTTTGGGGAACCAATGCAGGAGATTTTTCAATTTATTCTGAACTTGTCGAAGATAATACAGGTGTTGATATGGCTATTCAGTCTTTGCCAAATGAAGATTTTGAATCGATAGTCATTCCTTTGGGAATCAATTCAAATGCAAACGAACAAATAACGGTTAGTATTTCAGAATCAAATGTACCAGCATCAACAGATGTGTATTTAGAAGATCGATTGAATAATACCTTTACCTTATTAAATCAAACTGATTTTGTAATGACTCCAAACGAAAATTTAGTTGGTACAGGACGTTTTTATTTAAGATTTGCTGATGAAACTTTTGGGACTTCAGAAAATGAATTTGATAACCTTAAGATTTTTGCAACGAAAACACCACGTATAATAACTGTAAGCGGACTCCTTACTGATGCTACTGAGTTTGCTTTATTCGACATTAGAGGTCGATTAGTATTGACCACAGAATTAGACGAAAGTCAATTAACGAATCAAGTGGATGTATCTGCCTTTGAAGATGGAGTTTATATTGTGACACTAAATAGTGCAAAGAAAACTAAAAGTCAGAAAGTTATACTTAGGTAATTAGACAAACAAAAAAAAGCACTGATATTCAGTGCTTTTTTGTTATTAATACTAATTGTTTTACATTTTAGTAAAAGGAACAGCGATGCGCACGTCACCCCAACCCATGTGCATATCTATACCACTATCTGATTCTGAAAAAGCAATAGAAAATACGTCCATAGATTCTTTTGCTCTCACAATAGGAACGGTTACTCTTGCAACATCATTTTTTTCATTGTAAAAATAACTTCCCCAAACATTAAGATCTTTATTAATTATGGCTGTCCATTCTTTGGCTCCAGGAAGAATATAAAATGTATAGGTACCAGGAGAAACCTCTGTGTCACCAAATATCATAGTTTTGTAAAGTGTTAATTCTGCTGCTTCATTCGCTCCAGTCCTCCAAACTTCACCATGAGGAACTAGTTTTTCAAGTGAACGTTCATTTAATTGTGGTCTACTATAAACAATTTTAATATACTTATCAGCTTCCTTGTAATTTGATGGGAATGATGCCGCATCCATCGGACTTTTGTCTAATCCTGAAAATTCCTGAGCATTTGAATTGAAAGAAATTAGCATTAAAAAAGCTAAAGAAATAGTTGAAATAATTGATGTTGTTTTCATAATCTGTGTTTTTAGTTGTTGTAAATGTCTTTAAAAATAAAACCGGAAGGTCTTAAAGTTGTATTAAATGTCGCAAATACTTGTTAAAGTTTACAAGTGATGCTTAATTCTTTATAAACTTTAAAGCAGATCGTCCAGAATTGTTGTGAAAATCAATAAAATAAGTGCCAGAGACTAAATTAGAAACATTAAAGTTGTAGTTCTTTAGCGTCTTTTGAGTTATCACATCGCGAGATAATTGTTTTAGGAATTTGCCACTTATGTCATAAAGTTCAATAAGGATATTGTCATCACTTTCAAAATTAATAGTAAACTGTAAATTGCTTTCCACAGGATTTTCGAGAATTTTTATATCTAAATGCTGATGGTCTACTTGACTAAAATCTTGAACATTTAAGGTTTCATCAGTATACTTGTAAACTGTAGTTCCAGATGCATATGCTCTAGTAGAATTTATGATAAAAATTCGATTTAGATTATTGCCAATGTTTAAGTCTGTCCATGTTTGTCCGCCATCTAAAGTTTCTTGAAAACCTGTGGTGTGTCCACCCATCCATCCATGATTTTCAGTAATAAAGCCAACAGCTTGGATTTCCGTTTCTACAGATTCAAAGCTATTCCAGCTAACACCACCATCGATTGATTTTATTAATTTTCCATTATTTCCTCCAGTAGATGAAACAGCGCCAAACATAACATTGCTATTGCCTTCGAGTGTTTGAAGTTTCCAAACATACTCTCCACTTAAATTGGTATTATAGATTTCGGTCCAAGTTAGTCCGCCATCTATGGTTTTTAAAATTATTCCACCATCAGAAGCTCTTCCTGAAGCGAATCCTGTAAGTTCATCTAAAAATAGGACTTCTACCAAACCATCAGAATAGCTAGACATATCAATAAATGTCCAGGTGTCTCCACTGTCTGTTGATTTGATAATGTGTGCCGGATTAAAATAAGCACCACAACCGTAAATAGTCGAAGTTCCAACAGCATCTAATCCACATATGGCATTAGGATTTGGAGTGATGTTTGTAACTTCTGTCCAGTTGGAACCACCATCAATGGTTTTAAAAAATGCGCCATTTAGTGTACCAATAAAGCCAATATCTTCATTTAAAAATTCAATATTTCTAAAATAATATCCTCCAGGAATATTATTTTCATTGAGTTGCTCCGTCCAATTTAAACCACCATCTGTAGTTTTATAAACCGCTGCATAATAGCCATTTGCTGCCCAGCCTAAATTTTCGTTTAAAAAGAAAACGTCATCAAAACGTTGTCCATTTGCGTTTGAAATTATGTTTGGTGCAGGTTGCCAAGTCGGCTGTGCAGTTAGGCTCAAGCTAAATAAAAGGAAGAATAATGTTGCTAATTTCATAGGTGTATTTCTAC
Source organism: Psychroserpens sp. (assembly GCF_034670085.1). Lineage (GTDB taxonomy): Bacteria > Bacteroidota > Bacteroidia > Flavobacteriales > Flavobacteriaceae > Psychroserpens. The sequence continues at coordinate 17,837 of NZ_JAXMOD010000003.1, read as the reverse complement.
TTTCAAATTACAAAGTTAAGCATCTGTTTTTTGGTCAAAGAATTATTTTTAATAGTAAAATTAGATATTTAATTACATATTGTAAGCAAAACAAGATATTATGTTTCAAATATTAAACTTATAATTCATATTTGTATTCTATTAATAAACAAAAAATAAATTTAGTTATGTGCGGAATTGTATGTGCGTTCGATATAAAACAAAACTCAGATGAGTTGAGACCTCAAGTATTAGAAATGGCAAAAACGATACGTCATCGTGGACCAGACTGGAGCGGAATTTACAGTGATGATAAAGTGATTATGGCTCATGAACGTTTAGCGATTGTCGATCCTGCTTCAGGAAAACAACCATTATTGAGTCCAGACAAGACATTAATATTGGCTGCAAATGGCGAAATTTATAACCATAGAGAATTAAGAAAGCAATTTAAAGCCACATATGAGTTCCAAACTGAAAGTGATTGTGAAGTCATCTTAGCATTATATCAAGAAAAGGGCGTCCATTTTGTGGATGAGCTGAATGGTATTTTTGGTTTTGCTATCTACGATGTTGAGAAAGACGAATATTTCATTGCTCGTGATCACATGGGAATTATTCCGTTATATATTGGTTGGGATCAAAATGGAACCTTTTATGTCGCTTCAGAATTAAAGGCTTTGGAAGGTGTTTGTACTAAAATCGAATTGTTTCCTCCAGGACATTATATGAGCAGTAAAGACGGAAAATTTGTGCAGTGGTATAAACGTGATTGGAGAGATTATGATGCCGTAAAAGATAATGAAACAAGTATCGCAGAAATTAAAGAAGCACTTGAAGCTGCAGTACACAGACAACTAATGAGTGATGTGCCCTATGGTGTTTTACTTTCTGGTGGTTTAGATTCTTCAGTGACCTCTGCGATAGCCAAAAAATATTCTGAACGACGTGTTGAAGCTGACGATAAAGAAAAAGCTTGGTGGCCGCAACTGCATTCGTTTTCAGTAGGATTAGAAGGTTCTCCAGATTTGAAAGCTGCTAAAAAAGTGGCGGACCACATTGGAACCGTACATCACGAAATTAAATTTACAATTCAAGAAGGTTTAGATGCCATAAAAGATGTAATTTATAATATTGAAACCTATGATATTACTACAATACGTTCGTCAACACCAATGTATTTAATGGCAAGAGTTATTAAATCTATGGGAATAAAGATGGTGTTGAGTGGTGAAGGTGCAGATGAAATCTTTGGCGGCTATTTGTATTTTCACAAGGCGCCTAACGCAAGAGAATTTCATGAAGAAACAGTTCGTAAATTAGATAAATTACACATGTACGATTGTTTAAGGGCTAATAAAAGTTTGGCGGCTTGGGGAATTGAAGGACGTGTGCCATTTTTAGATAAAGAATTTATGGATGTCGCTATGCGAATCAATCCAAAAGACAAGATGATTAATGGTGAACGCATGGAAAAATGGGTCATTCGTAAAGCGTTTGAAGATATGATACCAGAAAGTGTGGCATGGAGACAAAAAGAACAATTTAGTGATGGAGTTGGTTACAGTTGGATTGATACCTTAAAAGAACTGGTAGAAAAAGAAGTAACTGATGATCAAATGGCGAATGCTAAATTCCGTTTTCCAATTCAAACACCGATAAACAAGGAAGAATACTATTACCGCACAATTTTTGAAGGACACTTCCCAAGTGATACAGCAGCTTTATCTGTACCGCAAGAACCAAGTGTGGCTTGTAGTACTAAAATTGCATTAGAATGGGATGAGGCCTTTAAAAACATGAATGATCCATCAGGAAGAGCGATTGCTAATGTTCATGATGAGGCGTATTAAAAAGTTCAAATTGAGCTCATATATTGTAATTAATTTAAATCAAAATCTCGCTTCTGCGAGATTTTGAGTTTTAAGCGCTTTTTGGAAGATGTTAAAAATCAGTAAAATCAATTTTAAGGTGCTTTTTATTCGATTTAAGACACTTTCTAGTAATTAACAAATGTTAATAATTATTGATTTCTGTGTGTAAAAAGCTTTCAAAAAGCGTCTTAATTTCATATCTTTGTTTGTGTTCAAAAGGATGCTAAATGCATCTTTTTTTATGCGATGTATAATTCAAAATTATACTAAGATTTATAAACTAGTTATTTCAAGATAAATTAAAATTTATGAGCGAAAAAAGAGAAGAATTTAATAAGGATAATTATTCAGCAGATAGTATTCAGGCTTTAGAAGGCATGGAGCACGTACGTATGCGTCCATCAATGTATATTGGAGATACTGGTGCAAGAGGATTGCACCATTTGGTTTATGAGGTTGTTGATAACTCAATCGATGAAGCCTTAGCTGGACATTGTGATAATATTACAGTAATTATTAATGAAGATAATTCTATAACGACAGAAGATGATGGTCGTGGTATTCCAGTAGATCTCCACAAAAAGGAAGGCGTGTCTGCACTTGAGGTTGTAATGACCAAAATTGGAGCAGGTGGTAAGTTCGATAAAGATTCTTATAAAGTGTCTGGTGGTTTACATGGTGTTGGAGTAAGTTGTGTTAACGCTTTATCAGATCATTTAAAAGCAACAGTATTCAGAAAGGGTGAAATCTGGGAACAAGAATACGAAAAAGGGAAAGCTATGTATCCCGTAAAGAAAGTTGGTACAACTGAGAAAAGAGGAACGATAGTTACTTTTAAGCCAGATGCTACAATTTTCACTCAAACCTTAGAATATAACTACGATACATTGGCAAGTCGTTTACGTGAGTTGGCCTATTTAAATAAAGGCATCACAATTCATTTAGTTGATAAACGTCATAAAAAAGATGATGGTGAGTTTGAAGGCGAAACATTTCATTCTAAAGAAGGTCTTAAAGAATTTATCAAATTCTTAGATGGTAATCGTGATCCATTAATAGCAGAAGTAATTGCTTTTGAAGGTGAAAAAAATGGTGTTCCTGTTGAGGTTGCCATGATTTATAATACATCGTATGCTGAAAACTTACATTCTTACGTAAACAATATTAATACGCATGAAGGTGGAACCCACTTATCTGGTTTTAGAAGAGGTTTAACACATACGCTGAAGAAATATGCCGATAGTTCAGGAATGTTAGATAAACTGAAATTTGATATTGCAGGCGATGATTTCCGTGAAGGTTTAACAGCTATTATTTCGGTAAAAGTTCAAGAACCTCAATTTGAAGGACAAACCAAAACGAAATTAGGAAATAGAGAAGTATCTGCATCTGTAAGTCAAGCGGTTTCAGAAATGCTAACCGATTATCTAGAAGAACATCCAGATGATGCTAAAATCATTGTTCAAAAAGTAATTCTTGCTGCTCAAGCACGTCATGCTGCCCAAAAAGCTCGTGATATGGTGCAACGTAAAACCGTAATGAGTATTGGAGGTTTACCTGGAAAATTAAGTGATTGCTCAGAGCAGGATCCAACAAAATGTGAGGTATTCCTGGTCGAGGGAGATTCGGCAGGTGGAACTGCAAAACAAGGTCGTGATAGAGCGTTTCAAGCGATTCTTCCTTTACGTGGAAAGATTTTAAACGTAGAAAAAGCTATGTCACATCGTGTTTTTGAAAACGAGGAAATTAAAAACATCTATACAGCACTTGGTGTTACCATAGGTACTGAAGATGATAGTAAAGCACTTAACTTATCTAAATTAAGATACCATAAAGTAGTTATCATGTGTGATGCCGATATTGATGGTAGCCATATTGAAACTCTAATTTTAACCTTCTTTTTTAGATATATGAAAGAGTTGATTGAAAATGGACATATCTATATCGCCACACCGCCTTTATATTTAGTAAAGAAAGGTGCTAAAAAGCAATATGCATGGAGTGACGAAGAACGAACTAATATTATGAACGATTTTGGTGATGGTAGTAAAATACAACGTTATAAAGGTTTAGGGGAAATGAACGCATCTCAATTATGGGATACAACAATGAATCCAGATTTTAGAACACTAAGACAAGTTCAAATTGATAATGGTGTAGAAGCAGATCGAATTTTCTCAATGCTAATGGGTGACGAAGTGCCACCTCGTAGAGAGTTTATTGAAAAGAATGCGATTTATGCGAATATTGATGCATAAATAAAATATATGTTCGCTGATTTTATCGATGCGAAAACCATAACTAAAGCAACTACGTATATAGAGTAGTTGCTTTTTTTATTTCCATTCGTGAAATAATTACATATGTCACACGTTTTATTATCGGTAAAACACATTTATTAACGATGAAGTGTTGTGTTTCGAAAAGTTTACTAATTTTGACGTTCAATAAACCTACAATGTTATGAAGAGAATAATTTTAATTAGTACAGCTTTACTTAGTATAGTATTAGTGAAAGCTCAAGAAAATGTGAATGATCTACTAGCCGCAGGTATAGCCGATGCTGAGCGATTCACACAAGGCTATATTGCACCTGCTTCTGAAGGATTGGCATTTGGAATAAACAATGGATGGTTCAACAATGCCAAAGCACCAAATCGTTTTAATTTTGAAATATCATTAATTGGAAATATTGGTTTTGTTAAAGATGAGAAAAAATCGTTCCAAATTAATGTCGACGATTATGAGAATATTAGATTTGAGGATGGTAGTTCTACAAAAACTGTTGCCACAGCATTAGGACATAATGATCCTTCAATAAGTGTGATAATAACCTATAGTGATCCTATTTTTGGAAATCAAGAGAAGGAATTAGAACTTCCTACAGGTATAGGTTCGCAAAACTTTAATATCATTCCAACAGGATTTTTACAGGCTAGTTTCTCCCCATTTAAAGGAACACAATTAAAAGGACGCTATTTTCCCAAAGTAGAAACTTCAGAAGCAAAAGTTGGTTTATACGGGTTAGGAATTCAACAAGAATTTACGAGTTGGTTGCCTGCAGATAAAATTTTTCCAGTAGCAATATCAGGATTGATAGCGTATACACATTTGGATGCAAGTTATGATTTTACGGATGCCGAATTTGTAGATGGTGAAAATCAACGTGTGGAAACTGAAGTAAATACCATGCTTTTTGAACTAATCGTTGGAACAAAATTGAAAATCATAAACTTTTATGGAGGATTAGGATATATTTCAGGGAAATCAACTACAGATTTATTAGGAGTCTATAGAGTGACAGATGGTACCCAATTTTCTGAAGAAATTAAAGATCCTTTTTCATTTGAACAAGAGGTCACTGGAATAAGAGGAACAATAGGCGCAAACCTAAAGCTTGGTATCTTTGGAATAAATGCAGATTATACGGTTGCAGAATTTGATAGTGCGACCTTAGGATTCAACCTTTCTTTTTAAAGAGAACTTAACTATAGTATAAAAAAAATCAAAAGCGTAAGATTTTCTCTTACGCTTTTTTCATTGGCACTTTTAAAATTTGTAATTTTGCACTCTTAAATAACAACACAATTAAAACATATAAACATGAAAGTAACAGTAGTTGGAGCAGGAGCAGTTGGAGCAAGTTGTGCAGAATATATTGCCATTAAAAACTTTGCCTCTGAAGTCGTCATTTTAGACATTAAAGAAGGTTTTGCTGAAGGTAAAGCAATGGATTTAATGCAATGTGCATCTTTAAACGGATTTGATACTAAAATAACAGGAAGTACTAGCGACTATTCAAAAACAGCAAATAGTGATATTTGTGTTATTACTTCTGGTATTCCTCGTAAACCTGGTATGACTCGTGAAGAACTTATTGGTATCAATGCTGGTATTGTAAAATCTGTATCTTCAAGTTTAGTAGAGCATTCTCCAAATACAATTCTAATTGTGGTTAGTAATCCTATGGATACAATGACCTATTTAGTTCATAAAACGACCGATTTACCAAAACACAAAATAATTGGTATGGGTGGCGCTTTAGATTCTGCACGTTTCAAATATAGATTAGCGGAAGCTTTAGATGCTCCCATAAGTGATGTTGACGGAATGGTTATCGGAGGACATAGTGATACTGGAATGGTACCATTAATTTCTCAGGCAACTAGAAACAGTATTAAGGTTTCTGAGTTTATGTCGGAGGATAGACTAAATCAAGTTAAAGAAGACACCAAAGTTGGTGGTGCTACATTAACTAAATTATTAGGAACATCTGCATGGTATGCTCCAGGAGCTGCAGTAAGCGGATTAGTTCAAGCGATTGCTTGTGACCAAAAGAAAATGTTTCCATGTTCAACATTATTAGAAGGTGAATATGGTTTAAATGATCTTTGTATTGGTGTTCCAGTAATTCTTGGTAGAAACGGAATAGAACAAATTGTTGATGTGCCTTTAAGTGCTGCTGAAAAAGCACACATGAACGAAAGTGCTGAAGGCGTTAAGAAAACCAACGGATTATTAGAACTTTAATTCAAACCATATAACATAGAAATAAAGGCTGTAGAAATACAGTCTTTATTTTTTTATATATTTGGCGCATGAATAACAAATGGTATATTAGTGCTTTAGTCATAATTCTAGCATTGGTTGGAGGTATTGTTTCTCATGATGACAACAAGAATCCTAATCAAGAGATTGTTTTACAGTTTACGAGTGAAACGGTTACTAGTGACACAGCACAACATGCTATTGCTACTGTTAAAGAACAGTTGCAAACTGTTGGTGTTCATGATATTCAGGTAACTAAACATAAAGGTGGACAATTAAAAATCACCTATTTCAGTACGACTGATATTGTTAGTATAAAGAAAATACTTTCCAAAGCAAAGTATTTCGAATTAGGAAACTCTAGTAATGGTGATCATAATATTCCATTTGATATTCCTTCAAAAGACCATTCAATTGCCTATAATGTAGATGTGTATGAAATCCAAAATGGATATGATACAGCATTTCATCTTTCGGGAAAACTAGGATTAGAACATAAAGCAGATAACGACCGCCTTTCAAATACAAATCCGTTTGCTACTGCAAAAGCAATTGATTATAGTTATCTTGATCAACAAATAAAGGTTGCCTATAAATTCCATAAATATTCTGGAATTACTATAGATCATAAGTCGAATAAAATCCCAGAGGTCAGAGCAGGACCAAATACAAATGGGATTTTACATTATAGCTAAGAGCTAAGTTTTCCCATTGAACTTCAGATTACATTTTAATGAAAGCTTTTTGTAGTTAATCGAAAAAGCAGTCATAACAATACATTTAAACATAAAAAATAATTGTCAAATGGTGAGTAAAGTATATATTTGCTCGTTTTAAAAAATTTGACTCAAAAAAATTAAAGTAATGCAAAACAAAGGATTAGTAAAGCTTTTTGCACTGTTATTTGGATTGGTAAGTATTTATCAATTATCATTTACATTCAAAGCTAACCAAATTGAAAAAGAGGCAAAAACTTATGCCGAAAGTAAATTTCAAGATAGTGAAGCCATCAGTGATGCTGAGGTTCGTTATCTAGATTCTCTATCAAGTCAGGAAGTATTTGATTTAGGAGTCACAAGCTTCACATTCAAAGAAGTTAAAGAAAAATCAATGAATCTTGGTCTTGACCTTAAAGGTGGATTAAACGTAATTCTTGAGATTTCAGTAAAAGACATCTTAAAAGGTCTTGCAAATAATAGTAAAGATCCAGCTTTTAATAAGGCTTTAGCTGATGCTGAAGAAATTCAAAAGGATGCTCAAGAATCGTATTTAGAATCGTTTTACCAAGCTTGGGATGCGATTAAAGGTGACCAAAAATTAGCGTCTCCAGATATATTTGCGAATAGAAGTCTAGATGATGTGATTAACATCAACATGACTGATGATGAGGTGAAAAAAGAAATCGAACAGAAAGTAGATGAGTCTATTGTTTCTGCTTTCGAAGTATTGCGTAAACGTATTGACCAGTTTGGTGTAACGTCTCCAAACATTCAACGTTTAGGAAATACAGGTCGTGTATTAGTAGAACTTCCAGGTGTTAAAGATGTAAAACGTGCAACAGAGTTAATTACGACAACAGCACAATTACAGTTCTGGGATGTTGATAACGGACAGTCTATTGGAAATTTCTTCGTAGCATCTAATGAAACACTTAAAAAAGTACTGGGTCTTGATGAAAAAGAGGAAGCTACCGAAGCTCAAGACTCAACGTCTGCAGACAGTACAATTGATGATTTATTGGGTGACGCGTCTACAGATTCAACAGCTGTTGCTCAAGTAAATCCGTTGTTTGATTTAATTGGTCCTCCACGTTCTGGTGGAATGATTGGAATTAAATTGGAAGATAAAGACAAGTTTCAATCGTATTTAGATATGCCTCAAGTAAAAGCTAATCTTCCTGCAGATGCAAGAAACATTAGATTCGCTTTTGGTTTGCCAACTGCAGATGCAGATACAGGAGTTGAGTATGTAGATTTATATACGTTAAAAGGAAACAGAGAAGATGAACCAGAATTAAGTGGAGCTGTAATTACGGATGCACGTCAATCGTATAGCAATACTAATAAACCATCTGTAACCATGCAGATGAATGCTAAAGGCGCCAAAAAATGGGAAGAAATTACAGGAAGAGCATTCACTAATAAATCTCAAATTGCCATCGTATTAGATGATATTGTATATTCTGCTCCCCAAGCTACTAATGGAGCGATTTCAGGTGGAAATACTGAAATTTCTGGAAACTTTACAGTGAATGAAGCGATCGATTTAGCAAACGTGTTAAGAGCAGGTAAATTACCAGCTTCAGCAGATATCGTTCAAGCAGATCAAGTTGGGCCTTCATTAGGAAAAGAAGCTATTGAGAGTGGAACAAAATCATTTTTAATAGCCTTAACTTTAGTATTACTATGGATGATCATGTACTATGGTAAAGCTGGTATTTTTGCTGATATAGCGTTATTATTAAACATCTTGTTAATTTTTGGTGTGCTTTCAGGATTAGGAGCTGTATTAACACTTCCTGGTTTAGCTGGTATCGTATTAACGATTGGTATGTCTGTGGATGCGAACGTACTTATTTTCGAAAGGATACGGGAAGAAATAGGTAAGGGTAAAGCCATGAAAGAAGCTGTGAAAGATGGTTTCGCAAATGCGTTATCTTCAATTTTAGATGCCAATATTACAACTGGATTAACAGCATTAATATTATTTGTATTTGGAACAGGTCCTATTAAAGGTTTCGCAACTACTTTACTTATTGGTATTGTAACATCATTATTTACAGCAATATTCATTACCCGTTTATTAGTAGATTGGTATGTAAACAGAGGAAAGAATTTAGATTTCTCTACGTCAATAACAAAAGGTTTATTTAAGAATATGAATATCAAGTTTATTGCTAAGCGTAAAGTGGCTTATGTGATTTCTAGTATTTTAATTGTAATAAGTTTAGTGTCTTTATTTACTAATAAATTAGATCAAGGTATTGATTTTGTTGGAGGAAGAACCTATCAAGTGCGTTTTGATAAAGCGGTAAATTCTGAAGATGTAGCCAAAGATTTGAATGCGGTCTTCGGAAGTGCTGAAGTAAAAACTATTGGTTCTGCTAATCAGTTAAAAATTTCAACGAAGTATAAAGTAAATGAAAATTCAGCTGAAGCTGATGAGGAAATTCAAACCATGTTATTTAATGGATTGCAGTCTTATTTACCAGCAGATATTACTTATACTGAATTCTCTGAAGCTACCAATGGTGTAGGTAAAGTATTATCAAGTAAAGTAAGTCCAACAATTGCCGATGATATCAAAAAAGAATCATTCTGGGCAGTATTAGGATCTTTAGTAGTAGTATTCCTTTATATCTTATTCCGTTTCAAAAGATGGCAATTCTCAACTGGTGCAGTTGTAGCTGTCTTCCATGATGTGATTATCGTATTAGGTATCTTTTCTTTACTTTATAAGTTTATGCCATTTAGTATGGAAATTGATCAAGCCTTCATTGCAGCCATATTAACCGTTATTGGTTATTCTCTGAATGATACGGTTGTCGTTTTTGATAGAATTAGAGAAGTAATTGCAGAACGTGCAGGATTTAAAGGAGGTTCCAATATTAACTCAGCGATCAACAGTACATTGAGTAGAACCTTAAATACATCGTTAACCACTTTAGTGGTATTATTGGCAATGTTTATTTTTGGTGCCGATTCCTTAAGAGGATTATTATTCGCATTAATCGTAGGTGTTATTGTGGGTACATATTCTTCTGTATTTATTGCAACTCCAATTATGTATGATACATTAAAAGATAAAGGTGAAGCTCCTAAAGAAGAGGAATAATTCAACAATCTTTATAGAATTAAAAAAGCCATTCAATTTGAATGGCTTTTTTGTTTACTATATAATTATGGTTTAGTTTGAAGTGAATTCAATAGTATCTCCTTTTTCTAAATTCCAAGTCTCACTTAAACCAGCATTAACTTCTAATACAAATTTTGCAGGCGCTTCTGAAGGTAATGAGGTTTCATCCATCGGTTTTGCATTTTTCTGGATGCTTACAATGTGTTTGTCCTCTGAAATATAAATGATGTCTAATGAAATTTCAGTATTCTTCATGTAGAAACTTCTATAGTCTGAATCAGGAAAGATAAATAACATACCTTGATTGTTTTCCATGCGCTTACGATACATCAATCCAGTTTGAGTGGAATAATCATCGTCGGCAATTTCAATATCAAGAGTAGTAATAACTGAATCAGTAATTGCCTTTTTAATCTGAAGTTCTCCTTCTTTTTTAAAAGAAATCGTAGCAGCTTTCACCTTCGTGTTTTGCTGAGTTTCTTTACAAGATAAACTAGAAAAACACAAAATACCAAATGTAGAAACAGCAAATAGTCTAAGCCATTGTCGTTTCATATTAGCTCAATTTACGTTTCGGTTTATAAACAAACATGAAGTACAAACCTATTAAAATAAACGGGATACTTAAAAGCTGACCGGTATTTAAAAGCCAATCTGCGCGTTCAATATTTTGAGGTTCTTTTACATATTCAACAACAAATCGAACGGACCAAAGTAAAACTAAAAATAAGCCAAATAAGAACCCTTGTTGTTCACTTTTATTTGTTTTCCAATAAAAATACATTAAGATGAAAAACACAAAAACGTAACTAAATGCTTCGTATAATTGCGCAGGATGTCTAAATGGTACTTTTTCTAATAACTCAGCATATTTAGGATCACTACCTAAAGCGGTATAAGCCTCTTTTACATCTTTAATTCCAGTGATTTTAACAACATCATATTTGCTGTAGGTATCTTGAATGAACTGTATTCCGAAGGAAGAATCGGTTACTTTACCTATAATTTCAGAATTAATAAAATTTCCTAAACGCACAAATACAGCACCTAAAGATACAGGCACAACAACACGATCGAGAACCCAAATCACACTTTTCTTGACGACTTTTTTATTGTATAAATACATAGATATTATCATGCCTATGGCAGCTCCATGACTGGCTAAGCCTTGAAAACCAGTGAATTCTATACCGCCTTTAAATTTAAAAGGGAGAAAGATGCTAAAGAAATCATCGTTGATTAATTCAGACTGGTAAAAAAAGACATGGCCCAAACGTGCACCTAACATGATTCCAATTACAGAGTATACGAAAAGAGAATCTAAAGCTTCATTGGTTTGATTGTCATTTTTGAAGATGCGTTTTACAATATAGAAACCTAACAAGAAGGCAATAATCCACATCAAACTGTAGAAATGAAGTGTGAAAAATCCGAAATCAATTCCTTTAGAAGGGTTCCAAACGAGACCTAAAGCGTACATATGTTTTGTTTTGTTGGGTAAAGATACTATTTATGCTCAAAAAGCAGTAAACCTTAAGATAGTTTTAATCTTCTTTTTCGGGAACAGGATCGTAGCCGCTACGTCCCCATGGATGACAACTCAAAATACGCCTTATCGCTAATTTTCCACCTTTTAATAAGCCATGTTTTTCAAGAGCTTCTTTACTATAATGCGAGCAAGTAGGTTGAAATCTGCACGATGCAGGCGTTAACGGAGAGATTAATGTTTGGTAAACTTTAATTAGAAATATAAATGGATATGTTAGGAGTTTTTTCATTTCTTAATTAGAAAGCTATTAGAGTGTCAGGTTGAGCGCAGTCGAAACCTAATTAAATACTTTACAATGAATAGTTCTCAACTCCGCTCAAACAGACAAACTGTTTAGTTTGTCGAAAATGTCGTGCCATCCTTTCCATCATTCAACTGAATTCCTTTTGCGGCTAATTCATCTCGTATTTTATCAGATAATGCAAAATCTTTATTTGCTCTTGCTTCTTGACGCAACTGAATTAACAATTCAACAGCTCCAGAAAGTTTATCAGTACCATTTTCTGATTTAGAAGCATTTTCTAATCCCAAAACATCAAACGTAAAAGCATGCATTGTGCTTTTCAATTCCTCTAAATCTTCAGAAGTTAGAGATGCATTATTATCTTTAATTTGATTCACCAATTTTGCAGCTTCAAAAAGATGCGCAATTAAAATAGGTGAGTTGAAATCATCGTTCATGGCATCATAACATTTCTGCTTCCATTCGGTTACATTAAATGTCGATGTTGATCCAGTGGGTAAATCGTCAAGACCATTTATGGCATCCATTAATCTGTAGAAGCCTTTTTCACTAGCTAATAAACCATCATCAGTTAAATCTAAAACACTTCTGTATGACGATTGTGCATTAAAAAATCGTATGACACTAGGTCCGTAAGCTTTGCTGAAAAATTTGTTGTTTCCAGACAATAATTCATCTGGATTAACAGTATTTCCAGTAGTTTTAGACATACGTTGTCCATTCAATTGAAGCATATTTGCGTGCATCCAATAGTTTACTGGAGAAATACCTTTTGCAGCTTCACTCTGTGCAATTTCACATTCGTGATGCGGGAATTTTAAGTCCATTCCACCACCATGAATATCAAAATTGTCACCTAAATATTTTGTACTCATCGCAGTACATTCTAAATGCCAACCAGGAAAACCATCGCTCCAGGGTGAAGGCCATCGCATGATATGTTGAGGTTCTGCTTTTTTCCAAAGCGCGAAATCTTGTGGATTTTTTTTATCGCTTTGTCCTTCAAGAGCTCGTGTATTATGGATTAAGTCTTCAAGTTTACGTTTGCTTAATTTACCGTATTCATTAGATTCATTAAACTTATGAACATCAAAGTACACCGAACCATTCACTTCATATCCAAAACCGTTGTCAATAATAGTTTTAATGAGTTCAATTTGTTCGATAATATGTCCAGTAGCCGTAGGTTCAATGCTAGGAGGTAAAAAGTTAAGTGTGTTTAAAATATTATGAAAATCTACCGTATAACGCTGAACAACTTCCATAGGTTCAATTTGTTCTAAACGTGCTTTTTTTGTGATTTTATCTTCACCTACATCTGCATCATTTTCTAAATGTCCAGCATCAGTTATATTTCTAACATATCGAACTTTATACCCTAAATGTTTTAGGTATCGAAACACCATATCAAATGACATAAAGGTTCTCACATTTCCTAAATGGACATTGCTGTAAACCGTAGGTCCACAAACATACATACCAACATAACCTGATTCAATAGGTTTGAAGATTTCTTTTTTACCACTTAATGAATTATAAATCTGAATAGTTTGGTTTTGGTATAATTGCATGCTGAATAATTAAAAAGTCCTTAAAATTAAAACGCTGTATCTAAATTGATATAATCTAAAAATTCTCTTTTGGTATCTTTTTCTTTGAATTTACCACCAAATTCTGAAGTGACAGTACTACTATCAATATCTCTTATGCCTCTTGAATTCACGCAAAGGTGTTTAGCATCAATAACACAGGCGACATCATCAGTATTTAAAACAGTTTGCAACTCTTTTACAATTTGAATGGTTAAGCGTTCTTGCACTTGCGGACGCTTTGCAAAGTAATCTACAATACGATTCATTTTAGAAAGGCCAACAACAGTTCCGTTTGAAATGTAGGCAACATGCGCTTTTCCAACGATAGGAAGTAAGTGATGTTCACAAGTTGAGTATACAGTTATGTTTTTTTCAACAAGCATTTCACCATACTTATATTTGTTATCAAAAGTTGACGCCTTAGGTCTTCGCTTTGGATCAAGTCCACCGAAAATCTCATTCACAAACATTTTTGCAACGCGGTTAGGAGTTCCATTTAAACTGTCATCTGTTAAATCGAGGCCTAAGGTTTCCATAATATGGCGAACATCATCTTTAATGATATCTATTTTTTCATCATTAGTAAGTTTGAAAGCATCATCACGTAATGGTGTTTCAGATGAAGAACCTACATGGTCATCACCTATTGCTTCAAAATCTTCCAAGTCTTTTTCTATTTTCATTAATCAAATTTTTGACAAGCATTTATTATAAACCTATTCAAAATTAAAAACTTCTAAATCAACATAAAAAGTTGCTTTTAGAGTTTGCAAAGATAAACAATTAAAAAAAGTTAATACATAGGTAGGAGTTTTTTAATCTGAAATGTTATAGTAATGTATATGTTGGACGCTAATTGCTATTCAACATTAACAGTAATTTAATTAAAAATTTCTTAAATTTCACGTCTTTTAATCAATAGAAAGCTATGAATACAAAATTCCTTCTGCCTTTGGCATTCATTTTTAGTATGTTAACGGTAAACTTGTCGTTTTCCCAAAATAATCAAAAGCAAAAACCATTGCAACATGTTGTATTTGATGACAATGTAGATGCACCTCTAACGGCTAACGAGTTAAAGCAAATTAATGAAGTTTATGGAGATCATGCTGAAGAAGATATCTTAAGTAAGCCTCAGCGATTAAAGGATGTTAAAAATATTCTAAGAAATCGAGTTGTAATTATAGAACATTCAAGCAAGGATTTGTCAAGTTTTGCAAAATTATCTACTGTTCCACTTTTCAATCCTTATAATAAAGGTCTAATTCATGACGCGGTTTATAATGCTAGTACATTTAACCCTTTAAAATATCAATTCAATTTTCATTCAAGGGAAGGTTCAAAGACGTATCGATTTGATAATTCACAATATTTAATAACTATCAAATCTCAAAACCCTCAATAATCATCATATTATGAAAAAGATAACTACTCTTTTATTCCTCGTTTTTACAGTTTTTTCATATGGTCAGGATATTCTGATGCAAGATGGAACAATAAGTCAATGTACAGATCGATTTTTTGATTCAGGTGGTGAGTTTGGACCATATTCAAGTAACGAAAATTTTACACTAACCATTTGTCCACCTACAGCAGGTGATGCTATTCAATTAAGTTTTACAGCGTTTAGTACACAATTGAGTTTGGATGTAATGACTATTTATGATGGACCGGATAATACATTTCCATCTTTTGGTTCGTATTCTGGAGGAAATAATCCAGGAGTTATTGAAGCAACAACACCTTCAGGATGTATAACAATTGAGTTTGTGTCTAACGGTTCAGGTACTACTACAGGTTGGGCTGCAGATATAGCATGTTTAACACCTTGTCAATCCATTGTTGCAAATTTAGATAGTACTAATCCAGCATTTGATGTTAATAATGTGGTTGTTGCAGATGTAAATGAAGTGATAACTTTTAATGGTAGTGGAACTTTTTCAATAGATGGAACAGGAGCTACCTATTCATGGGATTTTGGAGATACAAATACGGGAACTGGAGCTACAGTGATGCACCAATATGCTACAGCTGGTTTATATACTGTAACATTAGTAATTACAGATACTAATCCTGCCGGTTGTTCTAGTACAAATACGATTAACTTAACTGCACAAATTGGTGCCTCAGGACCAGGAACGCCATTTGTTGAAGCTGGCGATGATATTGTTATTGATTGTGCAGATACATGTACAGATATCACTGCTGAATTTTTAGATATTGGTGAAACAAATACCTATACGGTTACCGAAATACCTTTTGTGCCACCATTTTCTTTTAGTGGTTTAACAAACTCTTTAAACCCTAATGCTGATGACCAGTGGTCTAGTTATGAGAATCTACCTTTTGATTTTTGCTTTTTCACAAATATTGAAACACAATTTCAAGTAGGATCTAATGGTGTGATTAGTTTTAATAACAATACAGGTGGAAATGGATGGGCTTTTACAGAGTCTTTACCAAATAATACTAATAATACTTTAGGGGAAGCTAATATTTTAACGCCTACTCATGATATAGACCCAACTCAAAGTACTTCTGAAGAGATTGCATGGGAAATTATTGGTACATCACCTAACAGAGTATTAGCAGTGTCTTGGTTTGAAGTACCAATGTATTCAGGTGCCTGCAATAATTTATTAGCAACTCATATGGCTGTATTATATGAGACTACAAATGTGATCGATATTTATATTAAAAATAAACCATTATGTACAGGATGGAATAGTGGTAATGCTGCTGTTGGTATCCAAAATGATGCTGGTACAACAGCATTTGTTCCTCCAGGAAGAAATACAGGTCAATGGACAACCTCAGATGAAGCTTGGCGTTTCACTCCGGCAGGACCTAGTATTATTGATTTTGCTTGGTTAGATTCTGCAGGCACTGTAATTGGTACAACACCAACATTAAATGTTTGCCCTAATGGTACTACAACATATACGGCAGAAGTGACTTATACAAATTGTAATGGTGATACTATTGTGGTTACCGATGATGTTACTGTAAGTAAAGATGTCCCTTTTACTGTAGATTTAGGTCCTGATCAAGAGTTATGTGAAGGCGATGCAGATGTTATACTAGATGCTGATATTGGTACTGCTACGGCAACTTATCAGTGGTATATTGGAGGGATTTTACAAGCAGGTGAAACCAACCCTACGTTGACGGTGTCTTCTCCTAATTCGGAAACCTATTTAGTTGAGGTTACAGACCAGAGTTGTACTCTTAGCGAAGATGTAGTGATTACGTTTTTTCCTAATCCTTTAGTGAACCCAATATCAGTCTATGAGTTATGTGATGATATTGTATTAGACGATTTGACAGAATTTGATTTATCTACGAAAGATGCTGAAGTTATTGGAGCTCAAGCAAATGTGGTAATATCTTACCATGTTTCTCAAGCAGATGCTGATAATAATGCGAATCCGTTGCCAAATTTATTTACTAATACAGTAAACCCACAAACGATTTTTGTTAGGATTGTAAATACAAATAATACGAACTGTTATGTTACTACAACTTTTGATTTATTAGTAGCATCTGGAATTTCATTAACCCAACCTGAGGATATGGTAGTTTGTGATGATGCCTCTGCTGATGGTTTTGAAGCTTTTGATTTGAAC
This sequence comes from Psychroserpens sp., assembly GCF_034670085.1. GTDB lineage: Bacteria > Bacteroidota > Bacteroidia > Flavobacteriales > Flavobacteriaceae > Psychroserpens. The sequence continues at coordinate 570 of NZ_JAXMOD010000003.1, read as the reverse complement.
TCTCAAACTGCGACGATACTTAATGGGCAAACAGGGGTAACGCTTACATATCATCCAACTCAAGTTGATGCAGAAGCCAATACTAATGTTTTAGTTAGTCCTTATACTAATATTTCTAATCCTCAAACGATATTTGTTAGAGTTGAAAATGATGCTAATACATTATGTTTCGAAACTATTTCTTTCGATTTAAATGTAAACGCAGGACCAGCTGTTCTTATTCCTACACCTTTATCGGTTTGTGATGATGATACTGATGGCTTTGCAATTTTTAATTTGACTGATGCAAATACAGAATTAATTAATGGCCAAGCTAATGTGGTGGTTACATATTATGAAACGTTGGCTGATGCAAATGCTGATACAAATGAAATATTTTCGCCTTACACTAACATAGTTCCTAATTTGCAAACAGTATTTGTAAGATTAGAAAGTACTGATACAACCTGTTACAACACTACGACTTTAGATTTGGAGGTTATCATGAATCCGATAGCGAATTTAGTAACGCCTTTAGAGGTTTGTGATGATGACAATGATGGTTTTTCGAGTTTTAATTTAAGTTTAAAG